>NZ_CP107799.1:9283000-9993500 GCF_041431135.1 Streptomyces sp. NBC_00554 | reverse complement strand
TGAGTCGGCTCACGAAAGCAGAGGTCTCATACCCAGGGCGGCGGCCCGTCGGGGATGAGCTGGTGGACGTCGAAGAGGACTGCGGATTCGACGCCGAGAGCCGGGCCGCCCATTCCGGCCGCCCAGGTCAGGAACGGGCGCGGTTCGAAGGCCCCGGCGCCGAGGCCCTTGGTGTATTCGGCGTGCGCCTCGAGCGAGGCGATCCCGCGTTCGAGGGGTTCGCCCGTGACGTCGACACCGTGGGTGGGCTGTTGGGGGCCGGCGAGGCACACGAGCCGGATTCCATTCCAGGGTTCGAGGCCTTCGTCGGCCAGTTCCGGGAAGATCCAGCGGTTTCCCGCGTCGCGTGCCGCGTCCAGCGTGGCCAGGCCAACCACTCGGTGGTCCGCCTGGTTCGTGATGCCGCCGATCATGCGCACGGTGAACGCTCCGGTCACCACGACCTCGGGCCGGTGGCGGCGCATCGCCCGCACGATGTCGCGGCGTAGCGGGAGCCCGTACTCGACGACACCGTCACGGTGATCGAGGAACTCAACTGTGTCGACCCCGACTTGACGGGCACCGGCCCGCTCCTCCCCCTCCCGCAAGGGCGCCGCCTGGTCCGGGTGCATGCTGTCGATGCCGGCTTCACCTCGTGTCGCGAGCAGATACGTCACCTGTTTGCCCTGTGCCGTCCAGCGGGCGACGGCGCACGCGGTCCCGTACTCGATGTCGTCCGGGTGTGCGGCCACGGCCAGACATCGCTGCCAGTCCTCCGGCAATGCGGGCAGCCCCGAGTCGTCCGCGGAGCCTGGTTTGTCCTGTGTGGGATTCATGCACCGAATGATGACGTGGGACACGCAGTGACCGACAGAGGCGCGAGCGGGCCTGTCGTGCGCCCCGCGCATGAATGAGCACGCGGAGCTCGGTGAATTGGCGTGACGTCCGGCTCCTGACCGGACACAGCGCAGGGACGTCAGCCGTCCCGCCCGCCGGCACACTCCTGGTCGAAGCGGCGGTCAACGTGGTGAAGTTGATCCGCCCACACCGAAAAGGAGACTTCTCGTGACCGACGCCTCGCTTCCCTGGTCCCATGCACCGGTCAAGGTCGGCCTCGTCGGAGCCGGACCATGGGCGCGCGCCGTGCACGCGCGGGTACTTGCCGCCGGGCCCGAGACGCAGTTGACCGCGGTGTGGGCGCGCCGCGCCGAGGCGGCCCGCGAGACGGCCGCACCCTACGGCGCCGATGTCGCCGCGCGCTTCGAGGACCTGCTGGACAGCTGCGAAGCGGTCGCCTTCGCGGTTCCGCCCTCCGTTCAGGCGGAGCTCGCATGCCGTGCCGCGGAAGCGGGCAAGGCGCTCCTCCTGGAGAAGCCGCTCGCGCTGGACCTGCCGTCGGCGCAACGCCTCGTGGATGCCGTCGACGCGGCCGGCGTCGTCTCCCAGCTGGTCCTGACAAGCCGTTACAACCCGGCCACCCGGCGGTTCCTGGCAGCCGCCCAAGGCGTCGACGCCGTAGGAGCGCGGGCCTGCTGGCTGCACGGCGCTTTCCTGGGCGGCGACTTCGCGACCGCCTGGCGTCTCGAACACGGCGCGCTGCTGGACCTCGGGCCGCACGTTCTCGATCTGCTGGACGCGGCCCTGGGTCCCATCGTGCGGGTACGGGGCACCGGAGACCCCCGCCGTTGGATCGGGCTCACCTGCACCGCCCGAAGCCGCGCGAGCGGCGCTGTGACCAGGCGTCTCGCTGTCCAGTTCAGTCCAATGTCGAGCGCGGCATCACCCGGATCGAGCTGTTCGGCCCGCACGCCGAGCTCGTGTACGACGGCGCCGCACTCGACCACGAGGAGAGCTGGCCCGTGCTGCGCCGGGAGTTCGCCACCGCCGTCCGCTCCGGAAAGTCCGGCGAGCTCGATGTCCACCGCGGGCTGCGTCTGCAGACCCTGATGGCCCAGGCTCTGGAGGCGTAGGGCGCGGCCCGCGGGTTCGCCGGGCAGCGCCGTTCAGGCGAAAGGGCCGTCAAGGGTGAGTGGGTGCCCGCAGCCCTGTCGACTACACACCTGTGACACTGCCGCGGATCGCTCCCATGCTCGCCACCGCCGGCGCCCTGCCGCCCGCAGGGCAGGACGCGCACTGGGCGTACGAGACCAAGCACGACGGCCAGCGTGCCGTGATCTATCTGCCCGGGGACGGCGGCATCGTGCTGCGCGCCCGGTCGGGGGAGGACATCACGGCGGCCTACCCGGAATTGCGTGCGCTGGGCGGAGCGCTCGGCAGGACTCCCGCCGTTCTGGACGGTGAAGTCCTGGTCCTGGACGAGCAGGGGCGGGGTGACTTCCAGCTTCTACAGTCCCGTATGGGGCTGGCGGATTCTCCGGGCAAGGCGGCTCGTCGGGCAGTGGAGGCCCCCGCGCATCTCGTCCTGTTCGACGTCATGTACCTGCGGCGGCGTGACCTGACCGCTCTCTCCTATGTCCGGCGGCGACAGGAGCTGGAGGATCTGGCCCTCGCCGGGCCGTACTGGTCGACGCCGTCGGCGATCGTCGGGCACGGGGAGGCGGCCCTGCGGGCGACGCGGGAGAACGGTCTGGAGGGGCTGGTCTGCAAGCGCTTGGACTCCGTGTACGAGCCGGGGGTGCGCTCACGAGCCTGGGTCAAGATCCGCAACGTACAGACCCTCGACGTGATCGTCGGTGGCTGGGTTCCCGGCAAGGGGCGGCTGTCGGGGCTACCGGGTGCCCTTCTCCTGGGACAGCGCGAGGCGGGGCGGCTGCGCTACGTCGGAGGCGTGGGGACCGGCTGGAGCGAGGCCGAACGGGCGGTACTCGCCCGGCTCCTGCGGGCCGCCGAGACCGAGGACTGCCCCTTCGACACCGTCCCGCCGGTGGCCGGGGCCCACTGGGTAGTGCCGCGGCTGGTGGGCGAAGTCCGGTACAGCACCCGAACCAGAGCCGGGCTGCTGCGTCAGCCGTCGTGGCTCCGTCTCCGGCCCGACCTGGCTCCGGAGGACTCCGCGGCCGATCTCCCTTAGCGCCTGATCCGACGGACGGGCCCGACCCGCTGCCAAGCGGTCCGGGTCACGTCCTGCCCAGACCGCCGCCGCCGAAGGAGCCGCTGGATCCGGGTTCCCAGCGCCGCCGCTTCTGGTCCTCGCGCCGCT
This sequence comes from Streptomyces sp. NBC_00554, assembly GCF_041431135.1. NCBI lineage: Bacteria > Bacillati > Actinomycetota > Actinomycetes > Kitasatosporales > Streptomycetaceae > Streptomyces > Streptomyces sp. NBC_00554. The sequence goes on along the minus strand of NZ_CP107799.1, from coordinate 9,990,361 downwards.
TGGTCCCGGCAGCGTGCATGTTGTACGGCATCAGCCGCTCACTCTCATCCGCCGCGTGCGGAACCTCGTCGGCGTCCCGCATCTCCCGGATTTCGTGGACCGCCCCGGATTCGGGGAGATGGGTCTGCTCGTCGAGGCTGGGTGGCCGCGGTTCTTCCCGCCGCACCTTGATGCCCATCCGGACGGCCCAGACCAGGGCACCGGCGATGATGAGGCCACCGATGAATGCGGCGACCGCGTTCATCGTGCTGCTCGCTGCAATTACTTCGTAGCTCGCCGTGTTCATTTTGCTCGAGCACCCCCAATACCAGGGGAAGAGTGCAAAGCGCTCCGTCGGCGACGGACAATCAAGTGTATTCCGACAAACGCCTTTATTCACTCAATGCGCCAGCCCTACGACGGGCGGTGCGCGACCGCTCCGAACATCGTCACGGACATGTGCAGCGCACCCTGCTCGGCGGCCTCCGTGATATCCGCGTACAGACGGTCGCGCTGCGCCTCGGTGATCAGTTCACGGCGTACCGCGGAATCGCCCAGCATGCGGATCAGCGGCCATGCCACCGAGGTGTGGTCCTGGAGGAGCGCCTGCGATCCGCGGTCGTCGATGACCAGCCCGGCCGCCGTCAGCCGGCCGACCAGCTTGCGACCCGAGTAGGGGTCGGCCGCCGCGGCCAGCGCGCCGGAGGTGATCGCCGCGACGGTCTCGGGGTCACCGGGGTGCAGGATCGTGGTCGCCCAGTCGGTGTCCAGCAGGGCTACGCGCCCACCGGGGCGCAGCACTCGCGCCATTTCCGCGACGGCCTTCTCGGGCTCCAGGAGGTGCTGGAGTACGCGCTCGCACCACACGACGTCGACCGAGGAGTCGGGCAGGTGCAGGGTGAGCGCGTCGCCGTCCACGAAGCGAGCCAAGGTGCTCCCGGCGGCGGCCGCGCGCTGCTCGGCCACCATACGGAGCCCCGGGTTCGGCTCGATGCCCAGTACCTCGCCGTGGGGAGCGACGGCGGCCGCCAGCGCCTGGGACTGCGATCCCGTACCGGAGCCGATGTCGATCACCCGCTCGCCGGGCCGCGGGCCGACCGCGGTGTGCGCCCACGTACGCAGCCGTCGTACGCCGTCATTGGTGTCCTGGGCGTCCAGAGCCGCCACCAGCCGGGCAACGCTCTCGACGCTGATGTTCTGCGCGTGGAATTCCGAGGTAGGTCGCGTTTCCCCCATGGCGGTAACTCTATGACCGACTCGGGCGGCCGCGCATTCAGATCGTGTAACGCCTCAGAGCCGGTGTCGCGGTGGCCAGGACCAGCGTGGCGGCCATCACCAGCAGGCCGCCGCCCACGACGGCGGTGCGTGCGCCGAAGGCCGCACCGGCCGTTCCGTGCAGGACGTCGGCGAGGCGGGGGCCGCCCGCGACGACGACGGTGAACACGCCCTGCATGCGGCCGCGCATGTCGTCCGTGGCGGCGGACAGCAGGATCGCGCCGCGGAAGACCATGGAGACCATGTCGGCGACTCCGGCCGCGGCGAGGAAGGCCACCGCCACCCACAGGCTGCTGCTCAGCCCGAACCCGGTGATGGCCGCTCCCCAGGCCGCCACCGCGACGATGACCATGAGGCCGTGCCGGCGCAGACGGGAGAAAGTGCCCGACGCCAGCCCGCCGAGCACCGCGCCGATGGGGATCGCCGCGAAGAGGAGACCGAGCGCGAGTCCTTCGCCGTAGGGCGCGTAGGTCTGCGCCGCGAGTTGTGGGAACAGGGCACGGGGCATGCCGAAGACCATGGCGATGATGTCGGCGAGGAAGGACAGGAGCAGCACCTTGTGCAGCGGATGTACCGGAAGCCGGCGGCGACCTCGCGCCAGCCCGCCCGCGCCCTGCGGACGCCGCTGCCGTCGAGGGGCGGCAGCGCGGGAAGCCGTTGCGAGCCGCCCGCACGGTGACGCACAGGGCCACGGCGTCGATCAGGTAGAGCTCGGCCAGGCCGATGACGGGGATGAGGGCGCCGGCGAGCAGCGGTCCGGCGACCAGGCCCGTCTGCATGACGGTCGAGCCGAGCGCGTTCGCGGCGGGCAGTTCGTCCTTGGGGACCAGCCGGGCGATGGAGGCTTGGCGGGCCGGTGAGTTCAGGCCGAAGAACGCCTGCTGGAGGGCGAGCAGCACCATCAGGACGAGCACCGAGCCGAGTCCGGTGGCGGCCTGTATCCAGAAGAGGACCGAGGTGACGGCCATGCCGGTGTTGGTGATGAGGAGCAGTTTGCGCCGGTCCATGCTGTCGGCGATCGCGCCGCCCCACAGGGCGAAGAGTACGAGGGGCAGCAGGCCGGCGAGGCTCGCGTAGCCGACCCATGCCGAGGAGCCGGTGATGTCGTAGATCTGCTTGGGCACGGCGACGGCGGTGAGCTGGCTGCCGACGGCGGTGACGATGGTCGAGGACCACAGCCGGCGGAACGCCGGGCGCCGCAATGGGCGGGTGTCCATCGCCCAGCGGCGCCATCCGCGCCTGTTCGCCCGTACCGGTTCCGGTGTGTCGTCGTCCGCCGTGGGATCGCTGTCCGTACCGCTCTTGCTCGTGTCCACGCTCGTCCTGGTTGCTCGCTACATCTTTCGCTTGCAGGGATCACTATGTCCGAGCGGGAGTTGTGTGTGACGGCGGGGTTCGGACTCATCGGCCCATGCCGGGCGTACGGCTGTCAGGCTCCCGCGATCAGCATGGCGCCCATCGCGGTCATCGTCGCGGCGACGAGACCGTCCAGCACGCGCCAGGACGACGGCCGGGCCAGGAAGCGGCTGAGCAGCCGGGCGCCGAAGCCCAGCGCCGCGAACCAGCACACGCTCGCCAGGACGGCCCCGAGCCCGAAGGTCCAGCGCAGCGGGCCGCGGTCGGCCGCGATGGAGCCGAGCAGGAACACGGTGTCGAGGTAGACGTGCGGGTTGAGCCAGGTCAGCGCCAGGCAGGTGAGCACGGCGCGGCGCGGCGAGTGCGCCGGCACGGCCGCCGCCTTGAGAGCCGAGGGTCGCAGCACCCGCCGCGCGGCGAGGAATCCGTAGACGAGCAGGAATGTGCCGCCGACCAGTCCGACCGCCGTGAGCGCCGCGGGCCAGGCCACGACGACCGTGCCGACACCGCCGACGCCCAGGGCTATGAGCGCCGCGTCGGAGAGTGCGCAGATGCCCACCACGGCGAGTACCGCCTCGCGGCGGATGCCCTGGCGCAGGACGAAGGCGTTCTGAGCGCCGATGGCGACGATGAGTGTGAGGCCGGTGCCGAATCCGGCGGCCGCGGCGGTCAGGGCGTCTGTCATGACATCGACGCTAGGAAGGCAGCCGTCAAGAGTACAGCTAAAGATTCTTACGTATCATTAGCACGTGTGATGACTGAACTGCCGTTCGACCAGGTCCGCACGCTCCTCGCCGTCGTCGACGAGGGCACCTTCGACGCGGCGGCCGGCGCGCTCCATGTGACGCCGTCGGCGGTCAGCCAGCGCGTCAAGGCACTGGAGCAGCGCACGGGCCGGGTCCTGCTGATGCGGACGAAGCCGGTGCGCCCGACCGAGTCCGGCGAGGTCGTGGTGCGTTTCGCGCGCCAGCTGGCCCAGTTGGAGCGCGACGCGCACGCCGAGCTGGGCATGACCGGCTCCGGGGAACCGTCGCGGCTGTCGATCGCGGTGAACTCCGACTCGCTGGCCACCTGGTTCCTCCCGGCGCTCACCCGTGTGCCTCAGGAGCTGCGGCTCTGCTTCGAGCTGCGCCGCGAGGACCAGGACCACACGGCGACGCTGCTGCGCGAGGGGCAGGTGCTGGCGGCGGTGACCTCGTCACCCGACCCGGTGACGGGCTGCTCCGTCCGTGCTCTCGGCCGGATGCGGTACCTGCCGGTGGCGAGTCCCGGCTTCCGCGACAGATGGCTCGGCGGCCTCTCGGACGTGCCGCTGCGCGAGGTGATCGGTGACGCGCCACTGATCGTCTTCGACCGCAACGACGGACTCCAGGACGGTTTCGTCCGCACTCTGACGGGTGGCCGCGGCGCGAGTCCGCTGCGGCACTTCATGCCCACCTCGGAGGGGTTCCTGGCCGCCGTGGTGGCCGGAATGGGCTGGGGCATGGTGCCCGAGGTACAGGCCGAACCGCTGCTGCGCGCAGGGCGGTTGGTGAATCTCGCGCCGGACCGGGCCATCGACGTCCCGCTGTTCTGGCAGCAGTGGAAACTCGACTCCCCCGCGCTCGCGGCGGTGGCCGAGGCCGTGGCGGCCACCGCCGCCGAGACACTCGCCCCCGGGCCCCGCGCCGGTGGCTGACGTGTCAGCGGTGGTGTGGGACGAGTTGGGCGAGGTACTCGAGCAAACCGGGTATCTTTCGCGCTGGACATGACTGAACATGGCTGAGCGCGGCCGGACACGGTTGGACTCGGCCATGCGCAGCCTCGGGCAGCCCCGGGCTGCTGCTGAGAGCGTCGAGGTGCGGTCAGGGGCCTGTCAGGCGCATTCTTGCTGTGATACCTCCCTGGCGGCGGCGGGCGGACGAGGGCAGACCGATGACTGGGAGCGCCGAGCGTGAGGTGCAGGCGCTGGAAAGCCTGCCCGCCCTGCTCAGCGGGGCCGTGGCGGACGCGGTCCGCGCGGCCCGCGGCTTCGCGGGAGGCATCTATCTGCGTTCGAGCACACCCGGACTACTCCGGATGGCGGTCCTCGCGGGCCTGCCCAATCAGCTGTTCCGCCCCTGGTGGCGCATGTATGTGGACCGGCCGTTCCCCGTCGCCGACGTCCATCGGCTCGGCGAGGAGGTGCTGCTCACCGATGCCACGGAGACGATGCGCCGGTACCCGCAGCTGGCGGCCGGGCTGCCGTTCCCGTTCGGTTCCCTGTACGTCCCCGTCGTGGGCGCCTCGACGTCCTTCGGCGTCCTGACGGTACTGCGCCCTTCGGCCTCGGACGCCACCGAGGTACTGCCGGACCGCGACCGGATGACAGCCGTGGCGGACGAGCTGGGTGCCGCTCTGGCGGCGCTCGACAAGAACGGACCCGGGACCGTCACGTGGGACGACGAGCCGATGAACGTGCCGGCTCCGGCCGACGGTCCCTCCGCGCAATGCGTCGGAGCGTTCACCTGGGATCCGTACGACGGCGCGGTCACCGCGGACGACGCGCTGGCGGCGCTGCTCGGCACCGCGCCGGGTGGCTTCGCCGGCACACCGGACGCGCTGGCCGACACGCTGTCCCGGGAGGATCCGAGCCTGCTCCTTGCCGCGCTGCGCGAGACGGCCGCCGGGCGCCCGCCCGCGCACGCACTGCCGGTGCGCAACGCGGACGGCGGGCTGCGTCTGCTGACGCTGTGGCCCTCGGACGCGACGCCCGGACCGCCGTACCGGGTGAGCGGTGTGGTCGTCGATCCGAGCACCGGCCCGGCCGCGGACCGGGCGGCGGATCTCCTCCGGAGGGTGTGTTCGCACTCGACCGGCTCGGGCTGATCACCTATGCCAACCCGCGCGCCACCGAGCTGCTCGGCCGGCCCCGGACGGAGCTGCTGGGGCGGCCGCTGTGGGAGGCCGTGCCCTGGCTGGCCCGGCCGTCGTACGAGGATCACCTGCGCGGCGTCCCTGCTGTCGCCGGATCCGGTGCACTTCCAGGTCAGACGCCCGCACGGGAACAGCCCCGGGCAGACACCGGGGCGTCACGGCGGTGAGTGGCTCACGATGTCCATCTACGCGGGACCGGGCAGCCTGACCTGCAAGCTCGTGCCGAGGGGGCGGGTCGCGGACTCCGCGGAGGCCGATCCGTTCGAGGCGCCGACGGCCGAGGGCGACGAGCCGGCGGAGGGCGTACCCACGACGGCACCGCTGTACCGGCCCATCGTTCTCGCCATCGCGCTGACCGAGGCCGTGACGGCGCGCCAGGTGTCCGAGGTGGTGATGCGGGAGCTGCTGCCTGCGTTCGGCGGACGCCGGCTCGCCATCTACCTGCTCCAGGACCGGCGGCTGTATCTGGCCTGGGAGACCGGCTTCCCGCAGGGCTTCCTCGCCCCCTACGACGGAGTGGCCCTCGATGTCCGGCTACCAGGAGTCGAAACGCTCACCAGTGGCCGGCCGCTCTTCTACGAGTCGATGCAACAGCTGACAACCGCCTATCCCGGCATCGCACTGGACGCCAAGGAGGGAGCCCGGGCCTTCCTGCCGCTGATCGCCTCCGGGCGCCCGGTCGGCTCCTGCATCCTGGGCTTCGACCGTTCCCGTACCTTCAGCACCGAGGAGCGTACGGTCCTGACCGCGCTGGCCGGACTGATCGCCCAGGCCCTGGAACGGGCCCGGCGCTACGACAACGAGGCCGCCCTCGCCCGCGGTCTCCAGGAGGCACTGCTTCCGCACCGCCTCTCCGCGCACCCGCTGGTGACCACCGCCGGGCGGTATCTGCCCGGCACCCTGGGCATGGACGTGGGCGGCGACTGGTACGACGTCGTCGAGGCGGGCGACGGACTCGCCCTGGTCATCGGCGACGTCCAGGGCCACGGCGTCCAGGCCGCGGCCACCATGGGCCAACTGCGCAGCGCGGTAAGGGCGTTCGCGCTCAGCGACCGGTCCCCGGACGAGGTGATGAGCGGCACCAACCGGCTGCTCATCGACCTCGACCCGGGCCAGTTCGCCAGCTGCTGCTACGTCCGCCTCGACCCGGTCACGGGCGTCGCGCGGGCCGCTCGGGCCGGACATCCGCAGCCCCTGCTGCGCCACCCCGACGGCCGTACCGAGGTCCTGGACCTGCCCGGCGGGGTGGTGCTCGGAGTGGACCCGCAGGCCCACTACCCGGTGACGGAGCTGCTGCTCGAACCCGGCGCCGTGCTGGCCCTCTACACGGACGGGATGGTCGAGCGGCCCGGCACCGACATAGACGAGGGCGTCGAAGCCCTGCGCGCGACCCTGTCCCGAGCGGCCATGCGGCGCGGCCGGACGGGCGGCCCGTCCGTGTCCGCCGCGGCCGACCTGCTCACCGCGGAGGCCCGGCAGGCCACCGAGCGCCCCGACGACATCGCCCTCCTGCTCACCACTCGCCGGGCCCCACGCGACGAGGACAAGTAGCCGGGACCCGCTGCCCATCAGCCGGCCGCGGATTCCGTCCGTCAGTGGGCCGCGTCCAGGCGGGCCCGCTGGTCCGCCGTCAGTTCCAGCTCCACCGCGCCCAGGTTCTCCTCCAGCTGTGCCACTGAGGACGCCCCCGCCAGCGGGATGACCGGCAGGGGTCCGCCGATCTGCCAGGCCAGCACCACTTGGTTCACACTCGCTCGGGTCTCCCGTGCGACGTCCCGGAGCGCGGCGAGCCGGACCGGCGTTCCCGGGTGGTCGTAGTCGGCGGGCAGCGGCTTGTCCTGCCGTACGTATGCGCCGGTCAGCAGGGGTGAGTACGCGACCAGCGTGAGGCCGGGCTCGGCCCGCAAGTAGCCGAGCAGTTCGGCGCCCGCTCCGCCGAGGCTGCCGTCCGGGAAGAGCCCGGAGGGTACGTCGGTACGCGGTCGCAGGTGGCTGTGGTGATACTGCAGAACCTCGTAACCGGGCAGGCCCGCCGCCACGGCGAGGGAACGGGCCCGTTCCACCCGCCAGATGGCGTGATTGCTGACCCCGAGCAGCCCGACGCTTCCCTCCGCGACGAGCTCGCCGAACCCCTCCACGGTCTCCCGCGGGTCGACGGTCCGGTCCTCGATGTGCGCGTACAGCAGGTCGATCTTGTCGACGCCGAGGCGTTCCCGGCTGCGCTCGGCCGCCTCGCGGATCACCTTCGCCGACAGGCCCTCCGGGTTGTCGATGTATCCGGTGCCGGGGGCCAGCGGCCGGGCGCCCAGCTTGGTCGCGATGACGATCTCGTCGCCGATGCCGCGGCTGCGGCGCCAGCGACCGAGCAGGGTCTCGCTCTGGCCGCCCTGGCTGTCGTCGGTCCAGAACGCGTAGTTGTCGGACGTGTCGATGAAGTTCCCACCGGCCTCGACATAGCGGTCCAGCACGGCGAAGGAGGTCTTCTCGTCCGTCAGTGAGCCGAACAGCATCGCGCCGAGCGCGAGCACGCTCACCTCACGGCGGGTCTTCGGGTCGGTGCCGATCGTGCGGTACTTCATGGTGTCGCCTCCCGTTCGGGCCCGGAACCCCGGGGCCTGAACGGGAGTCTGGAACTTGAAGAGCACTCCAAGTCAAGGGCGGGTTTCGCTGAACGGGCCCTCCAGAACCGCCCATTGCAACAGCATGATGGTCTTCGCGTCGGCGATCTCGCCGGTGCGGATCATCTCCAGGGCCCGCCGGAAGGGCAGTTCGACGATCTCGATGTCCTCACCCTCCTCGTCCAGCCCCCCGCCCTCGTGCGTACGGGTCGAGGGACCGTAGGAGGCGGCGTAGAAGCTGACCCGCTCGGTGACCGAGCCCGGGCTCATATAGACGTCGAAGACGTGGTGGACCTCGCCGACCGTGTGCCCGGTCTCCTCGATGACCTCGCGCCGTACGGCGACCTCGGGATGTTCGTCGTCCTCGTCGAGCAGTCCGCCCGGTGTCTCGACCAGCATCCCGTCGGGGTGTCCGTTGACGTACACGGGGTAGCGGAACTGCCTGGTCAGCAGCACGGTTCCGCGCTCGGTGTCGTAGAGCAGGAGGGTGGCGCCGTTGCCGCGGTCGTGCGTTTCGCGTTCCTGGGTGCTCCAGGTGCCGTCGGCGTGCTGGAAGTCGAAGGTCGTGGTGCGCTCCACGTACCAGTGGCTGGACAGGAGTGTCACGTCCCGGACCTTGATCCGCGGGTTGCCGGTCAGATCGCGGCCGACCCGGTCGAGTCCGGTGCGGCCCCGGCGGTCCGGAGTGTCGACGCCGCTGGTCATCGGGCGTGCTCCGGGCAGGAGCTGGAGAGATTGTTCACGCCCACTGTCTATCATCACGACCCGAACACCGAGGCCACAGTCGGGCATCACCCGTCTAGGCTCACGGCATGGAACAGACGGAGATCATCCTGCGAGCCATCGGCGTCCTCACCGAGACCAACGCCATGGTCCGCAGGATCGCCCAATCCGATGACGACGCTGCTGATGACGCCGAGGTCGAGTCGACCGAAACCCAGCTCGGCGCGCTCGTGACGGAGGTTTTCCCCAGGGTCGAAGTACCCTCCGACGCAGGACCCGCCGAGGCCGGCCAGGCCGTCGCGGACGCCTACCTGCCCGCCACCATCTCGCTCGTGGGCGCCTTCGCCTTCCTCTTCTCCGAACTCGCCGACCTCCACGACTCCGGACGCACCGACGTCAAGACGGCCGACCTGCTCCAGGATCTCGCCCTGCGCATGTCCAGGGCCGACAACGCGTAGGAGTCATTCACCCGTGGTCAGGCGGACCACGTTCGACAACTCTCCGTACGTGAAGGCCCGTACGCGGTAGGACGCTTGTTTCTCCTCGGGCAGGGTGATCAGTCCCGTGGAGTTGACATCGGGATCGAGGACCACGAGGGGCTCGTATTCCGAGCTTCCCCGTCTGCGGGCCTCCAGCAGGAATCCCGCTTCGTCGGACGCGCAGTCCGTCCAGGTGAAGAGGATGCCGTTCGCATGCTTGACCACGGCGTTGAAATCGGAGGGAGCGCCCGCACCGGATTTCCCGAGGGGCCGGCCCGGGACGACGCGTCCCGGGTCCTTGCGGGCGGGGAGCCAGTCATGGCTGGACTCCTCGTCCGCTTGTGTCAGTTCGCCCTCCGGCAGCGAGACGGTCAGCGGGGCCGAGACCGGGCCGTGGAAGGGTCGGAGTCGGTAGAAGAAGGTCGTGTTCGGGATCAGATCGGGGTGCCGGTAGGTCGTCGTGCTCGGCGGCAGGTATTGGAGAACGGTGTACGGGCCCGACCTCTCGGTCGCGAACTCCAGCGCCTGGCCGGATACTCCCGAGTCGTCCCCCTGCCAGTTCAGATCGATGTCCGTGGGTGAGGTGAGGCGGGCTCGCAGTTCGCCGCTCTCGTCCGCCGTCTGTGGCGCGGGGCAGGCCGACAGCGCCAGGAGAAGCACTGTCGGCGCTGCGACGCGTACGGGTATCCGCATACGGTGCCTGCTACTTGCGCCAGAACTGGACGTTGCTCCATACGACGGTCGCCGGTCCGGCGCCGCTGGCGGTGCGGTAGGCGCCGAACTTGTCGTAGAAGCTTCCGGACGGGCTCGCATAGGTGTGCTGGAGCGAGCCGTTGATGTAGGTGCGGTGCGAAGTCCCCACCTGGTGAACCGTGTTGACGCGGACCGTCGCCCCGACCGTGCCCGCGCTGGAGAGCGTGGTGCCGCCGTGGACCGCGTAGAGCCTGCCACCGCGCTCGACCGCGAGCATGAAGTACGGGCCCGCCGCCGACTCGTTGAACGTCTGCTTGAGGCTGATCCGGGTGCCGCTGAGGCTGGCCACCCTGAAGTAGCCCTCGAACTGCCGTGTGCCGCCGGTGTACGTGGCGTACCGCCGCTCGGCCCGCTGGTCTCCGCTTGCGGTGGAGCAGGTGAGCGTGAACGTCAGGCCGGAGACCGTGCCGCAACCCCGCTCCTGCACCGTGTACGTGGGCGAGACGGATGTCCAGCCGCCGGGTTCCACTTCGGCGAATGCGGTCGGCGCGGCCAGTAGCGATGAGGCGCACACCGCGCCGGCCACACCGAGTGTTCGAAGACGTGTGAGCATCCGGGCTCCTCGAGTGGGGGGTGCTGACGTTCAGGTGAGTGAACTTCAGCCCTGTCTTTGAACGGTTGACTGGAAGGTAGGACTGGACCAACCGTTCGTCAAGAGGCCCGGCGCGCACCCGTCTTCACCGCCTTGCGGCGGTCCGGGTCACCTCTTCTGCTCGACGCGCACCCAGTCGATCTCGGCCTGCACTCCCCCGGCCGCGACCTTGTCGACGCTCGACTGCGGCAGACCCCAGTACGGCGTGGTGACCTGGTTCCAGCCCGCCGGATAGGCGCCGCCGAGGGCGAGGTTGAGGATGACGTACTGGTTGTGGTTGAAGACCCACTGGCCGCGGGTCGACTCCAGCTTGTTGCGCGTCGTCTCCTGAACGAGCACGTCGTCGACGTAGAAGCGCATGCCCGTCGGGGTCCACTCCACCGCGTAGTTGTGCCACGCGTCCACGCGGCCTCCGGCGGGGAAGACCTGGCGGGCGCCGATGTTGCCGTCCGCCGAGTAGCCCGGGCCGTGCAGGGCGGTGCTGGTCCAGTCCGCGTAGCCGACGTTCTCCATGATGTCGGTCTCTCCGGACGCGGGCCACGACACGGACGGATCGTCGACGTTGCTGCCGAGCAGCCAGAAGGCGGGCCAGAAGCCGTCGCCGACCGGCAGCTTGATACGGGCGCTGACCTTCCCGTAGGTGAAGTCGAACTTGGTGTTGGTGTCGACGCGGCCGGAGGTGAAGTCGTAGGTTCCGGCCGGGGTCGGGGTGCAGTCGTTGCAGTACTTGGACTTCAGCAGGAGGCTGCCGTTCTGGGTGGCGATGTTGTTGGTGGAGTCGACGTAGGCCTGCGACTCCCCGTTGACCGGGCCCATCTCGTAGCCGGTTCGCACGACCCGCCATTTGGAGCGGTCCAGGCTCGCCCCTGTGAAGTCGTCGAAGAACGTCGTCTGGTAGGTCCCCGACTGCTCCCCGGGCAGGGCGGGGTACGCGGCGGCGGCGCTGCCGCCCGTGCCCCAGACCTGGAACTCGTAGAGCGAGTAGCCAAATTGGGCGGTCGCGGGCGCCGGGTTGTAGAAGGAGCGGCGCTCCTTGCCGAGCATCCGCACATACCGTCCGGTCGTGGGCGTCGGCAGCGTGACCGTGTCGTGGCGGCCCACCGCGTCCGCCGGGGACTTCACGTCGGCGCGGCGGGCGGCGACCTCCGAGGCGGAGGGCTGGTAGACGGTGCGCCAATTCACGTTGTCGTCGGAGACCTGGAGCTGGTAGTCGACCGCGTAGGCCGCCTCCCAGTACAGGTCGACGGTGTTGATGGTCGAGGTGGCGCCCAGGTCGACGGAGACCCAGCGGTTGGCGTTCCAGTCGCTGGACCAGCGGGTCTGGTCGGCCTTGAGGTCGGCGGGCCAGCCGCCGTCGGTGACGAAGGCGGGTGAATTGCCCGCGTGCTGGTAGAGGTTGGAGTAGGCGGGGTGGTTGAGGGCGAGGTTCGTACGGGTCGTGGAGGCCGGGGCGGGTTCGCCGCCGTAGACCTTGAAGGCGAACAGCGAGTACCCGTAGGGCGTGGCGCGCTCGACGCCGCGCAGCCGCACATAGCGGCCCGTGACTTCCTGCGGGTAGGTGTGCGCGGTGACCGATCCTCCGGTGCCGGCGGTCTCGGTGTAGAAGGGCGTCCAGTCGGTGCCGTTCTTGGACGCCTCAAGGACGTATCTCTTGCCGTAGGCGGCCTCCCAGTCGAGGACGACCCGGTCGATGCGGAGGGTGGAGCCGAGGTCGACGCGGATCCACGCGTCGTCCGCGAACTGGCTCGACCAGCGGCGGCGCCGTTGCCGTCGAAGGCGAGGCCCGGGGCGGTGCCGGCGTTCTCGCTTCCCGAGGCGGTGACCGCGGCGGGGTTCGCGGTGTAGGCGGCAGCGGCCTGGTCGGCGTCCCAGGCCGCGACGGCCGCGACGGAGGTTTCGGCCGCCGGGCCGGCGAAGGCCTGTCCTGCCGCCAGCAGCGACAGGGTGGACAGGGTGGCTAGAGCGGTCATGAGCGTGCGTGGGGTACGGGATGGCATGCGGCTCTCCTAAGGGAGTTGGGGGTGCCAGTGCTCCGTGCGGGTGTGCGTGGTTCGCCGAAGTCGGCTTCCTGCGGTGCCGGAAGCTCGGACGTCGACGTGCTCTGGTGCTGCCGGTGGTCTCCGCCCGGCAGTGCGTGGGGTGCTCGGCGGCGGGCTAGGCCGCCGGCGCCGACCGGCGCGTGATCATTTCCGTCGGCAGGACGACGGGAGCGGTCGAGATCTCCTCGCCCGCGAGGCGCGTGAGGAGCATGCGTGCGGCCGTCTCCCCCATCTCCCGCATGGGCTGACGGACCGTGCTCAGTGACGGCTCGGTGTGCGGGGCCATCGGGATGTCGTCGAAGCCGATCACGGCGACGTCCTCCGGCACGCGGATCCCGGCGTCCCGCAGGGCGCCCATCACGCCCACCGCAGCGAGGTCGTTGTGCGCGAAGACCGCATCGAACTCCCGTCCCTCGGCGAGCAGTCGGCGCACGGTCGCGCGGCCGTCGGTCTCGGTGAAGTCGCCCTCGACGACCAGGTCGAGCGCGATGCCGCGCTCGGCGAAGGTGGCGCGGAACCCGGCGAGCCGGTCGCGTACGCAGCCGAACCGTGCGGGCCCGGTGAGCACCATCGGCTTGCGCCGGCCATCGGCCAGGAGGTGGCGGGCCGCCGAGGCCCCGCCTTCGAAGTTGGTGGCTGTGACGGACGGGAACTCCGGGTGGTGTCCCCGGTCGTCGATGAGGACGACGGGCAGGCCCTCGCGATGCAGCGCCGTCAGCATGTCGAGAGTGTTCTCCGGTTCCACCACGAGCAGCCCGTCGAACGCGCGCGCCGACACCTGGCTGGTGAAGCGCGCCACGGACTCGGTGCCCCGGTTGCAGGTGAACAGCAGCAGGCCGAAGTCGGCCGCCTCCACGGTGTCGACGACGCCCTGCAGCACCTCGCCCATCCACGGCCAGGTCAGCGAGGGCACCAGCATGCCCACGGTCCGGCTGTTGCCCCGGGCAAGACCGACCGCGCCCGAGCTGGGCACGTAGCCCATGCGGTCGATGACCTCGCGGACCCGGGCTGCCGTCGACGCGTCGACCTCACCCCGGGTGTTCAGCACCCGGGACACGGTCGTCTTGCTCACGCCGGCCGCGTGAGCCACATCGGCGATGGTCACAGCCATGACTTGCCTCCCGGAACACGGGGATCGCGCCTTCGCGCCCAGGACCGGTACCGGTTCCGGAACCGGTTCCGGCGCTGGGCGGCGAGTCAACCGGACTGACATGTTGCCGTCAATAGTTCACGCCGAAACTGCCGTGGTTCGAGCCCAACACAGCCATTGCCTACGGGACTTGAACGCGGTCGGAGGCCGCCGGGCACCGGGCAGGACAGTCCGCCGGGGACCGAAACACCCCTGGTCGAAGCGCCCCTCGACGAGTTCCACCGCCCGGCGCCGATAATCGTGCGCATGACCGGACCACAGCGAAGAGCCGACTTCTTCACCGCGCCGCACCAGGAGCGCCGCCACCTCAACGCCCGTACCACCGGCGACGAACGCGGCATGCTGGTCTCCGTGCTGGCGGCCCAGCGCGCGACGCTGGAACTCAAGTGCGCGGGCCTGGGTGCGGAGTTGGCGCGGCGGTCCGTGGAGCCCTCGACGCTTTCACTCCTCGGACTCGTCCGGCACCTCGCCGATGTGGAACGCCGCTGGTTCCGGAAGGTGCTGGCCGGGCAGGACGCGTCGCCCCGGTTCTCCACCGAGGCCGAACCCGACGAGGACTTCGACGGCGCGATGCCCGATCCCGCGCTCGTCACCGCGGCCTGGGAGGCCTGGCGCACCGACGTGGCATTCGCCGAACGCTTCGTCACCGAAGCGCCCGGCCTGGACATCGAGGGCCACGACTCCTGGCTCGGGGCGGTGTCACTGCGCTGGGTGCTGATCCACATGATCGAGGAGTACGCCCGCCACAACGGCCACGCCGACCTGCTCCGCGAACGCATCGACGGAGCGGTCGGCCTGTGAGCCGCGGCCGGCACTCAGGTGTTACCGCCCTGAGGCCGCCTCCCGCAGTTGCTCAGGAGTGCGGGACAACCGCCACGGGGCACGGCGCGTGGTGCATCACCGCGTGGGCCACCGATCCGATCCGTGATCCCACGGCCGAGCGTTCGGCGCGGCGCTGGACGACCATCAGCTGGGCCCGCGCGGCCAGCGAGAGCAAGACCTGTCCTGCGCTGCCCATCTCGACGTACTCGGTGACGGGCACCTCGGGAAACTGCTCTCGCCAGGGCTGCACCGCCTCGGTGAGAGCCTTCTTCTCGAAGGGTTCCATTCCCCCGGCCTCGTCGAGCAGCTTCAACGAGCCGGGGCTGTAGGTGAACAGCGGCGGCAGGCTCCACGCACGTACGACGCGCACCGAGGCGCCGCGGGCCGCCGCCGTCTCGAAGGCGAACCGAAGGCCGGCGGCACTGTCGTCCGGACCGCCTTGCTGACCTACGACGATCTCGCGGCCCGCCGCCTCGGACGCGGCGTTGTCATCGGCACGCACCAGCACGACGGGGCGGGCGGCCTCGGCGATCACCTGCTGTCCGACGGAGCCGATCAGGAAACCGACGATCGCTCCGTGCCCGCGTGAACCGAGGACCAGTGTCTCGGCGTCCGAAGCCGCGGCGACCAGCGAGTCGACGGCGCCGCCTTCCAGGACCTCGGCCGAAACGGACAGGTCCGCGTGCCGTTCGGTGACGGTGCGGGCGGCGGCCTCCACCAACTCCTGTGCCCACCGCGCCTGTTCCTCGCGGTCCGGCCCGCCTGCCAGTAGGTGCGGTTGCCCGTGCCAGGCGTACACCACCCGCAGGGGCAGTCCTCGCCGGACGGCTTCCCTGCCCGCCCACGCCGCAGCGGCCCCGCCCTCGTCCGATCCGTCCACGCCCACGGTGATCGGGTGCGTCATTCGTCCGCCTCTCTGTCGCCGGCTCACATGTCCTGCCGGCATGGCTGTAGCCGTCGGCCTCCCGAGTGACATCCTCCAGCGTGGGAGCCTGCCTACTCTTCCCCGCACCTTAACGGCGTGGCGTTCCGGCGCCGTAGAGCGCTCTCGGGACAGGGCTTGCGGGGCGCCCTGGTGCGAGCGCGCCGGAGGGTCGCGGGGCGGACAGCGCTTACCTTTCGCGCACCTCTTGAACGCGGCAGACGCTCCGCAGCAGGGGTCGACAGGTCCCATACATGAATGAACTACCGCACAACGATGCCCAGTTGACTGTTCACTCCGCAACAACATCCGGGATCCCGGTCACAACTCTTGACGCCTGGTTCACGCGGATGAAGCATGCATCGGCAAGAGAGCGCTCCCCGCACCTTCCATCGTTCACTTCCTGAACCAGGAGAGTTGCCCCCATGCCCTCTGCCTTCACAGACCCCTCGGACTCCGGCCCCTCCACACCGGCTCGCCGGTCCGTTCTCGGAGCGATGGCCGCCGCGGCTGCCGCACCCGCCCTGATCGGCCTGTCCACGCCGGCATCCGCCGCACCCGTCAAGCCACTGGCCCTGCCCGGCGGCGGTGACCTCGGCCCGAACGTCATCGTCTTCGACCCCTCGACCCCGGGCATCCAGGCCAGACTGGACCAGGTGTTCGCGCAGCAGGAGTCGGCCCAGTTCGGCACGGGCCGCTACCAGTTCCTCTTCAAGCCGGGCACCTACAACGGGCTCAACGCCCAACTCGGCTTCTACACCTCGATCTCGGGCCTCGGCCTGTCCCCGGACGACACGTCGATCAACGGCGACATCACCGTCGACGCGGGCTGGTTCGGCGGCAACGCCACGCAGAACTTCTGGCGTTCGGCGGAGAACCTCGCGATCACTCCCGTCAACGGCACGAACCGGTGGGCCGTCGCACAGGCCGCCCCCTTCCGGCGGATGCACGTCAGGGGCGGCCTCAACCTCTCCCCCAACGGCTACGGCTGGGCCAGCGGCGGCTACATCGCCGACAGCCGCGTCGACGGCACGGTCGGTCCGTACTCGCAGCAGCAGTGGTACACCCGCGACAGCTTTGTGGGCGGCTGGCTCAACGCCGTCTGGAACATGGTGTTCTCGGGCGTCGAGGGCGCCCCCGCGCAGACCTTCCCGAACCCGCCGTACACCACGCTGAACACCACGCCGATCTCCCGCGAGAAGCCGTTCCTCTACCTCAACGGCACGGAGTACCGCGTCTTCCTGCCGGAGAAGCGGGTCAACTCGCGCGGCACCACCTGGGGCAGCGGCACGCCGCGAGGTACGTCACTGGCGTTGACGCAGTTCTACGTGGCCAAGCCCGGTGTCACCGCCGCCACCCTCAACGAGGCGCTCACCCAAGGCCTCCATCTGCTGCTGACGCCGGGGATCTACCACCTCGACCAGCCGATCCAGGTCAACCGTGCCAACACCGTGGTGCTCGGCCTCGGTTACGCCACCCTGATCCCGGACAACGGCGTCACCGCGGTCAAGGTGGCCGATGTCGACGGCGTCCGCCTCGCGGGCTTCCTCATCGACGCCGGTCCCGTCAACTCCGCCACCCTGCTGGAGGTCGGGCCCACCGGCGCTTCGGCGAACCACTCCGTCAACCCGACCACCGTGCAGGACGTCTTCATCCGCATCGGCGGCGCGGGCGCCGGCAAGGCCACCACCAGCATGGTGGTCAACAGCCGCAACACGATCATCGACCACACCTGGGTCTGGCGCGCCGACCACGGCGCGGGAGTCGGCTGGGAGACCAACCGGGCCGACTACGGCGTCCGCGTCAACGGCAACGACGTACTGGCCACCGGGTTGTTCGTCGAGCACTTCAACAAGTACGACGTCCAGTGGTACGGCCAGGGCGGGCGCACGATCTTCTTCCAGAACGAGAAGGCGTACGACGCGCCGAACCAGGCCGCCATCCAGAACGGCGCGATCAAGGGGTACGCGGCCTACAAGGTCGCCGACACCGTGACCACGCACGAGGCCTGGGGCATGGGCAGCTACTGCTACTACAACGTCGATCCGACGATCCTCCAGCACCACGGATTCGCGACACCGGTCAACGCAAACGTGAAGTTCCACAACATCATGGTCATCTCACTGGGCGGCCAGGGGCAGTACGAGCGCGTCATCAACGACACGGGATCGCCCACCTCGGGCAACACCACCGTTCCGTCGGTGGTGGTCAACTTCCCCTGACCGCACCGCTGTCCGGAGCCTGGCCTCAGCAGGAGGTCAGGCTCCCGATGTCGACCGCGTCGGCCATCGCTCCCATCCCCACATCATTGGGGTGCAGGTGATCGCCGTTGTCGAAGAACGGCGAGATCCTTTCGTGGTCGTAGGGGCTGCGCAGGATCTTGTCGAAGTCGGTGACAGCGTCCAACTCCCCGCTGTTCCGCACGAATTCATTGATCTCCAGGCGTACGGACTCGGCCGCCGTGTCCCATTCGTACCAGCCCTTGAACGGGGCGATGGTCGAGCCGACGACGCACTTGCCCGCCGCGTGGGCCTGATCGATGATCTTCCGGTAGCCGTCGATCATGTCCTGGGCCGTGACTCCCGAGTGCGCCTTGATGTCGTTGACGCCCTCGAAGAGGAAGACGGTGCGCACACCCGGATGGGAGAGCACATCGCGTTGCAGACGGTTCAGCGCGCTCTGCCCTGCGCCGTCCGCGAGCACCTTGTTCCCGGAGATCCCTTCGTTGGCGACGCCCTTGACGGGGGTGTCCGCCGCCTGGAGCCGACGGGAGAGGTAGTCGGGCCAGCGCCGGTTCAGGTCGGTGCTGGACTGCCAGCCGTCGGTGATGGAGTCGCCGAGGGTCACCACCGAGCCGATGGACGTGGAGGTCTCCACATTGACGGCGTCCAGCCAGTACCAGGACCCCATCGGATCGGTCCAGGCGCCCGCGCCCTCCTCGGCGGCGTGGTCGCCCGCGGTCGCGTAGCTGGTCTGCATGGCCATGCCGTGACCGGTCGTCGGTCCCTGGGCGCCCGTCACGTACAGGCTGACGACCAGGTTGCTCTGGGCGGCCAGCTTCCCGGGCAGCGGGTCGCTGAGCACGGTCTCGCCGGCCGGGACGATAACGGACGCGGCCCCGCCGAAGGACAGTTGCCGGTTGGAGCCGCGGACCAGCTCCGCACCCTGCTTCTGCAGCCCCGCGTAGGCGCTCGCGAAGGTCACCGGGTTCTCGCCGAAGGCGTTGGACAGCCGGATCTGCATGTTCGTGCCGCCGACACTGGTGCGCACGATCAACCGGTAACTGCGGTCGGCGGGACCGGCGCTCTGCCGGTCGGCGCTGGCGCCCCAGGTGACCACCGAGTGCCTGCCCTTCGCGGCGGCCGGAGCCGCCGCCGCGGACGCAGGGGCCTGCGACACCGGCTGCGACTTCTGTGCCACCGCCTCTGCCTGCACCTGGGCCTGTGCCACCGAGGAGACGGTCAGGGGCCCGCAGGCCGCCATGATCAGCGCAGCTACGACGCCCACCGTGCGGCGCCGGTACGAGGCGGCACTCATCCGAGGTTCCGCAGTGTGACGGACTCACCGGACTTGAGGCTGATCTTCCGCGAGGCGCCGCCCGCGACGAGGGTCGTGGTGCGGCCGCCGACGCTCTTCAGCGTCAACTGGGTGACCTTGCCGTTCTTCCAGCGGAGGTCCGCCACGAAGCCGCCGCGGACGCCCACGCCGGACACCGAGCCGGATGCCGCCCAGGCGGCGGGCAGCGCGGGCAGCAGCTCGACGTGTCCGGGCCGCGAGTACAGCAGCATCTCGATGATCGCCGCGGGGGTACCGCAGTTCGCTTCGATCTGGAAGATGCCGCGGCCCGTCTCGACCTCGTAGATGTCGAAGAGGTTCATCGCGCTGCCGTTGGTTCCGTTGACCGACGGCTTCAGGTTGTTGACGACGAGCCGGTACGCCTTCTCCGCGTCCTTCAGCCGCGCCCAGCACAGGGCGCGCCAGGCCTGGGCCCAGCCGAAGCTGGTCATGCCGCGCGCGGTGAGGAGCGCCGTCGCGCCGTCCAGGATCTCCTTCGGCGTCGATTCGTCCGGACGGATCCGGTCTCCGGGGAACAGGTTGATGAGCGGCGAGAGGTGCCGGTGCGTGGTCTCACCCAGGTTGTCGGGCGACATCCACTCCTCCAGCCAGCCGCTCGTGGGGCTGACCACGGGCAGGTAGAGGCGCTCGCGCAGACCGTCGATGGTCTTCCGGTACGCGCCGTCCTTGCCGAGCAGCTCGGAAGCGGTGTGGAAGTTTCCGAAGAGGCCCCACACCAGTTCCTGCGCGTAGGTCATGCCCTTGGCGTCCTGCGGGCCGTGCTCGGGCGACCAGTCCTTGTCGTCGATCAGGACCTCGCGCTTTTCGCCGGAGGCGTCGGTGACGGTCGTGGTGACGAGGCGGGCCTCCCAGAACTCCACGGCGCCCTTGATCAGGGGGTAGATCTTCTTGAGGTAGGCGCGGTCCTGGGTGTACTCGTAGTGCTCGAACAGGCTCTGGCAGAGCCAGGCGTTGCCCGCCGGGTGCCACCACCAGCCGCTTCCGCCGTAGGGGTTGGTGGAGAACGCCACGGCCCAGCCGGCGAGCTTGCCGCTGGAGTTGCGGAATCTGTTGGTGGGGTCGTTGAACTGCCGCTGGGTGACGTCCGTCCACGAGGGCAGCTGCGAGACGCAGTAGTCCGTGTAGGCGTCGAAGCAGTCGGACACGCCCACCCGGTCGGCCATCCAGTAGTTCATCTGGATGTTGACGTCGGTGTGGTAGTCGCCCATCCAGTCCGGGTCGTTGCCGTCAAGCCACGGGCCCTGGAGGCCCATGGGCAGGCTGCCCCGCGATCCGGAGATCATCAGATAGCGGCCGAACTGCAGGTAGGCGGCCTCGAGTTCCGGATCGGGAACGTCGTCCCGGTAGCGCGCCTGCAACCGCTCCCAGGTGTCCAGCTCGCGCTGCGCGGCGGACGACGTGCCGAGGTTGATGTCCAGCTGCTCGAACTCGGGACGGAAGTCGGCGACGTGGGTATGCAGCAGGGTGCTCGCCGAGTTGCCGGCCGCGTCGAGGACCTTGGTCCTGGCCAGGCGCTCAGGCACCACGGACGGATTGCGGAACCCCGCCTCGCCGTCGGGCGCGTAGTTGGTGCCACCGCTGACGACGACGGTGAGGGTCTTGCAGCCGCTGAAGCTGATCGACGTACCGTCGACCTTGACCCTGCCCGTGCTGCTGTAGGCGGTGACGGCGGCGCCGTACTTGAGGCCGTTGGCGAGGGTGGCTCCGAACGACGCATAGCGCCCGGAGCTGTTGGCCGTGGTGGACTCGCCGTGGGTGCCGGCGAGGGAGACGGTGCCGGTGTAGGTGCCGCCGCCCTGCTGGGAGAAGTACAGGACGATGACGTCGTCGGGGAGGCTGGCGAAGATCTGCCGCGAATAGCTCACACCGGAGATGTCGTACGAGGCGCCGACCAGGCCCTGGGCCATGTCTAGGGTGCGGCGGTAGTTGTTGACGTTGCCCAGGTCGTGGTCGGGGATGGCGACCGTGAGCTTGGCCAGCAGCGTCAGGGATCCGAAGTCCTCGCGGCCGTAGGGGAACTGGCCGTCACTGTCCAGCTTGTCGTTGAGATGGCCGGTCCACATGGTGGCGTCGGTGATCATCAGAAGTTCGCTGGAGGGGTCGTTGCTCGCGAGGACCCCGAGGCGCCCGTTCCCGACCGGCAGTCCCTGCTCGATCATCGAGTTGGGGAGCCGGGAGCCCCCCACCACAGCTGGTTCTTCGCGGCGTCGGCCGCGGCCAGCATGGGCGACTCGGTGGGGCGCAGCGGGGCCGCCGAAGCGGTGAAGGCGGGCAGAACGCCGAGTGCGGTGCCCGCGCCGGCAGCGGCGGCGAGGGTCAGGAAGCCTCTGCGGCTTGGGGGTTGTCGCGTGATTCGGTGCGCTTGATGTCCACGGGGCACTCCATATCCAGGGAACGGCTCGTGCGAGAACGGCTCAGGCAGGAACGGCTGGTGGGGGGGACGGCCGCTGCGGAAACGGCGAGTGGGGAATCACCGCAGGCGGCCGTCGGCGTGAGGCCGGTCCCCGTGGGGCCCGGGTTCAGGTCACCGGGCCCCACGGGAAGCAGGTCAGACGGTCTGCGGAACGACGATCTTGTCGATGTCGGGGGCGTATCCGCTGCCGCTGTCGAAGGTGATGGTGTTGGTGCCCGCCTTCAGTGCCAGCTGGACGCTGACGGTCTCGGCGGTGCTCCAGTCACCCGTGGAGGGGAACTTCTGGCTGGTGCCGTTGCCGCTGTTGGAGAAGACGTTCACCGAGCGGGCGTCGCCGCTGACATAGGCGACCTTGACGGTGTAGATCCCGTCCTTCTTCACCGTGACGTTGTTGAACTGCAGCTTGCCGCCGGTGTAGAGGTTGCCGACCTTCTTGCCGCCCGAGCAGGCGTCGCATCCGGCCACGGAGGCGTTGCCCGACAGGGTGTTGGCCGCGTCCTCGGCCTCGTAGCTCGTGGTCGCCAGCGTGCCGCCGGCCGGCTTGATGGTGAAGAGCCGCGAGCCGTGGGCGGGCAGCGCCGCGGTGATCTTGTTCTTGTAGGTGCCGAGGTTCGACTTGTTCCACAGGTCGCGCACGGAGGCGTTGCCGGTGAATCCGAAGGAAGCCCAGTTGGCGGTGACGGAGGCGGGCGAGTCGCCGAGGTTGAACAGGGCGACGGTGTAGCTGCCGTCGGCGTTCTTGGTGCCCCAGACCTGCTCGTTGTTGACCGTGGTGACGGGCCGCGCGATGGGCGAGGCGCTCTGGTCGACGGCGATGACTTCCTTGTTGGTGAGCAGGGAGACGCCGTAGCTGTCCAGCTTGGTGAGGTCGTCACCGGTGTAGAGGGGCGACTTGCTGATGGCCCACAGGGTCATGTAGCTCTGCCGCTCGGCCTTGGTGAGGCCGTCCATCTCACCGTTGCCGACGTCGAGGGCATCGAGGTCGTTCCAGCCGCCCGGGCCCCCCTTGTTGCTCCACGCGGGGGCGTCGTCCCACCGGTTGTCGACCGAGTTCTCCCAGGTGACAAGGGTGTTGCAGTAGCACTCGATGTCGGTGTCGATGCGCCAGCCGTTGGAGTACTTCTTCCAGTCGGCGGCGTAGTTGATGTCGAGCGACCAGGAGAGCTCGAGGTGGATCGGGCGCCCTGCGGTGGCGATGGCCTTCTGCCAGGCGGCGACGTCGGCGACGTTGTTGTAGTTGTCACCGGACTTGAACGAGCCCGGGCCCACGCCGTCGATCTTCAGGAAGTCGTAGCCCCAGTCGGCGAACAACTGCGCCTGGGAGTCGATGTACTTCTGCGCGCACGGCTTCGAGAAGTCGATCTTGTACGCGCTGTCCCAGCCGTTGGTGGTGCGCAGGTCGCCGTAGACGATGTCGGCCGTGGTGCAGTTCTCGGCGTTCCAGATCGGCGTCTTGCCGTCGTTGTAGGCGCCCTTCTCCAGACCGACGGGCAGGTAGATGCCGGCCTTGAGGCCCAGGGAGTGGATGTGGTCGGCGACCGACTTCATGCCGCTGGGGAACCGGACCGGGTCGGGCGTCTGTCGGCCGTACTGGTCGAACCCGGACTTCCAGTTCTTGTCCATCCACCAGCCGGCGTCGATGTTGACGTACTCGTAGCCGTAGTTCTTCAACTTGGAGGCGAGGGCGTCCGCCTGCTTCAGGACGTTCGCCTCGGTGAGGTAGCTGTAGTCGCCGTCCGGGTTGAGGCCCGGGTACTTCGAGGACTGCATGCTCCAGCTCGACCAGCCCATGTAGGGCTTGGCGGCCACCTCGGCGGCGGTGGCGGCGGGAGTCGCGGTGGGCGTGTCCGCCTGAGCCGCCGGGACGGCTGTGGCGACGCCCGCGGTGAGGGCGATGACGAGCAGCGATCTTATGGCGCGGCGGCCGGAGCGCGAGGTGGCTCCGGGCATGGTGAAGAACGACGATGACCGCATGGGTCCGACCTCCAGGACGACGTTGTCAACGGGACGGTTGGGGGCACGGGGCGGCTCAAGCCCCTGCGTTCCGGCGGCTCAGCCCTTTCCGGAGCCGATGGTGAGTCCGCTGATGAACTGGCGCTGAAGCGCGAAGTACACCAGCAGCGTGGGGATCGCGGTCATCAGCGCACCGGCCGCGATGAGGTTGGGATTGGTGAAGTACGCGCCCTGGAGGTTGGCCAGGGCCGAGGTGATGGGGCGCTTGTCGCCGGTCTCGATAAGGGCCAGCGGCCAGAAGAAGTCGTTGTAGATCCAGATCGATTCGAGCGTCGCGAGGGCCGCGAACGCCGGGCGGCACAGCGGCAGGATGATCTGGAAGAACTGCCGCCAGACCTGGGCGCCGTCCACCAGCGCCGCCTCGGAGATCTCCTTGGGGATCGTCTTCATGTAGTTGCTGAGGACGAAGGTGCAGAACCCGCACTGGTAGGCGATGTGGATGAAGATGATGCCCCAGATCGAGTTGTACATAAGCAGCGAGTCCGTCATCCAGTAGGGCAGCGGGATGAGGAGATACAGCTTGTACAGCGGGGTGATGAGGACCTGCGCCGGCAGCAGGTTGCCCGCGGTGAACAGCATCAGCAGGACGATGTTCCAGCGGAAGTCGAAGCGGGAGACGAAGAAGGCGACCGCCGCAGAGAACAGCAGGGTGCCCAGGACCGCGGGGACCGTGATGAGGACCGAGTTCCAGAAGAAGTGCGGCATCCCGGACTGTTCCCAGGCGTCCGTGAAGTTGCCGAGGCTCAGGCTGTGCGGCCAGGAGAGATAGCCGTTCTTCGCGGTGTCCGAGTACGGACGCAGCGAGGTGTAGATCGCCCACAGCAGCGGGATGAGCCAGAGCAGGGCGATGCCGCCCAGCAGCACATGGCGGCCGGCCTGGCTGCGGGGCTTCGAGGGGCCGTCCTGGGACTGGGATTCGCGCCGGGCCCGCAGTCGGGAGGCCGGACGCGGCACGGTCGTGGTCACTGGTCCTCCTTGCGGACGGTCTGGACGAGGAAGGTGCCGATGGCGGCAAGGGAGACCAGGAGCAGGATGACCGCGAGGGCGGACCCGTAACCGATGTGGCTGGACTCGCCGATGATGTTGTCGGTGATGAGGAGGGAGAGCAGTTCCATGCCGGGTTTGCTGCCGACGCCGCCACCGAGGACGTACACGATGTCGAAGGCCCGCAGGGACTCCATGACCGTGACGACCAGGATGATGATGTTGACCGGCTTCAGGGCCGGGAAGACCACCCGCAGGAAGGTCTGGCGGCCGTTGGCGCCGTCGAGCGCCGCTGCTTCCTTGAGCGCCGGGTCGAAGCCCTTCAGGCCGGCCAGATAAAGGATCATGATGTAGCCGGTGTGCCGCCAGGCCGAAGCGACGAGCACGGCCCACAGGTTGAGGTCGGGGTTGCCGAGCCAGTCGATGTGGTTGCCGTCTCCGGCGGCGTTCAGGATGCCGTTGAGGAGTCCCGTGTCCGGGTTGTAGATGATCTCCCAGATGAAGCCGACGACGGCCAGGGAGAGCACCATCGGCAGGAAGATCGCGGTCTGGTAGAACTTCGTGAAGCGGATTTTCCGGTCCAACTGGTAGGCGAGGAAGATGCCGAACGGCGTGGGCAGCAGTGCCGTGAACAGCAGCCAGATCACGTTGTGCTGCACCGCGGGCCAGAACGGCGGGTAGTTGGTGAAGATCTCCTTGTAGTTCTCCAGGCCGATCCACTGGATGTCGGCCAGTTCGATGCCGTCCCAGGTGGTGAAGGACAGCGCGAGCGAGGCCAGTGCGGGCAGCCAGACGAAGAAGAGCAGCGCGGCAAGGGGGATGCCGATGATGACGGTGAGGAAGATCCGGTCACCGCGGCCGAGACTGCGGGCGCGCTTGCGGATCGTACGGGGTGAGGGGAGGGAGGACACGGTGCGTGAGACCTTTCCGGTCCTGGTCAGGCCTTGAAGTAGCGCGAGCGCTGGGACTCGATCTTCTTCAGCGTTTCGGTGCCGTCGTCGGGGTGGCTCAGCCACTCGGTCAGGCCGGGGAGTACGACGGTGGAGATGAAGCCCGGGTCGCTGTCGCGGTCCGCGAACTGGCTGATGTTCTTGGCGGAGCCGATGAGTTCGGCGGACTTCTTCTGCAGTGCGTTGTACGCGCTGGTGGAGGTCTGGTCGTTGACGCCGAGGTTGCTCGGGTCGACACCCGCGTACAGCTCTTCGGCCTGCGCACCGCCGAGGAACTCCAGGAACTTCTTGGCGCCGTCCTCGTTCTTGGGGCTCTTGCTGAGCATGAAGCCGTCGGTGGGCGCCTCGACGGCGTCCTGCCCGTACGCGGAGTCGATCTCGGGGAAGGGGAAGAAGTCGAGGTCGCTGCGGACCGCCTCGTCGGTGATCTGCTGCCCGATGAACAGGCCGGTGACCGACATACCGGACTTCTTGTCGATCAGGGACTGTGCGGCGTCCTGCCAGGAGCGGCCGCCGCCGCTCGCCTGGTAGTAGGGGGTCAGTTCACGCCAGGTGTCGAGGATCGCGACGGCGCGCTTGTCGGTCCAGGACGTCTCGCCGCGCAGCAGGGACATGTGGAAGTCGTAGCCGTTGGCCCGCAGGTCGACGTAGTCGAAGGCGCCGAGGATGCTCCAGGTGTCGCCGCCGCCGTATCCGGAGGTGATCGGGGAGAGGCCGTCCGCCTTCATCTTCTTGGCGAGCGCGACGAACTCGCTCCACTTCTGCGGGACTTCGTAGCCGCGCTCCTCGAACACGCTCTTGAGGTAGAAGACGCCCCACGGGTAGTTGTACAGCGGCACGAAGTAGTACTTGCCGTCCTCGCCCTTGGAGAGCTGCTTGGCGGCGTCGCTGAAGCCGCCGCCTATCTTGTCCCACACGTCGTCGATCGGGGTGGCGAGGTTCTTCTTGGCGAAGTACTGCATGCGGTAGCCGGCGAACCAGGTGAAGACGTCGTCCGGGGTGCCCTGCAGATACGTGGTGATGCTCTTCTGGAAGGTGTCGTGGTCGACGGTGTTCGTCTTGACCGTCAGTCCGCTGTCCTTGGTGAAGGCGTCGGTGACGGTCTTGTAGGCCTTCTTCGGGGTGGCGTCGGCGCCGTTGGATCCGAAGGTGACCGTCTTCGGGTCGGCCGCCGGTCCCCCGCCGCACGCGGTCAGAACGGGCGCGGCCAGCGCGGCGGCCCCAAGTCCGAACAGTCCGCCGGTCACTCTGCGGCGGCTTGGCCCACGCGCAGCCAAGGGGTTGCGGCTCTGCTGCGTCATAGCTACTCCTCGTGCGTTTCAGTGCGTATCACTGCATTTGGGAACGGGTCTGGACGCGTCCGACGGTCAGTTCGTGTCGGCTCGGATGAAGGACTGGATCGCGGTGGCCGCGGCCCCGCGCGCCCACTCCTCGAAGGGCAGGGGGCGGGTCTGCAGGTCGCACCGCGCGGCCGATCCGAACGCGGCCGCGGCGAAGGCGTCGCGGATCTGCTCGGCGAACAGGTCGTACGCGGCAAGGCCTTCACCGGAGATGATCACGCGCTCGGGACCGAGCAGATTGGCCACGGTCGCGATGCCACGGCCGATCGCCTCTCCGGCCCGCGCGTACACCTCCCGCGCCCCGGGGTCACCGTCATGGGCGAGGTCCAGGGCCTCGGCGGCGTCGGCGACCTGGACGCCGGTCACCTCCCGGACCCTGCTGACGATCGCCGAGTCCGCGGCGATCGCCTCCACACAGCCCCGGTTGCCGCAGTGGCAGAGGGGGCCGGCCGGATCGATGGCGACGTGCCCGATCTCCCCGGCCACGCCGTACGCCCCGGACACGACCTGCCCGTGTACCACGAGGCCGCAGCCGATACCGGCGCCGACGGTCACCACGGCGAAGTCGGAGAGGCCCACTCCGGCGCCGAACCACTGCTCGGCGACGGTCAGCGCCCGGACGTCGTTGTCGACGGTGACCGGCAGCCCCGTCGTCATCCGGGCCAGTTCGGCGAGCGGCACGTCGCGCCACTCCAGGAAGGGTGAGTACCGCACCACTCCGGCGGCACGGTCCACATCGCCCGAGACCGCGATGCCCAGGCCCTGCACCTGGACCCCGAAGCCATCGGCCTCCGTCAGCAACTCCTGCACGAGGCCCGCGATCGAGGCCAGCACCGCCTTGGGATCATGCGTGGCGAGCGGCACATGCCGGGCGACCCTGATGCGGCAGCACAGGTCCGTGAGGACGGCGATGAGCTCGTCGCCCGTGATCTTCACTCCGATGAACAGCGCCCTGCCGCCGTCGACGAGGACCGGGTTGGCCGGCCGGCCGAGGGACGACTGCCGCGCCTCCTCGTCGACGTCCTCCTGGAGGTAACCGGCCTCGATCAGAGGCCGGACCGCCTTGGTGACCGCCGCCGCGGACAGCTGGGTTCGCCCCGCTATCTCCGACCGCGTGAGCGGGCCGTGGGAGAGCACGGTGGTGAAGATCTGGGAGACGGCCGGCGTGTGGGCCGGGAACGCCTCTGTTCGACTGGTCGAGCGCATGGCCGGAACCTAAGTCCCTTATTTTCTGCTGTCAATAAAATAAGCAGGATTAACTTGGGCACCTTCCCTGAAGGGCATGCCGCCTGCAAAAGGCAGATATGGGCGAGGTGTTGACACATGATCGAAGGTCGGGGTTGGCTTTCGACCATCTCGTGCACAACTGGAACGTGAGGACCCCTGTCGATGATCTCCTTCGCCCCGGACTCCGGGGTCTATCTGCTGGCCACACCGAACACGTCGTACGCGCTGAGAGTCGACGAGACCGGGACGCCCTGCCACCTCGCATGGGGCCCACGGCTTACGCTCGCGGAGGCAGAAGCGCTCGTCGTACCCGAGGCTCCGGCGGCCAGCAGCTTCGAGGGCATTTCCCCTTTCAGGGAGGAGCTTCCCGTCGACGGCGGGACGCGCTACGGGCCGCCGTCGCTCCAGGTCCGGTTCGCGGATGGATCACGCGCCTTCGAGTGGCAGCCCACCGGGCACCGCGTCACTGACGACAAGCTGGAACTGGGGTTCCGCGACCGCAACTACCCGCTGGATGTGACACTCCACTACCGTGTGCACGCCGACACGGACGTCATCGAGCGCTGGACCGTGGTCCGCAACGCCGGTGACGAGCCCGTCACCCTGCTGCGCACCGATTCCGCCGCGTGGGCGCTGCCGGCGCTGCGGGACTACCGCCTCAGCCACGTCACCGGCCAGTGGTGCGCCGAGAGTCAGCTGCGCCGGGAACAACTGCCGTACGGCGAGACCGTGTTGACCAGCCGTCGGGGTACCACCAGCCACCACGCCAACCCTTGGGTGATGCTCGACGCGGGCGAGGCCACGGAGGAGCACGGCCGGGTGTGGAGCGCCGCCCTTGCCTGGAGCGGGAGTTGGCGGATCACCACGCAGCGCACCCCCGACGGCCGGGCCGGATTCACCGGAGGCGTCGGCCACGACGGTACGAATGTGCCGCTCGCGCCGGGCGAGGAGTTCGCCACTCCCCCGTTCGCGGGTCTGTGCACCGACGGCGGCTTCGGCGCGGCCAGCCGAGCCTGGCACGCGTACACCATCGCGCATGTCCTGCCGCATCCGGACGAGGTCGCGCCGGTGCTGTACAACTCCTGGGAGGCGACGGGCTTCGACGTCGACGAGGTCAGCCAGAAGGCGCTCGCCGAACGGGCCGCGGAGCTCGGGGTCGAGCTGTACGTCGTCGACGACGGCTGGTTCGGAGCGCGCCGCAGCGACCGGGCGGGCCTCGGCGACTGGACGCCTTCACCGGACCGCTTCCCCAACGGGCTGACACCGCTGGTCGACTCGGTGCACCGGCTGGGGATGGGTTTCGGACTCTGGGTGGAACCCGAGATGGTCAACCCGGACAGTGATCTCTACCGCCAACACCCGGACTGGGTACTGCACTTCCCCGACCGCCCCCGCTCCGAGCTGCGCAACCAGCTGGTCCTCAACTTCGCCCGCCGCGATGTCGCGGACTGGGCGTACGACTGGCTGACCCGGCTCGTCGGCGACAACGGCATCGACTTCCTCAAGTGGGACATGAACCGGGCGTTCAGCGAGGCCGGCTGGCCCGGACAGCAGGACGGCGCCGACCGCCTCGGACCCCAGTACGTACGCAATCTGTACGGCGTCATCGACCGCCTCCGCGCCGACCATCCGGCGCTGCGGATCGAGTCGTGCAGCGGCGGTGGCGGCCGGGTCGACCTGGGCATCCTGTCCCGTACGGACCAGGCGTGGGCGTCGGACAACACCGACGCCGCCGACCGGATGGGGATCCAGCACGGCTACGGCCAGATCTATCCCGCGCGCACGATGGGCGCGTGGGTGACGGACGTGCCGAACCAGCTCACCGGCCGGACGGTTCCGCTGCGTTTCCGTTTCCATGTGGCGATGGCCGGCGCCCTGGGCATCGGGGGCGATCTCACCCACTGGTCCGAGGAGGAACTGCGCGAGGGCACCGCCCTGGTGGCCGAGTACAAGCAGGTGCGCCACCTCGTGCAGCACGGCAGGCTCGACCGTCTGTCGCCACCGGCCGAGGACGCCGTCTCGGTGGTTCAGTACACCGCCGCCGACGCCTCGGAAACCCTGCTCCTCGTCTATCGGCGCGTCTCGCGGCACGGCGCCCCGCAGATTCCGGTCAGGCTCCGCGGCCTGCACCCCGGGGGGCGCTATCGCGACGCGCGCACCGGTGCCGTGCACCACGCCGCCGTGCTCGGCGAGTACGGGCTGCACGTCGACCTGCCCTTGGGCGACTGGTCCAGCGCCGCGCTGCACCTGGTACGGGAGCCGGAGGCGTAGTTCACTCTCAACGGCCCTGGACGCGCTCGGCGTTGAGCGCGTCCACGGCGCCCTCCGTGTCCCCGATCGTGGTGTAGTCCACGGCGATGAAGTTCACCGGCCGGCCGCGCTCCCGCTCACAGGCGTGGACGCGCTCCAGCACGTCGTCACGCCGGTTGACCTGCCCCGCGTCCAGTCGGCTGCCGCCGTCGATGGTGATGAAGTGGTTGAGGAGGAAGAGCCGTTTGTCGGTGCCTCCCCGGTGGGGTCCGCAGGTCATCTCCTGCGGGGTCCGGAAGGCGAAGGGGGTTTCCATCCCGTACCGGTAGAAGTTCCGGTACCAGGGCGCCGGTCCGTCGGCCCGCTCGGCGAAGACGACGAGGCGGTGGTCGTCGTCGATCATCTCGCCGAGGGTGGGCCACGGACGGTTGGGATCCTCGTCCGGGGTGTACAACAGGTCGTTCAGACCGGCCTGTTGGACGGCATCCGCGGTGTCGGCACCACTGATGTCGTCCTGCACGATCAGGGTCAGGACCTCGGACGGGTGGGCGCGCAGCCAGTCCCCCAACTCCCGCAGGGTGGGCACCAGTTCAAGGGCGCCCGCCCGGCACACCGAGTGACACAGCCACAGACCCTCGCGGGGCGGGTTGAACCGGTTGACCGCGTCCTCGATCTGCGCGCGCAGCTCGGGCGGGAAGTCGGATTCGGCCAGCCGCCGGGTGATGTCCTCGGGGCGTTCCCAGTGGTAGGTGTCGATCTGCAACGCCCGTACCCCGTCGTTCAGTTGGCCGGTGATGTCGGGGTCCTGGAGGGGGCCGATGAATCGGTCGGCCGTCGTCGACATGGCGTTGTGCGAGGTGACCTGGGCGAGTTCGTCGTAGGGCAGGTCGCACAGCCGGGTGCTGCCCTGGCAGACGCGGACGCCCTGGCCGGCGAAGGCGAGCGGGACCAGCGCGACGCCGGCCAGGGCGACGGCCGTGACTCCGAGCGCCGGGGCGAGGTGTGCGCGGCGCGTGGCGAAGGGTTCCGGGCGCCGCTCGGCCGCCCAGGCGAGGGCGACGAGGAGGGCGCCTGCGGTGATGGGCACCAGGGCTGTCGTCGCGGCCACGGTCAGCAGGCGGTCGAACGCGGCGCTCTGCACATCTTCGACCAGGCGCGACACCGCTTCGGGCCAGGAGGCGGAGGTACCCACCACCTGACGGCCGGTCACGAGGCCGAGGATCAGCGCGGCCAGGGCGGCGATCAGGCCACCGGCCGCGAGCGCCCAGCCCAGTTGCCGCAGCCCCCGCGGCACGCTCCTCGGCCCCGTGAACCAGAGCACGGCGAGGGAGGCGGCCGCGAGCAGCAGGGCCAGCGGTTCCACGACGTCCAGGGCGAGACGGGTCACGGCGCGAACGTGCTGGAGTGTCCCGTCGGTCTCGTCGATGTCGGCGGAGATGTTCCAGGTGTTGCCGTCGGCGACGCCTCGAAGATGGTCCGCGGCTTCGCGGGTGCGGTCGGAGAAGACCACGGGCCCGACGGCGGCGAGCGCCCCGGCGACGTTCCCGTTCTCCAGCGCCACCTCGATGTCGGGGCGTAGCGCGGACCGCTCCGCCGGAGGTACGAGCCCCAGGAGTGTCTCGGTGGCGGCCGCCGCCTGCTCCTCGGAGAGGGAGAGCACGGGCAGCCACGCGGGTGCCTCGCCCTTGGCCAGGCGGTCCATGGACTGGCCGAGGTTGGTCCGGAACTGTGCGAAGTCGGCCACCTGCCGCTCCTGGAGCGAGGCGACCAGATCGCCGAAGTAGATCTGGGCGAGGTCCCCGATGTTCGCGGTCAGCGGCCTCAGGTCGACCGAGAGGCTCAGCGGATTCTCGTCGCCGCGCAGGTAGGCGATGAGGTGCCGGACCTGTGCGTCGACGAGCGCGCGAAGTGTCTCGGGCGGCAGGACGGTCTTCAGGTTGGAGGTGACCAGCGCTTCCGGGACGGGGAGCTGTCCGAGCAGGTCGCGGGTGACGGGCGCGACCGCGGGGTCGACCAGCACCTGATCGAAAACCCGGTCGTACGCGTGCTGGTCGTCGAGTGCGCTGCGGTAGAAGCCGGCGTTGAGAACGGTGAAGCGGGCGGTCGCCGTCGCCGTCACGACCACGACGCACACGACGGCCAGCACCCAGGCCACCAGGCGCACCGCGCGCACCCCTCTGCCGGCCCCGCCCACGCTCCGCTGCTCAGGGGTTGCGGCCATGCCCATGCCTCAATGCTCCGCCGACCGGGGCGGGGCGGCGAGCCGGGCGCCGGGTCAGTATCGCTGGGCCTTGGCCAGCCGAGCGGTCAGCTTGGGCTCGACGGGCGACCTGCTGATGGCGACGGGCTCGGCCCGCTTGCCGGGTTCGAGGTCCTGCGCTCCGACGAACCTGGTCTCCACGACCTTGCCGTCGGAGTCCTCGAAGTCGACCTGCACGGCGTACGAGGCCTTCTTGTCGGTCTTGTTGGTGATGGCGACGAGCACGGCGAGGAGCCCGCCGGTCTGCGCTCTGGGCAACCCGGTGATGGCGACTTCCGACGTCGCGTTGCCGGAGCCCTGCACGTTCTTCAGCTCCGCCTCCGCAGCCTTACTGGCCCGCGCCGTGTCGGCCGAGACCGAGGCCGCGAACTCGGATGCCGCGGCCGATACGGAGGAGGCCGCCGCCGACGCGGAGGCGCGGGCGGAATCGATGACCGAGGCGCCTGCCGAGGCGAGGGCGGACGGCGCCGTCCCCGTGAAGGAGGACTCGTTCGGCGCGGTGGGGCGCGGGCTGACGGAGGCACCGCTGTCGTTGCCGCTGTCCGTGCTGCACGAGACGAGCGCGGCGCCGCACGCGAGGGTGGCCAGGAGGGCGGCGGTCCTGCGTGATCGGCTCGATCGGCCGGTGCCGGAGGGGATGCGTCTGGTCATGGGGGCTCGTCCTCTTCCTGCCGTACGGGACTCCCCCATGCTCGGTGCCGGTGCCGGGCGGCGCGAACGGCGCGGGCCCATTGGAGTGCCGGGCGGCTTTCCGGACGACGGCAGTGCCGTTCTTCGGACGACGGCGGTGCCACTTCCTGGCGGACATGGGCCGTGAAGCGACCGCCCCAAAATTGGACCAGACCAATACTGCAGAAAGCGTTGACATGTACGCAGCCCGGCGGAACTCTGAGAGCGCTCTCACAAAGACCGGAGGCCCCCACCCGAAGGAGGAAGAGCGTGTTCGGAAAACTCAGATGGCGGTCCATGGCGGTGGCCGCGGCCACCCTCGCCGCGGCTCTGTTCACGTTTGGGGCCCCGTCCGGGGCCGAGGCCGCCGTCCCGGCGACCATCCCGCTGAAGATCACCAACAACTCGGCCCGCGGCGACGCGGTCTACATCTACAACCTCGGAACACTGCTGACGACCGGTCAGCAGGGCTGGGCCGACGCGAACGGCACCTTCCACGCCTGGCCCGCCGGCGGCAATCCGCCGACGCCCGCGCCTGACTCGTCGATCGCAGGACCGGCGAACGGGCAGTCCAAGACGATCCGGATGCCCAAGTTCTCCGGCCGGGTCTACTTCTCCTACGGGCAGAAGCTGGACTTCCGGCTCACCACCGGCGGTCTGGTGCAGCCGGCCGTGCAGAATCCGAGCGACCCGAACCGCAACATCCTCTTCAACTGGTCCGAGTACACGCTCAATGACGCCGGTCTGTGGATCAACAGCACACAGGTGGACATGTTCTCGGCCCCGTACGCCGTCGGAGTGCAGCTGGCCGACGGTTCGACGAAGAACACCGGTCACCTCAAGGCGGGTGGGTACAACGGGTTCTTCAACGCGCTGCGAGGTCAGCCGGGCGGCTGGGCGAACCTGATTCAGACCAAGCCGGACGGCACCGTCCTGCGGGCCCTCGCTCCCGGTCATGGAGTCCAGGTGGGCGCGCTGCCCAGCACGGTCATGAACGACTACATCAACCGCGTCTGGCAGAAGTACACGTCGTCGACGCTGACGGTGACGCCGTTCACCGACCAGCCGAACACGAAGTACTTCGGCCGGGTCTCGGGGAACGTCATGAACTTCACCAACAGCGCCGGAGCGGTCGTCACCAGCTTCCAGAAACCCGACGCCGACAGCATCTTCGGCTGCTACAAGCTCCTCGACGCCCCCAACGACCTGGTGCGCGGCCCGATTTCACGCACGCTGTGCGCGGGCTTCAACCGCTCCACGCTCCTGGTCAACCCCAACCAGCCGGACACCAGCTCGGCGAACTTCTACCTGGACACGGTGACCAACCACTACGCCCGTAAGATCCACGCGCAGATGGCCGACGGCAAGGCCTACGCGTTCGCCTTCGACGACGTCGGCGCCCACGAGTCGCTCGTGCACGACGGCAATCCGCAACAGGCCTACATCACCCTGGACCCGTTCAGCTGACAGGGCCTGCGGACGGCCGGGGTGGTTGTGCGACTCCGGCCGTCCGTACGGGGGTTCAGTCAGGGGCCACGCAGAGCACGGGAACCCGCTGGACGAGGTTGACCGCGAAGCCTCCCCGGTTCCACGGCTGTTCCAGCGGCTGCGTGTGCCCCTCCGCGTCGGTGGCCCGCGCGCTGAGTACATGACTGCCGGGGCTTGCCGTCCAGGAGAATCGCCAAGTCCGCCAGGACCACCGGTGCTTGTCGGCCGGGTCCAACTCCGCCTCGTACCACCCGCGTCCGTCGTCCGTGCTCACCTCGACCCGGGCGACCGGCGCCCGCCCGGACCAGGCCCGTCCCTCCAGCGGCACGGCGCCGGGCCGCACCACCCGCGCCCTGGACATGAAATCCGGGAAGCCGGGCGGGACGAGCAGGGCTCGCGGGGCGATCCGGGTGACCGGTTCGCCCTCGTCCCCGGCGTCCTGCCGGAGCCGGTAGGCCACGGCCTGCTGGAAGCCGGTGAACGGTGTGTCGGTCACCGTGATGTCACGCAGCCACTTCACATGCGCCATGCCGTACCAGCCGGGCACCACCAGCCGCAGCGGACGCCCGTGCTGCGGCGGCAGCGGGGCGCCGTTCATCTCGTACGCCACCAGAACCTCGGGCTCACCGCCGGTGGCCACGTCCAGCGGAAGCGCGCGCCGGTAGTCCTGCTCGACGCCTCGCTCGACCCCGTGGTCGGCGCCGGTGAACACCACGTCCACCGCCCCGGCCCCAACTCCGGCCTCCGCGAGCAGCACCCGCAGCGGCACACCGGTCCACTCCGCCGTACCGACCGCCTCGACCAGCCACGGCTGGCTCACCGGCCGTGGCGTCAGCAGGGCCCGGCCATTGCCCGCGCACTCCATGGTCACCCGCTGGGTCACCGCGGGATACGACTTCAGCTCGTCCATTGCGAGTACCAGCGGCTGCCGCACCCGACCCCCCAGGTCCAGTCGCCACGAGGAGTCCTCGGTGTACGGGATGTCGTAGTGCGTCAGCACGTAGTGCAGCCCCGGAGGAGTCACGTCGTACCGCAGGGCCTCCAGTGGCAGCCCATGGTTCCGGGCGGCGAGGGCCAGCTCCTGCCTGCTGATGCCCTCACCTGCCCCGGCCACCTGGGCAGGCCCGCTCACGTCTTCAAGGCGATGCGCCATGCCCGTATTGTCCTCCCGAGCCGCGGGGTACCGCTATCAGACGGTGGCGGTGCTCCGGTTGACGAGGTCGTGCCAGCCGGACTCCAGGCGTTCGAGCGGCATGCCGCACTGGCGGGTCAGGTGGTTGATCAGGGCCGGCTCCAGATATCCCATGAGCGTCTGGGCGATGAGCTCGGTGTCCGCGGCCGGGACCGCCTGGCGGAGCAGCATCGCGACATGCATGAGGCGGACGCGATAGGGGGCCAGGCTGAAGCGGCGGGTGACGTCCGATTCGGCGCAGGCGAGGTACAGGTCGAGCTGGTCGGACATCTGACGCAGGGCGCCGATACCGAAGGCATGCAGACGCTCCACCGGTGAGGCGCCGGGGCCCATCGGGGGCGGGCCGCTGAGGAACGCGGCCTGGAACTGCTGCTCGGTGTGGTCCAGGAGCGCCATCAGCAGGCCGGTGCGGTCGCCGAACCGCCGGAAGACGGTTCCCTTGCCGACCGATGCCGCGCAGGCGACGGCCTCCATCGTCACGTTGGCCACCCCGCGCTCCTCGACCAGCCGGGCGGCGGCCTCCAGCAGACGGGCACGGTTGCGCGCGGCGTCGGCGCGCAGCTGCGGCGCGCCGCCCCGGGGCGCTAGTTCCATCAGAACCGGCTCGTCGGACGGTTCCTGTCGCTTCGGGAAGGGCGGCAGTGGGGTGGACATGAATGCAGCGTAACGGCACAGACGGACAACTGGACTGCGGTCCGCTTCAGTGATACAACTTTAAACGGACCTTGGTCCGCTTTGTTGCCGCAATGTTTCAGCTTCGGGAGTTATCCATGTCCGTACAGATCCTCGCTCTCGTCGGCAGCCTGCGCGCCGGCTCGCACAACCGCCAGCTCGCCGAGGCGGCCGTCAAGCTCGCCCCCGAGGGCGCCGAGGTCGAGCTCTTCGAGGGCCTGGCCGAGGTCCCCTTCTACAACGAGGACATCGACGTCGAGGGCAGCGTGCCCGCCGCCGCTGCCCGTCTGCGTGAGGCCGCGGGCCGCGCCGACGCCTTCCTCCTCTTCTCGCCGGAGTACAACGGCACGATTCCGGCCGTGCTCAAGAACGCCATCGACTGGCTGTCCCGCCCGTACGGCGCCGGCGCCTTCACCGGCAAGCCGGCCGCCGTGGTCGGCACCGCTTTCGGCCAGTTCGGCGGCGTGTGGGCGCAGGACGAGGCCCGCAAGGCCGTGGGCATCGCCGGCGGCACCGTCCTCGAGGACGTCAAGCTGTCCATCCCGGGCTCCGTGACCCGCTTCGCCGACACGCACCCGGTTGACGACACCGAGGTCGCCGCTCAGCTCACCGAGGTCATCCACGCCCTCTTCGGCCAGGCCGGTACGCCCGCCGCCGCCTGACAACTCCCGTGAAAGGCCGGTCCGGTTGACCCGGGCCGGCCTTTCATGTGTCTCCAGGTCGCCGAGATCCTGGCGGAACGCGACCCTCCGGGACAGGATGCCCGCATGAAGGGTGATCTCTTTTCCAGTGACCACATGGTGCAGTCCGCCGTAGCGCCGGGCATGACCATCCAGAACGCCAAGTCGATCAAGTACGCCGTCAACGGCGACATGCTCGCGCGCCAGGGGGCGATGATCGCCTACCGGGGGAATCTGCAGTTCGAGCGCAAGGGCCAGGGCGTCGGCGGCATGCTCAAACGGGCCGTCACCGGTGAGGGACTGCCGCTGATGACCGTCCGCGGGCAGGGCGAGGCCTGGTTCGCGCACGAGGCGCAGAACTGTTTCATCGTCGACATAGAGCCGGGCGACGTGTTCACCGTCAACGGGCGCAATGTGCTGTGCTTCGACGCCACGGTGTCCTACGAGATAAAGACCGTGAAGGGCGCGGGCATCTCGGGCGGCGGGCTCTTCAACAGCGTCTTCACCGGCCATGGCAAGCTCGGTCTTGTCTGCGAGGGCAACCCGCTGGTCATCCCCGTCTCACCGCAGCAGCCGGTGTTCGTCGACACGGACGCGATCGTCGGCTGGACCGCCAATCTGCACACCTCGCTGCACCGTTCGCAGTCGATCGGCTCGATGATCCGCGGCGGCTCCGGTGAGGCCGTGCAGCTCAAGCTGGAGGGCGAGGGGTACGTCGTCGTACGGCCCAGCGAGGCGACACCGCAGAAGGCTCAGCAGCACTAGAACGGGAACGGCGAAGGGTGCCCCCCTCTGTGGCGGGGCACCCTCATGTCTTCCGTTACCGCCCGTTGGCAGCGGTGACATTGACCGCGGCCCAGGCCTTGGCCACCGTCTTGTACTCCGTGCTGCTCGCTCCGTACATGTCGGCGGCGGCCTTGAGCGTGGCCTTCCGCGCGTCGTGGAAGTCGGTCGTGGAGACCATGTAGCGGGTGAGCGCGCGGTAGAAGATCGCCGTGGCCTTGGCACGTCCGATGCCGGTTACCCGCGAACCGTCGTACGTGGGCGAGTCGTACGTGACGCTGCCGATCGTCTTCCTGCCGCTGCCCTCGGCGAGCAGGTAGTACGCGTGCGAGGAGACGCCGGAGCCCGCGTGGACCTCGGTGTCGTAGGCCTCGGGCGACCAGTAGTCGACGGCGCCTTCCAGCTTGTCCAGGGACGGTTGGTCGAGGCGGCGCAGGAACTTCTGCGCCAGGCCGAGCTTCTCGCCCACCAGGTAATTGGGCGGGTTCTTGGGGTTGTTGGCGGAGAACTCGACCGCCGAGCCGAAGATGTCGGCGAGGGACTCGTTCAGCGAGCCCGGCTCGCCGTACTGGTTGCCGTCCTGGTCCACGCGGGTGGGTTCGAGGGCGGCGGTCGCGTCGACGACGCCGTGGGTCAGCTCGTGCCCTGTGACGTCGAGGACGACCAGCGGCTTCTTGAGCATGTCGCCGTCTCCGTCGCCGTACAGCATGCAGCCGCACGTCGAGTCCCAGAAGGCGTTGCCGACCTTGTTGCCGAAGTGGACCATCGCGCGGGCGCCGGCGCTGTTGTTCTTGATGCCCTTGCGGCCGAAGGTCGCCTTGTAGAAGTCCAGGGTCTTGGTGATGCCGTACTGGGCGTCGACCGCGGCGGTGACCCGGCTGGAGGTGGCCCCGTTGCCCCATTTGTTGTCGGCGTCGGTGAACTTCTTGCCGCGCGCGAAGGCTTCCAGTTCCTGGCCTCTGGCGTCCCGGGTCTCGGTGTTCCACCGGGTGGGGTCCTTGAGGAGGTAACTGGTGCGCGCGGTACGGGTGGTGGTCAGCGTCACCTTGCCGGCGAAGAGGGAGGCGCCGGTGCCGGTGGCCTTGACGGGGTACGTCGTGGCAGCTGTCGCGCCGAGTAGTCCGGTCGGCCGGGCCGACGTGCCCGTCTCGGGGTTCAGCTGCTCGCCACGCTCGCGCAGCGTCTCTCCCAGGGTCGGCGAGATGAACTCGTCGCTGTCGGGAGTGTTGCTGCGTATCCGGCCGGACCCGGCGTCCACCACTACCGTGCGGGAGCCGCCGGCCTCGGCCGTGTCGCTGTCCGTCACCCGCACCTGGTACGCGAGTGCGGCCGCGCCGTCACGGGCGTCGACGACGAGCTCGGCGGCGCCCGCGTCGCCCTTCGCGACCGTGGCGGCCTTCTGCTCGGCCTGCTGCGGCGTCAGTTTCGCCTCGGTGGTTTCCGGCTCGACGGCATGGTCGGCGGCCCGGGTCACGCCGAGGTAGTCGGACTGCTTGCCGAGGTGGACGACCAGGTCGCCGCCGAGGACCGGCATACCGAGGTGGGTGCGGACGAAGCGGACGTGCTGCTTGCCGTCCGGGTCCGTCATGACGTCCTTGGCCTGCAGGGTGTCGCCTTGGCCGACGCCGGTGGCCGACGCGTGGGCGAACGCGGCCGCCCGGGCGGCGTCCACCGGTGATGAGACCGAAGCCGCGGCGCGTACCGACGAGTCGGGCGCGGCCGCGAAGGCGGGGCCGGTCGGGAGCGTGACGGCCGTCGTCACCGCGACGGCGATCGCCACGCGGCGTATGTGGGGTCTACGCACTGTTTTCCTTCGAACAGGGGCGGCCGGGGTCGCCAACCGCCCTGACGCACGGCACCGTTGGGCGCCGTGGGGACTGTCGGGCCCCGGGGCGACAGATGTTCGAGGAGATGGGGAGGTTGCCTGGTGGGGTGCGTTGACACGTGCATGTGACCGAGGTCGCAGCGCGCCTCCGGCCCACGATGGAGTTCAGGCGGGCGGGACCGGAGGCGAAGTCGTGTCAGATCACACGGTGAGCGAGCGACGACAGCAAGGTGCGCAGGTCACGGGCGGGGCGCGGAGCGAGGGGCGCGCTCGCCAGGAGTGTGTGCGCGGCGCCGAGATGGCGCCGGGCTTCGCGCAGGGCGGCGGAACGGCCGCCCGCCTGCTCGACGAGCGTCGCGGCCCGGCGGACGGCGGTGTCGTCGAGGGCGGCCCGGGAGGCGAGGAGTTCGGCCAGTGCGCGGTGGTCGGGTCCGTGCAGGGCCGCGAGGACCGGGAGCGTCTTCTTTCCCTGCCGCAGATCGCTGTGGACCGGTTTGCCGGTGACCGCCGGGTCTCCCCAGATACCCAGCAGGTCGTCGGCGATCTGGAAGGCCACGCCCAGATGACGTCCGGCGCTGTCCAGAGCCTGCGCCGTCTCCCTTGGCGCTCCCGCCAGTTGAGCACCCAGGGCCAGTGCACAGCCGAGCAGGGCGCCGGTCTTGTGCTCGGCCATCCGCTCGTACTCCCCCACGTCCACCGCGTCGGGGCCGGTCCAGGGCCGGTGGGCGAACAGCAGGTCGTCCGCCTGGCCACGGACCAGATCGCCGAGGGCCGTGGTCAGATGGCGTACGGCGCTGGCACCGTGCTGAGTCGCGGGCGCCGCGGTGAGGGTCTGCACGGCCAGGGCGAACAGCGCGTCCCCCGCGAGAACGGCGGGGCCCGTGCCGTACGCCTTCCACACCGGGGCGGCCCCGGCGCAGTGCGTCGCCGTCCATGATGTCGTCGTGCAACAGCGAGAAGGTGTGCACCAGTTCCACGGCGACCGCGCCCGGCACACCCGCGTCGGCGGGGCGCCGGCCGCCTCCGCACCCAGGACGGCCAGCGCCTGCCGGACGCCCTTGCCCTGGTTGTGCGTCGCGGGGGCGCCGCCCACCTCGCAGCGGCCCAGCGCGTATCCGGCCATCTCCGCCACCCAGGGGTGCAGTCCGCCGATCGCCTCCACCAGTGCGGGGGCGACGAGTTCGCGGCAGCGGTGCAGGATCTGCGGGGCGGCGGGGGCGTCCGGCGGTGACTGCCGGGACGCGGACAGGAGCGTCATCGTGCGACCTCCGTGCCTGCGCCGTCGGCCGAGTGGGCCATGACGTCCACGTCATCCGCGCCCGTGCCCTGCACGGCGGAGGGCAGGAGACCGAGGCCGAGTTCCGTCCGTGCCCGCTCGACCATCCGCCCGGCGTGGCGCAGTCCGATGCTCTCCAGTACGCGGGCCAGTTCGGCCAGATCCGTGGCGGTCTCGGCGCGGTCGCGGCCGAGGCGGGCCAGGGACTTGACCAGGCCGAGTCGGGCAAGGGCCTGCCCGCGGGGCTCGCTCATCGCCTCGAACTCCGCCAGCGCCTGTGCGTAGACGTCGCGCGCCTGCTCGTAACGCCCGGCTCGGTAAAGGACGTTGCCGCGCATCTTGTGGTTGTAGGCGAGCGCACCGGACAGGTTCATCGCACGGCAGGACGTCTCCGCCTCGCTCAGCAGCTCCAGCGCGCGGTCGGGGTCCTGGTCGCGTACGGAGACGATGTCCGCGAGCCCGCGCAGGGCCCAGGCGTGACCGCGCCGGTCCTCGGCGCGCGCGGCGATCTGGGCCGCCTCCTCGAACATGGCGTACGCCGTGTCGTAGGCGCCGGTGTTGCGGTGTATCTGCGCGATGCCCTCCAGGGCCCATACGGTGTGGCGGGCCTCGCCGCGCTTGCGTGCCTCGGCCAGGAGTTGTTCGTGCAGTTCGGTCACGGCTGCGTAGTCGCCCTGGATGCGGCCGGTCTCCGCCAGCCCCGCCAGGGAGTAGCCGCGCACCACGACGTCCCCGGCGTGCTCGCCGAGTTCGGCGGCCAGCCGCAGCAGCCGCCATGCCAGCGGGAACGCGCCGCGCTGCCTGGCCAGCGTGCCGCCGCTCCACAGCGCCCACGCCATCGCCCCCTCGTCCCCCGCCTCGCGAGCGGTGCGGTAACTCGCCTTCCACGCCCGGTCGGCGTCCGCCACCTGTCCCAGACGCCGGTGCGCCTCGGCGACCGCGAGCCCCGAACGCGCCGCTTCGGCCCGGGCGCCCACGCGCTCGGCCTCGCGGAGTTGCTCGGTACCGGCCGCGAGTACGTCGGTCAGTGAGGAGTTCACGGACAGGGTGGTCAATGCGCCCTGGTACTCCGGGGCGAAGGCCTTGCCGTACATGGATGCCTTTCGGTCTGCCACCGGTCGACGCGTCGGAGCGCTGACCAGTGGTGCTGGCTTGTCGGGGCCGGCGCGCGAGACCAGTGCCTATACACCTCACGTATACGCATCATGTATACACGGAGCGTATAGTGCATCGGATTTCCATCCGGAAATCCGTCCGGGAATCCACTGCTCGGTACGGTCGGCGCGCCGCCCACTCGTTGTCGATCAAGACGACGCCGGTGGCCGCAGGGTTGCCTGGCGTTGTGAAGAAGCCCGAACCAGCCGCAGGATTGCGGTCGTTGACCTTCGACCCCGAGAGCAGGCGCTGATGTCCGCAGGCCCCATGCACGCCCACGAAGTGCCGATCGACGACTCGCTCGTACGGCGGTTGCTGGCAGCGCAGTTCCCCCGCTGGGCCGGCCTGCCGCTCAAACGCGTCACGTCGTCCGGGACCGTCAACGCCCTCTACCGGCTCGGCGACGACATGGCCGTACGCCTCCCCCGCGTCCCGGAGGGCGCCGGCGACGTGGAGAAGGAGGGACGGTGGCTGCCGCTCCTCGCTCCGCTGCTTCCGTTCGCCGTTCCCGAGATCCTCGCGACCGGAGTGCCCGGCGAGGGATACCCGTGGTCCTGGAGCGTGCTCCGCTGGCTCGAGGGCGAACTCCCCGCGCCGGACCGCCTCACCGACGCGGACGGGCTGGCCGCCGATCTCGGTCTCTTCGTCGCCGCGCTGTGGCGGGTGGACCTGCCGGGCGGGCCGCCCGCCTACCGGGGCGGACAGCTGACATCCGTGGACGACGAGACGCGCTCCTCGCTCGGCGAACTGGACGGCATGATCGACACATCCGCCGCCACGACGGCCTGGGAGGCGGCGCTGTCGGCTCCCCTCTGGACCGGGCAGGACGTGTGGCTCCATTCCGACCTGATGCCGATGAACCTCCTCACCCGCCAGGGCCGCCTCAGCGCCGTCCTCGACTTCGGCACCCTCGGCACCGGCGACCCGGCCTGTGACCTCATCCCCGCCTGGAACCTTCTCCCCGCCGGGGCGAGACCCGCCTTCCGGCACGCGACAGGCGCCGACGACGCCACCTGGGCACGCGGCCGCGGCTGGGCCCTGTCCATGGCCCTGAACCAGCTCCCGTACTACCGCACGACGAACCCCGTGATGGCCGCCAATGCCGAGCACGTGATCCGCGAGGTCCTCGCCGATCCCGAGTGAAGGTGAGCTCTAGCGATGTCCGAACTGCGTCCGATTCGGGGTCACCATGCGTCGATGACCGGCTCGTCGGGTTCACGCTGCCGCCAGGTCTCGTTGAGGCGCGCGAGCCGGTCCGCGGCGGCGATGCCGCGCAGGGACGCGACCTTGCCGTCGCTGACTTCGAACGCCACGATGCCCACGACCCGGTCGTCGACGACTGCTAGGACGGCCGGGGAGCCGTTGACCAGCGCGATGTGGATCGCGGGCGAGCCGCCGGCCAGCCGCCGCTTCGCCGGTGTGGGCTTGAAGCCGCCCCGCACGAAAGAGGCGACCCGCTCACGCGTCTCGTACCGCAACAGCCGCTGGCCCAGTCCGGCACCGTCCGAGACCGCCGTCACATCGTCGGTGAGCAGCGCCACCAGCCGTTCGGTGCGCCCCGACGTGGCGGCGACGAGGAACTCCGCGACGACCCGGCGCGCGGACGCGGGGTCGGCCTCACCCCCGCGGCGGCGTTTGGCGGCGACCCGGAACCGGGCCCGGTGGACATGCTGCTGGCTCGCGGACTCGGTGATGTCGAGGATCCCGGCGATCTCGGCATGGCTGTACGAGAAGGCCTCACGCAGGACGTAGACGGCCCGCTCGACCGGCGAGAGGCGCTCCAAAAGGGTCAGTACGGCCAAGGACACCGATTCGCGCTGTTCGAAGGTGTCGGCCGGGCCGAGCATCGGGTCGCCCTCGAGAAGTGGCTCGGGCAGCCAGGCACCGGCCGCTCGCTCGTGGCGCGCCCGCGCCGAGCGGAGCCGGTCGAGACAGAGATTGGTGACGACCCTGGTCAGCCACGCTTCCGGCACCTCCACCCGTTCGCGGTCCGCGGCCTGCCAGCGCAGGAATGTGTCCTGCACGGCGTCCTCGGCGTCGGCGGCCGAGCCGAGCAGACGGTACGCCAGAGAGGCCAGCCTGCCCCGGCTGGCCTCGAACCGATCGAGGGCTGCGCTGTCCATGCGGAACAACCTATGCGGCGACCCTCGCACCGGCCCGGTCGGGCGCGGTGGCCAGGCGGCGCCTGCGCTTCGGCATGCCGAAGGTGGGGTGGACGATGGCCCACCCGGCCCCCTTGAGCACGCCCGACTTGAGCCGCGCGGCCGTCCGGCCGCCCAGGTACCAGGACTTGGACCGGACGTCCCCGTCCACCATCTGGAAGATCGCGTCCCGCCGCCCGAGGCTGATGTGGTTGCCGTAGTACTTCAGCCCGGTGGTCGGGACCTCGCTGCCCGTCAGGCGCGCGATGATCGCGGCGGTCGCCTGCATGTTGGTGTAGCCGGCCGAGCCGCAGGACATCGGCAGCAGCCGGCCGTTGTCGCCGATCGCGTAGGCGCAGTCACCGGCGGCGTAGACGTCCGGGTGCGAGACCGAGCGCATGGTGCGGTCGACGACGATCTGGCCGGTGTCGGCGACCTC
This sequence comes from Streptomyces sp. NBC_00554, assembly GCF_041431135.1. Taxonomy (NCBI): domain Bacteria; kingdom Bacillati; phylum Actinomycetota; class Actinomycetes; order Kitasatosporales; family Streptomycetaceae; genus Streptomyces; species Streptomyces sp. NBC_00554. The sequence goes on along the minus strand of NZ_CP107799.1, from coordinate 9,945,425 downwards.
CAGGCCGCTTGCGGCAGCGATGGGGTGCACGGCGAACCCGGCCGCCCACACGGTCACATCGGCCGGGATGGACGTACCGTCCGCGGCGATCGCCCGTGTCGGCTCGACGGCTTCGATGCCGGTGTGCTCGTGGACGGTGATGCCGAGCCGGTCGAAGGCCTGGCGCAGGTGACGGCGGGCCTTCGGGGAGAGCCAGGCGCCCAGCTCGCCGCGCGCGGCGAGCGCGACCGAGAGGTCGGGCCGGGACTCGGCGAACTCGGTGGCGGTCTCGATGCCGGTCAGCCCCTCACCGACGACCAGCACGGTGCCGCCCCCGCCCAGGCCGGCCAGGCGCTCGCGCAGACGCAGCGCCGAGGACCGGCCGGTCACATCGAAGGCGTACTCGGCCACGCCGGGGACGCCATGGTGGGCCACGGAGCTGCCGAGCGCGTAGAGAAGCGTGTCGTACGCGAGCTCGCCGTCGCCGTCCTCGCCGGTCACGGCGACGGTCCTGCGCTCGGGGTCGACGCCGGTGACGCGCGCCAGGCGCAGCCGCACCCCGGTGCCCGCGAAGACGTCCGCGAGCGTGCGGAACGCGAGGTCCTGGCCGATCGCGAGCTGGTGGAGTCGCATCCGCTCAACAAAGTCGGGCACGGCGTTCACGACGGTGATCTCGATGTCGGCGGCCGAGAGCCGGCGTGCCAGGTTTCCGGCGGCGAAGGCCCCGGCATATCCGGCGCCGAGTACGACGATGCGGTGCTTCATGGCGTTTCTCCTGTCTCGTTCGCGTGCCCCTTGAACGAGACGGCGCCCCGATTGCTGACAAGAGCCGGATGTGACGCGGGTCACCGAACCAGGCGTCGCAGTGAGCCTCCTGCCCCCTAACCCGCATGGAACATACATTCGATTCCGGAGTACGCTGAATCCATGTCCACGCACCTCCAGGGCTCCCTCTTCGACCAGACCGACGAGCCGCACCTCACCCCGCTGAAGGGGATGCGCCGGACCACGCTGGGCCACGGCGCCTGGATCGACCTGCTGCCCGGGTGGCTCGGCGGGGCCGACGCCCTGTTCGACCGGCTCCTCTCCGACGTGCCGTGGCGGGCCGAGCGGCGGCAGATGTACGAGCAGGTGGTGGACGTACCGAGACTGCTCGCCTACTACGCCGACGGCGACGCGCTGCCGCATCCGGTTCTCGACGAGGCGCGGGACGCCCTGTCCGCGCACTACGCCGCCGAGCTCGGTGAACCGTTCACCACGGCCGGGCTCTGCTACTACCGCGACGGCCGCGACAGCGTGGCCTGGCACGGGGACCGGATCGGGCGTGGCGCGCGCGAGGACACCATGGTCGCCATCCTCTCCGTGGGCGCCCCGCGCGATCTGCTGCTGCGTCCGCGCAACGGAGGGGACACCGTGCGGCACCCTCTCGGGCACGGCGACCTGATCGTGATGGGCGGCTCCTGCCAGCGCACCTGGGAGCACGCCATCCCCAAGTCGGCGCGGGCGGCGGGACCTCGGATCAGCGTCCAGTTCCGCCCGCACGGGGTGAACTGAGCCGCCCGTTCCTCACACCGGGCGCGTGAGGTGGGCCTGCACCGTGGGGCCGTACCGGTCGACGATGTCCTCGATCGCGGTCGCACGCAGACTGGTGCCGCGGGCGATGCCGTACATGACGCCGAGGCCTAGCAGCGTGCTGACGGCGAGTTCGGCGCGCAGGCCCGCGTCGGGGCCGGTGAGGCGTTCGGCGAGCCGGTCGCTGACCTGGGTGCGGAAGTTGGCGCGCAGTATGTCGCCCTGCTCGCCCTGGAGCGGGGCGAAGACGATCCGCAGGATGGGATCGGCGCCGCGCTCGGTCTGGCCGACCAGCAGATGGCGGACCATGTGCCGGCCGAGGTCCTCCAGCGGCGCGTCCAGCAGCGCGGCCGTGTCGGAGTCGAAGGACATGACACGCGCGAACAGCGCGTCCTTGTTTCCGAAGTACTTGAGGATCAGCGGCGGGCTCACCCCGGCCCGGTCGGCGACCGCCTTGAGCGTGATGTCCGCGTGGGCGCGGCGGGCCAGTAGATGGCGGGCCGCGCGGAGGATGGCCGCCTTCGTCGCCTCGGCGTCGCGGCGCGGCGCGGCGGTGGCGGATGCCGTGAGACCGGGGGGCGGGGTGGTCACGGTACTCATGCTCCTTCGAGTGCCTCGTCGCGGGACACTTCGGTACGGTCGCGGGCACGTTCGGTGTCACGGGAGGCGGGGTCGGCGGGTATCGCAAGCGCGGCGGCGCAGGCCACCAGGGCGACCGTACCCGCCATGGCGAAGGCCAGCAGATAGCCGTGCAGCGTGGGCACCGGGGCGCCCCCGATGAGGCTGGTGTGGTGGACGAGCACGGCGGCGACGGCGGCGCTGCACACGGCCTGGCCGATGGTCCGCATCAGGACGTTGACGCCGTTCGCGGACGCGGTCTGCCCGGCGGGCACGGCGCGGATGATGAGGGTGGGCAGGGCCGAGTAGGCGAAGGTCGTTCCGATCGACACGACCGTGGCACCCAGGATGATCGCCCACAGGTCGCGGCTGTCCGCGATGCGCAGGACATAGCCGAGGGCGATGACCCCGGCGCCGATGGCCAGCGTCACACGCGGGCCGCGGTTGGTGGAGATGCGCGCCGAGACGGGCGAGAGCAGCAGCATGGTCACACCGCCGGGCAGCAGGCACAGGCCGGTCGCCACGATGGACAGCCCGAGCCCGTAGCCGGTGGCCTCGGGCGCCTGCACGAGTTGTGCGGTCACCAGGGTGTTCGAGTAGAAGGCGAAGCCGGTCAGAAGCGCCGCCAGGTGCGGCAGCGCGACGCGCGGGCGGGTGGCCAGCTTCAGGTCGACCAGGGGTCGTTCGGCGCGACGCTGCTGCACCCACCACAGGGTCAGGACGACCGCGCAGGCCACGAACAGGCCCAGGATCCGGGGGCTGCCCCAACCCCACTGGCCGCCCTGCGAGACACCCAGCAGCAGACAGACCAGGCCCGCGGCGAGACCCAGCGCGCCCAGCGTGTCGAAGCGGCCCGGCTCGCGGACGGGCGACTCGCGCACCGCCCACGAGGCGAGCGCGAGACCGAGGGCGCCGAGTGCGGCCGTCGCCCAGAACATGACGTGCCAGTTGGCGTACTGGACGATCAGCGCGGCGAGCGGCAGGCCGAGGGCGGCGCCGATGCCCAGGGTGGAGCTCATCATCGCCACCGCGCTGCCCGTGCGCTCCGGCGGCAGTTCGTCCCGCAGGATGCTGATCGACAGCGGCACGACGGCCGCCGCCGCGCCCTGCAGAGCACGTGCCGCGATCAATATGCCGATGTCGGACGTGACGGCGCACACGAGCGAGCCCAGCGTCATCAGCCCGAACGCGATCAGCAGTACGCGCCGCTTGCCGTACATGTCTCCCGCCCGGCCGAGGACGGGAGTGAGCACCGCTCCGGCCAGCAGCGTCGCCGTCACCATCCAGGAGACCTCGCCCGCCGAGGCGCCCGTCAGCCGGGGAAGGTCCGGCAACAGCGGCACCACCACCGTCTGTGTGACGGCCATGACGATCGCGCCGAACGCGAGCACCGGGACCGTCAATCGCTCACGCAGAGCCGCCATGGGTACTCCAGGAGTCCAAAAAATAGGTGAATAGCAATTCACCATAGCCAGTGAATCGCTATTCACCAAAGAAACCCGGTCGTGGACGGCTACCGCTGAGTGCGGGCCTGCACCGTTCGCGCGAGCCGCGGACCCAGCCAGCGCTTGAACCGGCGCAGTGCCTCCAGCTGTCCGGCCGCTCGGTCGATGCGGTAGTACAGCTGCGGCGGGATGTACGGCAGCAGCGGCGAATGGCGCTGGCCGAGCAGGGCGAACATCTGCGCCGGCGGCAGGTGGATGTAGCGCGGGAGGTTCTCGTACCACTGGGCGCTGTGGCGGGCCGCGCTCTGGATCGACAGGAGCGCGGCCCTGCGCTCCTGCTCGTAGTGGGCGAGGGCGGCGTCCAGCTCCGGGATCTCGCGCAGCGCTCCGGCCAGCGAGAGGGCGTCCTCCAGAGCGAGGGTGGTGCCCGCGCCGATCGAGTAGTGCGTGGTGTGGGCGGCGTCACCGATCAGGACGAGGTTGCCTCGGCGCCAGGTCCGGTTGGTCAGGGTGCGGAAGTTCAGCCACTGCGCGCTGCCGTCGCTCTGCGCCCGCCCGATCAGCCCGTGTCCGTCCAGGAGGTCGGCGAAGAGCTTCTCGAGGAGGGCGAGGCCGTCACCCTCGCTCGCCGTGTCGAGCCCCAGACCGGTCCAGGTCTCGGGAGAGCACTCGACGACGCAGGTGCTGTGCTCCCCGCTGAACGGGTAGGCGTAGCACCAGATCCAGCCATGATCGGTCTCCACGAAGGAGAAGGTGAAGGAGTCGAAGACCTTGGTGGTGCCGAGCCAGCTGTAGACGTTCCGGCCCAGTGCGATGTCACTGCCGAAGTGGTCGGCATGGCGCTCCCGCAGGGCGCTGTTGACTCCGTCGCCCGCGACGACGAGATCGGCGTCGGGCAGCCGGTCGGCGGTCACCTCGTGCTCGAACTCGACGCGCACGCCGAGGGATTCGGCCCGTTCGGCGAGCAGGTCGAGCAGTCGGCGGCGGCCGATTCCGAACCCCTCGTCGCCGGGGTGGACGGTCCTGCTCTCGCCCACCTGGGCGACCCCCTCGCTCCAGCGGACCGAGTTCTCGCTGACGGCGCGCGCGGACTCGGGGTCGCCTTCGCTGAGCTTGTCGAGCAGGCCCGCCCAGTACGTCACGCCCCAGCCGTAGGTCGACCCGGCCGGATTCCGTTCGTAGACGGTGATGTCGTGGGACGGGTCCTGGCGCTTCATCAGGATCGAGAAGTACAGGCCGGCGGGTCCGCCACCGACGCACGCGATCTTCACGCGCACTCCCTCTGTTGCACATTGCGGTCAATTGACTGCGAAGAGTAACAGGGGAGGGTTGTGGGTCATGGTGCGCACGACATTTGCTTAATTGTCCGGATCACAGCCAACCGACATTCGACGATTTCTCCCACCCTCTGACGAACCGATAGGCATACCGAGTCGTTCAACAGAGCCCGATACAGGAGGACTTCGTATGCCGGAACTCACCCGTCGCCATGCCCTGGGTGCGGCCGCCACGCTGGCCGCCGTGGCTGCTTCCCAGTCCCTCAGTGCACCGACGGCCACCGCCGCCGGACACGACCACAGCAGGCCCGAGGCCTTCGACGAGGTCTACCGGGGCCGCCGCATAACCGGCCGTCCCATCAGCGGAAGCGGACACCACCACGGCGCCGGCTACGCCGTGTTCATCGACGGCGTGGAGCTGCACGTGATGCGCAACGCCGACGGCAGCTGGATCAGCGTCGTCAGCCACTACGACCCGGTGGCCACCCCGCGCGCCGCCGCCCGCGCCGCGGTCGTGGAACTGCAAGGGGCCCCGCTCGTCCCGTTCGGCGCCAACTGACCCGCCCCGCAAGCAGACTGTGGAGTCCCGCACATGACCGTACGCAAGAACCAGGCGAGCCTGACCGCCGACGAGAAGCGGCGTTTCACCGATGCGCTGGTGCAGCTCAAGCGCAGTGGCCGCTACGACTCCTTCGTCACAACGCACAACGCATTCATCGTCGGCGACACGGACAACGGCGAGCGGACGGGTCACCGTTCACCGTCGTTCCTGCCCTGGCACCGCAGATTCCTCATCGAGTTCGAGCAGGCACTGCAGTCGGTCGACCCCGCCGTCGCCCTGCCGTACTGGGACTGGAGCACCGACCGCACGGCTCGCGCGTCCCTGTGGGCGCCCGACTTCCTCGGCGGCACCGGGCGCAGCCGGGACGGCCAGGTGATGGACGGCCCCTTCGCGGCCTCGGCCGGCAACTGGCCGATCAGCGTGCGCGTCGACAGCCGCACCTACCTCCGCAGGTCGCTCGGCGGGAGCGCCCGGGAGCTGCCCACCCGCGCGGAGGTGGAGTCCGTACTCGCGATGGAGACGTACGACATGGCGCCGTGGAACAGCGCCTCGGACGGTTTCCGCAACCACCTCGAAGGCTGGCGGGGCGTCAACCTGCACAACCGGGTCCATGTCTGGGTGGGCGGCCAGATGGCCACCGGCGTCTCCCCCAACGACCCGGTGTTCTGGCTCCATCACGCCTTCATAGACAAGCTGTGGGCCGACTGGCAGCGCCGCCACCCCGGCTCCAGCTACCTGCCGCTGGGCGGGACCCCGGACGTCGTCGACCTCGACGAGACCATGAAGCCGTGGAACGACGTGCGGCCGGCCGAACTGCTGGATCACACGGCGCACTACACGTTCGACACGGCCTGAAAGTCTGACGGCTACGCGTCGGCGGTCTCCGTCGTACGGCATTCGGGGTGTCCCCAGCCGGAGCCGTTCTTGGCGATGGGCTCACCCGCCGCGTAGGAGCGTCCGCACAGGCAGCGGCCGGGGAACTTCGCCTTGATCGTGCGGGCCGGGCCGCTCTGCTTCGCGGGGGCGCGGCGGCGCGCGGCGGCCGGGACGGTGTCGGGAGCGGGCGGCGGCTGGGGAGAACCGAGGTCGCTGCCCGCGGGCTCCTGGACGATCGCCGCCTGGCTCGCGGCCCGGTCGGCGAAGTCGTTGAGGCGGTCGCCGTCGACCTGGTGCGCGGGGACGTAGCGGAAATCGACGGTGCGCCCGGTGAGGAGTTCGTCGATGCGGGCGACCAGTTCCTGGTTGGCGACGGGCTTGCCGGAGGCCGTCTTCCAGCCCTTGCGCTTCCAGCCGGGCAGCCAGGTGGTGACGGCCTTCATCGCGTACTGGGAGTCCATCCGGATCTCCAGCGGGACGTCCGGGGCGATCGCCGTCAACAGGCGCTCCAGCGCGGTGAGTTCGGCGACGTTGTTCGTCGCGGTGCCCAGCGGGCCGGCCTCCCACCGGGTGGGGGTCTCGTCACCGTCGGCCACGACCCAGGCCCATCCGGCGGGTCCCGGGTTCCCCTTCGACGCCCCGTCACAGGCGGCCACAACACGTTCAGACATGGCCCCGATGATGTCACGGTCGGACGGCTGCTCCGGTACCGGGTCGCAGCCCGCCACTGCTGCCGAGCAGCCGCTCCCCCAGCGCGGTGGCCGTGTGCAGGACGTACTTGCCGTCGCGGCGGCTGGCCACCAGTCCCCCGTCGCGCAGGACGCCGATCTGGTAGCTGGCGCTGGGCAGCGCGATCCCCACGGCCGCGGCGACCTCGGAGGTGGTGCGGGCGTGGCGGCCCGCCACCTCGGCGAGTACGACGCTGCGGGTGCGGCCCAGCAGGCGTTCGAGCCCGTCGTCCGCGGCGCGTGCGACAGCGAGGGGTGCCTTCGCCACCGGATAGACGAGCACCGGGTCGAGGCCGGGGTCGGCGAGTGCGGTCGGCCGGCGCCAGCAGAAGAACGAGGGGACGAGGAGCAGACCGCGCCCTTCCAGATGCAGATCGCGTTCGATGGGGTAGTCCACCTCGAGCACGGGAGATTTCCAGCGCGCCAGCGGACGCAGTCCGTCGAGAAGGGCCTGGGTGCCGCCGTCGAGGAGGTCCCGGGAGCGCAGGTCGACGTCGTCGGCGACCGCCGTGCGGATGTGCGTCCAGTACGGCTCGAGGAGGGCGCGGAAGTAGACCCCGAGGGCGTTCGCCAGTGACTTGAGCGGGTCGCCGCCCGGTCTGCCGAGTGAGGTCGCCCAGCTCGGAACGGGGCGGGAGTCGGCCAGCCGTGTCAGGTCGCGCACCAGCCGGGTGCGCGGGGTGCGCCGCACCTGGTCGAGGCCGGCCGGCAGATCGCCGCCGGTGACCGATGGTGTGAGGAAGTCCGGGATGTAACCCGTCGAGGGAATCAGTGTCCGCAGCGGGTACAGCGCTCGGCCCGCGACCGGGTCTCTGGAGAGCCGGTCGCGGGCCGAGCGGCGCCAGTGACCGAAGTCGAGCGGTCCTTGGCCGGTCTCCAACCGGCAGACGCTGCACACCAGTTCCCACAGCGGATCCGGTTGCCGGGCCACGCGGATGTTCTGCAGATCGTGCGACGTGAAGTGAATGCGGAGCATGCGGCCTCTCGCGATTCTTGTGGGGGGTCGGTCACCCGAAGGTGCGGCGGCCACAAGAAGGGACGAAAAACCGCGTCCGTGTGGTTGCCCTCGCGGGCGAAAGGTTCAGGACACGTCGGTCAACTTGGGCATGTCGCCCTCGGTCGTGCTGAGGTCGATGACGGAGAACGACGCGCCCTGCGGGTCGCTCAGCGCCGCGAACCGTCCGAACGGGCTGCTCATGGGCCCGAAGCGCAGAATGCCGCCGCGTTCGGTCGCCTTCGCCACTGCCGCGTCGCAGTTCTCGACGGCGAAGTAGACGTTGACGTACGACGGGACCTCGGGAGGGAAGTCGTCCGTCATCTTCATCCGGCCCAGGACGGTGTCCTCGCCGACGTTGAAGATCCTGAAGTCCATCTCGGGTCCGTCATGGGGTCCGTCCATCTGCTTCGCGCTGAACGGGAAGACGGCGGGGAGGAACGCGTCGGTCTTCTCGGGCTCACGGGTGAAGACCTCGGCCCAGGCGTACGCGCCGGGCACGGAGATGGCCTCGAAGCCCTCGTGGGTGCCCGCCTGCCAGACGCCGAAGACGGCGCCGCTGGGCTCACTGGCCAGGGCCATCGTGCCGAAGTCGCCGACCTGCATCGGCTCCATCACGACGGTGCCGCCGTTGTCCCGGATCTTCTGTGCGGTCACGGCGGCGTCGGGCGAGGCGAAGTAGAGGCACCAGGCGGACTGGCCCTCCTGCCCGGGCATCGGCGGGACGACGGCGGCCACCGCTTTACCGTCCTTGTACGCCTGCGTGTAGTTCCCGTACTCGCTGGACGACTCGCCGAACGTCCAGCCGAGCACGTCACCGTAGAAACTCTTGGCCCCCTCCACGTCGCTGAACATCGCGTCCGCCCAACAGGGCGTTCCCTCGGGTTGTACGGCCATGACGTCGACCTTCTCCGGTTGGGTGACTGGTTCCACGTTTCACGCTAGCCAGGCCCGGCCCGGGCCGCGCGCCGAACGGGACGTTCCGCACCAAACTGGAGAGCGGACAGCAACGGTCCTCGACGGGACGGGGCACGGGATGATGCACGCGTGGGAAGCGGTCCGGCCCGGGCCGATCGAGCAGGAGCCGCTGCGCTTCGTCGAGAAACCGGTGCCGGTGCCGCGGGCCGGCGAACTCCTCGTACATGTCCGCGCCTGCGGTGTCTGCCGTACCGACCTGCACGTCGCCGAGGGCGACCTGCCCGTGCACCTGCCGGGTGTGACGCCCGGGCACGAGGTCGTCGGCGTGGTCGCGGCGCTGGGCGAGGACGTGCGCGCGTACGCCCTCGGCGACCGGGTGGGCGTCGCCTGGCTGCGCGGTACGGACGGTACGTGCCGGTACTGCGTGCGCGGGGCCGAGAATCTCTGTCCGGCATCCGAGTACACCGGCTGGGACGCCGACGGCGCCTACGCGGAGTACACGACCGTGCCGGCCGATTTCGCGTACCGGCTGCCCGGCGACCTGGACGACGTCGCCCTGGCCCCACTGCTGTGCGCGGGCATCATCGGCTACCGCGCGCTGCTGCGGGCCTCGCTGCCGCCGGGCGGGCGGCTCGGTCTGTACGGGTTCGGCGGCAGCGCCCACCTGTGCGCGCAGCTCGCGCTCGCGCAGGGCGCCACCGTGCACGTACTGACGCGGGACCCGGCGGCCCGGCGGCTGGCGCTCGCCCTGGGGGCGGCGTCCGCCCGCGGGGCGTACGAGGAGCCTCCCGAGCCGCTGGACAGCGCGATCCTGTTCGCGCCGGTCGGCGATCTGGTCCCGGTGGCCCTGCGGGCGCTCGACCGGGGCGGGGTGCTGTCCGTCGCCGGGATCCACCTGAGCGACACGCCGCCGCTCCGCTACGAGCGGGAGCTGTTCTACGAGAAGGAGCTGCGCAGCGTCACCTCGAACACACGGGAGGACGGGCGGGCTTTCCTGGCGCTCGCTGCGCGCCACGGCGTCCGCGCGACGACGCACACGTACCCGCTGTCACGCGCTCAGGAGGCCCTCCAGGACCTCAAGGCCGGCCGCTTCGACGGTGCGGCCGTGTTGGTGAACAACATGCCGCCCCGGCACTGACCGGGGTGCGGGCCCGTCTCCCCCGTGCGTGGATGGACCATGGCGTGTGTGGCGGTGGAGGTGGCATGACGGGCCGAGGCGGTGCGGACACTCCGGGTGCGGAGTCACCGTTCGGTGCCATGGAGGATGCCGTCGAGTCGATCGGCACCACGCTGGACGAGCAGACCACGTGCGAGGAGCTCGCCGCGTTCGTGTGCCGGCACTTCTGCGACGCCGCCGCGGTGGACCTGCTGCCCGCGGACGCCCCGGCCACCACACAGCACCCGCACGCCCCGGACCTGTCACGCGTCGCCACGGCGGGAGACGCCGGGCTGCTGACCCCGTGGCCCGCGCACGGAGCACGGCCCCTGTCCGTGCAGGCGCTCGACGAGGGACATCCGATCACCGCCTCGATCGACCTGTCCGGACGGGTCCCACGGCAGGTCATGACCGTGCCGCTGCTCGCGCACGGCCGCCTGTACGGAGTGATGCTCGCCGTCCGGCAGGGGAAGGAGTTCACCGACCAGGAGACCACCGGCACGCACTACGCGGCGCGTCTCGCGGCCGTCCACCTCGGCCACTCCCGCCAGCACAACGCCGTACGGAGCACGGTGCTGAACCTTCAGCGGGCGCTGCTGGCCGAACCGGGCCGGCCGCATCCGAACCTCGACCTGGCCACCCGGTATCTCCCGGCCGGTGGCACCACGCTGGTGGGCGGGGACTGGTTCGAGACCGTACGGCTGCACTTCGGGCGCACCCTGCTGGTCGTGGGCGACGTCATGGGGCACGGCCTGAACGCCGCCGTCGACATGAACGCGTACCGCTCGATGCTCCGCTACGTCGCCTCCACGGACCTGCCGCCGCACCGGGTGCTGCGCCGGCTGGACGCCGCGGTGGCCGAGGACGGCAACCGGCGACCGGCCACCTGTCTGCTGGTCCAGGTCGACCCGGCACGCGGCACGGCCGCGCTCGCCTCCGCCGGGCACCTGCCTCCGGTCGTCTTCTCCAAGGACGGCACCGAGCTGCTCCAACTGCCGGTCGGCCCCCCGCTGGGCACCGGAGTGGGCGGCTACGAACAGGCCACCCGCACGCTCACCCCCGACGACACCCTGGTGATGTACACCGACGGTCTGGTGGAGCGGCGCGGGGAGGACATCGACGCCTCGCTCGCCCGACTGGCCCGGCTACGGCTGCCGCCGGGGGCGGGTATCGACGCACTGCTCGACGAGGTGCTCGTCCGTCTCAACGCCCGTCACGCGGAGGACGACGTCGCGGTACTCGCCGCCCGCATCCGCGCACGGACCACGACGTGAGGCCCGACCTGCCGGTTCGCGGCGCCGCCGTGACCCCGGGAGGTGAGGGTCGGCGCGTCCCGGCGCGGGTTCGTGCGGCGGTGATGACATCCCCGCACCGCTGCACGAACCCGCGCCGGAACTCCCCCCGGGCGGCTCCCCCTTGAACCGTGGGTAGTTCCTGTTCTACCTTCGCCACATGGTCGGGGCATCAACGCCCGCTCACCAGGGACACAACGTGGGGGCGGCAGCTGGGCCGGGTGGTGCGGAATGCGTCCACACCTCGCGCTGATCGAGGACGATCCCGACTTCGCACTGATGTGCCGTACCTATCTGGAACGTGAAGGGTTCACCGTCGCGTGGGCCATCGACGCACGCGCCGGGAAAGCCGCCATGTACGACGGCGGCATCGATCTGGTCGTCCTCGATCTGGGACTGCCGGACGGCAGTGGCCTGGAGCTGCTGCGGTCACTGCGCTCCACCAGCCGCCTCCCGGTGATCGTCGTCTCCGGGCGCGGTGACGAGGCGGACCGGGTCGCGGGCCTGGAGATCGGCGCGGACGACTACCTGGTCAAGCCCTTCTCGCAGCGCGAACTCGTGGCCCGTATCCGGGCCGTGCTGCGCCGGTCCCGGCCGCCCGAGGTGCCGGCCGTCCTGGAGGTCGGGGCGCTGCGCGTCGACACTGCCGCCCGTCGGGCCGACATAGCGGGCGTGCCGCTGACGCTGCGGCCCAAGGAGTACGCCCTGTTGGAGCTGCTGGCCCGCTCCCCCGGCCGGGTCTTCTCCGCCGAACAGCTTCTGGAGCAGATCTGGGGAGCGTCCTGGCAGCAGCCCGCGACCGTCGTCGAGCACGTCTACCGGCTGCGCGGCAAGCTCACCGGGCTGCCCACTCCCGCCCCGCGGATCACCACCGTGCGCGGCTTCGGCTACCGACTCGATCCCTGAAGGCCGCCATGTCCGCGAGCACCCCGCACCCCACGCCCGACTTCCGGCTCCTGTTCGACTCGACGCTCTCCCCGCTGCTCATCCTGGCGCCCGACTTCACGATCGTGGAGGTCAACCGCGCCTATCTCACGGCCACCCGCACCGAGCGGAGCATCGTCGGGCACCCCATCTTCGACGTGTTCCCCGACAACCCGGACGACCCGTCGGCCAACGGCGTCGCCAACCTGCGCCGCTCGTTGCGGACGGTGGTGGACACCGGGCGTACGGACATCATGGCGTTGCAGCGGTACGACATCCCCAGGGGCGACGCGGGCGCGTTCGTGGAGCGGTACTGGAGTCCCGTCAACACCCCGGTGCTCGACGACGACGGGCGGGTCACGCACATCATCCACCGCGTCGAGGACGTCACCGACTTCGTGCATCTGCGCCAGGTCGGGCGGGAGCAGGAGCGTGCGGTCGCCGACGCGCAGATGCGCGCGCAGGGCATGGAGATCGACCTCTTCGTGCGCGCCCGGGAGATCCGTGAGGTGAATGAGCAGTTGAGCCGCGCCAACGCCGATCTCGACGCGGCGGGACGGACGTTGCGGGAGGAGCAGCGGGCCAAGGACCGGTTCATCGCGACCCTCTCGCACGAGTTGCGCAATCCGCTGGCGGCCGCCACGGCGGCGAGCGAGCTGCTGGCGCTCGACCTGCCCGACGGCCATCCGGCGTTGTCGGTCCTGGAGCGGCAGCTCGCCACGCTGGTGCGGATGAGCAACGACCTGCTGGACGGAACGCGGGCCGTGACCGGTCGTATGGAGCTGGTGCGCGGGCGGACGGATCTGCGCTCGGTCGTCGACACCGGATGCGCGGACATGCGCGGCCTGTTCGGCCATGAGGACCGCACGCTCGACATCGAACTGCCCGCCGATCCGGTGCTCGTCGACGGGGACCGGCTGCGGCTGACCCAGGTGCTGACCAATCTGCTGTCCAACGCGCTCAAGTACACACTCCCGGGCGGTCGTACGAGGGTGCGGCTGACCACGGCGGACGGACAGGCGCGGCTCGCCGTCGAGGACGACGGGATCGGCTTCCAACAGGCCCAGGCCGAGGAGCTGTTCGGAGTCTTCATGCGGGCGGCTCCGGCGGGCCCCAGCACCCCTGAGGGGCTCGGTCTCGGGCTCGCGGTCGTCCGGACGATCGTCGAACTGCACGGCGGCAGGATCACCGCACACAGCGACGGCCCCGGAACCGGCGCCTCCTTCCGCACCCTGCTCCCGCTCGCCCTCTCCGGCACTCCGGAACCGCGCCCGGCGACGCCGGCCCGCCCCGCGTCACGGCAGCTCGCCATCCTGATCGTCGAGGACAACACGGACCTGGCCACGACCTACCGCGCCCTGCTGGAGCGGCAGGGGCACCACGTCACGGCCGTGCACACCGGCGCGCACGCCCTGATGGCCACCGAGTCCAGCCTCTTCGACGTCGTCCTGTGCGACCTCGGCCTTCCGGACATCGACGGCTACACGGTCGCCCGCGAGGTGCGCTCCCGCCCGCACGGCGACAAGGTGCGTCTCATCGCGGTCTCCGGGTTCAGCCGGGGTTCCGACCACGGCGAGTCCCTGGCGGCCGGTTTCGACGCCCACATGGCGAAGCCGCTGCCGCTCGGGGATCTGCTGGAGCTTCTCTCCAGAGCTGTCGAGGGCTGAGGCGGCACACAGCCCTTCTGCCGCACGGCGCAGAGATGTGACCGGCGTTCGCCTTCCCCCTTGTGCCCGCCTGTGCTTGCCTGGGGAGCTCTTTCGTTGGGCGGGGCGGGAGTTGACGTATGCGCAAGCGGTGGATGGTGGGGGCGCTGGTCGCCGGGCTGCTGCTCGGCGCCTGCGGCGACCCGGCGTCGGAGCCCGAGGCGTCGCCGCCCGCTCGCGCGACGCCCGAAACTTCGGCGTCACCGAGCTCGACGACGCGTCAGCGGCCCGCCGCCTCCCCGACCGCGCCGGCCGCCCCTTCGAAGGCGCCCACGGTGCTCTACCTCGGCGACTCGCTCGCCATGGAGAACCAGAAGGTGCTCGGGGATCTGCTGCGGGACCAACTGGACGCGCGGTACACGAGCGCCCCGTACTCCGGCACCACCCTGTGCGACTACCTGGAAGGCACCGGGGCGGATTCCCTCGTACCGCCCGCGGACAAGGCGGCCGCCCTGGTCCGCTCGCTCCAACCGGACTATGTGGTGCTGCAGTTCTGGGGCAACGCCTGGGGCTACACGCCGTGCATGGATGGCATCACGTACGACAAGTCGAAGAACACGTACTTCAGGCGGTACGAAGCCGACATGAAGCAGCTGACCGACCAGATCGCGCAGGCGGGCGGCGCCCAACGGCCCAGGATCGTATGGGTACTCCAGGGCCCCGACCCGATCACGCCCGACCGGATCCACACCGTCAACTCGCTGTACGAGCAGCGAGCCCGCGCCTCCGGCGACCTGCTCGCCGACGCCGGCAAGACCGTGAGCCCGGCCTCGGCCCGCGACACCTGGGTCCAGTACCTGCCGTGCACCTCGTACGAGCACGAGAACCCCGTGTACTGCACCCAGCAGGCCGGCGACCGCACCGCCCTGCACCGCGACGACGACTACCTGCACTTCTGCCTGGCGCCCACCACGTCGACGCCGAAGCCGTGTGGGGTCCGGTCACCCGGGATCGTGCGCATCACGCGGGAGATCACCCGGGTGATCTCCGGGGATGTGAGCTGACGCGTCCACCCGACCTCACCGGGTGAGGCGGTCACCCAGGATCGGGAGCAATCGGTCCGTCAGCAGACGGCGGGTCGGCTCACTGGTCAGCCACAGGAGCTTGTGACGCGTGCCGTCGACCATGGAGACGGTCATGCCCGATGTGGTGATACCGCCGTGCAGGCGCGCCCGCTCGATGCCGTCGAAGGGGATGATCTTGTTGGTGCGGTGTCCGGCCAGGATGGCCGCGGGGTCGTGGGCGATGGTGTGGGCCGGCTCCGGCGCGGTCGGACTCGAGCCCAGGGAGTTCGCCACGGAAGCCATCAGCCCACTGCGTATGCGGATGAGGCTGGTCGGCAGCAGCCACAGCTCCCCGTGGATCCAGTCCAGCCATCCCGTGGTGCAAGCACGGGCCACCAGCTGGGCGTGGACCAGGCGAATACGGGAGGCCCTCGCCACCGCCTGATCGAGCAGGGCGTCCCACCTGTCGAGCGACCGGACCCGCCAACGCTCGTGCACGCCGGCGGTCTCCGAGAGAAAGTGGAGGTGCGCCCACCCGGTGGCGTCCAGCTCCACGGCAAGCCGGACTTCCCAGCCGGCGTGCGTGATCCGTGATCCCAGCCAGTGCGGGACGTCCACATGGCTGCGGTCGGCCACGGGAGGAGCGTCCTTGCCTCCACTCCACATGATGGGAGACGCCACGCACTGATCGGCCGTCCATCGCGCTCTGTGCTCGACCAGTAAGGCCGCGGCCAGGTCCAGGTCTATTCGCTGTCTCATTCCGCCGATCATGGCAGCCGGTCACCCGTCCGACGGGCGCCCGAGCTCTGTCTCGACCAGTCGGTTGAGGTGACGCCTGGCGTCCTCCGTGCTCAGCGGGGGTGCCTGCCGCAGTCGTTGCAGGGCAAGACCGTCGGCCAGCGCGGCGAAGCGGACCGTGAAGCCGTCGAGGTCTTCGGAGGCGAACTCGCCGTCGGCGACACCCCGTTCGGCGAGTTCGCGGATCTGGGTGTGCCAGGCCTCGTACCGCTGTCCCTGGCCGCGGGCGAAGGCCTGGTCAGGGTCCTGGTCGCCCGCGTTCCAGTAGTCGAACCACATCCGCCAGTGCCGGTCGGTGTCCTCCGTGAACAGTGCGTCCACGAGCAGCCGCAGCGCCTCGGCCCCGCTGGTCGCGTGCTCGGCGGCGTCACTGAGCGCCGCGTAGTACCGCTCGATGTGCAGCACCATCGCCTCGGAGAGGATCTCCTGGACGCTGCCGAAGTGGTACGTGACGGTGCCGACCGAGACCCCGGCCGCGGCGGCGACGTCGCGCACGCCCACCGAGGCGTACCCGCGCTCGGCGATGAGCGGCACGGCTGCCTCCACGATGAGGCGGCGGCGCACCTCGGTGGGCTGGCGGGTGCGGTCGGCGGCGGCGACGGCACGGCGAGGGGTCTTGGCGGCCTTCATGCCGACGTCCTCGGGGTGTTCCGGTGCCATACGCGCTTGACCACTGTCTCTCCGTTCGCCCGTGCCTCGATGCGACTGTCCATGATGAAGTCCGTGGCCGTGGCCCGCAGCTCCGTCCGCGTAACGATCTCCGCGTCCCAATCGTCCCCGCGCCGCAGCCGGATCGTCCACTCGGAGACAGCGTTGACCGAGAGCGGGTCGTCGGTGCGGATGCGGTAGGTCTCGCGGGCGCTCTCCTCATAGCGCAGGCCGTCCGGGTACGTCCGGGATCCCCCGTAGTTGGGGTCCACCTCCAGGGTCCACTCCCCCTTCGCCACATCGTGGGTGACCAGTCGCTCGGGCCCCTGGTCGGCGGGCCGGTCGTACGTCACGGGGAGCGGCGGCGCCTGTTCGGGCTCCTCGAAGTGGATCGGTGGCTCGTCCACGGCTTCTCGCACGGGCAGGAGCAGCGCGCTCCGGGCCGGTACGACGCTCAGCTCGCCGCGTTCGCCGTGCGGCCACACCCACGGCCAGTAGGAGTCGGACACGGCGACGCGGATGCGATGGCCGGGCGGGAACGCGTACCCGATGCCGTTGAGCTCGAACTCCACGTCCTCGTACGTACCCGGGGTCCACTCCACGGCCTTGTCCCGCCCGTGCCGGGACATCAGGTTCAGCACGCCGCGTGTGACGAGGGTGGACGAGCCGTCGGGGGCGACGTCGCAGACGCGGGCGATGACATGGGCGCGCGGGGTGGCGCTGTCGAGGCGGAGCCGGACGCGCGGGCGGCCGAGGATCTCGACCCGTTCCTCCAGCGGAGCCGAGTCGAAGCAGGCCGAGCGGCCGTCCTCCTCGCGCTGGTCGGGCGGGAGGTCGCTGGCGTTGCCGAAGGGGAAGAAGCGGCCCGCGTCGAGGCCGGTGTGCTGGGGCGATCGTACGAGGACGGGGGCGCTGCCCGTGCCCAGCGGACGTTCGTCCCAAGTGACCGCCGGGGAGGGCCAGTTCGTGTCACCGACCCAACGGCCCGGCATCACGTCGTACGAAGTGGCGGGCGGCACGGGGTCGTTGATCCAGGAGCGGAGCAACGGCTCCCGCATGACGCCCGTGTCGATGCCCTTCAGGTGCTGGTCCCACCAGCGCAGGGTCTCCTGGAGGAAGCCGATCGCGGGGCCGGGGGGCAGTTCGCGGTCGGGGTACTGGTGCGACCAGGGGCCGATCAGTCCCCGTACGCGTTCGTCAGGGAGGTGTTCGACGAGGCGCAGTACGGCGTCCCGGTACGGGTCGTGCCAGCCGCCGACCGCCAGCACGGCCGCGTCGATCGCGCCGTAGTCCTCGCAGACGCTGCCGTGCCGCCAGTAGTCGTCGCGCTGCTGGTGTTCCAGCCAGGTGTGCAGGAAGGGTTCGAGGGCGTCGAGGCGTTCTCGCCACATGGGCAGCCAACGGTCCCGGCCCACTTGGGAAGGGTCCGGCGGGCGGGAGGCGAACGCCAGCATGGTGCCGGCCCAGGCGAGCATGTCGATGCCGAGGAGGGCGCCGCCCATGTAGTGCACGTCGTTGTCGTAGCGGTCGTCCGTCGAGCAGACCGTGACGATCGCCTTGAGCGGCTCGGGCGCGAGGGCGGCGATCTGGAGAGAGTTGAAGCCTCCCCAGGAGATGCCGAACATGCCGACCTTGCCAGTGCACCAGGGTTGCGCGGCAAGCCAGTTGACGACGTCGACGCCGTCGGCGAGCTCCTGCTCGTCGTACTCGTCGCCGGGTGCGCCCTCGCTGTCGCCGTGGCCCCGGATGTCGACGCGGACGGAGGCATAGCCGTGCCCGGCGTACCAGGGGTGGCGCTGGGCGTCGCGGGGCGCGGTCCAGTCGCTCTTGCGGTACGGGAGGTATTCGAGCAGCGCGGGCACGGGGTCCGTGCCGGCCGGGCGCCAGATCCGGGCGTGCAGTCGGGTGCTGCCGTCGCGGGTCGGGATCCAGACGTCCTCGCGGACGACCTGGTGCTCGAACTGCTCGCGGTACTTCACTTGATCCCTCCGAGGACGCCCCGGTCTTCAGGCCGGGGAGGAATCGGACTCCTGCGGAGCAGGGCAGGGAACGGGGTTTCGCCCCAAGGGCGAAAGACCGCCCACGCGGTCGGGTAGGCTGACTGCCGCGCGTTGCGAGAACCAAGCGCGCACGCCGTGCTGATCGAGAGCCAAGACAGCACATGCACCTCCAAGCTTTGCTGTACGAACCCGGGCTGGTTTCAACCCGGCTGGTGTTGATCGTGGAAGACCTGTCGGGTCGCTGACCCGCAGGCAGCGTGAGCCAGGAATCCCCCTGCTTCGGCTGGGGGAGGATTCAAGAAACTCCTTCGGTGCTGAGGTGGCCGGCCGGGCGCCAGCGGCGCACGCGGTGGCCGTGGCCGTGTTCGGTCCAGAGGTCGTCCGGTCCGGCCGCGTCGTCCTCCCAGTCGGCCGTCGAGTCGACGAACGGCAGGGCGTCCGGGTCGGGTTCAAGGGCCGCGGCCATCAGCTGGCGTGTGTAGGGGTGTCCGGGCGAGGCGAAGACCGCGTCCGTGGGCCCCTCCTCGACGACCACTCCGTGGCGCAGGACGACGACACGGTCGGCGATGCCCCGTACGACGGCCAGGTCGTGGCTGATGAACAGGCAGGCCAGCTCGCGTTCGCGGCGCAGGTCGTCGAGGAGCCTGAGGACATCGGCCTGGACGGAGACGTCCAGGGCGGTGGTGATCTCGTCGGCGATCAGGACGTCCGGTTCGCCCGCCAACGCCCTTGCGATGCCGATGCGTTGACGCTGGCCGCCGGAGAGCTGGGCGGGCAGCCGGTCGGCGAGAGCCGGGTCGAGGCGCACGTCGGCGATGAGCTGCCGGGCCCGAGCCGCCGCTTCCGTGCGCGACGGGGCGGTGCCGAAGAAGTGCAGCGGGCGCCGGACGGCGTCGCCCACCGACCGGCGCGGGTTCAGCGAGGTGTCCGCGTTCTGGAAGACGAGCTGGATCCTGCGCCGCAGGGACGGCGGCCGCTTCTGAGCGGGGCGGGCGAGGTCTCCCGACTCGTGGGTCATCGTGCCGCCGGAGGGGGTACGCAGTCCCGCGAGCGTCCATGCCAGCGTGGACTTGCCGCTGCCCGACTCCCCCACGAGCGCGAGGACTTCACCGCGCCGGACGTCGAAGGAGACGCCGTGCACGGCGCGGGTCGACCCGTAGTCGATGGTGACGTCGTGCGCGGACACCGCGACGGGTGCGTCGTCGGGCACCTGCGCCTTGGGCCGCACCTCCCGCTCTCCCGCCTCGCCGACGATCGCGAGTCCGGCGTCGTCGAGGCGCGGGACGCTCGCCAACAGTCGTCTGGTGTAGGGGTCTTGGGGCGTCGCGAAGAGCTGCCGGGTGGGCGCGGCCTCCACGACCCGGCCGGACTTCAGGACGGTCACCTCGTCGGCCATGTGCGCGACGACCCCGAGGTCGTGGCTCACCAGCACGGCCGCCAGGCCGAGTTCGTCGCGCAGGGCGCCGATCAGGTCGAGGACGCTGCGCTGGGTGACTACGTCGAGGCCGGTCGTCGGTTCGTCGAGGACGAGGACCTTGGGGCGGGCCGCGATGGCCATGGCGATGGCGACGCGCTGCTGCTGGCCGCCGGAGAGCTCGTGCGGGTAGCGGCGGGCGAGTTCGGCGGGGCGGGGCAGCCGGACCTGTTCGAGGAGGTCCACGACGGGCACCTCGCCGCCCGCCTCCGCGATCTGCCGGCCGATCCGCATGGAGGGGGTCAGCGCGTGGCCCGCGTTCTGGGCGATCATGGCGACGGTCCCGCCGCGCAGCCGCCTCAACTCCCGTGCGGGCAGGGCGAAGACGTCCTGCCCGTCGACGAGGACGGAGCCCGCGGTGATCCGGGATCCGTGCCGCAGATGGCCGAGGAGTGTGGCGGCGACGGTCGACTTACCGCTGCCCGACTCGCCCACGAGCGCCAGGGTCTGGCCGGCGCGCACGTCCAGCGACACCTCTCGTACGACGGGCACGTCCCGTCCGCCCGAACGGTAGGCCACGGAAAGGGACTTCACGGAGACGATCGAGGTCATCAGGACCCCTCCCTGATCCGGTCGACGCCCCACGCCTTGGACAGGCCGTCGGCCGCGAGGTTGAGTCCGACCACGAGCGTGGCCAGGGCGATGATCGGCGCGAGGCTCGCCATCGGGACGACGGTGATGGCGGTGCGGTTCTCGGCGACCATCAGACCCCAGTCGGGGGTCGGCGGATCGGCGCCGAAGCCGAGGAAGGACAGCGAGCTGATGAGCAGTACGACCCACGAGGCACGCATCGCGAACTCCACGCACACCACGTCCGTGATGTTCGGCAGGATCTCGCGCCGCAGGATCGACCAGGTCCCCTCGCCGCGGGCGCGGGCGGCGGTCACATAGTCGGCGGGCACCACGGCGAGCGCCGCGCCCCGCACCACCCGTACGACCTGCGGCACGTACACCACGGCGATCGCGAGGACGATGACCGCGGGGCCCGTCCCGAGCGCGGTGACGATGACGAGCAGCGCGAGGATCGACGGCACCGAGAGGACGGCGTCCAGGACCCGCCCCAGTATGTCGTCGAACCAGCCGCCGCGCAGCGCCGCCGCACACCCGACCACCGTGCCGAGCGCGACGGTAAGCAGTGTCGCGGCGACGGAGACGCCGAGCGCGTACCGGCCGCCGTACAGCACCCGGGCGAGGACGTCACGCCCGTACTGGTCCGTACCCGCCCAGTGTTCCCAGCTCGGGCCGAGCAGGGCGTGCGAGGCGTCGTTGGCGATGGGGTCGTAGGAGGTGAGGAGCGGGGCGAGGAGGGCGATCAGTACGTGTACGGCGACGATCGTGAGGCCGATGACGGCGGCGCGCGAGGAGCGCAGGGTGCGCCAGGCTCGGACGGCGCGCGCCTCGGCGGCAGGCGGCGGCGCGGCCACCGGGACGGTGTCGAGTGTGGTCATCGGGTCCTCCCTCGGGTGCGGAGCTTGGGGTTGAGGGCCATGGCGCCGAGGTCGGCGGCCAGGTTGCAGGCGACGTAGACCACGGCGCTGATGAGGGCGATGGCCTGGATGACGGGCAGGTCGCGGTTCTGGACCGAGGAGAGCATCAGCTTGCCGATCCCCGGGTAGTTGAAGACGTTCTCGACGACGGCGACTCCGCCCGCGAGCCAGGCGACGTTCAGCGCGATGACGTGCAGGGTCGGCAGAAGCGCGCTGGGCAGGGCGTGCCGGGTGACCACCCGCCAGCTCGACAGGCCCTTGAGCCGGGCCGTTGTCACGTACTCGCCGGCCATCACGTCGATGACGGACGTGCGAGCCATCCGCACGATGTACGCGGCCATGACGACGGCGAGGGAGAGCGCGGGAAGCCATACGGAGGGCAGGAGTTGACCGACACTCGCCTCCGGGCCGTACAGGACGACCGCGGGGAACCAGGGCAGCGCGACCGAGAAGCAGAGCACCAGTACGGTCGCGACCACGAACTCGGGGACGCTCATTCCGACCAGGCTGACCGTGGAGATCAGGTGGTCCGGCCAGCGGTCGCGGTACAGGCCCGCGAGGATGCCGAGGACGATCGAGCCGGTGACGGCGAACAGGACGGTGACCAGGGCGATCAGCGCGGAGTTGCCGAGGTACATGGAGACTTCGCCGCCGACCGCCTTCCCGGAGACGAGGGAGACTCCGAAGTCGCCGTGCAGCGCGCCGCGGACCCAGTCGACGTACCGCTCCCACGCGGGCTGGTCGAGCTTCAGCTTCTCGCGCAGGGCGGCCACGGCGTCCGGTGTCGCGTCCTTGCCGAGGATCTGGGTGGCGACATCGCCGGGCAGGGCCTGTACGGCGAGGAAGACGAGGACGGAGGAGAGGAACAGCGTGCCGACGGCGGCGGCCACCCTGCGGGCTATGAAGGAGAACATGGTCAGGCCCCCTTCAGGCCGATGCCGAGGTAGTCGAACTCGAAGCCGTGCTCGGCGTATCCGCGTACCTTCCGCGAGATGCCGACGAGCCGGTCGGCGAACATCGGGGTCATCGCCCCGCCCTTCTCGACGACGAAGGTCTGCGCCTCGCCGTACAGTTCGCGGCGCTTCGTGTCGTCCATCTCGCGGCGGGCGCGGTCCAGGAGCGCGTCGAAGTCCTTGTCGGACCAGGCGGTCTCGTTGTACGAGGAGCCGCTTCGGAAGACCTGGGTGAAGAGCTGGTCGACGGGTCTGCCGGTGTACCAGTAGGTCGCCATGAGCGGCTTCTTCATCCAGATCTGCGTGTAGTACGAGTCCGCCGCCGCCGTCTTGACCTTGATCCGGATGCCGGCCCGCTTGGCGGAGTCCTGATAGGCGAGGGCCATCGGCGTGAAGATCGGGTCGTACGAGGACGTGTAGAGGTCCATCGCCAGGCCCTCGTGCCCGGCCTGCTTCAGGAGGAACCGCGCCTTCTCCGGGTCGTGCTCGGGATGTGCGGCGATGTGGGCGGGGTCGCTGGGCGGCACGGGGTTGTCCCAGCCGGCGGTGCCCGCCCCCTGCAGGGCCACCTTCACCACGTGCTCGGGGTCGTAGGCGAGCTTCATCGCCTGCCGGACCCGTACGTCCGTGAAGGGCTTCTCGGTGGTGAGCATCGGCAGGACGTACCACTGGGCGTTCTTGACGCGCGCGATGGTGGCCCGGTCGGAGGCGGCGACCACACGGGCGGTCGCGAAGTCCAGGTTGGTCTGCGCGAGCAGGTCGACCTGGCCCGCAAGGAGGGCGTTCGAGCGGGCCGACATGTCGGCGACGGAGTAGAAGGCGATCGCGTCGAGGACGGGGCGGCCCTGCCAGTGGTCCTCGTACGCGGTGACGCGGCCGGGGCCCGCGGGGGCGAACGACTCCAGCTTGAAGGGACCGGTGCCGATGCCGGTGCGGCCGATCGAGCGGGCGCTGTTGTCCGGGACGACATAGCAGTTGTAGTGCGTGAGAAGGCTCGGGAACTCCGCGTTGGGGCTCTTCAGCGGGACGACGAGGGTGTGGTCGTCGGGGGTGCGGAGCGTGGCGGGGTCGATGAGCGGCTCGAGCACCGCCGCCTGGGGCGAGGCGGTCGCCTTGTCGAGGATGTGGCGCAGGGTGTACGCGGCGTCGGCCGAGGTGAGCTTGCGTCCGTCGTGGAAGGTGACGCCCTGGCGGATGCGAAAGGTCCAGGTGCTGGCCTTGGCGTCGGGCTCCCAGGACTCGGCGAGGTCGGGGGCGAGATCGCCGCTCGTGTCGACCCGGACGAGCCGGTTGTAGAGGGCGCCCAGGTATTCGTACGCGGACAGCGCGCTTGCCGGGTCGAGGGTCTCGGCGTCGGAGGCGGGCGGCCGGGCGATACGGAGGGTGCCACCGCGGTCGGGTTCGCCCGTCTGGGCGGCGGCGGGCAGAACGGGCGCGGCCGCGGCACCCGTACAGCCGGTGAGCAGCCAGGACGCGCCGAGCGCGGCGGTGCTCGCGGCCCCCGCGACGAGGACCGACCGCCGTCCCGGGTGGTGGATGTCGGACATGGACCGACCGTCCTTCTCGCTATTCGTTCAGCGGAACGATTGAGTGAAGTGCGTGAACGATAACGGGGCGACGGTTCCACGCCAACCCTCCGAGCGCTGGAATTAACCTCGGAAACCCACTCTTTACGCGACTCCCCGCCACGCCGGAGGCAGGCCGCCAGGCTGGTGTACTCCCGCGCGGGATGGGCAGGAAAGCGCTTGCCCGCTACTCCGCCACTGGGGAGGACCAACGCCGATGGCGTCGTCCGAAAGACCGCTCGACCATCGCTACCGGGGTGAGCACCCGATCCGCACGCTCGCCTATCTGTTCCGCACCGACCGGTGGCGGCTCGCCGCCGCGTTCGCCGTCTTCACGGTCAAGCACAGTCCACTCTGGCTGCTGCCTCTGATCACCGCGTCGATCATCGACACCGTCGTCCAGCACGGGCCGATCGGCCGCCTCTGGGTCAGCTCCGGGGCCCTGCTGCTCATCCTCGCGGTCAACCTCCCACTGCATCTCCTCTACGTCCGCCTCCTGTACGGCAGCGTGCGCCGCATGGGCACTGATCTGCGCTCCTCGCTGTGCACGCGGATGCAGCAACTGTCCATCGGCTACCACTCGCGGGTCAGCGCGGGCGTTCTGCAGGCCAAGGTCATCCGGGACGTGGAGACCGTCGAGCAGATGGTGCAGCAGACCGCCGAGAACGGGCTCGGCGCACTCACCGTGCTCACGGGCGGACTCGTCATCATCGCCATCCGCACACCCGAGTTCCTGCCCGTCTTCCTCTGCATCGTGCCCGTCGCGGCCCTCCTGGTGGCACGGTTGCGAACCCGACTGCGCAGCCACAACGAGAACTTCCGCCACGAGGTCGAGCACCTGTCCACGCGGGTGACCGAAATGACCCGGCTCATCTCGGTCACCCGGGCGCACGGTCTGGAGGGCAAGGCACTCCGGCGGATGGACGTCACGCTGGGGCAAGTGCTGCGCTCGGGGATGCGGCTCGACCTGCTCAACGGGCGGTTCGGCTCGTTGGCGTGGGTGTTCCTCAACATGGTCGGGATCCTGTTCCTCACCGGCGCCGCGCTGGTGTCGTACTACGGCTACTGGGGTGTCACACCCGGCGATGTCGTCATGCTCAGCGCCTTCCTGACCACGCTCACCAACTCCACGACGACACTCGCGGCTCTGGCGCCGGTCATCACCAAGGGCCTGGAGTCGGTACGTTCGATCGGCGAGGTGCTCCAGGCACCCGAGCTGGAGGACAACGAGGGCAAGGCGGAGGTGACCTCGCTGCGCGGTGCCGTCACCTTCGAGGAGGTGGGGCACGCGTACGACGAGAACAGGCCCGCCGTACGGGACTTCAGCCTGTCCGTCTCGCCCGGCGAGACCATCGCCCTGGTCGGCGCCTCGGGTGCAGGCAAGTCGACGGTGCTCAATCTCGTCATCGGCTTCATCCGTCCGACTTCGGGCCGACTGCTGCTCGACGGAACCGACATGAGCACCCTGGACCTGCGCACCTACCGGCGTTTCGTCTCCGTCGTACCGCAGGAGTCGATCCTCTTCGACGGCACGGTCCGGGAGAACGTCGCGTACGGCATGGACGACGCCGGGGACGCGGCGGTACGGGAGGCACTGCGCGACGCCAACGCGCTGGAGTTCGTGGACCGGCTGCCGCAAGGGCTCGACACCGTAGTGGGCGAGCACGGGGCGCGGCTCTCCGGAGGACAGCGGCAGCGACTCGCCATCGCGCGGGCGCTGATCCGCGATCCCCGGGTGCTCATCCTCGACGAGGCCACCTCCGCGCTGGACACCCGGTCGGAGGCTCTCGTCCAGCAGGCACTGGCCCGGCTGCTGCACGGCCGCACCACGTTCGTGGTGGCACACCGGCTGTCCACCATCCGTGGCGCGGACCGCATCGTCGTCATGGGCGACGGGGCGATCCAGGAGATCGGCGCGCACGAGGAGTTGCTGCGGCGGGGCGGGGCGTACACGGCTCTGCACAGCGGTCAGCTCGCCTGAGCCCCGTGTGGGGCGGCGGCGGGTCGGCCGCTGTGCGCCCGGGTGCCTGGGTCCCTGGGTCCTCGGGTCCCTGGGACCGAGCGGGTCCGCTACTCCCCCGCGTACGCCTTCTCCAGGGCGGCGATGTCCAGCTTGCCCATCTTGTACATGGCCTGGGTCGT
Organism: Streptomyces sp. NBC_00554; assembly: GCF_041431135.1. Classification (NCBI taxonomy): domain Bacteria; kingdom Bacillati; phylum Actinomycetota; class Actinomycetes; order Kitasatosporales; family Streptomycetaceae; genus Streptomyces; species Streptomyces sp. NBC_00554. The sequence goes on along the minus strand of NZ_CP107799.1, from coordinate 9,919,307 downwards.
GCGGACCGCCTTCTCCGGGTCCGGGTCACCGAGCATGTCGATGAGCTTCGCCGGGACGACCTGCCAGGAGAGGCCGAACTTGTCCTTGAGCCAGCCGCAGGGGCCGCCCTCACCGCCGCCCTCGGTGAGCTTGTCCCAGTAGAAGTCCACCTCGTCCTGGTCGTCGCAGTAGATCTGGAAGGAGATCGCCTCGTCGAAGGTGAACTGCGGACCGCCGTTCAGAGCGACGAACTTCTGGCCGTTGGCCACGAACTCGACAGCCATGGCGGAACCAGCGGGACCGGGCCCCGCCTCCGTGTAGCGCCCGATCCTGCCGAGCTCAGAGTCCTTGAAGATCGAGCAGTAGTGGTTCGCAGCCTCTTCGGCCTGACCGTCGAACCACAGACAGGTGGTGAATCCGTCGGCGGGCATGAGTACCTCCTCGGGCGGGGGAACGTCGTCATTACTGTCGACTGATCCTCACCCGGAAACTCATCGGGGGCGCGGGCAGGGGATTCGGCGTCGCGGCGGCGTCGTCCTCCTGTCCGGCGGACGGTCCGGCGCCCGGAGATCGCCTGGCGTGACCCCCGGCCCCGGAAATCGCATCCATGGACATGACCCCTTCGGATGCCGCACCCATTCAGCCATTCCGTGCCGGCTTCCCGGACGGCGATCTCGACGATCTGCACCAGCGCCTCGACCGCACGCGCCAGCCCAACGAACTGCCGGGCGTGGACTGGGCGCACGGAGTTCCGCGGGACTACCTCGAAGAGCTCGTACGGTACTGGCGGCACAGCTACGACTGACATACGGGGGAGGCGCGGCTGAACGAATGTCCGCAGTTCACCACCGAGATCGACGGAACTCCGGGTCGCTTCGCGCATATCCGGTCTCCGGAGCCGTGTGCGCAGGTTCGAATCCTGCCGGGGGCACCCTGTATGAGGTGCCCAGAGACCCCGCCATCAGCGCTTTAGCTGAGGACGGGGTCTTGGCGTTTGTGCAGGCGGATGCCGCGAAAAGCAGTCACATGACAGTGATCACGTAATGTCGACGTAATGATCTTGGGGGCCTTTCAGCAGCTCAGGCTGCGTTCGCGGAGAGCCTCGGGCTCGGCTGCATCCGCTCGCCGATGACGCGACATCGCGTTCACTCGGCGTCCAAGTGGATCCCTGCCAACTCGGGGACGGCCCCGAGGAAAGCCTCCATGTCCGACAGGCTGTCCAGGCGGCTCTCGTAGGCCTCGATCCGTCGTGCGAAGTCGTTCGCCAACGCGACAATCCGCGGCTGAATGTCAGCGTGGGAGGCGACTGTAATCGCGTCGTAGTAGCCGAGGTCACTGCCGATGGTCAGGTCGACGAAGACTTCCGCATCCCTGATGACCGAGGGCAGGCTCGGTCGGGCAGAGCCGGACAACGAGGAAATGAGATCCCTCTGACGAGCGGGGCCGGGAGCAACAGCGAAAAGCGTGATCTCTGAGGAAGCGTCCAGCACGACGGCATGCAGCAAACGAACAAGATCCCGGGGCGTTGAGAGGTCAAAGAGCCCGGCACGATGCGTGTCCTGCCAGGAATCTGGCCTGCGCCCGCCGGCAGTCGAGCGCCCAGGGACGAAGCCGTTATCACGTACCTCGTGAGGATCTTCTGATTCGATCTCGTACTCCCAGTCGACGAGTACCGGCTCACGGCCCAGAGACTGTGCGGCCTCCTCTCGGTAGTACGTCGGAATCGCGTATCGAGCCAGGCCCGCGGTCAGGCGCCAGGCCAGACCTACATAGACAGCCACCTCTTCCATGTTGTTGTTGTTCACCGCGTACTCAGTGAAGGGAGTTGGCTCGGGCGGCCAATCCTGGAACAGGCCCGGCCAGTTACGGGTCACGGCTGTCTGCGCGCCCGGAAGGTAGCGGTAGACATTGATGCCCCGCGTCTGCGAAGTCTGGAAGTGAAGTAGGCGCACAGCCGCAACTTAAGTCCTCCGCTTCCGGCCCATTACCCGAGTACTCGAAGCAAGCCGACCAGCCCAGCCCCAAAGCATGACGAAAGCCCCGGATCACTCCGGGGCTTTCGCGCGAGGGCCGTGTGGGCCGTATTCACTCTTCGGTCTTGCCCTCCTCCTGCAGGCCCTTCAGGATTCGGTCGTTCATCTCCTGCTCCTGGCCGTCGATGCACTTCGCGTAGATCTTCAGAAGGACGTCGACCGAGTGACCTGCACGAGCAGCCACCTCCGGCGCGGGTACACCGGAGTTCAGCCACTGCGAGACGCCCGCGTGCCGAAGGTCGTACGGCCGGAAGGCCAGGACCGACGAGACCTGTTCTGGCAGGAGCGCGAGCTCCCGCGTCTGCTTCCACACGCGCGAGTACGACGAAGCTGCCACGACGTTGCCCCGCTCGCTCGCGAACAGCCGACCGTCCTTCGCCGTGCCGAACTCCCAAAGGTGCTCGAGGAGGAGCTGCACCAACGGCGGCGGGATAGGCACGATGCGCACCTCGCCCTCAGCCCGCTGCTTCAAGCCCCGCCGGTCGTGCGCCTCACCGGAGTCGGTCCATGCCTTGCCCGCCGTCGGCCGGGTCTCCGCCAGTTCGATACGGCCCCAGCCCTTCTCTGGGAGCGTGCAGTCCGAGCGGCGCAGACCTAGCGCCTCACCTGGCCGCATGGCCGCGTAGTACAGGCACCCGAAGAACGCCCGCAGTCGTCGGCCGCTGGCCCGCTCGTAGCCGCCCACGTACGTCACCGCAGCCAGCAGCTCCCGCGCCTGCCGAGGGTTGACCGCGACCCGACGGTCGACCTCCTGGACAGCTCGCTTCCCCCGCTTGCGTCGCACTCGACCGAGGGGATTGGAAGGAAGCACCTCCAACTCCACAGCAAACTCAAGAGAGTTGAAGACGACTGCACGCCGCCGTCGATAGGTCTGCGTCGCCGCAGCCTTGCCGTCCAGCTTCCGGCTTAGGGTGTCGATCAGCTCATGAACCTGAGCAATCTCCTGCAACTCCGCCACCGGCAGCGACGCCTTTTCAATCCAGCGCACCGCCGATGCGATCTCCTCGGGCCGCTCGCGTTCCCTCCGAGGTGGAGACAACACGTACGAGCGCAGCGCCCGCCGCAGGACTGCGACGGTGGGTCGCCCGCGTCCCGGCTTGACCAGCGCCGGGAGAACCGTCGCCAACGAGTCAGTCATGCTGTCCCGCTGCTTCGCCGACGCCTCAGCCCAGCGGGCATCGATGTACTTGAGCGCCAGTTCCAGGAACGTCAGAGCCGCCTTGCCGCCGCGCAGCGAGTCCGGCAGACCGGTAACGGTGTCGAACGGTTCGCCCTTGTCTGCCGCCCTGAGCATTTTCGCGCGGAAGCGGTCGGCCAACGCCTTTGTCTTGTGCGACTCGTGGAAGGGTTGGCCGTCCACGGACCAGCGGACGAGATACGTCGGCTTCCTTGCGGAGCGGTTGATACTGAGCTTCCAGATGACGACCTTGTACGACTTCACGACGCGGCCCCCTCCGCCCGCTCCGACAACCAATCGTTGAGCACGTCACGGCGGACCCGTAACTCACCGTTCGGCAGCCGGATGCAGGCCGGCGCGATGCGCAACTCCCGCCAGCGGTAGAAGGTGCGCCGAGAAATGCCGCCCAGCTCTTCGAGTACCTGCCGCACCGTGAGCAGTTCGACCGCCTTCTCACGTGCCATGACGACCACCGCCCTCCCGCACGGAGGCAGCCAGGAGCGCCGCCTCCGGCGAGTAGCCGCGCCCGGCATAGCGCCACTGGCCGAGAGCGACGGTTGGCCGAGCGTCGATGCCGAGAGCTGTTCGTTGCTCCTCCGCGCGGTGTTCTGCAAGGGCCTGACGAAGTGCGGTCAGGGTGGTGGAGTAGCGCCGCGACTTGGTGGAGAAGTGCCCGCCGTAGCCGAGCATGTGCGCCCAACGCCGCAGGCCGAGGGGTTCGAAGTCAGGCAGGCAACCCAGCCACCAGCACGTACCGATCATGCGGAGCACGTGGGCACGTACGGGCAACATGACCAGGTCCCGCGCCCCGTGAATACGACCCTCCACCGCGCCGGCGGACTCGGCTCCTTTCGTCGCGCACTTGGCGATGTAACCGGCTACGGCCGCCGAGGTCAGCCGTTCCCCCGCTCCAAAGGCGGAGATAGGACGTACGTCGACCTGCTCGCCGAACCGCAGCGCACGCGCCCCGATGACCTCCCGGCCAGGGGCAGTGAGCCGGACCTTCCCGACTGCACGGCGTACAGCATCCGAGAGCAGAGCGGTCGTCGCCCAACCTGGTGGAGTCGAGTTCGGTCCCTCCGGTCCGTCGAGGCAGATGACGGCATGGAAGTGGACCAGCCCGCGCCGCTGATACTCGGCGACTTTCGCGTACGACAACCGAAGCGTCTCGGCGAACTCGCTTCGCGAGAGCCCGACTCTCCGGCCGATCTCACGGCAGAGTTCCAGAGCAAAGCGGTGCCAGAGTCGGCCTGAGTGTGCTTGCCAGAGGACGGCTCCGGCGTAGTCGTAGCGGCGAGGGCAGAGCGGTTCACCGAGCCGCGGGTCGTCGTCCGCGTGGCGTGAGTGGCACCCGGCCGGCGAGCCGTGCGAGCAGGAGTTCCCTGACTTACGGGGTCGGCAGGCTCGTACGCGACCGTCGCGCTCACGGCGGGTATGAACTGGGCCGAAGCCGGGAGCGGTGAGGGTGGCGAACACCCGAGGGTGCTCGCCGACCTTCTCTCCCACGTTCTTGCCGCCGATGAGTCCGGCACGGATCAGTTGGTACGTGTCGGCCTGATAAACGCGGGCGCAGGTCGGGCAGACCGTTGCCCTGCGGTTGCCGCAGGCGGTGAGCAGGCGACCGCCGTAGACGTCCGAGCTGTACGAGAACAGGGCCTCCCCGGTCGACGCGTCGATGACCGTCGCGTTGCCGACGAGGTGAATCGGGTTCGTGCAGCCGCCGAGGCGGACGATCTGGCGCCGCCAGGACGCGAACTCCGGTTCTGCGGCCCGGTCGATCAGTGCGCAGACGGCCTTCGGCAGGGTGGCAGGAGGCGAGGTCATTGACGACCACCGCCGCCGAAGGCCTGCGACATGACCGCGGAGATTGCTTGCGGTCGAGTCTTCGCGCTGAAGCGAAGTGTCGGGTCGGTGAGCCAGAGGGCGGCGGCGTGCGCCGGGCAGAGCCAGCGTTCGAAGCCGTCGAGGCCGACGAGAACGACTTGTTCCCGCCCGACACAGGTCGGCTGTTCCCTGGTCCTCAACTCGCATTCGGGCGGAGGGGATTTGCGCGGACGGTGCGCGGTGGACAAAGTGAGGGTGCTCCTTTCACTGCTCACGTGGCGGATGGAGTGGGTTCGTGACGGGGTCGGGTTTGGCGACTTCGCGCCCCGTCGGGAGCCCGTCGTACGGGCCTTGTTGAACTCGGGCCGTACGTGATGGGTCAGAAGCGGAGTTGTCCGAGGAAGGCGCCCACCCCTTCGAGGACCGTCGCCACGACGGGCGCGGCAGTCGTCCGGGCGAGCAGGAAGCCGAAGGCTCCGCAGAGCAGCAGGTCGGCCAGGCGCAGGTAGCGGATGCGCAGCAAGTACCAGATCAGCAGGCCGAGCAGCAGCACCGCCGAGACGGACACGAGCACGGCAGTCCCCTTTCACTTCGCGTCCAGGAGTTCGGGAAGGCGCGGGGTCAGGTGCGCGAACTCGGCCGCGATGGCTTCCGCATCCGCTTCGGTGACCAGGTGGGAGCGCGCGCGTTCCCAGCCGTCGCCGGAGGCCAGCACCGCGGTACCGGCTTGTTCCGGTGTGATGGCTTGCGCTGCCTTGAGTGCGTCCGGGTTGAGGTCCCCGAGGGCCATCTCTGCCGTGCCGGGATCGGCAACCCGATGGCAGACCCGGCCGCCGAGTTGGGCACGTAGCGCCGTGACGCCGGGTCCCAGGTCGGAGCCGACGCGTTGGCCGGCGACGACGAGGAACACACCGAGTGCTGCGCCGAGTTGGGCAAGCCGGATCAGTGCCGTACCGGCCGCCTGCGCTTCGTCCTTCTCGTTCCGACTCGCGACGAGGAACAACTCAGCGATCTCGTCGACGATGACGACCACTGGGACCGGCCGAGCCTGCTCCGGCAGACCCCAGATGTTCCGTACGCGCGCCGCACGGCAGACGGTCATGCGGTCGAGGGTGAGATCAACCAGCGCGGCCAGGAGTCTGACCGCCTGCTCACGGTTGGTCGCGAGCGCCGACAACCTCTGCTCGTAGAGCGACAGTTCCATGCCGCCTTTGCAGTCGACGCCGACCAGGGCGACAGGCTGCGGGGCCAGGCCCGCCACGAGCGCATTGATCAGCGTGGACTTGATCAACGGCAACACGATGGCAGCGACCCTGTTGTCCAACGACGCATCGATGACACGCGCCAGTTGGTCACCGTCATGAAGGTCTGCTTGAGCAAGGACGTTGAGCTCATCTTCGGCTGACCACCGGACCGCAGACGGCCAGAACTTACGGGACAGCCTTTAGTGAGCCGGTTTCGAGATACGTGGTCGACTCGTGAGTCGTGTTCTCTTCCATTTCGGGAAGTTGGCCTCGGCGGCTGTAGGGCGCGGTGTGCTGGGTGCATGGGCAGCAAGCTGCAGCCGCTGGAGCTGACGAAGGACGAGATCGAGATCCTGCGTGGTTGGGTGACGCGTCGTTCGACTGCGCAGGGCCTGGCGAAGCGGGCGCGGATCGTGCTGGCGTGTGCCGAAGGCCGGAGCAACACCGCGGGCGCCGCCCAACTGGGGGTCAGCCGCACCACCGTGAACAAGTGGCGGGCGCGTTTCCTGCGCCGCCGGCTGGACGGCCTGTGTGACGAGCCGCGGCCCGGGGTCCCCCGCACGATCACCAACGCGAAGGTGGAGGAAGTGGTGGTGCGCACCCTGGAAGAGGTGCCGGAAGGCTCCACCCACTGGTCCAAGCGCGAACTGGCCAAGAGGGTGGGGATCTCGTCCCCCAGCGTGCACCGCATCTGGCGGGCCTTCGGTCTCCAGCCGCACCGGGTCGAGGAGTTCAAGATCTCGCCCGACCCACTGCTGATCGACAAGATCCGTGACGTGGTCGCACTCGACCTCCTCGCCTGGATGCCCATGCTCGCCCTGACCGGCAAGACCCGCCGCTGGGAACCAAAAAGGCTCCGCCTGCGGCTGTTCTCCGCCGCCGCTCAGTTCGTGAACACCGGCCGGCGCCACTGGCTGCGCTTCACGGCCCGATGGCCCTGGACCGACGTCATCACTCACGCGATCGCCAGGCTCCACATCCTCCCGACCCCTGGCTGACCAGCCACTTCGACCATCCCGACAACCCCTGCCACCACACCGGCGAAGTGGAACCCGGCGCCCACCCGACGCGAAAGCCGGGACCTCAGCCTGCCCCAGCTCCGAAAAGACCGCATCACGCAAACACAGAGTCCCCGTCAGCACACCAACGAGGACTTATGAACGATCGAGGTTAGGACGCATCTTGTGGCCCAATAGGTACTCGCGCTTGGAATTCAGACTGATTCACCGACGTCGCGATGGGATCGCGCATCCACTCGGGCACCTCACTACCGGTCATTTCCAGGTATTCCGCGGCTACACCTGCGGGGTCCCCCGCGAAGGCTTTATGAAGTAGTCCCGCGATCGATTCGCCCATGTCACGTGCGTGCGGGGGGAGTTCGTGAACCAGCAGAAGTGCCGCGACCAGCGGTCGGACAGCCGAGCGGAATCGGGACTGTTCGATCGGCAAACGGCCGTGAACAACAAGGCTGTTGACCAGGAGAGGAAGAAAAGCATCGCGATTATCCGAGACGAGCAGGATGGCGAACCGAACAGCTTCTCCCGAGACGGGCACAGCCTCGTCCCACCGACCTTCCCGTGTCAGCACAGTAGCGTTGGTGTTCAGAGCACTGACAAGGCCTGAGAGAAAGGCGTCACCCTTAGCGCCGACGACTTCCCGATGGAGCGCGACGGACTCCCGCGAAAACAGCAAAGCCTCTTCCGGCTGCCCGGCTTTAGTCAAAAATATCGCATAGTTAGTCAGCGCGGTGGCCAACTTGGGCAGAAACGCATCACGGTGGGTCTTGGCGGCCCCTCGATAAAAGGTGACGGCTTCCTCCGAAGCCCGCACAGCCTGCTCGGACTGCCCGTCCTCTGTGAGCCTGAACGCGTGGTCGTTCAGGGAGGAGGCCAGGACGGGGAAGTACATGTCACCGTTGGTAGCGGCAAGTTCCCGGCGCAGCCGCACGGATTCCTCCGAAACCGCCAACGCCTGCTCCGTCTGCCCGACACGCATCAGTTGGGTCGCGCGATTGGCTAGCGACCTAGCCAGTTCGGGCAAAAAAGCGTCCCGGTCGGCATCGACAAGTTTCCTGCCAAGCTGAACTGCTTCCTCCGAGAACAACAGGGCCTGCTCCCGCTGCCCTAAAGCCGCAAGCCGAAGGGAATGATTGTTCACTGATGCGGCAAGGCCAGGGAGCGATCCGTCGCCCACACGGACAAGTTCGCGGTGAATCTCGACGGCCTCCTCCGAAACCGGCAAGGCATCCTGGAGTTGCCCGACGTCTGCCAGCCACGCCGCGTGATTGACGAGCGCCATTGCGAGGATATGAAGCCAGGCCTCGCGATCTGTGAGGACCAGTCCCCGTGCGAGTTCCAAGGCTTCCTCCGCGATCAATACAGCATCGTCTGGTCGGCCGGCCTCTCCCGTAATGGCCGCGTGGTTGCTCAACGCACCTGCAAGGAGAGGCAAAGCTTCAGGATCAGCGTCGGCGAGTTCCCGATGAAGGCGGACCGCTTCCTGAGAGGCCACCAGCGCCCGCTCCCGTTGCCCGGCCTCTCGCAATTGGGCCGCGTGGTTGAAATGGAAGGCGGCAAGATCGGGCAGGTAAGCTTCGCGGTTCATTTCAGCCAGGAACGCAGACAGGTCCACGAGAATGCCCGTGATGGTGGAGCCGACTACCGCCAGGCTGACCGAGGTGGAGGGTACAAGGTTGTAGACGCGGCCTAAGTGATCTGAGAGCGCGGCAGGATCGCGTTCGCCCAGCCGACGCAGGGCGTTGAGCAGCGGTCCGCGGTAGGCGGGGATAGGAGCCAGAAAAGGAGCGGCGGTGGCGAACGGGTCAGGGTACTTGGTGATGAGTAGCTCGATGACCTGGCTCAACAGTCTGTGGAATGGCTGATGGGCAGCCGTCCGTACCAGAGCGAAGAGTACTGACTGAGCTGTTTCCAGCCCTTTGGTCATCGCCCCGAGCTGGGAGACCAGATTGCTGTCGACAGCGTCGCCTGCTGTGAGAATTCCGCCGAGCAAGTATTCGGCCAGCCGGTCGGGCTGAATGACGCCGGTCGACAAATAGTAGCCAGGAGTGGGCGGGTAGAGAGTGGCGAGCCAGTCAACGACATCGTCGGTGCGATCCTCGCTTGCCAGGCGGGCAACCTGTTGGGCCAGATGACGGTCACAAGGGCCGAAAAGGATCAGTCCGGCAAGTGCACGGTCCAGGGCTAGCACCGCCTGCTGTTGGCGTCGGGCCTGGTCAGTAGCAGTCGAAAGCACCCCCGCAGCGAACAGACCCTTACCCGCTGCGGTACGGCGCAGGTAGTCGCGCTCATGTTCGACAAGCAGATGCTCTGGACGCTCACCGGCTGTTGGCTCAGTGCCGGACCCGGCCTGCAACAGGTTAAGGAGAGCGATCATCTGTAGCGCCAGTGCTGTGTCTCTCCGCGTCAGGGCGGGAGGATTTTCCTTCAGACGGTCGGCCAGTACAGGCCACGGTCTCACCGGTTCGCGGCCCGTCGGCTGCCCCGGCAACACGGCCAATCCATCCGCCAACCCGGTGACCGCGGCGCGGTAAGCCTCCTGACGGGCTTGCTGGTCGACACTGAGAGACCCCAACTCAAGGCATCCTGCCGCATCCCCCAGGAGTGCTGTCAGGTCCTGCCACCACGCACCGGCGGTCCTGGCCAGGAGCAGCAGACGCACTGGGCGCTGCAACGATTGCTCCGCGAGACAGCCCACCAGGGTATCGACAAACACCGGGTGGACCTCCGCGTAGTCGCAGACAACCAACGCCGGCGTCGTACACGTCACCAGTCGCTGGGCCAGTTCCGACGCCCGCAATCTCTGCTCCTGCTCGTCCAGCAGCTTGCGCTGAGCGGCGAGCCTGGCCGGTTCGATCTGCCCGGCCACCCAGCCGGACGCCCTGCTTGCCCGGAGGAACTCACGTGCCAGGCGGCTTTTGCCCTGTCCGCCTTCCCCAATGAGGAGCTTCACCGATAACCGCGAACCGCCGTCTCTCCATTCGGCCAGTCCAGCCAGATCCTTCTCCCGACCATGGAAGGGGACCACCTCAGCTGCCGCCGACAGCAACGACCCAGGAGTACGCGCAGTCACCTTTGCCAGTCGGCAGTCAAGCGAGCCATCGAGTTCCACCGGCTGGAGAACCGGTTCCCCCCCAGTGTGATCCCGTACAAGGTCCGTGAACCGCCGGTCGCCAACCAGACTCGACACCGGCACAGCGTGCAGTCGGCGGTTCTCGAATTCCTCATCGTCCTTTACCACGACTCCAACAAGGAGAGGCCCACAGAACACCGATGCCCCTGACGCACCGCTCCACGCTCGCTCGCCAGACGCCCTCAGACGTGGCGCCGTCCGCTGGTCCAGGATGAGGGTGCCAGCCTCACCGGAGGATAGCGGCGGAAGCATCCCACCGAGTGTCTCCACTCCCCGCACGCCGTCCTCGAACTCGGCCAACAGCGGATAGCCCAACCCCGCGTACGTCAACGGGCTGTTGCCGACACAGTGCCCCCAGCGCACGGGCTCCACGGTCGCGACTGCCCTGTCCAGTTCAAGCAAAGCGACGTCAACTACCTGATGGTTCGGTACGGATTCCGCAGCGGTTTCTGGGGCCCGCCAGCACACTCGTGCCTGGGCACGCACGGGCACCCCATAGGTTGGATGTCCGACCCGCACTTCGATGCGCGGCCACAAGCCTAAGGGCCCCGCGACCACATGAAGCGCGGTCAGCACCAACCGTGGACCGATCAGGTATCCCGACCCACAGCTTTTCGCCCGTGAATCCGAACCAGCCCTGACATCGGCCAGTCGCGACGCGTCCACCTCACTCGTCCCAATCCCGATCCTGCTGCCGTGTCACGTGTGCCGTACGGCCGCCTAGCGCCTCATCACGCACATTCAGTTTCAACGTCAGCCGGTGCGTGTGCGCTCTGCCCACCTTGGCTCCTGCCCCGACTGACAGGACACCGAACGACACTTTCGCCTCCGGGCCGCCTTCCTCACGCAGCTCGACCAGCAGTTCCATCTGCACTTCAGCGATCTCGAACCGCAATTGCTGATTGGCCCCGGCGTCCTGTGCCTCTCCCAGTTCTCGCCGCAACTGCTCGATAGCTTGAGCCACCCCGACACGACTCACCCGAACCTCTTCTCGTCTCTGACCCCGACACCCGCTTGCACACAGTGTGCCCGCCACCCATAAGGGGCGGTGCCGGATTGCACATACCGATCACCACCGCACGGAAGGGGCGGGTGTAGCGCCGCCGCAGGGGCCACGACTGTCTAAAGGCTGTCCCGTAAGTTCTGGCCGTCTGCGGTCCGGTGGTCAGCCGAAGATGAGCTCAACGTCCTTGCTCAAGCAGACCTTCATGACGGTGACCAACTGGCGCGTGTCATCGATGCGTCGTTGGACAACAGGGTCGCTGCCATCGTGTTGCCGTTGATCGATGATTGCTTCCAGCCGGGGCAGCATGGCCGCGCATTGAGCGGGCGTGAGGTCCGGATCATCGTCATCTGGATGGTCGAGGAGTGGTGCCAGTGTCGTGGAGACGCTGCTCCACGGGCGGTCTCCGCCGAAGCCGCACATCTCAGAGAGGCTGAACCCCTCGGACTGGGCCAGCCACTTCCTGAACATGTTGAAACCGGTGTAGGACCAGGAGATGTCCGGGCTGGTCACATCGTCGTCTCCGGGGAAGAGCACGAGCCCCATCGTGTCCTCCTTGCTCGTCCGGTGCTCAGGATCGGTCGTGGGGAGCGTGTCGGCAACTGAAATGATCTGCCGCATGGTTGGTGTGATCACGGCGTCGCAGTCGTCCTGGATAGCTCCGTTCAGCGGGCTGAGCCCTCGCGGCTTCGGCAAGTTGGTGACCGCACTGCGCGGCGAGGGCGCCGACGCGTCGGGCCGGGGCCGTCCCTGGCGGCTTTCATTTGAGGACCGGGTACTCCTCGTCGCCGCGTACTGGCACACGAACTTGACGATGCGCCAACTCGCGCCGCTGTTCGGCATTTCGAAGTCGGCGGCCGACCGGATCATCGACCAGCTCGGCCCGCTCCTCGCGCTCCGGCCCAAGCGACGGTTCGCGAAGGACACCGTGCTGATCGTGGACGGCACCCTGGTCCCCACTCGCGACCACAGCATCGCCGAGCAGTCGAAGAACTACCGCTATTCCACCAACCATCAGGTCGTCATCGACGCCGACACCCGCCTGGTCGTCGTGGTCGGCGACCCCCTGCCCGGTAACCGCAATGACTGCAGGGCGTGGGAGGAATCCGGCGCGAAGGCCGCTGTGGGCCAGACCTTGACGATGGCCGATGGCGGCTATCCGGGCACCGGGCTCCTCATGCCTCACCTCCGCACTCCGGGCGAGGAGTTGTCCGACTGGAAGCGGGAACACAACCGCTCGCACAAACAGGTCCGCGCCCGTGTCGAGCACGCCTTCGCCCGCATGAAGACCTGGAAGATCCTCCGCGACTGTCGCCTACAGGGCGACGGCGTTCATCACGCCATGCTCGGCATCGCCCGCCTGCACAACCTCAACCTTGCCGGATAGATACCAGGCCCGACTGCAGCCGGCCGCACCCCGAACACCTCAAAGATCATTTACGGGACAGCCCTTAGGCGACCTCCACCCGAGTCTCGATATCGAATCAGAGTGGGCCAACACCTACCGAAGGCAGCAGGCCCGTTTCCCCAGACTGTTCAGATTGCGCCTCTATGCGTTGTGGGTGGCACTTCACCTCGGCATCGCCGTGGTCGGAGCGGTGTTGTCCGCGTGGTCGTTTTTGTGACGTTCCTGATGCGTGCCCCTCGCGTACCCGATGCACCGGGGAATCAAGGGGCACAGCAGGGGATCAAGGTATACCGGGCACGGGCACGGCCTCCGACTATTCATTCTGGTCAGGGGCCGCTCACCTGCGGTGGGTGTGAGATTTGAACCCACGGTCACATCCCTGCGACGACGGTTTTCAAGACTGGCGACCGGACACCTAATACATGTGGTGAGGCGTCTCGAAAACATAGGGCTCGTGGAACACAATGCCCCGAAGTTCGTACCGTGTTGGGGTGATCGGCGTCACAACCGCGGCGGGAACTGCGGAAGGTGCTGCGGGTATCAGCTCACAGTGGTCAGCCAGGAGTCTCAGTCAGGAGACGGCCGGCCAAAAGGTCTGCAACGAACGACTCAAGACTTCCTCCGAGAGAATTGACCTCACGAGGGTCAGGATGCGGCACGTATCCGTGGGTAAGCGCACTGCGCACCTCATAGCAACGAGTAAATAAGTCTGCTGGTTTTCTACCGTCATACTTCCGCGGCTCCAACGTCCGAGCCAGCAGCCGCCCGGCTTGACCGATCGACTCGTTATGCAGCCAGTTCAGCGTCCCCAGTAGTGAGTTGCGCTCGGCATGAGTGAGGTCTGCGTTGTCTTTCGTAGCCTCAATCATGGCAGTCACGTGCGCCTGAGCAGCGGTCGAGCGAGGCTGGAGGTTAAGCAGGGTCTCAACCGCCATCGTCAACATCAGGAGTCGTGCGGCCGCCGATGCCTGGAAGAAGGAACTGCTGTACAGATCGAAGGCCAGCCTCTCGGCCTCCTTCAGGGGTTCGTGGAGCTGCGCGGCATGAAGGAATACAGAACGGAATTTCTCATCCGAAGGACGCACACAACCAAAGAGATCACTCGCGGTGACAAGGAGGAGGTCAGGCTGATCCTGGAAGACTGTGACACCCGCCACGCCCTCCATTACGTGACGTCCGAAGTATTCGGAGAACACCGGCTCTGCGGTCGTTGTCGAGCTGCTCGAAGGGTCCTGATCACCAAAATCGGCGGCGAGATGCATCCGGGCGAAGGAACGACTAATGACGTCCCTCCATCGCTCACCCCCTAGGGCAGCTTCATCATGAGTGGCATAGCCCTCGCCCCTGACCACGAAGTTGGCAGCGTCGCGCAGGGGCTGGCCTTTCTTCTCGGAAGACTTGAGCCAGATCCGTTGCTCTCCTTCCTCATGGATCAAGAGCTCCGCTGCGGCCAACCCGAGCCGCGTCGTGCTCGGCATCGTGAAGGGGAGACGAAAGCAGTACATGGGCAACCCCCGAGGACGTAGCCGAATCTTAGAGATCCTAGTGTTCCGGCGCGATGTAGTGCGGAGAGTTACACGTAAGCCGGATGATCGGTGTGCTGACCGGGTTCACGCGCACAGTTCCACAGCTACGTCCACCGGGTCATTCTCTACTGGCCAGCCCCCACTCGGCCGCGTCAGTGCAGCATCGTGCGATCGGGCGATGAATGTCTAACTGCGTGAGACCGCCCCGCCTGTAGTTCGCATCGAGCGGGCGTGGCACGGTCTCTCGGCCGTGCCACTCTCGTGCCAGAACGCACGGAGACTCACGGGGAACCGGGGTTCGCCAAGACGATGCCGCCGATTTGTGCCCAAGGCAGGGAATCCGCAGGTCACGCGCGTGGTCGCCCAACCTCGCTCCTAAAGCGGTGCGGCTTTGTGTCGACCCCAGGGCTAGGGGTGAAGTCAGCCGACCAGTCGCAGAGAGCGGGAGCGCGGATGTACGCCCCATCTCTGAATGACGGGTTTGGCGGCGTTGCCAACTACCGATGGCAACAGGCTACGAGCGCCCTGTCCACGTGGGCCGCACTCTCGTACCTTGCCGACATGGATTGGACACCGCTCCTGGCCACGCTCCTTGGTGCCGCAATCGCTACAGGATCCGCCCTGCTGGTAGAAGTCCGGAAGGATCGTCGTGAGGCCCTGGCGGAGTGGAGGCGAAGTAAGCGGGAGTTATACGGCGCCTATCTCGACGTGCTGTCCCAGGCACGCAGCGAACTTCAACTCATCATCCTGGATTGTGGGATGTCAGAGGCTGAACGCAAGATCGCAGCAAAGCAAAGCTTCGCAAGGTGCTACGAGATCCGGTACCAATTGGAGGTCTTCGCACCGCGAGCTGTTGTTGAACCGGCGCTGGACTACTTTCGCAGCGTCCGTCGGGCACGGGAGGCAACCATACGGGGCGTGTCGAACGGTGATGAGGGGTACGAGGTCGCGTTCCAGGATGTGATGGAAGCCCTGACCGTTGTGCGCGCTGCTATGCGCCTCGACATGGGCACCGACAGGCTTCCTACCGACTGAGCAGTTCGCATCTATTGGGTCGCGATCAACGGCACGGCGTAGCAGGATGCGGCGGTGGTCACTTCATTCTTCAACATCCGCGGAAAGGCCGAGGACGGCCCATACCGCTGTCCCTGCTGCGGCTTCCTGACGCTCGATGAGCGTGGTTGCTTCGACATCTGTCCCGTGTGCTTCTGGGAGGACGACGGGCAGGACGACCACGATGCCGACGAGGTTCGAGGCGGTCCGAACGGTTGGCTGAGTCTCACCGAGGCACGTCAGAACTTCCACACCATGGGAGCCTGTGACGAGCGACGCACTCAGTTTGTCCGCGCCCCTCTGCCCGACGAACATCCAACGGTCTGACATCACCGGCTGACATCAACGTCCCAGTATCTGAACGGATCTCGGCGTCCTGAACTGGACTCCGATTCGCCCGGCGACCACGAATCCAAGCAGCTCGCATGCCCCCTGGACCGAACTCCTAAAGCGGTGTTCACCTATCTCCTGACGACTAGCTCATCCAACCTGTCGGTTGGCTCTGCCGCTCGTCCGGGCTGCGGCGCTGGGGCGCCGGTCCCGGCCGGACGGCAGAGCCAACCAGGGCGCAGAGCGCCGTGCGCAAGTAGAGGCCCCGTACGACGGTCGCAGGGAAGCGGCGTCGTACGGGGCCAGGAGCCGACCAGTCGCGGGAGCAAGCTCGGACCGCAACGACCGGGGCACGGGGCTGGTCAGGCAGCAGACGCTTGTCGGCGGGGATTGGTTGAACAGGCCTGAGGCGTAGCGTGAGCCGTCTCCGCAGCAAGGCCCGACGCAATCAGTTCGGCCAGGAGTAGCGCCGCCTCCGGGCGTATCGTGCCGAGGCGTACCAGGCCTTCACCGAAGACGTTCACATCGGCCGTGAGTCCAGGAAAGTCGGACTCCAGTCCCAGGTCTGTGAGTTGCGAGGCCAGTATGTCGGCGCTGCGCCGGGCTTGCGTCCAGCCGCGGACGTAGGGGACGCCTGGTATCAAGTCCTCGGCGCGCTTGGCAACGACTCCTCGCCGGTCGGTCATAGCGTCAGTCCTCTCGCGTCCGTTGTTCGGGAGTTCCGTTGCGTTCAGTGCTGCTTTCCGTCCCGCACGTCAACGCGAGTCGAAGCAGTTCGGCCAGGCGCTCCGCCGTTGCGGGTGAGACTCGCCCGAGTTCGATCAGTCCGTGTCCGAAGGCGTTCAGGTCGGCTCGCAGATAGGCAAAGTCCTTTTCCATGCCCGCAACGGTCAGGACGTCTCGCAGAGCGGTCGTCGCGTTTTGGGCTGCGTACCAACCGTCGCTGTCCAAGGGGGACCACTGGGCGGCGTCCTGGTGATCGCATGGTTCATCACGCATCGGCAGCCGGCCTCTCAGCGGCGGCCATGTCCACCGCGGACGGAGAGGGATACCTCTCGCCGTACCGGTCGGCGCGTGCCAGCAGTTCGGATGCGGCTACGAGCATGGTTGCCAGGGCGACCGGGCGCAGCGGATTGGCCTCTGGGCGGCGTACTGGTGCGCGGAGCCATTGGTAGCGGTCGCCCGGCAGTGGCATGGGGCCGGGGACGACTACGACGGAGCCGAGGCTCAGGTAGCGATACGAGGGCGGGGTCTGCGTCTCCCGTGTGAGGAAGTGCACGAAGCTCTCTTGGCTTCGGGAGTTGAGCAGGAAGCCCACCCGTCGGGCCTTGTGATCCACCACGACCGGGCCGAACGGTAGGCCCCGGCGTACGAGTTGGTCGAAGGTTTCCAGTCCTGTGCGCTGCTCAATCGTCACCACGTCGAAGAGGCGTCCTGTCGGCAGCATGCACGGGGTGCGAGGGTCGTCCTCCCAGACCGCTCGGCACATCACCGGATCGTCGGCAGCGGCGGAGAGCCACTCGACACCCCTCCTGGTCATCCTCTGCACGTCATCTCACCTCGGTCGGACTGTGTCGGCGGCATCAGTGCCGTCGTGCGTCCAGACTCGGGGCCAGGGCCCCGACCAGGGCAGATGACGAGAGGTGACGGGGGATGACGAGGCACGCGCCCGTCCGTCATCCCCCGTCCGCGCCTAGGGAGGGAGCATCTCCAGCCACTTCCAGTGCAAGGGGATTACCTCCGCGTACATTCGGTGGAGAGACTGGGTTGTCGTACCGACGCACGCGCGGGGAGGGAACGGCCACGTCATCGATGCAGTCGACCAGCACCCACTTACGCGAGGCTCGCGCCAAACTGGGTTGGAGTCAGCCGCGGTTGGTCCGCGAGTTACGTCAGGCAGCCACGCGCCGGGGCCACCAACTCCCTTCCGATGCAAGCGTGAAGCGGCGTATCGCCAGCTGGGATAACGGGCACAGCACGCCGGATAACTTTTACGGTCCACTGCTGTGCGACGCCTTCGGCGTGAGCGCCGCGGAACTCGGGCTGAACCACAGCACTGGCCATGATGCGACTCTCCTGGACGCGAGCTATCCAGCGAGTCCAGATGCGGCGATCAAGGCCGTGGGGCAATTGTGGCGCGCCGATCTCAACGGTTACGAGCCCCTGCTCCAGGCCGAGCCGTCCGAGCCCGCGTGGAGCGAGGCTTCGTTGCGGTGGTTGGTGGCCCCGGAGCCATCGATTCCCCGACAGGCGCGGGACGGTGCGCGGGTCGGTCTTGGAGACATCGCAGCCATCAGGACCACCGCGGATATGTTCGCGCAGATGGATGACCAGTTCGGTGGGGATCACGCGAGGCACGCGGTCGTCCAGTACCTCAGCCGCGACGTGGTTCCGCTCCTGCGCGGCCAGTACACCGAAGCAGTTGGTCGATCCCTCTTCTCCACCGTTGCGGAGGCGACGCTCCTCGCCGGCTGGATGTCCTATGACGCATGCCATCACGGCCTCGCTCAGCGGTACTTCCTTCAAGCACTCCGGCTGGCGCAGGATGCCAATGACCGTCGACTTGCCGGGAGCGTCCTGTCGGCCATGAGCCACCAGGCCACGTTCCTCGGCCGCTTCACCCAGGCCGCGACCCTCGCCCGAGCTGCCCTCATGGGCATCTCCCCCGTGGCCACGCCAACGCTTCGCGCCCAGTTCCACGCCATGGAGGCTCGTGCGCTGGCACGTACCGGCGATGTCCGCGCCTGCGAGGCCGCGCTCACTGCCGCGACGAAGGCGTTGGAGAGTCGCAACCACGACGACGAGCCGGAGTGGATCAGCTACTTCGACGAGGCCGAACTCGCAGCCGAGGCGGCCCACTGCTTCCGCGACGTGAACAGTGCACGCCAGGCCGTCGCATACGCCGAGAACGCGATGAGTGGCAACCACGTACGCAGCGATTTCTTCGCGACCATGGTCCTCGCGGACGCCCACCTACGGGCCGGCGATATCGAGGAAGCCTGCCGCGTAGCCCTGGACGCGCTCGACCTCGGCGAACAGCTCAAGTCAGCAAGATGCGTGAGCTACCTGGCCGAGTTTCGGCGGGACCTCTCGCAGGTCGACGGAGGTTCGACAGTGCGCGATCTCCAGGACCAGGCCCGAGAACACAGGTTGTGGGTGGCCGCCGACGCACAGGTCGGTCACTGACACACGCTCAGAACGGCCGCCAATCGTCCCGGCCCTGGCCCGTGCGGAGAGAGCGTACGCGCCGAGCGAACTCCCCCGCAGACTTCTCGCTCGTGGCAACCTGATGCCCGACCCAGACGACCATCATCAACTCGCGCAGATCAGCGAGCACTTCGTAGCCCGGCCAGTTCAGCAGGTCGAAGCCGTACCGGTGGACGAACTCCTCATACTCAGCCCTCGTGTGCCAGCCGTACCGCTCGTAGAACATCGCGGTGAGGACTAGATCCCACTCCCGAGGAGCCAGCGTGAAGCCGTCGAGGTCGATGAGAACCGCGTGGCCGTCCCGATGACGGAGCACGTTGCCTATGTTCGCGTCCCCGTGGATCACCCCGAAGGGGAGCACGAAGTCCAGCCGGTCGTAGTCCTTGTTCAGCTTCGCGGCGCGCTCCTCCAGGAAGGTGCGGTCATCTTCCGTGACGCCGACCATCTGCCCCAGCGACGCCCACAACTTCGCGAAGGGATCGAAGTACGGCAGCCGCAGCGACTCAGGCTCTTCGAGCCAGTGCAGGCGGCGGAGCAGGTCGGCCAACTCGCCCACCGTTCCGTACTCCTCGTGCTCCTGCACGCTCTCCCAGAACGTCACGACCCGGCCGCTGACCACCAGGGGTTGCGTCACCTTGGCCAGCACCCGAGTTGCCGGAAGATCTTCCGCCTCCAGCCGGCGGGCAACCCGTACGGCCCGTTCCATATCCTCCATGGCATCGGGGTCGCGGGCAACGCGGACGATGATTGGGGAGGCTGATAAGCGATACACAGCGTTGGATCCAAGCCGCAGCAACTCGGCTCCCGAGGCGTCCAGCCCTACGGTTCGGCAAGCCTCCTTGAAGACCGCGCCCACAGTCTCCGCCGTGAACTCCGACGCCATGCCCAAGGCCTCCAGTCGCGTGGTTCGATTGATTGAGGAGCACGCCTGCTCCGCGCCCCGGTCACTCAGGTCTGGAGATGTCGCGGCTCAACGCGTCGAGCGCCATCCGCGAGTTCCCATCAGACAGCGGGACTCCGAGCCTGTCCTCAAGTACCTGCTTCACGTGGCCCACATTCTCTGACCACCACCGCACCTGCCACCCGACCAAGCGGTCCAGAAGCTTCAGAGGCCTGTTTCCGAAGGACCACCCATCGGCGATGGCGCATCGACCGGCGTAAATGCGCTCAAAGCACCAGAGGACCGCGAAGTAGGAGTTGCGGACACGTGGGAGGTCGTCGTCGGCGATGCGACTACCGTCGTACACGAGGGTGCCGAGGTCTTCACGCGCCCTTGCAACCTCTCCGCTGGTGAGATCAGTGTGGAGGTCACGAGCCAGCTTGAAGTCCTCCACCCGACGCTGCCTCCGATACGCGGCTACGGCGATGCCTAGTGCGAAGAGCGACACCACGGCAGTGCCCCCCGTCCACACGTCCGCGCTCAACCTTCCTCCCCTGCACCCGGTTGACGTGCTCGACGATACGGGCCGCCCGGGACCCGTGATAGGCCGCCCACGTAATAGGGGCGTAATGACCTTGCTCAGCAGGCGCCGTGGATGCCACTCCCTCGCAGGTCAGGCCCCTAAAAGCGTCACGGCCTCACCTGGGCTCCGGAGCCGTGTGCAGTCACGGAGGCCAAGCTCGGGCTAGGAGGTCAGAAGCTGCCACTGGTCCCGCCAGGCAACGACGTCCTCGGGCTTTATGACGGTGTTCCTCGAATCGGGATTTCGAGGGCGTACACCTCCCACTTGCTCCAGGAACTGCTTGTGACGGGCTTGTACTTCAGCACGTAGCGTGTCGCCGTCAGCGACGTAGAAGTCATGATTGTCCGCAGTGATGTGGACCAGGATGACTCGGTCGCAGGTCAGGGCTGTGAACTTGTCGATGTCCGCAATCATCCAAGCGCCCTTAGCGGCCACCATCACTTGTGCGGTGTGCGCGCCAACCTCGACGTAGGTTTGGGCGCCCTTCAACCTGGCCGGCAACCCTCGCAAGAGCGCCTCGGCGACAGCGAGGTGACGTCCAGCCTGGTGAGTTTGCGCGTGGGTGCGTGTGACCATTGGTGGCATGGCGAAGAGCATGCCCCACCGTGCGACAGGAGAGAACAAGGCATCGTGCCTCGGACACAAAGTCCCCCGTCTTCCGAGCCCTTGAGTAGAGGCAATCCTCGGCTCATCAAGGGCGGGCGTGCCAGATGAGTGCCAGATCCTGCGGGGAACCACGGTGAACAGTGGGGGGTAGCCCCAGGTTCAACCAGGGCTTCTACGCCATTCCGCCGCAGGTCGGCGCAGCAACCGCAGCCAAGAGACCCGAGCTTCCCAAGCTCAGGGTGCACGGTGCTGTGTGTAGCGGCATCGACAAGAGGAACTGCGTCACTGAGGATCCTGGGGTGACTGATGACGAGTTCGTCCTGGCGGTCCGTAAGCATGTGGCCGGCCGGGGACTGCCCGGCCCGGTATCGGCTGAGGAGGTCGCTGCCTTCGAGCAGGTGGTGGGGCATCCGATGCCCGAGCTGTTGAAGCGGCTATATCTCGAAGTCACCAACGGTGGCTTCGGGCCCTGGGCAGTAGTGTCCGTGACCGAGACGGACGACTGGTTCAGCGACTGCGCAGACATCACCACGGCCTACCGCGGATTCACCGATCCCGATGACGTCCTCCCCTCGGGGATCGTCCCGCTGATGGACCGGGGCTGCGCAATGTGGACGCTGATCGACTTCCGGACGGCCGACGGACAGATGTGGGACTGGGACCCCAACCTGTGCTGCATCCGGCATGCGCCCGCACCGATCGGACAATCGCTCGCGCACTGGCTTACCGACTGGTTGCACGGCAAGGCGCACGAGGGCCCCTACCCGCACCGTGCATTGGCCCACTCCGGCTGTCGCACCCCCTGAGGCCGAAGGAAATCCCGTCTCAGTTTCCGTCTCATTCATCGGGGTCAGGCCAGACCACAAGCCCAGCAGGACGCGAAGCCGGGCCATCTATGAACGCAGGTGACCGGTGGTGGACGATGCCCTGCCCCCACCAACACAGTTGGAAAGCGTGCACATGCGGTCGACGTGCAGCACTGATTGGTGCGCGGCCGGCGCTGACAGGTCTCACTCTTGGCCATCGACGAAGCCCGACCGTCGGTTAGGTCCCGGGTTCACCCCGGGCCGCCCCCAGACAGAACCGGGGATGCAGCTGCTCTACAGAGCTGGACACCTCGGAAGCCGACCGCGCGTCCAAGACCCTAGTCGTGGCCACTGACACCCCCTGCGAACCTGACACCCCTCGACCGTGTTCCGCCCATCCCCGCACCACAAGCGCACCAGATCGAGCGGGGAACAGCGGGGAATCACGGTGAAAGCCGCCGCCTCCGACGAGGCAGCACCTAGCCCGTTCGCCCAGGTCAGCGCCCGAACCACCCGCAAATGCCCGCAGCTTCCCAAGCTGAGGGCTCTGAGAGTCCGCAACCGGCCTCCTCCTCCGGCCGGAGCGGGCCGATCTGTCGCCCCCATGACAGCTCCCGCCCAAAGCCGCTACACCGACCTCGTGCACGCTAGGCTCGGCAGTCGGCCACGCCAAGTCCGGGGGTATGCATGGGCCAAGGAATGCGGTTACTTGAGTGTCCACAGTGCGAGGAAAAGTCTCTTTTTGACGAATGGGTCATACGCCGCGACGGGTCACCAACCCAAGCTGGCCGCCCAGCTGACTTCAAGCTCTGGGGTTGCCTGGCGTGTGGACAACCCCAGCTCTGGAGCGAGCCCGTAGATTCGGACGACTCGAACGAGCCTCGACGATTGTGGCCCCAGGTCACCGCACTTGCTCCGGGCATTCCAGCATCGATAGCGCGGGAGATGGTGGAAGCGCGTGCATGCTTCGATGCCAACCTGTACACAGCAGCTGCCGTCATGGTCCGCCGTACGTTGGAAGGCATGTGTATCGAGCAGGGCACGCAAAAGAAAGCCCTCTTCCAGGCACTCCAAGAATTCCGCGATAACGGGAAGATCGAGGGCCGCCTCTTCGACTGGGCACAGGCGTTACGAGTGCTAGGCAACCAAGGTGCCCACTTCAGCAAGGAATCTGTGAGCCGGGAAGACGCAGCGGACGCGCTGTCTCTTGCCTAAGGCTTGTCCCGCAAAAGATCTTCGAGTCGAGGTGGATGGGTCGGCCTCTGAGGGCTCGCTCGTTCATCCGGCGAGGTTGAGGTTGTGCAGGCGGGCGATGCCGAGCATGGCGTGATGGACGCCGTCGCCCTTGAGGCGGCAGTCGCGGAGGATCTTCCAGGTCTTCATGCGGGCGAAGGTGTGCTCGACGCGGGCGCGGACCTGCTTGTGGACGCGGTTGTGCTCCTGTTTCCAGTCGGGGAGTTCCTCACCTGCACGGCGGCGGTGGGGCATGACGAGACCGGTGCCCGGATAGCCGCCGTCGGCGATTGTCATCGCCCTCCCGACGGCGGCTTTGGCGCCGGATTGCTCCCACGCCCTGCAGTCGTTGCGGTTGCCCGGCAGAGGCTGGCCGACCACGACGACCCGGCGAGTATCGGCGTCGATGAGGACCTGGTGGTTGGTGGAGTACCTGTAGTTCTTGGACTGCTCGGCGATCGTGTGGTCGCGGGTAGGTACCAAGGTGCCGTCCACGATGAGCACGGCATCTCTGGCGAAACGGCGCCGAGGCTGCAGCGCGAGGAGCGGACCAAGGTGGTCGATGATGCGGTCGGCAGCGGACTTGGAGATGCCGAACAGCGGGGCGAGTTGACGCATCGTCAAGTTGGTGCGCCAGTACGCCGTGACCAGTAGTGTTCTGTCTTCCAGCGGCAGACTCCACGGCCTGCCGCGGCGGGTGGCATCGACCCCCGCACGACGCAGCGCCGTGACCACCTTCGTGAACTGGCGCGGGCTCAGCCCGGTGAACGGGACTATCCAAGACGGTTCCGACGCCGTGATCACACCAGCCACCGCATGATCATCCCACTCCGGCCAACCGCGCCGGAACAGCCGTCAGGGCTTTGGAATGAAGGCGGGATCGATGCCCATCGCGGCAATGCCTTCGCGCACGGAACGGTCCAACTGCTCGATCTCTGCCACGAGACCGTCCCAGGGGATGGGTGAGGTCCAGAAGTTCGGCGTGAAGATCGAGCCGATCCGCCAGCCCTCACCAGAGTGCACGATGCGGATCAGTCCCGGATCCGCCTGCATCGAGTCGAGCTCGAAGTCCGCTCGGCCGGCATCCGGACACTGGAGCCAGAGCGAAAGGTGGTACGCCAGCTCGGCCACGGGAAACGCCTCTTCGGACCACACCACCCGTCCGTCTTCCCGGATGGACAGCTCTGCCTCGATGTCGAGGAGAAGGACCTCCAGGGGAGCCTCCTGCGGCGCGAGACCACGCCGCGACAGATCCGACAACCCGAAGTTTCGGCAAGCGAACCGCACTGACCGGCCTCCAGGAGATCTGAGGCCCTATAGCCAGGCCATCCAAATGCAGACAACCGTACCAAGTCATGCCAGGTGCCCCACCCGGCACCCGAGTAACGGGACAAGCCTTAGGCTCTTCTGAACTACATCTACGTCTTCGCAGTCAAGTACGAGGAATTTCACAACCGTAGGCAGGCGTCAGCAAACTGAGTGGTTTGTGTATTGTCGAGGATCTCCAGCGGCGTCGGGCCGTACCCGGAATACCTTGCGGCGGCCCAGCAGGCGTACGGCGCGGAAGTCAGGTCTCCTGATTGAGCCTGGCGAGGGCCGTGGAGGAGTCCGCGTGCCGGGTGCTTCAGGTCGGCAGCCACTTCACCACCGCGTCTCCGGACGCGGCCGTCTGCGTGTAGAACTCGGTCAGCTCCCGATGCGCCGCCGCGAAGATGCCCCGCGTGTCGGGCTCTGCGGTGACGCCGCCGTAGCGCGGCAGCAGTTCGTTGCGGGCGAAGACCCACAGCGCGTCGAAGTCGGTCATCGTCAGGAACCTGGCCACGCGGTGCGCTTGGCCCGCCGTCAGCACCAGGAACGGTGGCTTGTACCGATCAGGGTGGAACACCGGCCGACCGCCGAGCACCACTTGGGCCCGGGGTCGATCCTCCGCGCGGTGCGGGGGATCGCCGACGTAGAGGAGTTCCTGGTCCAGATAACGCTTGTCCAGCACCTCCTCGCGGTGCCGGTCGAGGCGGTGCTGGACGGTGTCCGAGTCGTCCCCGAACAGCCGTTCCAGCCAGGTCGCGCTGTTGCGCAGTGCCGGGGGCGGCACCGCTCGCAAATGGAAGTAGAGGCTCATCACACAAGGAGCGCGCGGGGGCGCCGGAGCATCACTCCACCCGGCGCACGCCGCGTTCCGGGAGCCCCCCGGCCGTCGTGCGGCAAGGTGAGAGACGGCTCTGCGCCAGTTGTCGGACCCCCGGAGAACCGGGTGGCGTGGCGGATCACTTGCCGACCTCGCTGCGCGGGTTCGGGGCGTACGCGGGTGATGTGATCGTCCGCCGTCGGTCCGAACGGCGTGTGGGGCGGCCGGACCCCCACAGGGGTTGGGGTCCGGCCGCCCCCCTCCCTCTCCATGTCGCCTCCGGGGGGAGTCGAGAGCGACGCGGAGAGAGCTCCGGGAGTGGTCCTGGCACCGACGTCCGGCCTGGCGATCACCGATCACCATCGGGCGGTCCGGTGCGGACTCGGTACTCACACAGCGCACGGCCAGCGCGATACGTCACCCGGCCGGGACGGCACGGGTTGCGGACAGGTGTCCCAACGCCGGATTCGCCGGGCGTTGCTGAGCCGTAACGCCGTCCGGCCCGGCGCACGGATCGGCTCAACGTCCTTACGTCGCCGTTTCCTTGGAGCTGCCGACGGCCCTCGCGGCTTCGCCGCCCACCCGACAGGAGCTCCGACGACGACGTGAGGGACGCCTGATGCGTTGTGACACTTCCGTGAGAACGCGCGCTGGTCTCAATGGGGCCGTCGATGCCAACGAGGCTCGTCGGACGGAACGGACTCGCTTTGAACCAGGTGCGAACGAGGACAGTCTTGGGCCAGGCACGGCAATCTCGCCGCGTACAGACGTACGACGGGGAATTGAGCGCGGCAGTCGCGCGGGCCCAGGACGGGGACGAGGCCGCCTTCGCGGTCGCCTACCGGATCGTGCAGCCGGGCCTGCTCGGGTATCTGCGCGGATTCGTCGGCGAGGACGCGGAGGACGTGGCGTCCGACGCCTGGCTGGAGATCGCCCGTGACCTCGCACGGTTCAAGGGGGACGGGGCCGGTTTCCGCGGTTGGACGGCGACCATCGCCCGGCACCGGGCACTGGACCATCTGCGTCGCCAGCGCGTGCGGCCCCGGTCGGGAGGGACCGAGCAGGACGTACTGAACCTGCCCGGCCCGCACAGCACCCATGACCAGGCACTGGAGACCCTCTCCACCGAGCGGGCCCTGGAACTGGTCCGTGGGCTGCCCAAGGACCAAGCCGAGGCCGTGCTCCTGCGAGTCGTTGTCGGCCTGGACGGTACCGCCTCCGCGCGCGTCCTCGGCAAGCGCCCGGGAGCCGTGCGCACCGCCGCCCACCGAGGTCTGAAACGCCTCGCCCACCAGTTGGGCGTCGCGGGCCAAGCGGCCGAGGGTGTGACGGATGAGGCGCCCCGGACGCTGGGGAGTCGAAGTGAACGACGCCCGCGGCACTGGGCCGGCGGACAGGCAGCAGGGCCCGGAACGCCAGGTGAATCGAAGATGTCGGACAGGAACGGAAGCGGGCATGCGTGAACGGCTGAGCGGCGACGGAGTGCCGGGCCGTCGATGGGTCCCCCCTGACGACGCCGTGTCCGCCCCGCGGAACGTACGTGACGACACCGCGCTGGAGACGGTGCTGGCCACCGTCCTACGCGGAGCCGATCTCGCTCCCGACGCCGAGCAGCGGGCCGTGGCCGCCTTCCGGGCCACCCGTGGCACGGACGCGCATCGGGTGCGTACCCGGCGCCGGGACGACTGGCGGCTGCCCGTGGAGCGGCGAACCGGGCGCCCTGTGAAGACAACGTTCGCCGCCGTGTTCGCCAGCCTCGCCCTGGGCGGTGTCGCGGTCGCGGCCATCGGTTCGGCCGACTCGTCCACGGACGGCGCCGGTGCCGACCGGAAGACCGCTCACCCCTCGGCGTCCGCCCCGGGCCGGCCGAGCGGTGAGACCTCGTCGGCATCCTCCGGCGGCGTCGGACCGACGAACGGCTCGGCCGCCGCCCAGGACACCGAAGCCCACTGCCGCGCCTACGAGCAGGTCAAGGACCGCGGCAAGGCGCTCGACGCGACGGCCTGGCAGCAACTCGTCGCGGCGGCGGGCGGCGAGGGCAAGGTCGCCGCGTACTGCGCCGAGCAGTTGGCGCGGGCGACAGCCGCACCGGGCAGGTCCAGCGACACGGGCAAACCCGGCGAGAGCACTGCGGACACCGGCACGGGCACGGCGGGGAACACCGGCACGCCGGGCAACGGGAATCCCGGCAACGACTCCGACGGCGCGGATAACGGGGCCGGCAACGGCAAGGCAAGCGGCGGGTAGGGCGAGTAACCGCTGCGCCCATCGGCCGGGCCACTCCCCGTTCGGGGGCGTGAGAACGCGTTGCGCCAAGGGTGAGCCGGTGGGAATCGTGCAGTGGTCGCGTAGGAAGGAAATGGCGCCTTCCCCCAGGTCGGACGGCCTCATCCGCGCCGCCCATGAGTGCAGTCAGGGCGGCCGGTTCGGCTTCGTCGAGCTGAAGACCGGGCAGCTGACCTCGGATGCGGCCGTCCTGTGACTGTCACAGCGCAAGGCGGACCGCCGTGTTCCGCGGATCCGAGGCCGACTGAGCCGAGGACTTCCGGCCGGGACGGGACGGCGCCGCTTCCGGTTCGGCCTGCCCCCTTCCGCCCCCCTCTGCCCGTAGCGAATCTGCTACCGGCCGAGAAACCTGATCCCCGGGCGCATTCGGTCCGATGGTGGAAATCGCGGCGACGAAAGCCGCTCCGCTCCGACACCTCACGGAGGACCGATGACTCCACTCATCACCGGCTGGGATCCGGCCCGCGCACCGCGGGCCGACGAGGGCGACACGCCTGCGACCCGCTTCGACGATCATCTGGCCGCACAACTGCTCGCGCAGCGGATCGTTCTGCTCGGTACGCAGGTCGACGAGGTCTCCGCGAACCGGGTCTGTGCCCAACTGCTCCTGCTGTCCGCGGAGGACTCGCGGACCGACATCAGCCTGTACATCAACAGCCCGGGCGGATCGGTGACCGCGGGCCTCGCGATCTACGACACGATGACGCTGATCCCGAACGACGTCTCGACGCTCGCCATGGGATTCGCCGCGAGCATGGGGCAGTTCCTGCTCAGCGTGGGAGCGCGCGGGAAACGCTTCGCGCTGCCGAACGCTCGGATCATGATGCATCAGCCGTCGGCCGGTATCGGCGGAACGACCGCGGACATCGAGATCCAGGCGCAGAACCTGGAGTTCACGAAGAAGGCCATCGAGCGGATCACCGCGGAGCACACCGGCCAGAGCGAGGAGACGATCTCCCGCGACGGCGACCGCGACCGCTGGTTCACGGCCGGGCAGGCGAAGGAGTACGGCATGGTCGACCGGGTTGTGGAGTCGCTCGACGACGTCCGGCCGGCCGCGTCACGGCGACGGATGGGGCTCTGACATGGGTACGTACACGATTCCGAACGTGGTCGACCGGACCCCGCAGGGCGAGCGGTCGTACGACGTGTTCAGCAAGCTGCTGTCCGAGCGAATCATCTTCCTGGGGACGGAGATCGACGACGGGGTCGCGAACGTCGTCATCGCGCAGCTTCTCCATCTGGAGTCGTCGGGCCCGGACAACGAGATCGCGATCTACATCAACTCGCCCGGGGGATCGTTCACTTCGCTCATGGCGATCTACGACACGATGACGTACGTGCAGGCGCCGATCTCGACGTTCTGTGTCGGGCAGGCGGCCTCGACCGCGGCGGTGCTGCTCGCCGGGGGCGATCCCGGGCGGCGGTTCGTGCTGGAGCATGCGCGGGTGCTGCTCGGTCAGCCCGCGAGCGGTGGACGGCAGGGTACGGTCTCCGACCTCGCGCTCCAGGCCAAGGAGATGCTCCGCATCCGCTCGCAGGTCGAGGAGGTCCTCTCGCGGCACACGCACCACGACGTCGCCACCCTCCGCGCGGACATGGACCGCGACAAGGTCTTCACCGCGCAGGAGGCCGTGGCGTACGGGCTCGCGGACGAGGTGGTGAGCCGACGGCTCCCCGTGTGACACCACAGGCACCACCGGCCTGTGTCAGGCGGCCAGGCACATCCCGTCGTATCGAGGAGCCGACGTGGCGCGGCTCCGGCCCGGCCTGACCTGAGCGAGCCGCGTCAGCTCGTCCTGGGCCAGCGACAGCAGGTCGGTGAGGCCCAGGCCGAGGGCGCGGGCAGCGGCCGCGAGGACTTCGGACGAGGCCTCCTTGCGGCCGCGCTCCAGCTCCGAGAGATACGGCATCGAGATCCGGGCCGCATCGGCCACGTCCTTGAGCGTGCGCTCCTGGGCGAGCCGCTCGCGCCGCAGGACGTCACCCACGAGGTCACGCCACAGCGGTTCCTTGCTCGCGGGAGCGGAAGCGGGGGCAGGGGCGGGGGCCGGTTGCGCCTGGCGTGGCGCCAGGACCGGCCGGGGCCGCAGCTGCGGCGCGCGTGCCGGAGCGTCGGTCCGAGCCGGGGCCGGACCCGGCGCGGCCGCCGGACGCAGAGGGATGACGCGGGCTTCGTTCGGCGCTTGGTTGCTCACCCTCTCAGCCTAGAAGCGCCGGGTCGTACGGGAAGGGACCGGCGTTCCGCTCTCGGTGGAATCGCGCGCCGGGTGTGCGGCGCCCCGAGGTGAAGTCCGGGATCAACTGCCGTACGGGCGCGGGGCATCGGCGGCTCCTCCCGCGTGCAAGGCTCCGAGAAGGGCGAGGGAGTCGGCGTCCGCCGTGCCCGGTTCGGCGCTGCCGACGAGCAGGCACTGCCCGGGGGCGTCCTGCACGTCGAAGGACTGGTAGGTGAGCGTGAACCGGCCCACGTCCGGGTGGTTGAACACCTTGGTCTTGCTACCCAGCCTGCCGACGCCGTGCTCGCGCCACAGCGCCGCGAACTCCTCGCTGCTGTCGAGGAGTTCGTCGACCAGCGCGCGGGTCTCGGGGTCGTTGCGCTGGTGTCCGTACGCCAGTCGCAGCGCTGCCACGGTGTCGCGTGCGACGGCCGGCCAGTCAACGAACAGCTGCCGGGCGGCGGGGTCGTGGAAGAGGGAGTGGACCATGTCACGGGGGTTCGCGAGAGGTGAGAGCAGCGCCTGGGCGGGAGCGTTCGAGGCGAGGACGTCGAGGCGGCGGTTGGTGATGTAGGCGACCGCGGCGGGAAAGCCGTCCATCAACCGCAGCAGGGCGGGCGCCACCCGCTCCTGACGACGGCCGACGGGGGACGTCTTCGGCACGAGTCCGGCCAGCCGGTACGCGTGCCAGCGGGCGTCCGTGTCCAGCCGCAGGGCCCCCGCGATCGCGTCGATGACCTGCCCGGAGGGATGACGTTCCCGGCCCTGTTCCAGGCGCGCGTAGTAGTCGGCGCTGACGTCGGCCAGAACGGCGACCTCCTCGCGCCGCAGCCCCGCGACCCGGCGTGACCCCGAGCCCGGGAAACCCACATCGGCGGGGTTCAGGCGGGAGCGACGTACCCGCAGAAACTCGCCGAGCTCATTTCCGGTCATGGAGAAATCGTACGTCGGCGTTTCCCGCGTCACCGCTTCCTAGGTGTGGCGCACCCAGGAAGACCCGTCCTGCCCCCGCGGCGGGATCCGGCACATGCTCGGACCCTGACCAGAACAGAGCCGCAGGTCGCGGCCATGTCCGAAGGGGTTCTCATGACCGTCCCATCCACCACCGACGCCTCCCCCGGCAAGGTCGTTCTGATCACCGGGGCAAGCAGCGGGATCGGCGAGGCCACGGCCAGGCGGCTGGCCGCGGCCGGCCACCGTGTGGCACTCGGGGCCCGCCGCACGGACCGCGTCGCCGCTCTCGCCAAGGACATCCGGGCCGATGGGGGCAGCGCCGTGCACCACGAGCTGGACGTGACCAGCCTGGAGAGCGTGCGCGCCTTCGTCGAGGCGGCTCACGACCAGTACGGACGCGTGGACGTCCTGGTCAACAACGCGGGCGTGATGCCGCTGTCCCCCCTCGACGCCCTCAAGGTCGACGAGTGGAACCGCATGATCGACGTCAACATCCGGGGCGTCCTGCACGGCATCGCCGCCGTGCTCCCCGTCATGCGCGCCCAGGGCGCGGGACACATCGTGAACATCGCCTCCGTTTCGGGGCACCGTGTCGACCCCACCGCCGCCGTCTACAGCGCCACCAAGTTCGCGGTCCGCGCCCTCTCCGAAGGCCTGCGCCAGGAGAGCCGCGACCTGCGCGTCACCGTCATCAGCCCCGGCCTGACTCGCAGCGAGCTGACCGAGGGCATCAGCGACCCGGGCGTCCGCGAGGCCGTCCAGGATCAGATGGGGATCGCGATCCCCGCCTCGGCGATCGGCGAGGCGATCCAGTACGCCATCAGCCAACCGCTGGATGTCGACGTCAACGAACTGGTCATCAGGCCGACGGCCCAGGGGTGAGTGCGATGGTGAGCAAGGAGCGGGTCGAGGCCTGGGTCGAGGAGTACGTACGGGCCTGGAGGAGCAACAGGCCCGAGGACATCGCGGCGCTCTTCTCGACGCACGCGGAGTACCACGAATGGCCGTACGCGACGGACTGGGTCGGCCGTGAGGAGATCGTCCAGGGGTGGCTGGGGCGGGCGGCATGGCAGGAGGGCGGCTGGGAGTTCGAGTGGTCCGTCCTCACCGTCAACGGGGACACGGCGGCGGTCGAGGGCACCGGCCGCTACAAGGAGCTCGGTACGTTCGCCAACCTGTGGACCGTGACCTTCGACGGCCGCGGGAAGTGCGCCATGTTCCGCATGTGGAACAACGAGGTGTGATCCCCGTGGGGCGGGGCGTCGGCGGCTACCGCCCGACCCTCCCGTCGATCCGCTCGCGCAGGAAGTCGGCGTGGCCGTTGTGCCGGGCGTACTCCTCGATCATGTGCACAAGGACCGACCGGAGTTCGACGGGTTCGTCGCCGTCCGTGCCGCTGACGTCGAGGTTGGGGGCGCCTGCCACGAAGCGTTCGGCGAAGGCGACCTCGGAGCGCCAGGTGTCCCAGGCCTGCGCGACGACCTCGGGGTCGGCCACCGCGCCGTTGAAGTCCCCCTCGGGATCGTCGGCGGTGCGGTAGTGCCGGGGCTCGTCCTGTCCGGCCATCACCCGTCGGAACCAGGTCTGTTCGACCCCGGCCAGATGCCGTACCAGCCCGAGCAGCGACAGGTTCGACGGCTCGACCGAGCGCCGGGCCATCGCCTCGGCGTCGAGCTCGGCGCACTTCATCTGCAGGGTGATCCGCTGGTCCCGCAGATGTCCGACGAGCGTGTCCCGCTCCCCCACGAACCCCCCGCCGGACCGCGGATCGCCGTCCGGTTGCACGGACATGCGCCACCACCCGAAGGTCCGGTGGGACTGCGGGTTCCGGGGATGGGACCCGGTGGTATCGGCCATGCCTACGAGGATCGGGGGTGTGCCGGAAATCCGCACCGCTTTTCGGTGCGGATTTCCGGCGCAGGCCCGCCTCAGAGCCCCGGGGAGGTCGCGGACGACTCCGGGGCGCTCAAGGACGCGGAGGCCGATGTCACCGACGCGGATGTCGTCTCCGTCATGGTGGCGGAGGACGCGAGGCCGGGTGCCGAGGACGAGGACGAGTCCGATGCCGTCGTCGGGGGTTCGGAGGGCGGGGACTCCGAGTCCGAGTCGGATTCCGACGGTGAGGACTCGGACGACGTGGGCGCCGAAGGCGATGAGGACGACGGCGCCGGGGACGTCGACGTACACGGGCTCGACGAGCCGCTCGGCGGTGCGGACGGCGTCGTACCGGGAGCCGAAGACACGCACGGCGACGGGGAGTTGGGGGTCGGGGACGAGACGCTCGCCGACGGGAAGGGCGGGTGCGCCGGCGGGTCCGTCTTCTCGTCGTGGTGGCCCTTGTCGCCCTTGTGCCGGGCGATCCACTCGTCGTTGTCGGGGTCGAAGATGACGAAGATGTTGATGACCGTCGTCGACGGCGAGACGACCACGACGTTCTGTGTCCGGTACGACGGCCACGAGTCGCCGGTCTGCTTGGGCGTGGTCTTCTGCGGGACCGGCTCGCCCAGCGGGTTGCCGCAGGCGCAGCGCACCCGGGGCACTCCGTGGTCGTCGACGAGGGCGGCGGTGCCCGCCTGGAGGACCGCCTGGTAGCTGGTGGCGGCACCGTCGCGGTAGCCGTGGTTGGTGACCCGGGTGTCGTAGCGCAGTTGCATCGGGGTGAGCGCGCGCAGATAGCCGGGGACCTGGGAGGTCTGGAGGCCCACCACCGAGGCGAACGCGCTGTTCTTCGCGGGGTCCGCCTGGAGGAACTTGATCTGCTTCTCCACGTCGCAGCTGGAGACGTTGCGGGTGCCGCCGTAGAGGCCCGGTGCCGAACCGTCCACGCCTTGAGTCACGTTGGTGGATTCCGACGCGGTCGACGTCGAGGGTGCCTCGGTTTCGGTGGAGCTGTCGTTCGCCGTCGACTCCGTGAACGGGTCGGGTCCCGACTTGCTCGCGGCCTGAAGGAAGACCTCGCCGCCGGTCGCGGACGTGTCGCTGCCGCTGTCGTCGCGGGTGAAGACCAGGCCGAGGACCACGGCGGCCACCACGACGCCGGTGATCAGTGCGACGCGGGGTGCGGATTTCCACCAGGGGCGGTCCGGGCCCTTGCCGGGTTCACCCGGTTCACCCGGCCCGCTGGGCCCGGAGGGGCCACCCGCGCCGCTCCCGCCCGCACCGCTTCCACCCGCGCCGCCTCCGCCGGCCCCGCTCGGTGGTGGCCCGGACGGCGTGCGGCCACTCGGCTGGGTCGGACTCGGCTCGGACGGACCCGGCTGGGACGGGCCCGACAGCGGACCCGAAGGCGGTCCGGTGGGGCGGCCTGAGGACGGCGGTTCGACGCTCACGAGCTCTTCTTCCCGGTGTAGGGATCCCGAGGCACTTCAAAAGCTCCGCGACACTTCCAGCCTTCTATGAGACTTCAAGCCTTCTGTGACGCTTCAAACGCTTTGTGTCGCTTTCTCACACAACGAGCCCATTGTGTGCTCCTGCCCCGTACCGTCCGCAAGCTGACGCGGTCGGCCCCTCCCGGCGGGCGGACCTCGTCGGCGCTGCTTAGCGTGGCAGCGTGATCCCCCAGACACCGTCCGACCAGGCAGTTGTCCGCCACGGAGACCAGTCGGCCGCCCGCCACGGCTGGCTCCAGGCCGTCCTGGCGGTGCTGGCCGGGCTGATCGTCATGGGGGTGGTCGCCGCGCTCGGGCTGTGGGCGGCCGGTGCGGCGGACCTCCCCGACAACGCGTTCCCGCGGGTGGTCGCGGCCACCGTCGTGACAGCCGTCGGCGGCACCATCGAGCTCTCGGGCGACGCCGGAGTGATCGCCGACACCCAGGCGGGCCTGACGGTGATTCCCCTGTCGGTCACGCTTGCCGGAGCACTGGTGATCGCCGCCGGGTTCCTGCGACCGCTGCGGCACCGCGCCGTGGCCGGAGCCCCCGAACTGGCGGGATGGGCCGCCCGGATCGCCGTCCTGTGGCTGCTCGCCCTCGTCGGACTCGCACTCTTCGCACGCCAGGACTTCACCATCCCCCTCGGGGACGGAACGATCGGCGACATCGGCGACCTGTTCGGTGCCTCGCCCAAGGTCGGCTTCGAGACCGATGTGCCGCTGACGCTGGTCTTCGGCGTGCTGTGGCTCGCGGGTGTCCTCATCCTCGCCCTGCTGGTCTCGCGCGGGGCCCCGCTCCCGCCCCGGCTGCTGCGCTTCCAGGAGTCGGTGCGCCCGGCCGCGTTCGCCATGGTCGCGCTGCTGCTGGCGTACGTCGCCCTGGGCCTGGTCATCGCTCTGGTGGTCGCGGTGACGCGCGGGCACACCGCCGAGACGTTCGCCGTGATCCTCCTCGGACTGCCGAACCTCGTCTGGCTCGCCTTCACGCTCGGCCTGGGCGCCACGTGGACCGGGCGTGTGGACGGGCCTTTCGGGCTGCCGATGCCGCATCTGCTCGACGAGGTGCTGCGCACTCCGGACATCTCCACCCTCAATCTGAGTACGCTCGCCGACTTCGACGGCAAGGTGTGGTGGCTGCTGGTCGTCGACGCGGTGCTGCTCCTCGCGGCCGCGTTCCTGATGGCCGCGCGTTCACCGGCCCGGATGCGGCTGTGGCAGCACGCCGTGCACATGGCGGTCGCGCTCGTGCTGACCGTTCTCATGATCTGTCTCGTCGGCAGGATCTCCGCGCACTACGGTCTGTCGCTCCTCGGCATCGGCGACATCGGCGGCGGTCTGAGCGGCGAACTCTTCCTGCGGCCCAAGGTGTGGACCGCGCTCGGGTTCGCCGTGCTGTGGGGGCTGGTCACCGGGTTCCTCGGCGGACTGATGGCGAAGGGCGTCCACCGGAAGGGCGAGATCGACGCCGAGGAACCCGGAGTCCGCGCCGGCTAACGGCAGTACGTGTCCCGGTGGGGGCGCTCCCCCGTCGCCAGGAAGTGCGAGACGGTTCGGTCGCCGCACGCGTTGCCGTTGGCGAGGTAGGCGTCGTGTCCGGTGGAGTTCACGGTGACCATGGTGGCGCGCTTTCCGAGGGCGTTGCGGAGGTTCAGGGCGCCGCTGAGCGGGGTGGCCACGTCACGCTCGTTCTGGATGAGCAGGATGTTGGCGGGGCCGCGGTCGGTGATCCGTACCGGGGGCTCCTTCGGTGTGAAAGGCCAGGCGGCGCAGACCATCGCGTTCCTGGTCATGCCGGCGGTCAGCGGGTACTTGACCCGGCTCTCGGCGACCCCCTGCTCGTACGCGGCGGCCGACTTGGGCCACGCAATGTCGTTGCAGAGGGTCCCGGCGCCGACCGCGGTGACGTTCTGCAGCACCGACTCGGGCGGAGCGGGGGGCGCCGGCGGCAGGGTGCCCTTCTGTGCGGCCAGGATCAGCTGGGCCAGGTCGGGGAAGCCGCTGGGAGCGTAGAGGCTGTCCAGCATGGTCTGGCGCAGCACATTGCCGTTCAGCTCCGCCGGGTTCGCGCCTGGCCAGGGGATCGGCTCGCGGTCCAGCTTCGCGGCGAGGCGCAGGAAGAGCGGCCGCACCTCGTCCGCCGTCTCGGCCAGCCGGTCCGGATTGCCGGGCGCCGAAGCCCACTTGGCGAACTCGGGGAAGGTGTCCTCGACGCCCGCCTCGTGACCGGCGAGCCAGGCCCGGGAGACCCGGGTGTGGTCGGGGTCGTCGTTGCTGTCCAGCACGATGCGGTCGGTGCGGTTCGGGAACAACTGGCTGTAGACGGCGCCGACATACGTCCCGTACGACACACCCCACGCGGACAGCTTCCGCTCGCCGAGCGCCGCCCGGACGCGGTCGATGTCACGGGCCTCGTTGGCGGTGCTGATGTGCTGGATCAGCTCGCCGCCGTTGCGCTCGCAGGCGTCCGACATCCGCTGTGCGGTGGCCATGTTCTCCGTGATCGAACCGTCGGGGGCGGGCCAGGGACGCAGCTTCGACGTGGCGAGGTCGCTGTACTCCAGACCGCAGGTGACCTGGGTGGAGCGGCCGAGCCCGCGGGGGTCGAACCCGATCAGGTCGTACGCGTCCCGCACCTCCTGCGGCAGGTCCTGCCCCTTGCCCGAAGGGTTGTTGAGGCTGGATCCGCCGGGCCCGCCGGGGATCAGCAGCAGGGCGCCGCGACGCGCCTGCGGGTTCTCGCTGAGGATCCGGGAGACGGCGATGCGGATCTTCTCGCCACCGGGGTCGGCGTAGTCCATCGGCACCTCGACGGTCGCGCACTGTTGCCGCGGATCGAGCCCGCTTCCCTCGCACTTCGCCCAGTCGAGCGGTGCGGGCGCACCGGCGGTCGACGCCGCCGCGGTGAGTGGTGCGGTGAGACTGAGCACGGCGGCGGAGGCGGCGAGCAGGGCGGCGTTTCGCTTGATCTTCGTCATGCGGACGAGCTTCGCCGATCTACGCCGATCGTCACATCCCGCCAACTGGCCTGTGTTGAGGGGGGTTTACCCCCGCAGGACATTCGTCGCCGAAGAGCCGTCGGAGACGAGTTACCCCGGAAACACCGGCCGGGCCCAGTCCGGCGGATCGGGCGGCGGACGGAACTCGGGGGCTCCGACAGCCCGCCGGTCCACCTGTGTCGGTGCGTGGCCGGTTTCCACGGCGCCGGTCGCGGCGACCCGCAGCGCGGCCACGAAGGCGAGGCAGGAGTCGTAGCGGTCGTCGGGGCTCTTCGCCAACGCCTTCGCGAGTACGTCGTCCACCGGGGCGGCGATGTCGGGACGTTTCTCGGTCAGCGGTGGCGGCTCGTCGTACTGGTGGGCCCAGAGCAGCGCCATGTCGTCGTCGCGCTGGAAAGGCGGTTTCCCGGCCATCGTCTCGTAGACGACGCAGGCGAGGCTGTAGACGTCGCACCGGCCGTCCACCGGCTTGCCCGAGATCTGCTCGGGAGCCACGTAGTCGAGCGTTCCGACGAACTGGCCGACGCTCGTGAACCCGGTGAGCGACAGCGACTTCTTCGTCAGACCGAAGTCCGTGAGGTAGACGTGCTCGGGGTGGTCGCTGTCGGTGCCCTGGGCCACCAGGATGTTGCCGGGTTTCACGTCCCGGTGCACCAGCCCGTGGTCATGCGCCGCGTCGAGCGCCGAGGCCACCTGGACGGCAATCCGGGCGGCCACCTTGACGGGCAGCGGGCCCTCGCGGTCGAGCAGATGGCGCAGATCGCGTCCGGCGACGTACCGCATGGCGATGTACAGGACGCCGTCCGTCTCGCCCGCTTCGAAGACCGGCACGATGTTCGGGTGGTCGATGGCGGCCGCCACCCGCGATTCATGGGTGAAGCGGCCGCGGAAGGTGTCGTTGCGGGCCAGCTCCGGCGCAAGCAGTTTGAGGGCGACGGTCCGGTCGAGGCGCAGGTCTTTGGCCCGGTAGACGACGGCCATGCCGCCGCGGCCGATCTCCCGCTCGATCCGGTAGCCGGCGATCTGCCGTCCGATCAGGTCGGAGGGGCGCCCGGAAAAGATGCTGGTGTCGTGGCGCCCGCCGTCGTCCATCAGACATCACTCCGGTCGTCCTCGACGCCCATCAGACGTCACTCCGGTCGTCTTCCTCGTACGCCACGACCCGCGTGGGTTCCCGGCCCACCGGCGCCTCTTTCGGGACGGGCTCCCGCGCCGCTGCGGCCGGCTTCTCAGACGCGGCGAAGGTGCTGAGCCGCGTGCCGTCGCAGTACACCCAGCGCTCGTGCTCGCCGTCGTACAGCCAGAGGGACTCGCCGTCGACGACCACGCCGATCCGCTGTCCCTGCGTACGGCCGCGGAACGACTGCCCGTCGAGCCGCCCGGCCGCGAGATCCTCGGCGGCGCTGCGATAGCGGGTGAGCGCCTCCTCGACGCGGGCGAGGAGCGGGCGCGGGTCGGCTGTCCGGGTGAGCGGGCTACCGGCGGCGGGTGGTGCCTGCGGTACGGCGATCAGCAGGCGGCCGTCGACCCAGGCCGACCAGCCGTTGGCGCAGACGACCCGGCCCCAGTCGCCGAGCCGGTCGATCAGCTGGACCGGCAGCAGCGCGTCGAGCGGCACCGTGGGGCGGGACGGGTCCGGGGACTCCCAGGCGGACAGGCCGTCCTGGGGGATCACGTGGGTGGGGCGGAAGTCGGGTGTCGTCATCGCACCTACTTCCGCATGACGGCGGGTTCGTGCCGCCGGAGCAGGCGAATCACCGCGTACGCGAAGACGACGGAGAGGACGACCATCATCCCCATGTTGAGCAGCCACACGCCGGTCTCGTGCCGGAACAGCGGGTCGGCCGTCGTATCGTCCGGGACGATCTTGGCCAGCTCGATCGTCCCCGCCATCGCGCCGAAGGCCCAGCGCGCGGGCACGAGCCAGGAGAACTGCTCCAGGCCGGGCACGCCGTGCAGCTTCAGGAGCGCGCCGCAGAAGACGACCTGGACGATGGCGAGCAGCACGAGGAGGGGCATCGTGACCTCCTCCTTGCGCACCAGGGCGGAGACCAGGAGGCCGAGCATCATCGCCGTGAAGGCGAGCAGGGCCACGGCCGCCGTGATCTCCACGAGCGGCGGCATGAGCACGCCTTTCCCGCCGGGTGCGTTGAGGTCCACGCCGAGCAGGGCGACCAGCGTCAGGACGACGGCTTGCACCACCGTGACCGTGCCGAGGACCACGATCTTGGACATCAGGTACGCCGATCTGGACAGGCCGACGGCTCTCTCGCGCTGGTAGATCACCCGCTCCTTGACCAGCTCGCGCACGGCGTTGGCCGCGCCCGTCAGGACGCCGCCGACGCACAGGATGAGCAGCGCGTCCATCACCGAATCCTGGACCAGCTCGCTGCCGGCCAGTGCCCGGGCCATCGCGCCCATCACGAACGGCAGCGCGATCATGATTGCGAGGAAGGTCCGGTCGGCGCTGAGCACGGCCGCGTAGCGGCGGACCAGGGTGCCGAGCTGGGAGCCCCAGCTCTGGGCCTTGGGCGGCGGTCCGACGGCGGCGACCGGGGCGGCCTGCGCCAGATACGGCTGCGAGGTGGAGTTGTCGATGTACTGGCGGTGGAACGGCGATTCCCGGTAGTCCCCCGCCCAGTCCCGGTCGTGGTCCCGCTCGAAATCCTCGAACGCCTCCGGCCACTCCTCGTAGCCGAAGAACGCGAGAGCGTCCTCGGGCGGTCCGTAGTAGGCGACCTTGCCGCCGGGCGCGAGCACCAGCAGCCGGTCGCAGACGTCGAGGCTGAGGACGCTGTGGGTGACCACGATGACCGTGCGGCCGTCGTCGGCGAGGCCGCGCAGCATGTGCATCACGGAGCGGTCCATACCGGGGTCGAGGCCGGACGTCGGCTCGTCCAGGAACAGCAGCGACGGCTTGGTCAGCAGTTCCAGGGCCACGCTGACCCGCTTGCGCTGGCCGCCCGACAGACTGTGAATGGGCTGGTCGGCGCGCTGCTCGAGGCCCAGCTCGCCGATCACCTCGTCGACCCGCGCCCGCCGCTCCGCCTTCGCGGTGTCCTGCGGGAAGCGCAGCTCGGCGGCGTACGCGAGGGCTTTGCGCACGGTCAGCTGCGCGTGCAGGATGTCGTCCTGCGGGACGAGGCCGATGCGCTGGCGCAGTTCGGCGTAGTCGCGGTAGAGGTCGCGGCCGTCGTACAGGACCGTGCCGCGGTCGGCGGGACGCTGGCCTGTCAGGGCGTTCAGGAGCGTGGATTTCCCGGCGCCGCTCGGGCCCACGACAGCAAGCAGGCATTTCTCGCCGACGGGAAACGACACCTGGTCCAGGAGCGTCTTGCGTCCGTGGTCGACGGCGACCACGAGGTCCTGGACGTCGAGGGAGACCTCGCCGGTGTCGACGTACTCCTGCAGCTGGTCGCCGACGAGGCAGAACGCGGAGTGGCCGATGCCGACGATGTCACCGGGCGTGACCGGCGCACGGGCGACGG
Source organism: Streptomyces sp. NBC_00554 (assembly GCF_041431135.1). Taxonomy (NCBI): domain Bacteria; kingdom Bacillati; phylum Actinomycetota; class Actinomycetes; order Kitasatosporales; family Streptomycetaceae; genus Streptomyces; species Streptomyces sp. NBC_00554. Next base: position 9,878,827 of record NZ_CP107799.1, on the reverse strand, counting down.
GCTGGCCGTTGAGGAACGTGCCGTTGTGGCTGCCGAGGTCGACGATCTCGTACGTCCCCTCCGGCTGCGCCCGTAGTTCCGCGTGCCGTCGCGAGACGACCAGGTCGTCGATGACCAGGTCGTTGTCGCCGCCGCGGCCGATGCGGACGGTGCGGGCGGGCAGCGGGCGTACGGTGGTGGGCTGCCGGAATGTGCCGGTGGCCAAGGGCAGGGAGACGGCCGAGGGACGTTCCGGAGGCCGGTCGACGAGTACCGCCCGGGGGCCGTCGGAGGGGTTGCCGAAGCGGATGACGCTGCCAGGTCCGACGCCCCACTCATGGACGCGCCTGCCGTCGGCGTACGTGCCGTTCGTGCTGTTCTCGTCCTCGATCGTCCAGTGGTCGGCGTCGGGGCGCAGTACCGCGTGGTGCCAGGAGACCCGGGCGTCGTCGATGACGACATCGCTCAATGGGTCGCGTCCGACGTGATAGTCGCGGCTGGGACTCATCACCGTGAAGCCCGTCTCGGTTTCGAGGACGAGTTCGGGAGCGATGGGTGCGGCCGGCCGCTCTGCCATGTCTGAATTCTAGCTATTCGTGCACTTATTCGCCCGACGGGCCTATTCGTCGGGTGCGGGCGGACGTATTCGCCCCGCACGCGATCCGGTGCGAGCGGTCAGGCCGCCGAGGTGCCGAGTGCGGAGGCGGTCCGCTGCATACGCCGCGCGTCCACGGACTCGGCCATCAACTCGTACTCGGTGGTGTCGTCGTTGGTGGCGACGCGGACGAGCTTCCCGGCGGCCAAGTCATCGGCGACCAGCTCCTGTTGCGTCGAGTCGCCGCACCAGGCACGCAGCACGCTCGGCACGTCGGGGACGGTTGCCCCCACCGGCGCGATGGAGTTCGGCGGGAAGGTCGGATCCTCGGGCTGCGGGTCGAGCCGCTCGGCCATCCACGCGGCACGGTCTCGCATCCACCACAGGGCCAGCGCCAGGGTGGGCGCGCGATAGCTGCCCAGCGGCACGCCGACTCGCTGACCGCCGCATATTCCGTAAGCGGTGACATAGCACAGGAATTCGTCGTGCACGATCGCTCCCCCATCGCGTCGCTCGCTGCCGGTACTGCCTCGCTTTCCCTGCGGCTCGTCTGCTGTGCATGATGGCGCTGCTGCTGTGCATGATGACGCTGTGCGGGCTTGGCTGAATTGCCCTTGACTTTGAGTATCGCCACTCCTGACACTCTGTCACCATGCCATTCCAGCCAGTCTCCTGGCATATTCGCGGCCGGGTTTGGCCGAAACACGCTCGAGCGCCCTTACCTGCGAGGTAATCGACGCCGCCGACGGTCTCCGGGCATGGTTGCGGTACCGGAACCCAGCAGGGCACCACCCGCCGAAATCCGGTCCCTGACCAGTGAGAACCCCGTCTCGATGGAGGCTGATCAACCATGTCCGCAAGCAACGAGCGTTACGAGAATGCCGTCGCCCGCTACTTCGAGGCCTGGAACGCGGGTGAGCCCGACGCGCTCACGAAAGCAGTCGCCGCCGCATGGGCCGCGGACGGAAGCTACACCGACCCGCTGGCCGAGGTCCGCGGCCACGGACAGATAGCCGCCGTGATCGCCGCGGCGCACGAGCAGTTCCCGGGCTTCGCCTTCCGCCTCACGGGCGCGGTCGACGGGCATCACGACATCGCCCGCTTCGGCTGGGAGCTGGTCGACGAGGCGGACGGTTCGGCGCCCGTCGCCGGATTCGACGTGATCACTCTCGACGGCGAGGACCGTATCCGGAGCGTGCACGGCTTTCTGGACCGCGTTCCCGCTTAGGGCCGTCCCTGTGTGACTCCGCGACGAGATTTTCGGCTCACGGTGGTCTCTTGAGTAGGGCGGCTACGAAAAGGGAGGATCCCATGAGCACCGTGAGCAAGGTGAATGCGCACTTCACCGCGGTTCTGAGGAAGAGCCCGGAGGCCGGCGGCTGGACCTATGTGAAATGGCCGGAGTCCGTCGCGTTCTTCGGGACCCGCGGACTGGTCAAGGTCAGCGGCACGATCGACGGCCACTCTTTCCGCAGTTCCTTCATGGCCCTCGGAGACGGCACCCACATGCTGCCGGTGAAGGCCGAGGTACGCAAAGCGATCGGGAAAGCGGAGGGCGACACGGTGACCGTGCGCCTGGAGGAACGGCTCAACGCGTAGCGGCCGGCGCGTGGAGCCTGTGGACGAACCGGTCCGGGGGCGAGGTCGGCCCCGGACCGTCCGACCGCGAGGTCGTGTGCCTCACGCCTTGATGATCGCGTCGATCCGGGCCAGCTCCTCCGGGTCGAAGTCCAGGGCGCGGGTGGCCGTGACGCTGTCCTCCAGCTGCTTGGTGCTGCTCGCGCCGATGAGCGCGGAGGTCACCCGGCCGCCACGCAGCACCCAGGCCAGCGCCAGCTGCGCCAGGGACTGGCCGCGGGACTTGGCGATCTCGTCGAGGGCGCGCAACTGGCGTACGAGATCCTCGGTGAGCGTGTCCGCGGTCAGGAACGGGCTGTCGCCGGCGGCCCGCGAGCCCTCCGGGATGCCGTCGAGGTAACGGCTCGTCAGCAGGCCCTGATCCAGCGGCGAGTAGGCGATGGAGCCGACCTTCAGCTCGTCCAGGGTGTCCAGGAGCCCTTCCTCGGCGCGGCGGTCGAGCATCGAGTAGCGGGGCTGGTGGATGAGGAGCGGGGTGCCCAGTTCACCGAGGATGCGGGCGGCCTCGCGGGTCTGCTCCGGCGAGTAGTTGGAGACGCCGACGTACAGCGCCTTGCCCTGCTGGACCGCGGAGTGCAGGGCGCCCATCGTCTCCTCGAGGGGAGTCTCCGGGTCGGGGCGGTGCGAGTAGAAGATGTCCACGTAGTCGAGACCCATGCGGCCCAGGCTCTGGTCCAGGGAGGACAGCAGGTACTTGCGCGAACCCCATTCGCCGTACGGGCCCGGCCACATCAGGTAGCCCGCCTTGGTGGAGATGACCAGCTCGTCGCGGTACGGCGTGAAGTCCGCCTTGAGTGCCTCGCCGAGGGCGGACTCCGCGGCGCCGGGCGGCGGGCCGTAGTTGTTCGCCAGGTCGAAGTGGGTGACGCCGAGGTCGAAGGCGCGGCGCAGGATCGCGCGCTGGGTCTCCGCCGGCCGGTCGGGGCCGAAGTTGTGCCACAGGCCGAGCGACAGCGCGGGGAGTTTCAGGCCGCTGCGTCCGGTGCGCCGGTAGGGCATGTCCGCGTAACGGTCGGTGTGTGCGGTGTACAACGTGTACTCCTGAGATGCCGGGAAAATCAGGTCTCCACTCTCGCGCGCGGCCGGGGCAGCGGTCCAACGGGAGAATCGGATGGGATTCAGCGTCGGGGCTTCTCAATCGGCGATGACGATTACCGGGCGGCGGCTACCCTTGCCCTTCATGGAACTGCGCCATCTCCAGCATTTCGTCGCCGTCGCCGAGGACCAGCACTTCACCCGTGCGGCCGAGCGGCTCATGGTGTCGCAGTCCGGCCTGTCGTCCTCGATCCGCGCCCTGGAACGGGAGCTGCAGGCTCCGCTGTTCGTCCGTACCACCCGCCGGGTCACACTCACGGCGGCCGGGCGGGCCCTGCTGGGCGAGGCGGAACGGATCCTGGCTCAGGTCCGCTCGGCCCACGACGCCGTGGCCGCGGTGCAGGGTCTGCTGCGCGGCACGCTCACCCTCGGTGCCGAACAGTGCATCGCCGGGGTGCACGTGGCCACGCTCCTCGCCGCGTTCCGCCGCCGCCATCCCGACGTCGAGATCTGTCTGAGGCAGGCGGGATCCGGAGCGCTGGCCGAGGAGGTCGCCGCCGGGCGGCTCGATCTGGCCTTCGCCGTGCGGACCCAGGCGGACACCGACCAGCTGCGTTCGGTCCCGCTGACCAGCGAGCCGATGACCGTGCTGTGCCATCCGGAGCACCGCTTAGCGACCGCCGCGGTGCTCACGCCCGAGGAGCTGGGCGGCGAGGCCTTCGTCGACTTCCACCCCGACTGGGGACCGCGCCGCACCACGGACGCGGCCTTCGCCGCCGCGGGCGTCCACCGGAACGTGACGCTCGAGGTCAACGACGTACACAGCCTGCTGGAACTCGTCCACGAGGGCCTCGGGATCGCTGTCGTACCGCGCCATTTCGGCCTCAAGCGGGAGGCCGGCGATCTCACCGCCCTCCCCTTCAAGGGCGTCTCCGAGGCGTCGTACGAGACGGTCGCCATGCTGCCGCCGCCGGACGCCACCAGTCCGGCGGCCCGGGCTCTGATGGTCCTGCTCGACGCCCGGGAAGAGCGGGCCTGACGGTCCCCGGAATCGGCGCGCGTCAGGGACCGCCGTGCGCGAAGGTGGACGCATGCATGCCAAGGACATCCTCATCGACGCTTTCAGCCGCATCCAGGAAGAGGTCCACGCCGCGGTCGACGGACTGCCCCCGGACGGCCTCAACACGCCTCCCGCCGACGGCGCCAACTCCATCTCCTGGCTGATCTGGCATCTCACCCGCATCCAGGACGACCATCTCGCCGACGCCGCCGAGCTGGAACAGGTCTGGCTCTCCCAGGGCTGGGCCGACCGCTTCGCGCTGGGGCTCCCGCACCGGGACACCGGGTACGGCCACACGCCCAAGCAGGTCGCCCAGGTCCGGGTGGACTCGGGCGACCTGCTGCTCGGCTACTACGACGCGGTGCACGCACAGACGCTGGCCTTCGTCCGCGGACTGGGCGCCAAGGACCTGGAGCGCGTCGTGGACGAGCGCTGGGACCCGCCGGTCACCCTCGGTGTACGCCTGGTCAGCGTCCTGTCCGACGATCTTCAGCATGTCGGCCAGGCCGCCTACGTACGCGGATTGCTCTAGAGCGCGGCCTCGTAGCCGGGCAGGACCACGTCGCGGATGAGGGCGTTGCGCTCGTCGAACGGGATGAACGCGCTCTTGAGGGCGTTCACGGTGACCGTGCGCAGGTCCTCGACGGTCCAGCCCGCCTCCTCGACCAGCAACGACATCTCGCGGGTCATCGTCGTGCCCGACACCAGACGGTTGTCGGTGTTGAGGGTGACGCGGAAGCCGAGGTCGCGCAGGGCGGTGATGGGGTGCTCGGCGATGGAAGTCGCCGCACCCGTCTGGAGGTTGGACGTCGGGCACATCTCCAGGGCGATACGGCGGTCGCGGACCCAGCCCGCGAGGCGGCCGAGCTTGCCGTCGACGATGTCCTCGGTGATACGGACGCCGTGGCCGATGCGCTCGGCGCCGCAGACCTGGAGGGCCTGGTGGATGCTGGGCAGGCCGTGGGCCTCACCGGCGTGGATGGTGAACGGGACGCTCTCGCGGCGCAGGTGCTCGAAGGCGGCCAGGTGGTCGGCGGGCGGGAAGCCGTCCTCGGCTCCGGCGATGTCGAAGCCGACGACACCGGCGTCCCGGAAGGCGACGGCCAGGTCAGCGGCCTCACGGACACGGTCGAACATCCGCATCCCGCACAGCAGCGTCCCGACCTGGACCGGGGTGCCCGCGGCAGCGGCCTTCGCCATGCCGACCGCGAGGCCCTCCTGGACGGTCTCGACGACCTCGGCGAGCGTCAGCCCGCCGTTCACGTTCAGTTCGGGGGCGTACCGCACCTCTCCGTAGACGACGCCGTCCTCGGCGAGGTCGAGGACGTACTCCTCGGCGGTGCGCAGCAGGCCCTCGCGGCTCTGCATCACGGCAAGGGTGTGCTCGAAGGTGGCTATGTAGCGCACCAGGTCACCGGAGTTGGCGGCCTCGTAGTACCAGGCGGCGAGGGCATCCGGGTCGGTGGTGGGCAGGGTGTGGCCGACCGACTCCGCGAGTTCCACGAGGGTGGCGGGACGCAGGCCGCCGTCGAGGTGGTCGTGCAGGACGGCCTTGGGGAGCCGGCGGATGATGTCGATGTCGATGCGGGGCGCGGTCATGCGTGTGTTTCCTCGGCAGGTCGGTTCGATGGCTCAGGCGGTGGTGGCGGGCTGGAGCAAGTCCCAGCGGTTTCCGTACAGGTCCTGGAAGACGACGACCGAGCCGTACGGTTCGTGGCGCGGCTCCTCCAGGAAGGTCACGCCCGCGGCGCGCATCCGCGCGTGGTCGCGGGCGAAGTCGTCGGTGTGCAGGAAGAAGCCCACGCGCCCACCGGTCTGGTCGCCGACCCGCACGCGCTGCGCCTCGTCCTTGGCGCGGCCCAGCACCAGCCCGGTGCCCTGGCCGTCCGCGGCCTGGCCCTCCGTGCCCGGTTCGACGACGACCCAGCGGGAGCCGTCGGGCCGCGGGGTGTCCTCGACGAGCCGGAAGCCGAGGGCTTCGGTGTAGAAGCGGATCGCCTCGTCGTAGTCGTCGACGACGAGGGTGACCAGGGCGATACGTCTCATCAGGGGCTCTCCGCGGACTCCGTGGGTTATACGTAACACGTAGGGTACGGCATCCTGCGGGCACCCCTGATTGAGGGCGGGCGATGCCGCAAGGGCCGGGAGTGGGCGGCACAAGCACACATGGCATGGTGGAGATCGACTCGGGGCCGGCCCCGCCGTGACCCCACCTGACGCTGCGCCCACAGGAGTTGAGTGCCATGTCCGAGCTGCCGAAGTCGACCGGAGCCCCCGCCCATCAGAACGTGACGTTCCCCAGTACGGGGACCACCGCGCATGGGTATCTGGCGCTGCCGCCCTCCGGGCAGGGGCCCGGCGTCATCGTCATCCAGGAGTGGTGGGGCCTCACCGATCACATCGCGAATGTCGCGGACCGGCTGGCGGCGGAGGGCTTCGTCGCTCTGGCACCCGACCTGTACGGCGGCAATGTCGCCCACGAAAGCGACGAAGCGCTGCGGATGATGAAGGAGCTGCCGGTGTCGCGCGGCGTCGAGCTGCTCTCCGGCGCGGTCGACCACCTCCTCGGGCTTCCGGAGGTCACCTCCGCCACGGTGGGCTCGGTCGGCTTCTGCATGGGTGGCGGCTTCGTCCTATACCAGGCCGCGGCGGACCCCCGTGTCAGTGCGGCGGTGCCGTTCTACGGCGTGATCCGGGGCGAGCTGCCCGACTTCTCCGGCCTCAAGGCCCAGATCCAGGGGCACTACGGCGAACTCGACACCAGCATCCCCAAGGAGAACCTGGACCAGCTGGGCGAGGCGATCCAGCAGCAGTCCGGCATCACCGCGGACCTGCGTCTGTACCCCGCCCAGCACGCCTTCTTCAATGACGGACGTCCGGGCGTGTACCACCCGGAGTCGGCCGCGCAGGCCTGGCAGAGCACGGTGGCGTTCCTGCACGAGCAGCTGGGCTGAGCCCGCGGAGGACCTAGACCACCTGGTGGGCGGCGAGGCTCCTCGCGCAGTCGGTGACGGCCTCGGCGGCGGGGCGCGGCTGCCACGCCGGCATCCGTCGCGCCTTGTCGGCGGGGTGCAGATGCCTGCGTCCGAGGTACGGCACGACCGCGCGAACACCGGGGCCCGTTCCGCGACGGCCTTCGACTTCCGGTGGGCGGTCAGGGTCGGGTCGTCGGTGTCGGTCCAGCAGGTTTCGTCGCTGATGCTGTCCGGGCCGGCCAGGGGTGGCGTCGCGGCGGCGCACGCGGACGTCATGACCAGCACGGCGTGTCGGAAGTACCGCACTCCCCCGCCGACGACGGCCTCGCGGGTGAGATCTACGAGGCGGTCATCGGCGCCGTCACCATGTTGCTGCGTGCCGGCGAGCAGGACGGGAGCATCCGCCCGGGCGTCGACCCCGACGACGTACTGCTGATGCTGGGATTCCTGTGGCGGACCGGCCCCGGCGAGGAGGGGGAGGCGCGCGTGGCCCGGCTCCTCGACCTGGTCATCGACGGCTTGCGCCTCGGGGCGCCGGGCACACCCGTGGTGGATCCCGAAGGGGCCGAGTCCTGAACAACGGGGCAGTTACTCGCCCGACGTGTGCCGCGCGTCGAGGCGGGCCGTTTCCTCGTCGGTGAGCCGGAGCGCGCCCGCGGCCACGTTCTCGGCGAGGTGGTCCGGGTTGCCGGTGCCGGGGATGGCGAGCACGTGCGGGCCCTGTCGCAGTGTCCACGCGAGCCGGATCTGCGCGGGGGTCGCGCCGTGCGCACTCGCGACGGCGAGCACCTCGTGGTCATCGGTGCCGCTCGCGCCGTGTGCGCCGCCCTTGCCCGCGATCGCGAAGAAGGGGACGAAGGCGATGCCCTGTTCGCCGCAGGTCCGCAGGACGGCGTCGGTCTCGGGGTCCGGGAAGTCGAGGCCGTACTTGTTCTGCACACTCACCACCGGCGCGATGGCCTGCGCTTCGGCGAGGTGCTCGGATGCGACGTCGGAGATGGCGAGGTGCCGGATCAGGCCGGCGTCACGCAGTTCGGCCAGTGCGCCGAAGTGCTCGGCGATGGAGTCCTGCCGCATCCGGCGCAGGTACACGACGTCGAGATGGTCGCGGCCGAGCTGCCGCAGGTTCTCCTCGACCTGGCCGCGCAGTTGGTCCGGCCTGGCGGCGGTGGCCCACTCCCCCGAGTAGTCGCGGTGCGGCCCGACCTTGGTGGCGATGACCAGGTCGTCCGCGTACGGAGCGAGCGCGCTGTTGATCAGTTCGTTCGCGGAGCGCAGCGACGAGAAGTAGAAGGCGGCGGTGTCGATGTGATTGACGCCGAGCTCGATCGCGCGCCGCAGCACGGCGATCGAGCGTTCACGGTCGCTCGGTACGCCGAGGTGGAAGGCCGCACTGCCCGTCAGCCGCATCGCGCCGTATCCGATGCGGCTGACGGGCAGATCTCCGAGTTTCCAGGTGCCCGCGGCTGCCGCGGTGATCTTCTCTGAGGTCATCGCGGCAGCTTCGCACAGGATTTGCCCCTACGTGTACGTGTTCAGGGCGCTGCTCGTGCGGACGCGTTCACCGAGCCGACCGATCTCAGCAGTAGAGGTTGGCTCCGGGTGAGACGCCGAGGATCGAGGTGAAGCGGTTGTAGGCGTCGACGCGGCTCTGGACCTGCGCGGGGTTCTTGCCGTCGCATTCCAGGGAGCCGTTGATGCTGCGGATGGTCTGGCCGAAGCCGGCGCCGTTGACCATGGCGTTGTGCGGGGTCATGGTGCCGGGACCGTTCTGGGTGTTCCAGTACCAGAGGCCGGTCTTCCAGGCCACCGCGGCGTCGTTCTGCACGAGCCAGGGGTTGTTGAGCAGGTCGATGCCGAGCGCGTCGCCCGCGGCCTTGTAGTTGAAGTTCCAGCTGAGCTGGATCGGGCCACGGCCGTAGTACGCCGCCTGGCCGGCCGGGCAGCCGTAGGACTGGCTCCAGTCGCAGTAGTGCGGGTAGTTGGCGGTGTTCTGCTCGACGATGTAGACCAGACCGCCGGTCTCGTGGTTGACGTTGGCGAGGAAGGCGGCGGCCTCCTGCTTCTTCACCGTGTCACTGCCGGTGTTGGCGAAGCCCGGGTAGGCGCTCAGGGCGGCGGTCAGTCCGCTGTACGAGTAGAAGGAGTTCCTGCTCGGGAACATCTGGTTGAACTGCGCCTCGGTGACGGGGAAGTTCCCGACGGGGGTCGACGAGCCGTCGCAGGCGTAGGGCTCCCAGAACCAGGTGCTGATGGTGGGGTCGTAGCCCGGGTTGTCGTGCTCGGCTATGTAGGCCTTGCCGTCGGTGTAGCGGACGATGTTTCCGGTGACGTACGCCTTGCCGGCGACCCAGCTCGGGTAGCTCGAACAAGCCGCGGCGGAAGCACTCGCGGCCGGCAGGAGCACCGGTGCGGCGGTTCCGATGACGACTGCTGCCATGAGTGCGGAGATGCGGCGCCTCGACACAGGATCAACTCCTTTGCGGAGCACGGCCGCACCCGACCAAGAGCAAAGCGAAGCGATGCCTTGCGCGCACGCGCCGGTCGAGCCTGGCACGGCGTCGGGGGCGGCCGTGGTGGGGGGTGTGGAGGCACACTTAATCGCATTGGTCTGTACCAGTCAAGGTCTAGACCAAGCCGAACTGACAACGTTGGCGGCTGAACTGCCTGACATCCGGCGACAATTGAGCGGCACGCCCGATAGCGGCGCATTCCATGACACCCGTGACACTTGAGCAGCACGGTGGCCCGGGCCGGTTCAGCTTCCGACCCGGGCCACGGCCCGACTTCCTCGTCACTCCCGCCTCCCGCCTCAGGCGAGCGGCTTCTCCAGCACCGCCTTGCGGTGGCTGAACGTCTCGATCGAGTAGCGGCCGTGGTAGCTGCCCATGCCGCTCTCGCCGACCCCGCCGAACGGGAGGTCGGAGACGGTCAGATGGGCGAGCGGCAGGCCGAAACCAAGGCCGCCGGACGAGGTCTCGGCGGCGAGCCGCTGCCGGGTGACGTCCGAGTCGGTGAAGACGTACAGGGCCAGCGGCTTGTCACGGTCGTTGATGAAGCCGATGGCCTCGTCGAGGTCCGCCGCCGTGACGATCGGAAGGATCGGGCCGAAGATCTCCTCCGCCATGACGGGCGACTTGGGGTCGACGTCGGCCAGGACGGTCGGCGCGATGTACTTGACGGCACGGTCGCTGTCGCCGCCGGTGACCGTACGGCCGGAGTCGAGCAGCGAGCTGAGCCGGTCGAAGTGCCGCTCGTTGACGATCCGTCCGAACTCGGTGGACGTCTTCGGCTCGGCACCGAAGACCTCTTCGACGGCCCGGGTGAGCTCGGGCTCAAGGGCGCGGGCTGTCACGGGGTCGGTCAGGACGTAGTCGGGTGCGACGCAGGTCTGACCGGCGTTGAGGAACTTGCCGCGGACCAGGCGGTCGGCGACGACGGCCAGGTCGGTGCCGCGGTCGACGAACGCCGGGGACTTGCCGCCGAGTTCGAGGGCGACGGGGGTGAGGTGCTCAGCCGCGGCGCGCATCACGATGCGGCCGACCGTGCCGTTGCCGGTGTAGAAGATGTGGTCGAAGCGCTCGGCCAGCAGAGCCGTGGTCTCCGGGATGGCGCCCTCGACGACGGCGACCGCGTCGGTGTCGAGGTACTGCGGCAGCAACCTGGCGAGGACGGCGGACGTGGCGGGAGCCAGCTCGCTGGGCTTGGCGACCACCGCGTTGCCCGCGGCGAGCGCGCCGAGCAGCGGGGTGAGCAGGAGCTGCACCGGATAGTTCCAGGGGGCGATGACCAGGACGACACCCAGGGGGTCGTACTGCGTCCAGGCCGTCGCGTCGCCGCCGAGGTGCGCCGGGACCGGGGCGGACTCGGGGCGCAGCCAGGTGTCGAGGTGGTCCAGGGTGTGGTCGATCTCGCGCACGGTGAAGTTGATCTCCGTGCGGAAGGCCTCCGTGGAACTCTTGCCGAGGTCCGCGTGGAGGGCGGCGGCGATGTCCTCGCCGTGCGTGGTGAGCAGCTCGCGCAGTCGGCGCAGCTGGGTCGTACGCCATTCGACGGGCTTGGTACGACCCGAGCGGAAGGTCGCGCGCAGCCGGGAGACGACGTCGGCGGGCTGTTCGGTGGTGGGCTGGTTCACGGTGCCTCGCTGGTCGGGCGCGGACGGATGGGCGGCCGCGCGACGTACTCGATAGCCGGCGGTAAAGCCGAACTTGCAGCTGGATGTATATACCAACCTTTCAGGTGCCCAAATAAATTCCGGGCACACGAAAGCACTCTCCGCGAGATTAGCGTCACAGAGAGTTCCCTTCGGCTGCCGCGGAAGGTGTCAGCGCGTGGTGTCGGCGCTTGCCCCGTCGAGCGCGTCCGTAAGGCGCCCCAGCAGGGCCCGCAGCAGTTCGTCGTCGCCGTCGCTCAGCACCGGCCACTGGGCTCGGACCTCACGGTCGAGGCGCCGCCAGTACGCCTGGCCGCGCGGGGTGAGATACGCGAGGATGCGGCGCCGGTCGAGCGGGTCGACGCGGCGGTGGACGAGGTTCTGGTCGACGAGGTGGTCGACGAGTTTGGTCAGCGTCGGGGGCGGCAGGAAGGCGGCCTCGGCTATCGCCGTCATGTGATGCCCTTCGCCGTCGGCGAGCAGGGCGAGCACCCGCCACGCGTCGAGCGAGCAACCGTCCGCGTCGAGCACGCTCTGCAGCCGACGCGCGGCCAGCCGCTCGGCCCGCGTCAGGAGGTGCGCCAGATCCTGGGGCTGACGCGGAGTTGGGGTGGGCATCCTGCTCCTCGGTCCCGGGGTTTGTACATGGTATGAGACAGACTGGAGTTCACCGGGCGGACCCGAAATCATGACTCCATGTTCCGGCACGATCCGCCTCCGCCCGACTGGTTCACGGCAGACGACTCCGTGTTCCGGGTGGCCCTCGTCTTCCCCATGCAGGGATCGGCGGGGATCTTCGGACCGACCTGCGAACTGTGCGCACAGCTGGCCGCGGAGGAGGTCAACCGCGCGGGCGGGGTCCTCGGCAGGGAGCTGCGGCTGCTGCCCGTCGACGGCGGCAGCGGGCCGCGCGAAGTCGCCGACCACGTCGAGGCGTTGGTGGACCTGGGGGTCGTGCAGGGCGTCACGGGCTGGCACATCTCCTCGGTGCGGCAGGCGCTGGCGCCGAGGATCGCTCATCGGGTGCCGTACGTCTACACCGCGCTGTACGAGGGCGGTGAGAACACCGCGGGCGTGTTCCTCACCAGCGAGACACCACGCGATCAACTGCGGCCCGCGATGGGATTGTTGGCCCATGAGCGCGGGGTGCGGCGCTGGTTCGTCGTGGGCAACGACTATGTGTGGCCCCGTCGTACGGCGCGGGCCGCGCACGCCTTCGCTCGGGAGGCGGGCGGCAGGATCCAGGGGGAGGTCTATCTCCCCCTGGGCACACACGACTTCGACGCGGTCCTGCGCCGGATCGAGCGGTCGGACGCGGACGGCGTGCTCATGCTGCTCGTCGGCAGCGACGCGGTGCGCTTCAACCGGGCGTTCGCCGTGGCAGGCCTCGACGCGCGCTGTCTGCGGCTGAGCACGCTGATGGACGAGAACATGCTGATGGCGAGCGGGCCGACGGCCACCGTGGACCTCTACAGCACCGCCGGGTTCTTCGCCTCACTGGCGAACCAGGACACCCTCGACTTCCACGGCCAGTACGCCGGACGGTTCGGCATCGAGGCACCGGCCCTGGGGAGCCTCGGCGAATCCTGTTACGAGGGCGTGCTGTTGCTGGCCGCGCTGGTCGGCCGGGCCAGGACGCTCGACGTGTCGGCGATCGGAGCGGCGGCCGAGACGGTGTCGTACGAGGGCCCGCGCGGCCTGCTCCATCTGCGGGGCGCCCATGTCCGCCAACGCATCTATCTGGCACGGGCGGACGGTGTCGGCTTCGACGTGGTCGCCCAGCTCGACCTTCACGGTTCCCACCCTTGACATGACCGCGCTCCCGCCAAGATACTTCCCACAGGAAGTAACTAGAATGCCTCGGGCGAATTGTGAATTCGGATCACGAATTCAGCCCCGGGCATTTTTTGTTGCCCCGGGATTTCCCCGCGACCGCCTCATGAGAGCGGGAAGATACCGCCGGGAAAGTATCGCGAAACACCTTGGAAACAGGGTCACTTGAGGCTGTGGACCGCACTTCAGGAGGTCGTCTCCTCCACAGCCCGAGGGGGTTCTTTTGTCCAGCGGTTCCAGCGGTTCCGGCAGTTTCAGCGGTTCCAATATTCTCCGACGCCGGGTGGTGGCCGGCGCCGCCGCACTCGCGGCCGTCGTCGCGCTCTCCGCGTGCGGCGCGAAGACCGACGCGGGCGGTACGTCCGACAAGGCCGCCCAGGCCGACGTGAGCGGTGACACCGTCAAGGTCGGACTGCTCAACTCGCTGTCCGGCACGATGGCGATCAGCGAGGTGACCGTACGCGACTCGCTGAAGCTGGCGATCGACGAGATCAACGCCTCGGGCGGAGTCCTCGGCAAGCAGATCAAGCCGATCAGCGAGGACGGCGCCTCCGACTGGCCGACGTTCGCCGAGAAGGCGCAGAAGCTGATCTCGGAGGACCGGGTCGCGGCCACCTTCGGCTGCTGGACCTCCGCGAGCCGCAAGGCCGTCAAGCCGGTCTTCGAGAAGAACAAGTCGCTGCTGTTCTACCCCGTGCAGTACGAGGGACTTGAGGAGTCCCCGTACATCTTCTACACGGGCGCGACCACCAACCAGCAGATCATCCCGGCGCTCGACTACCTCAAGAGCCAGGGCAAGAAGAAGATCTACCTGGTCGGCAGCGACTACGTCTTCCCGCGCACCGCCAACAAGGAGATCAAGGCGTACGCGAAGGCCAACGGCATGACGGTGCTCGGCGAGGACTACGCGCCGCTGGGCTCCACGGAGTTCAGCACGATCGCCAACAAGGTGAAGGCGTCGAAGGCGGACGCGGTCTTCAACACCCTCAACGGCGACTCGAACGTGGCCTTCTTCAAGGAGTACAAGTCCGCGGGCCTGACCGCCAAGGGCATGCCGGTGGTCTCGGTGTCGATCGCCGAGGAAGAGGTCAAGTCGATCGGAGCGCAGTACCTGGCGGGCCAGTTGACGGCCTGGAACTACTACCAGACCACTCCGGGCGCCGCGAACACCAAGTTCGTGAAGGCGTACAAGGACAAGTACGGCCAGGACAAGCCGACCAGTGACCCGATGGAGGCCGCGTACACCTCGGTCTATCTGTGGAAGGCCATGGTCGAGAAGGCCAAGTCGTTCGACCCCGAGAAGGTCAAGGCGGCCTCGGACGGCATCACCTTCGACGCACCCGAGGGCAAGGTCACGGTCGACGGCGCAAGCCAGCACATCTACAAGACCGCCCGTATCGGCAAGATCGGTGACGACGGGCTGATCGAGCAGGTCTGGGACTCCGGCAAGCCGATCAAGCCGGACCCCTACCTCAAGGGTTACGACTGGGCCGCCGGCCTCTCCTGATCACCCGCGCGCGGGGGCCCTTCGCGAAGAGGCCCCCGCGTCCCGCCTCCCCGGAGTCGCCGCATGACCGTGATCCTCGGGCAGATGTTCACCGGCATCAGCATCGGTGCCGTTCTGCTGCTCATCGCGCTCGGCCTCTCGCTCACCTTCGGCCAGATGAATGTCATCAACATGGCCCACGGCGAGTTCATCATGGCCGGCGCCTACACCACCTACGTCCTCCAGAAGTCCATTTCCAGCGCAGGAATTTCGCTCCTCGTCGCGCTGCCCGTCGCCTTTCTCGTGTCGGGGGCACTCGGCGCCCTCCTTGAATGGCTGCTGATTCGCCGCCTTTACCTCCGGCCACTCGACACACTTCTCGTCACATGGGGCGTCTCACTGATGCTCCAGCAACTCGCCCGCGATATCTTCGGCGCACCCAATGTGCAGACCCGCGCGCCCGATGTCCTTACCGGGAACATCACCGTCATCGGTGGCGACGACCCGCTCACCTTCGCCAACAGCCGCCTGTTCATTCTGGGGCTGGCGCTGGCGGCGGTCGTCGCGCTGGCGCTGACGCTGCGGCTCACCCCGCTCGGCCGCCGGATCCGTGCCGTCGTGCAGAACCGGGACCTGGCCGAGGTGTCCGGCATCTCCACCGGCCGCGTCGACCGCACCGCGTTCTTCATCGGATCCGGGCTCGCCGGAGTGGCCGGTGTGGCGCTGACACTGGTCGGTCCGATCGGTCCCACGATGGGCACCAACGTGATCATCGACGCCTTCCTGGTGATCGTGGTCGGCGGCATCGGACAGCTCAAGGGCACCGTGATCGTCGCCTTCGTGCTGGGCGTGCTGCAGTCCGTCCTGGAGTACTCCACCACCGTCAGCGTCGCGAAGGTGCTGGTCCTCGTGGCCATCGTCGCGTTCCTCCAGTGGCGGCCCCAGGGGCTGTACACGCTGCGTACGAGGAGTCTCGTATGACCACCACCCCACCCGCCGGCATCAAGGGGCGGTTCGCGGCCCTGCGCCCCGCGGCCGGCTTCGCCGTGGGCGCCGTCGTGCTCTTCGCCGTGGCCCCGCTCGCGCTGTCCGACTTCCGGCTCGGGCTGCTCGCCAAGTACCTGTGCACCGCGATCGTCGCCGTCGGCATCTGCCTGGCATGGGGTCGCGGCGGACTGCTGACGCTCGGGCAGGGCGTCTTCTTCGGGCTCGGCGGCTATGCCATGGCGATGCACCTGAAGATCGCGGACGCGGGGCCCGGCAACCTCCCCGACTTCATGCAGTTGTACGGAACGGCCACCGAACTCCCCTGGTGGTGGCAGCCGTTCGCCAATCCGCTCTTCGCGCTCGCGGCGACCGTGCTGCTGCCGATGGCCGTCGCGACGATCCTCGGTTCGTTCATCTTCCGGCGCCGGGTGAAGGGCGCGTACTTCGCGATCCTCAGCCAGGCCCTCGCCGCCGCCTTCGCCATCTGGCTGATCGGCCAGCAGGCCACCACCGGCGGCACCAACGGACTCACCGACATCCAGGGCTTCTTCGGCTACGACCTCGACGACCCGGTCAACCAGCGGATGGTGTACTTCATCATCGCCGCGGTCCTGCTCCTCCTGATCGCGCTGGCCCGCCAGCTCATCCACAGCCGGTACGGCGAACTCCTCGTCGCCGTACGGGACTCCGAGGAGCGGGTCCGCTTCCTCGGGTACAACCCGGCGAACGTGAAGCTCGTCGCGTACGTCGTGGCGGCGGGCATGGCCGGACTCGCGGGCGCCCTGTTCGTGCCCGCGGTCGGCATCATCTCCCCGGCGCTGATCGGGATCGTGCCGTCCATCGAGCTGGTCATCGGCGCCGCGGTGGGCGGCAGGGCGAGTCTGGTGGGCGCGGTACTCGGCGCGGTCGGTGTCGCCTGGGCCAAGACGGCGCTTTCGGAGGAGTTCCCCGCGGCCTGGACCTACTTCCAGGGGCTGCTGTTCATCGTGGCCCTGGCGTTCCTGCCGGGCGGACTCGCGTCGCTGGTGGGGATCGTACGGCGGCGGCGCAGGTCTTCCCGGCCGGCCGATGAGCAGGGGATCGACGAGAAGGCGCCCGTCCTTCCTGTGGGAGAAGCGGTATGAGTGAGCTCTCAGGTCTTGAGATACGGCAACTGCGCGTGTCCTTCGACGGTTTCACCGCTGTCGACGGAGTGGACCTCGACGTGCGCCCGGGCGATCTGCGCTTCCTCATCGGGCCGAACGGCGCGGGCAAGACGACGCTGGTCGACGCCGTCACCGGGCTGGTGAAGGCGGAGGGATCGGTGCGCTTCGGCGGCGAGGACATCCTCGGACGCAGCGTGCACAGGATCGCCCGCTCGGGGATCGGCCGGACCTTCCAAACTGCCACTGTCTTCGATGAGTTGACGGTGCTTCAGAACCTGGACATCGCGGCGGGCGCGGGCCGGGGCGTGCTGACGATGCTGCGCCGCCGAAAGGGCGTACCTGAGCCCGTCGCCCGCGCACTGGAGACGGTGGGCCTCACCGAACTCGCCGACAGCCCGGCGGGAACCCTGGCCCACGGTCAGAAGCAGTGGCTGGAGATAGGGATGCTGCTCGTCCAGGACGTACGGCTGCTGCTGCTCGACGAACCGGTGGCGGGCATGAGCCACGACGAACGGCAGGCCACCGGCGAGCTGTTGGAGCTGATCAGCCAGGAGCGGACCGTCGTCGTCATCGAGCACGACATGGACTTCATGCGCTCCTTCGCCCGCAGCGTCAGCGTGCTGCACGCGGGCAAGGTACTGAGCGAGGGGACGGTGGCCGAGGTGCAGGCGGATCCGAAGGTGCAGGAGGTGTATCTCGGGCACGCGGCCGAGGCGCCGGCCACCGAGTCCCCGGCCGGTGAGGCCCCGATGGGCGAGGCTGCCGCGGGCGTCGCCGTACAGGAGGCGTGAGCGGACATGATGCTGGAGATCGACAACGTACGCGTCGGCTACCACCGCAGTTCCGTCCTGCACGGGGTCTCCGTCGAAGTCCCGCACAACGGCGTGGCTGCCGTCCTTGGACACAACGGCGCCGGAAAGAGCACCCTCCTGCGAACCGCCGTGGGACTGCTCACCCCGCAGAGCGGCACCGTCCGTCTCGACGGCGAGGACATCACCCGTCGCAAGCCCCATGAGCGGGTGGCCCGAGGCATGGCCTACGTTCCGCAGGGGCAGCAGGCCTTCCCGCACCTCACGACCGCGGAGAACCTCCAGTTGGTCGCCGACGGACGTTCGCGCGGCAAGGAGGCGATCGCCGAGGCACTGGACCTCTTCCCGGCGCTCCGGGCCCTCTCGGGCCGGCGAGCCGGGCTGCTCTCGGGCGGCCAGCGGCAGCAACTCGCCATCGCCCGCGCCCTGGTGACGGACCCTCGGCTCCTCCTCCTGGACGAGCCCACCGAGGGCATCCAGCCCTCCGTGGTGACCGAGATCGAGGAGACGATCCTCGCGCTCGCGGCACGCGGCGGGCTGTCCGTCCTCCTGGTCGAGCAGCACGTCGGCTTCGCGATGCGGGCGGCGCAGCGGTACTACGTCCTGGAGGCCGGGCGGGTCACGTCCTCGGGCGAGGGGGGACAGGAGGCGGAGCGGTCGGTGCGGGAGGCACTCAGCGTGTGAGTTTCGCGGGCTCGGGCCCGTGCGGGCGGCGCTTACGGCATCAGGTTCGTACGAGCGCCGCCCGGCTGCGTTCGAGGTACGTGCGCTCCGCCGCGTTCTCGGTGAGCGCGATGGCCGCGTCGTACGCCCGCACGGCCTCGGTGTGACGGCCGAGTCGGCGCAGCAGGTCCGCTCGTACGGCGTGGAAGGCGTGGTAACCGTCCAGGTCGAGTGCGTCGACGAGGGCCAGCGCCGGCTTCGGCCCGTCGACCTCGGCCACGGCCACGGCCCGGTTGAGGGCGACCACCGGACTCGGGGTGAGCGCGGCCAGCTGGTCGTACAGCTGGAGGATCTGGCCCCAGTCGGTGGCGGCCGGGGTCGGGGCATCGCTGTGCACGGCGTTGATCGCGGCCTGGATCTGGTACGGGCCCGGCCGGTTGCGCCGCAGGCAGGCGCGTACGAGGGACTGTCCCTCGGCGATCAGGGCCCGGTCCCACTGGGAGCGGTCCTGGTCGGAGAGGAGGACCAGCTCGCCGTCGGGTGTCGTACGAGCGGGCCGCCGGGCCTCGATGAGGAGCATCAGCGCGAGCAGGCCGAGGGCCTCGGGCTCGTCCGGCATCAGTTCGGCCAGGAGACGGCCGAGGCGGAGGGCCTCGGCGCAGAGGTCCGCCCGGCCGCCGTACCCCTCGTTGAAGATGAGGTAGACGACCGCCAGCACTCCCCGCACCCGGTCCGGGAGGTCGGCGTCGCGCGGGATGCGGTACGGGATGCGGGCGTCGCGGATCTTGGCCTTGGCCCTGACGAGGCGCTGGGCCATGGTGGGCTCGGGTACGAGGAAGGCGCGCGCGATCTGTGGGGTCGTGAGACCGCCGAGCAGTCGCAGGGTGAGGGCCACCTGCGCCTGGGTGGCGAGCGCCGGGTGGCAGCAGGTGAAGATCAGGCGGAGCCGGTCGTCGCGCACGGGGCCCTCCTCGGCCGGTTCGTCCTGCGCGTACAGGTGGGCCGCCTCGGCGTGCCGGGCCTCGCGCGAGGACTCGCGGCGCAGCCGGTCGATGGCCCGGTTGCGGGCGGTGGTGATGATCCACCCGGCCGGGCTCGGGGGCACGCCCGACTCCGGCCATGTCCGCAGGGCCGTGGCGAACGCGTCCTGAACCGCTTCCTCGGCGAGGTCGATGCCGCCGAGGAAGCGGACGAGGACGGCGACCGCGCGGCCGTACTCCGCGCGGAAGACCGCCTCGATGTCGGCGTTCGGGGTCATCAGTCCTCGGCTTCGCCCATGAAGGGCCGCACCTCGATGGGGAGCGTGGTCGCGATCGTCGCCTTGCGGCCCCATTCGAGCGCCGCGTCCAGGTCGGGTGCCTTGATCAGGCAGATCCCGCCCAGGTGCTCCTTGCTCTCGGTGTACGGGCCGTCGGTGATCAGCACGTCGCCGTCCTGGGCCCGCAGCACGGTGGCCGTCTCCGGGCCGTGCAGTCCCCCGGCGAACACCCAGGCGCCCGCCTCGCGCAGCTCCGCGTGGAGGACGTCGAGGTTGTGCATGATCTCCTTCAGGACCTCGGGCGCGGGAGGCTCGCCCACCGGCTGCATCACGCTCAACAGATAGTGCTTCATGAGATGTCCTCCTCGGTCGTGTACCGCTTCTCACTCCCTACACGAACGGGAGACGGCCGGATCGACACCGGACACCACGACACCGGGAGATTTTTTCGATGACCACCGCACCGCACCCTCTCGTCACCGAGGCGCGCCGGCTCGCGGCCGAGGTGCTGGCACCCCAGGCGGAGCGCGTGGACCAGGAGGGCGTGCCCGCGAGCAGCATCCAGGCGATCAAGGGGTCGGGGCTGCTCGGAGTGAGCGCGCCAGTGGCGTACGGCGGGTCGGCTGCGCCCGCCGCGGTGGCCCGGGAGACCGCGGAGGTCCTGGCCGGGGCGTGCTGCTCGACGTGGTTCGTGCAGACCCAGCACCATACGCCGGTACAGACTCTCACCAAGGCTCAACTCCCCATCAGGGAGCGGCTGTTGGCACCCTTGGCGCAGGGTGAGCTGCTGTCCGGGGTGGCCTACGCGCAGTTGCGTGCCCATCCGCGCGTCCCGGTCCGGGTCACGCGCGAGCGGGCAGGCTGGCGCTTCGACGGGACGGTGCCCTGGTACACGGGCTGGGGACTCAACGACGTGATGCTGCTGGCCGGAGTCACGGAGGCGGACGAGGCGCTGTTCGCGTTCACCGAGGCGCGGGAGCAGCCCGGTCTGCGTCCCTCGCCCCCGATGCGGCTCGCCGCGCTCACCGCGTCCCGGACGGTCTCTCTGGAGCTCGACGGCCTGTGGCTGCCCGAGGACGCGGTGGCCCTGCGTACCCCGTACGAGACCTGGGCAGCCACCGACCGCCCGAAGAACACCAACGCCTCACCGGCCGTCTTCGGCATCACCGCGTCCGCGCTCGACCTGCTGGACGCGGCTGACGGCGACCCCACCGCGAAGGAGACCGCGGATGCGCTACGCACCCGCCTGGACGAGGTCAGGCGGCAGGCGTACGAGCTGGCCGACCACCCGGTGCCGACCGAGCGCATCGACGAGCGACTGGCGGTCAAGACGCGGGCGTACGACGTCATGCGCGCGGCCACGACCGCGGCGGTCGTGGCCGGTGGCGGGCGGTCGATCGGCCTGGACAGCCCGGCACAGCGGCTGGCACGCGAGGGGATGTTCCTGCTGGTGCAGGGGCAAACGGCCGAGGTACGGACGGCGCACCTCGGCTCACTCGGGCGAATCACCTAGTGAAGGGCACCTGCGCCGACGGAGCGGCCGGCTTCGCGAAGGGGTGCTGCCACAGACCCTGTGCGGCTAGACGTGGCAGGACGCCCTCGCCGAACCAGTACGCCTCCTCCAGGTGCGGGTAGCCGGAGAGCACGAACTCGTCGATGCCGAGGGCGTGGTACTCCTTGATCCGCTCGGCGACCTCGTCGTGGCTGCCGACCAGGGCGGTGCCCGCGCCGCCGCGGACCAGCCCGATACCGGCCCAGAGGTTGGGGTGGATCTCCAGGCCGTCGCGGCTGCCGCCGTGCAGGGCGAGCATGCGCTGCTGGCCCTCGGACTCGCTCCGCGCGAGCCCTGCCTGTACGGACTTCACGGTCTCCGGGTCGAAGCCGTCGAGGAGCTTGTGCGCCTCGGCCCAGGCCTGCTCGGAGGTGTCGCGGGTGATGACGTGCAGCCGGATCCCGAACCGGACGCTCCGGCCCTCCTTCTCGGCGAGCCCGCGGACCCAGGCGATCTTCTCGGCGACCTGCGCGGGCGGCTCGCCCCAGGTGAGGTAGACGTCCACGTGGCGGGCGGCGATCTCACCGGCGATGGGTGAGGAACCGCCGAAGTAGATCTCGGGGACCGGGTCGGGCACGCGGGCGAGCTTGGCGTCCTCGACCTGGAGGTGTTCACCGGAGAGGTCGACGGTCTTGCCGTCCCACAACTCCCGGACGATTTGGAGGAATTCGCCGGTACGGCGGTATCGGGCGTCCTTGTCGAGGAAGTCGCCGTAGGCACGCTGCTCGTGGCTCTCGCCGCCGGTGACCACATTGAGAAGCAGCCGTCCGCCGGTCTGGCGCTGGAAGGTGGACGCCATCTGCGCGGCGAGCGTGGGCGAGACGAAGCCGGGCCGGAAGGCGACCAGGAACTTGAGCCGTTCGGTGTTCTGGCTGACCATCGCGGTGGTCAGCCAGGCGTCCTCGCACCAGGCACCGGTGGGCGTGAGCGCGCCGACGAAACCCAGGTCCTCGGCGGCGCGGGCGATCTGGCTCAGATAGGCGACCGTCGGCGGCCGGTCCCGTCCCGAGACGGTCGCCGGGGTGCCGTGGCCACCGCCGACGACGTGGCGGCTGTCGCCGTTGGTGGGCAGGAACCAGTGGAAGGTGAGGGACACGTGGGTCTCCGTTTCAGAGCAGGCCGTGCCGGGGCGGCTTCGTGCCGTTGAGTACGTAGCGGCCGATGTGCTGGATCTTCCAGCGGGCCGGGTCGTGCAGGGTGTGGGTCCGGGCGTCGCGCCAATGCCGGTGCAGATTGAGGGAGTTGAGGGCCGAGCGGGTGCCGGACACCTCGAAGAGCGCGCCTGCCACTTCCACGGCGGTGGCGGCGGTGTGCACCTTCGCTGCGGCCACCGCGATCGACGCCTCGGCGGCCGAATCCTCGGTGAGGTCTTCGCGGGCCGCGTCGACGGCACGGGCCGCCGCGCCGAGCAGCGCCTCCGACGCCCTCACCTGGATGGCGAGTTCACCGAGGCGCTGGATGAGCAGCGGGTCCTCGGCCGCGGTGTCGACGCCACTCTCGAACCAGGGCCGGCTCATGGTGCGGACGAACTCGACGGCCTCGGCGAGTGCGCCCGCGGCGATCCCGGCGTCGATGGCGGCATGCAGCAACTGTGCTACGGCGCCGTGGAGTTGCGGCCCCTGGAAGGTGAGGTGGTGCGGGACGACCCGGTCGGCGGGGACGGACACGGCGTCGAGACGGACGGTGCCGCTGGCCGTCGTACGCTGCCCCATGCCGTCCCAGTCGTCGACGACCGTGACTCCGCTCGCGTCCCGTGGGACGTACGCGACATGCAGGTTGTCGTCCTCGGCCCGGGCGAGGACGGGGATCCAGTCGGCGAAGAGCGCGCCGGTGGAGTAGTGCTTGACGCCGGTGAGCACGTACGAGCCGTCCGGCCGGGGTTCCAGTCGGGTGCGGATGTCCTGGCCGTGCTTGGTGCCGGCCTCTGACTGGGCGTTGCCGAAGCGGCGACCGGCCAGCACCTCGCCGAAGAAGAACTCCCGCTGTCGCCAGGTGCCCTGACGGCGTATCACGTTCACGTAGACGAAGTGGTTCTGCGGGATCTGGGCGATGCTGGCGTCGGCCGAGGCCAGCAGCCGGAAGATCTCCGCGAGGGTCTCCTGGCGTACGTCCGCGCCGCCGTGCTCGGCGGGCACGGTGACGGCGAGCAGTCCGGAGGCCGAGAGCCGCTCCAACTCCGCGCGAGGGAGCCTGCGTTCGGCGTCCCGCGCCGGGGCACCGGAGCGGAACTCGTCGGCAAGCGCGGCGGCGACGGCCAGGGCCTCGACGTCGTCGCCGATCACTTTCGCGGTCACGGTGTCAGACCGCCGCGGCCAGCAGGGGTGAGCGGCCGAGCGCGGCCGAGAACTGGTCGACCACCTGCGCCAGGGCCTCGGCGGTGCCCGGCGCGACGGTGATGCTGCCGTCCTCCCCCGTGGTGATGTCCTTGTCGAGGGTGAACCAGCCCTGGACTATGTGCGCCGCGCCCATGGAGTTGAGTACCGGGCGGAGCGCGTAGTCGAGGGCGAGGACATGCGCGGTGCTGCCTCCGGTGACCAGCGGCAGCACGGTCTTCCCGGTGAGCGCGTACTGCGGGAGCAGGTCGAGCAGCGCTTTGAGGACGCCCGAGTAGGCGGCCTTGTAGACGGGCGTGCCGATGACCACGCCGTCGGCGCGGGCGAAGAGTTCGGTCGCCTCGACGATGGCGGGGTGCTTGAAGTCTGCGCCGAGCAGGGCCTCGGCCGGGATGGTGCGGACGTCGAGCGGGATCACCTCGTGCCCCTGGGCGGCCAGCCGGGTGTCCAGGTGGCGCAGGAGTTTGGCGGTGCGGGAGGAGACGGAGGGGCTGCCGGAGACGGACAGGACGGTGGCCATGGGCCCTCTTTCTGCGCAGCGGGAGAAGGTGGTGGTCAGGCGTGGACAGCCACGGACTCGGCGTCGGACCGGGGCAGTTGGGCCTCCAGTTCGCGCACGAGGGGCAGCACCCGGCGGCCGAAGCACTCGACCTCCTCGTGGTTGTACTCATAACCCCAGTCGGTGCGTTGCTCGATTCTGCTGGTCACCAGGCCACCGCTGACGTCGGGCACCCAGTAGGCGAATCGGACGGGTTCGGTCGCGTTGTCTGTGGGGGTGTCAGGTGCGGATTCTGTTTCGGGCACGGAGAACTCCCGCTGTTCGATACGAAGGCATGACGAATTGCAGGCCCGGCTTTTCCATGGGAATGCGGGCGGTGAAAGGGGTACGGCGGGTGCCGGAAAGCACAGAGCGGCGCCGTGCGGGAGATTTCACCGGTGGGCGGGCTGGTCCGTGCGAAGGGGACCCTACCGTCGGGATCGTCAGGCTTCGCGACAACAGAAGGAGCTGGAGACACGCGCGAGGTCGACATGGCGTCGCCGCGTGAGGTCCAGTCGCATCTTCATGCCGTCGATCGTCGCAGCCCCCCGTCCGGACCGTCAAGGAACAGCCGATCGGTCTCGCATCCCGGACCGGCGAATTTCACGAAGGTGTGACAGGGAAACCCTTGAACACGGCAGTCGGGCGACCGCATTCTGCTGCGGTGCGAATAGAGCAGCTGGAATACATCGCGGCGGTCACCCGGCTCGGCTCGTTGCGCCGGGCCGCCGAGGAACTCCACCTCTCGCAGCCCGCGCTCAGCGAGACCGTACGGAATCTGGAGCGCGAACTCGGCGTCGACCTGCTGGAGCGCAAGCGGACCGGCGCGAAGATGAGCGCCGAGGGGCGGGATCTGCTGCCGCACATCATCAACGTGCTGGACGCGGTGGACCGGCTGCGGGGCGCGGCCGGTGAGCAGCACCGCATCAGCCGCATGGTCCGCGTCGGCACGGTGAACGCGGCGACCGTGCCGTTGCTCATCCCCACGGTCCGCGAGTTCCGCGCGACGCATCCGCTGACGCAGGTGGAGGTGGTCGGCGCCCAGCAGTCGGACATCCACCGGGCGCTGTCGGAGGGCGGCTTCGACCTCGGTCTGGTGAATCATCTCGACGGCGACGACCTGCCCGCCGACTTCGAGACCACCGAACTGCTGCGCGGACGCCCGGTGTTGTGCGTACGCCCGGACAGCCCCCTCGCCTCGCTGGACACGGTCTCGGCGTCCGACCTCCTCGACGAGCGCGAGCCACTGATCGCCATGCGCACCGGATACGTCATGCACCGCTACGTCCACCGGCTCCTGGAGGGCCACGCCCCGTCCTTCTCGTACTCGACCGACGGCGCCGAGATGGGCAAGCTGATGGTCGCCGAAGGCCTTGGCGCTACGGTCCTGCCCGACTTCAGCGTGATCGGCGACCCGTTGGAGCGGCGCGGCGCGATCACCTATCGCCCGCTCGACGACGATTCCACGCAGGTGGTGCTGATGCTGCAGCGCCGCAGGGCGGACTCCGTACCCCGCGCGGCCGACGACCTTCACGAGGCGTTCCTGCGAAGAGCTCGCGAGCTGGGCGGGCGGCTCACACTCGCCGCAGGACCCGCTTGAAGCCGATGAGCGTGCGATACCGGTCGCGGGTGGCGAAATCCGCCATGCCCCACACGACGGGACGGCCGGCCTCTGCACTGAGGTGCAGCACCCGGCCCTCCCCCACGACCACGCCGACGTGCGCGCCCCAGGCGTCGTCGGTGGCGTTGAAGAGCACCAGGTCCAACGGCCGGGCGTGCGCGACCCGTTCGGTGAGTTCGGTGTCGTCCCACAGGTCGCTCGACCGCCAGGCGGGGACGTCGATGGCCCAGTGCCGGAGCACTTCATAGGCGAAGAGCTGACAGTTGGCGCCCTCGGCGAGGCCCGGCTTCTCAGCGACAGCCCGGGAGCCGGGAAAGCGCCTGCCGACGTACGGCGTTCCCCATACCCACTCGGGCAAGCGCGCCAGCAACTCGTCCGCACTCGGCTCCCGCAACTCCGCCTCCGCCTGTCGCAACTCCGTTGCACCGGTGCCCGCTTTACCAAGACGACTTTTTTCAAGCCTTGACTTAACACCAAGGATATTGCTTGGATCTGCCGCATCGGTGGGGCGGGAGGGAGTTGCCGTGGTGGCTGTCGTCACGTCAGGACGCATACGTACACCCCTCTGTCGGCCGGCGTGCCAGGTCATCGGGACGTATCCGACATCGCACCGCTCCCTCTTGAGCCGCCCGTTCAGCGCAGCGCCAACCCCCTCATCCCCCGAGCCCAGGAGCAGCTGTGAGACGTACTCTCACCGCGATCGCGGCCATCGCTGTCACGACACTGTCCACATTGGCCGGCACGGGTCCGGCCGCGCATGCGGAACGGGCCGCCGACGGGACGGCCAAGAACGGCCAGGTCGTGACCGGCACCTACTCGACCGGCGGTGCGCAGGCATGGCAGCCGCTGCCGAGTGTCCGGACGGGCACTGATTCCGGCGGCTCCGTCGATGCCACGGTGGTCGTCGACCCCAGTGCGGCCCGGCAGGAATACACGGGTATCGGCTTCTCCCTGGACGAGACCAGCGTGTCCAACCTGTGGAAGCTCACCCCCGCCAAGCGCGAGGAGGCCATCCGGCTCCTTGTCGACCCCAGGACCGGCGCGGGCCTGGACCGGTTCCGGTTGACCATCGGCAGCCCCGATCTCATCGAGCACCTCCCGTTCTGGTCGGAGGACGACCTGCCCGCCGGTGTCACCGAGGACTTCGGTCTGAAGTACTTCTCCATCCAGCGGGACATCGACCTGCACATCATCGACACGATCAAGCTCATCCAGCGCTACAACCCCAAGGCCACCTTCTTCGCATCGGCGTGGAGCGCACCGGCGTGGATGAAGACGAACAACCAGTTCACCGGCGAGGTCGCGCTCAAGCCCGGGAGCACCACGGACTACTACCAGGCCGGCAAGTTGCGCGACGACTGCATCGACGTGTTCGCGCGGTACTACGTCAAGTTCGTCCAGGCGTACGCCAAGAAGGGCATCCGCGTCGACGCGCTGACCCTGCTGAACGAGCCGGGCATGGACGTCGTCTACCCGGCCATGGACATCAGTGTCGAGCAGCAGCAGAAGCTGACCCTGGCGATCAAGCGGGAGTTCAAGAAGGCGCGGCTGAGCACCGAGTTGTACGTGCACGACTTCAACTTCTGGGACTGGCGTGATCCGGGCAGCACGGCGACCAAGAACTACTACCGCATCTTCGAGGACGCCCCGGACGGCTCAGTGACGGGCGAGCAGGTCCGCAACGCGACGGACGCCATCGCCTTCCACCCCTATTGGGGCGACCCGAGCGTCATGCGCGACGCCTATGAGGAGACGGGAAAGCCGGTCCACCTCACGGAGACGAGCGATCTGTCGCCCTCGACCGTCCTCAACGACTTCCGCCTCGACGCCGGTTCCTACATCCTGTGGGCCCAGGCCACGGACCAGGACGGCGGGACACTGCACTGGACGCCCTCCCGCGACAACGACATCGACTGGGACGAGGTCGCGGCCACCACCAAGTGGCCGGACCGGCTGGTGAAGGTGAACACGCTCACGAAGGACTTCACCGTTCGCGACGAGCTGTACACGATCGGGCAGTTCTCCAAATATCTCTCCCCCGGTGACGTGCGCCTCGAGTCCAGCGCCGCGGAACACGGTGTCAGCAACGTGGTCTACCGCTCTGGGAACGGGACCTTCACCGCGGTCCTCGGCAACAGCGCCGGCACCGACAGCGAGGTCCGGGTCGTCGTCGCCGGCCAGACGTTCGTGGTGACCGTTCCGGCGGGCTCCTTCGCCACCTACCGGTGGAAGGGCAAGGTGGCGACGGGTTCCCGCAACCACGCCCCGGTCTTCGAGCAGGCCGCCGATGTCGTCGCCGACCAATACAGCACCGTGAGCCTGCAGTTGAAGGCCACCGACCGGGACCGGGACCGGCTGGCCTACTACGCCACCGAACTGCCGGGCGGCGTCACCCTCGACCCTGCGACCGGCCTGGTCACGATCCGTCCGACCGCCGCCGGCGAGCAGGACCTGACCTTCTACGCCACCGACGGCAGGGCGCACGACCAGGTGACCGTCCATCTCACCGTGCAGCCGCACGCGACTCCTGTGGGCGAGAGGATCGAGGCCGAGGGCTACACCACCCAGCAGGGTTGGCCCGCGGACGGCAGCAACTTCATCGAGAGCAACGCCGCCGCCAGTGGCGGCAAGAACGTGGGCTGGACAGCCGCCGGCAACTGGCTCACGTACCGCGTCGATGTGCCGCAGGCAGGCTCCTACGATCTTGAGCTGCGTGTTGCCAACGGCACGGACACCACCGCGACGAACGCCGTGTCGCTCCGCGACGACAACGGCACCACGCTGGCAACGGCCTCGGTGCCGGCCACGGGTGGCTGGGGGACCTACCAGTCGGTGCACGTACCGGTCGACCTCCGGGCCGGAGAACAGACGGTCACCGTCTACTGCGAAACCGGTGGCTTCAACCTCGACTACCTACTCGTCTCCGGCACCTGACGCACCTCCCGCTACACATAAAGAAGAAATAAGCGCACAATGAGACGTACGTGGCACCTGCCGCATACCGCACCAGAGGCGGCGGGGCCGCAGAGATCGAAAGAGCTCGAAGGAGACGAGTCATGGCCAACGTCTCGCACCCCAGAGGTGACATAAGCAGCCACCCCGACGTAAACGAAATGCGGGACCGGTATGCCCGCATGGTCGGCGGCCGCGACGTGGCGCTCGTGGACGGGCCGGTGTTCCTGCTCGGTCTGTACTGCGCCGTGTCCCCGTGGATACTCCACTACACGACAAGCCAGCCCGCGCTCGTGACGCACAACCTGATCATGGGTATCGCGATAGCCCTGCTGGCCCTCGGATTCACCATCACGCCGGAGAGGATGTACGGCCTGAGCTGGGCCATCTGCGCGATGGGTACGTGGATGATCATCTCGCCGTGGATTGTCGGCACCAGCCCGGACACCGGAGTCGTACTCAACAGCATCATCATCGGCGCACTGGCCGTGGTGCTGGGGGCGATGTGCGCGGTCACGGCGACGAAGAGCACACCTCGGGCGTAGCCGGAGGCAAGCGGCAGTAAGTAGGTAACGGAAGGAAGCCGACGTGAGGCCGGCCCGCGCTGAGCGGGCCGGCCTTCTCATGCCGCACGGCTCCCCCTCCCCCGTCAGCCGTTCGGCACGAGCCACGGCTCCTGCGGCAGCGGGCTGCCGGTCTCGAGCAGGGACTTCAGGTTGGACAGCACCGCGGGCCAACCGGAGCTCACGTCGTTCAGGGCGCCCTCGTCGGTCAGGTCCTCGTGGGTCACGGTCAACCGGACGATGTCGGCGTGCGGCTGGATGTCGTAGGTGACCCGGGAGTACTTGTCCTCCTGGCCCTCGTCCTCGGGCGCGGCCCAGGTGGCCACGAGGCGGGTCGGACGGTCGCTCTCCACGACGGTGCCCACCACGTCGGCGATGCCGGAGCCGTCGGTGCGCCGGTGTTCCCAGCGGGAGCCGGGCTGCCAGTCGGAGACGTTGCTGTGCCCCCAGTACGTGGCGGTCAGCTCCGCGTCGGTGAGCGCGTCCCAGACCTTCTCAGGCGTGCTCCGGATGTAGGTGACGTACACGAAGGTCGGCTTGTCGGTCATGGCTTCCTCGGCTCGTCGCTTGATCGCGCTGAGCGCGCGCAGCCGCGGGCGCTCGAACTTGTCGATCCACCGCTCCTGGATCTCGTGGAGCGGCACCGGATTGAGGTAGTGCAGCTTCTCCCGCCCCCGCCGCACCGTGCTCACCAGGTTGGCGGCCTCCAGGACCGCCAGATGCTGCGTCACCGACTGCCGTCTCATGTCGATGTGCTCGCAGAGGTCGCCCAGCGTCTGGCCGTTGTGCTCATGCAGCCGGTCAAGGAGCTGCCTGCGCGTCTCGTCGGCCAGCGCCTTGAAGACCTGGTCCATCCCTGGGTCGCTTTCTGATCGCACACTCAAAGTTATGCAGGCAATTACCTGCATGTCAAGCGGCGCCCACGGGAGAGGCGTACGCGACCGGACGCATATCGATCGCCCGGCCCGCCCCGGGCTGGCACGCTTCTTGCATGGACCAACCGGAGGTACTGCTCATCGGCGGGCGCGCGGGCGTCGGCAAGTCCACGGTGGGCTGGGAGGTCTCAGCACGGCTGAGGGACGCGGAGGTCGCCCACGCCGTGATCGAGGGCGACTTCATGGGGTACGTGCATCCGGCGCCGGACGGCGACCCGCACCGCGCCGGGATCACCGAGCGGAATCTCCGGGCGGTGTGGGGGAACTTCGCCGAACTCGGTTACCGGCGTCTCGTCTACACCAACACCGTGAGCGTGCTGGAAGAGTCGGCGAGCCTGTTCGAGCGGGCGATGGGAAGCGACGTACGGATCTTCCGCGTGCTGCTGACCGCCACCGACGACACCACGGCCCGGCGGCTCAAGGGGCGGGAGCTCGGTTCCGAGCTGGAGCGCGAGATGGCGAACAGTGCCTACAAGGCGCGGCTGCTGGACGAGCGGGTGCCCGCGGACACCGTGCGGGTGGCGACCGACGACCGCACGGTGATGGACATCGCGCATCAGGTCGTGGCCGCCACCGGGTGGCTTCGCACCGGGTGAAGCGGGCGGGCCCTGATTCGGGGCCCGCCCATCACGCCTTCGGTCAGCTCACGTTCAGGGCTGTGTCGTCGATGACGAACGACGTCTGGAGCGTGGAGCCTTCGATACCGGTGAACTTGACGGTGACCGTCTGCCCGGCGTAACCGGCGAGATCGAAAGTGCGCTGGGTGTACCCCGTCGCGGCGTTCAGGTTCGAGTACGTGGCCAGGGTCGCCAGGACCGTGCCGCTGCTGTTGAGAACCTGGGCCTTGAGGGTGTCGTACGCCGTGCTGGTGGTCGTCTCGGCCGTGTCCACATGGAGATAGAAGCTCAGGGTGGCCGCGCAGCCGGAGGGGATGGTCACCGACTGGGAGAGCGTGTCGGTGTGGGCCGCGCCGTAGCCGTTCAGCCAGGCCTTGTAGGAGCCGGTGCGGGCGGCCTGGCCGGTGTCGGTGGTGATCACTCCGCTGGTGGCCGTCCAGGACGAACTGCCGGACTCGAAACCGGGGTTGGCGAGCAGCTGCGCGGCGGTGCAGGTGCCGCCACCGCCTCCGCCGCTGTCGCTGGTTCCCGCCAGCCACTCGGTGGCGTTCAGGGCGAGGGCGGCGTTCGTGCCGGCGGTGTCGTTCCAGCCGTCGTACAGGGTGTTGCCCGACTGGCCGGTGCCGTCGTCGATGGGCGAGCTGTCGCCCCAGAACGCGACCCGGCCGCTGCCGAAGGTGCTGGTGGCGAAGAAGGCTCCGGTGTTGCCGGAGTAACCGCTGCGGTAGAGCAGGCCCTTGACCGCGGAGTTGGCGGTGGGGCTCAGCGTGGCCGTCGTGCCGCTGCGGATGATGCTGCCGGTGACCTTGCCGAAGGAGCCGTTCAGGACCGGGTCGGTCGTGCTGGAGATGGCCCTCGGGTTCTCGGTGCCGACGTTGAGCGTGTCGACGGTGAAGCCGAACGGGTTGGTGCTGTCGACGCTGTTGTTGGACATCAGGTCGTTGATGACCTCGACCGCGTCCTCGCCGTCGTTGTTGCGGTCGGCTCCGGTGTGGTCGGAGACGAGGAAGAGGCCGCCGCCGTTCTGCACGAACTTCATGACCGCGGTCTTCTCGGCGGTGCTCAGCAGGACGTTCGGCTCGGGCAGGACGAACGTGTCGAAGTTCTGCAGGTCCGTCGCGGCCGTGGTGCCGTACGTGATGGTGCCGCCCGAAGGGAGCGTCTTCAGCGAGTAGTTGCCGGTCTTCTGCAGGGCGACGCCCCACGCGGAGATCGCTCCCGTCCAGTCGGTCTCGGCCGACGGCGTGGAGTCCTGGCCCAGCGGGTCCGGCTGGCTGGTGCCGATGATCCAGTCGGCGTTGCCTGCGGTCTCGGCCTTGGAGTTGTCGAACAGGATGCGGTGCGGGGTCGCCGCGGCGGCCGGGGTGGCGGTGGCCGCCTGGACGGCGGCGCCGGTGAGGAGCAGCCCGAACGCGGCCAGCGCCGTGGTGAGTCTGTGGCGGGATCTTCTGAATCCGAGCATCCGGCAAACCTCCGTGAGGGGTGGAAGAGGCGGTGCGGGCGCCAAGTCTGCGCGCGTAGAACGGGAGTTGGCCGTCTTCCGGGCGACAGATTCTTGAACGGTACATGACGAACGCGGCACCGGACAGGAGGTCTCCGGATCGCGGTCCGCAGTCGCACGCAGCGGAGCGGACTGCCTCCGCCTTCTGGGGGCACACGGATAACTACTAGGGAACCGACAAAGAGGGGCGGAGATGGAGATCTCAGGCATCATCAGTGCCATCATCATCGGCATCATCATTGGCGTACTGGGCAGGCTCGTCGTCCCGGGACGCCAGCGCATCGGCATCCTGCTGACGATCGTCGTCGGCATCGTGGCCGCGCTGGTCGGCGCAGCGATCGCCGGCGCGCTCGACGTGTCCGACACCAACGGCATCGACTGGATCGAGTGGCTCATCCAGATCGGCCTGGCGGCGGTAGGCGTGGCGGCGCTCGACCGGTCGCGCAGTGGACGGTCGGGGCGGACGCGGTCTCGCCGCTGACGGGCGGGGCGGCGCGGGTCCTCGCGCCGCCGCCCAGGGTCTGTCCACCGGCCTGATCCGCCGGTCAGGCCCTAAATCTCTTGCAGGTCACACGCCGTGGCGGCTAGGTTCTGCGGGCTTCACCACACCCGCCCTGTCGCCACGGAGAGACCTTGCCAATACGCGTCACACCGCTGACCGATCCCGAGACCACCCCGTCGAGCCGCCGCCTGGCGTGGCTGGCCTCCGACGCCGACGGAGTCCCGCTGGGCTCCGCCTTCCTGCGGCTGTTCACCAAGGAAGGGCAGGAGCATCTCGCCGAGCTCGAGATCGCCGTCCATCCGGGCGAGCGGCGGCAAGGACTGGGCGGTCTCCTCCTCGAAGCCGCCGTCGACGCGGCGCGGAACGAGGACCGGCGGTCGCTCCTCGCGCAGGCCGAGGACGCCTCCCCCGGCGACCTGTTCCTGACCGCGGGCGGCTTCCGCCGGGTGCTGGCGCTGACGTACGCGAGGCTGCCGCTCGCCGACGTGGATCGCGCCCGGATCACCGAGGTCACCCAACGCCCGCACCCGGGCTACGAGTTGACGCACTGGGACGGCGCCGTACCGGCCGAGCTGGCGCAGACCTTCGCCGACTCCCGGCGGGCCATGGACGACATGCCGATGGAGGGAACCGACTACGGGACGGTCGTCTGGGACGTGGACCGGGTCCTGTCAGTGGCCGAAGTCATCGCGAAGCGCGGGGAGTTGCTCCACACGGTCGCCGCCGTGGACCGCTCGGACGGCTCGATCGCCGGGTTCTCCGAGCTGGTCG
The DNA here is from genome assembly GCF_041431135.1 of Streptomyces sp. NBC_00554. Taxonomy (NCBI): domain Bacteria; kingdom Bacillati; phylum Actinomycetota; class Actinomycetes; order Kitasatosporales; family Streptomycetaceae; genus Streptomyces; species Streptomyces sp. NBC_00554. The sequence goes on along the minus strand of NZ_CP107799.1, from coordinate 9,845,326 downwards.
TGCCGGGCGACGGCCACGGTGACGGCCAGCACTACGGCACCGGCGTGCTGCCCGAGCACCGCGGCCACGGCCTGGGGCTCTGGATGAAGGCGGAGTCGATCCGTCTCGCCCGCCTCCGTCATCCCGAACTCGGCGGCCTGCTCACCGACACCGCGGACAGCAACGCGCCCATGCTCCGCATCAATGACGAGCTCGGCTATCTGCCCACGCACAAGGCGGTGGAGTACCAGCTCGACCTGTGAGGGCTACGCGGGCCCGGTCCCGGCCGGTGTGTACACGTACGGTGTCGTCGTGGTCAGCGGCTGGAAGCCCAGGCGGGTGAGGACGGGGCGGCTCTGGCTGGAGGCGTCGACCTGGACGTAGCGGTAGCCGCGGTCGGCGGCGACGCGGGCGCGGTGGGCGACGAGGGCTCGGTAGATGCCACGGCCGCGCCAGGCCTCGACGGTGCCGCCGCCCCAGAGGCCGGCGAACCGGGCGCCGGGCAGGAGTTCCATACGGGCCGCGCTGACCGGGACGTCACCGGCGAGGGCCACCACCGCGACGACCGTGTCCTCGTCGCCGGTCAACTGGGCGAGCAGTTGGTGGCGCAGCCGGGTGCCGTCCGTACCGAAAGCCTGCTCGTGCACGTCGGCCACGAGGTCGACGCCTGCCCGGTCGGTGACGGGCAGCAGGTGTACGCCCTCGGGCGGCTCGGCGTCGAGCACGAGATCGCCCAGCTCGGCGATCATGAGTGTCTCCTCGGGCTGGGCGGTGAACCCGGCGTCCCGCAGCCGCTGCCCGAGATCCTCGGGCTGGTCGTGCCCGTAGAGCTTCCATTCGAACTCTCGGCCAAGGCCGGTGAAGTACCGGATCTGTTCGGCGATCGCCTCGTCCGCGCTCGCCTCGTCCAGGTCCGACCAGGTCACCCCGCTCCAGCCGCGCTCGGTGCCGACCTGACGCACCACCTTGCCGACGTGCTCGATCCGGGCACCCGGGGCGTCGGGGCGTGCCCCCTCTCGCATATCCCGGTCGAACAGGGCAAGTACCGCAACGTGATCCATGGGATCACTCCAGCATCCTGCGGCGGCCAGGGCAATGGGGAAACGTTCTTGGTACCCAACACCACATGGACATCGCCTCCTCGGCGGCGTACAGAGCGTTACTTCTGGACACTTCTCCGCATGCGCGGCCCTCGTCGGCACCCTCGTGACGCGAACGCGCCTGGGCCGGACCCTCTTCGGGTCCGGCCCAGGCGCGTGTCTCCCGTCCCCTCGGTCAGCCGGTGGTGGCCAGCTGCTTCGGCACCTCGGCGTTCGGCGTCGACCGGACGCTGCGCAGGCCGGTCAGGCTGACGAACACCAGCGAGAAGACGCCCGCGATGGCGAAGGCGACGAAGCCCGCGGAGTTCGAGCCGGTGGCGAGCAGCTGACCGCCCAGCCACGGGCCGAAGACGGCACCGAAGCGACCCATGCCCGAGACCCAGCCGACCGCGGTGGCCCGGTTCTCGGCGTCGGCGCGGGCGGCCACCGTCGCGTAGATCATCGCCTGGGCGCTGAAGAGGAACAGGCCGGTCAGGAAGACGACTATGTAGGTGAGGGCCAGCGGCATGTGGACGCTGAGCAGGTAGACGCCGATCGCGGTGGCGCCGAACCAGATGGCGGCGATGCGCGAGCCGCCGAACTTGTCGGTGAGCCTGCCGCCGATCAGCATGCCGACGATGCCGCCGAGGTTGATGACGATGACGAAGTTGAGCGAGGAGCCGAGGTCGTAGCCGGCGGCGCGCATCATCGTCGGCAGCCACTGGGAGACGCCGTAGACCAGCAGGAGTCCGCCGAAGGAGGCGAGCCAGAAGAACAGGGTCTGGACCCACAGGCGACCGCGGAACAGGGCGGCGAGGGCGCTCCAGCGCTCACCGGCGGCCTGGCGGGCCTTGTCCTTGGCGGCCAGGTCCACGCCGTAGCGGTCGGCGAGTGCCAGGGCGTCCTGGTCGCGTCCCTTGGCCTGGAGGAAGGCCATCGACTCGGGCAGGTACTTGGCCGCCAGCGGGACGCCGATGAAGAGCGGGATCACGCAGATCCAGAAGGAGGTGCGCCAGTCGCCGGTCCACTTCGCCACGAAGGCGGCGACGATTCCGCCGGTCTGGTGGGCGGTCATCAGGGAGCCGACGACCAGGGCGCCGCGACCGCGCGGGGCGTACTCGGTGACCAGGGTGATCGCGCTCGGCAGCAGGCCGCCGAGGCCGAGGCCGGCCAGGAAGCGGCCGAGGCTGAAGGTGTCGAGGCTGTTGGCGGAGGCGCAGAGCGCGGAGGCCAGGGAGAAGACGGCGGTGGAGACGATGATCGTCTTCTTGCGGCCCACCCAGTCGCTGACGGTGCCGGAGGACAGGGCACCGATCAGCATGCCGAACGTGGCGTAGGAGCCGACGTCGCCGGCCTTGGAGGGGTCGATGCCAAGCGCCTTCGTCTCCAGCATGTGCGGCAGCACGGAGCCGTAGATGAACATGTCGAGGCCGTCGAACAGAACGACCAGCCAGCACAGGCCGACAACCAGCAAGGCCAGTCTGGCCCCGCCGCGGGCAGGCAGAGCGGTGGAGGGAGACATCGTTGTTTCCTCTCGTCCGGGAGGCGTGTCCCTGGAGGGAGTACGGGAGGGTCGTCGCGGCTCATGCGGCTGACCCGAGTTGGTGGGAGAGACGCTAAGGATTCATCAACCCGAGTGTCAACGGTTTTGTTAACAATCTCAGCAACAATCAAGACACGGCCACCAGGGACCAGGATGCAGAGGAATGCGCAGGTAAAAGGGTACGGGCGGCACACAGCAGTGTGCCGCCCCGCCCATTTTCAGTGGCTTGTTCTCGCCCTGTGAGACCGTCCCGGCCGTCGTCAGCCGACGGGCGGTGTGCCGTGCGTGTGGAACGACTCGATGGTCTTCAGACCCCAGGCCTGCCCCTTGGCCCGCTCTTCCTTGGTCCAGGTGATCAGCGGCCAGTCGGGGGCCAGCACCAGCCGCGTGAGCGGGTTGCAGAGCTCGATGCGGTTGCCGCCCGGCTCGTAGACGTACAGGAAGAACGTCTGCTGGATGGCGTGCTTGTGCGGCCCGGTCTCGATGAACACGCCGGTGTCGATGGCGAGGTCCGCGGCGCGCAGGATGTCCTCGCGGGTGTCGGTCGCGAACGCGATGTGGTGCAGTCGGCCGCGCGAGCCCGTCCAGTCCTCGGTGTAGACGACGTCGTACGACTTGTTCGTGAACGTCAGCCACTTCGCGGCGATCCTGCCGTCGTCGAGCCGGATCTGCTCGGTCGGGCGGGCGCCGAGGACCTGCTGGTGGAAGTCGGCGTTGGCGGCGACATCGGCGGCGAGGTAATTGACGTGGTCCAGGCGACGCACGCCCACGCCGTGGCCCGGCTTGGCCTGGGGCTGGTTCTTCAGGCCCGGCTTGAGCTCGTCCGGGGCCTGGTACCACTCGGACTCCCAGTACAGGGCGATCTCGTGGCCGTCGGGGTCGGTGGTGACGTACATCGGGCCGATGCCCGGCTCGTCCTCGGTCCAGCGGCCCTCGTGGCCCGCGCTCTCCAGCTCCTTGACCCGCCGTTGCAGGGCCTCCTCGCTGGAGGCGCGCAGCGCGGTGCGGCGCATGCCCGCGGTCTCGTGCGCGGTGAGGATCAGACTGTGGTGCTCGTAGTCGTCCCAGGTGCGCAGGTAGTACGAGTCACCGTTCTGTCCGTTGACCGTCAGGCCGAGGTAGTCGGTGAAGAACCTCAGACTGGCGTCCAGGTCCGGGGTGAGCAGTTCGACGTGCCCGAGGTGGGCGATGTCGCCGAGCGGCGGGGCCATGTGGGCCTCCTTACAGGTGAGGTGCGGCTCCGGCCGGCCGGGCGAAGACCGTGCCGTCGAAGATTTTTCGTGCGGTGCGGACGACGGCGGTGCGTCGGGCCACGGGGACGCCCTCGGCGTCGTATGCGATACCGGATTCGATGTCGAGGAACCCGCTGGGGTGCTCGATGCGCAGCCGGTCCCCCTGTGCGGGCAGGCGCGCCACGCCCTCACCCACGCCACCCTCGACACGGAGTCCCGCGGCGACGCTTGCCGCGCCCAGGACCCCGATGGAGGTGTGGCAGCGGACCGGGATGAAGGTGCGGGTCATGACCGCGCCACCGTCCAGCGGCGCCGCCAGCAGGCTGAGCTTGGGCACCGTGGTGCCTTCCACGTCGCCGAGCCCCATCAGCTTGCCGGCCTCGAGCCGGATCTCCCGGAGCCGGTCGGCCAGGGTGAGATCCTCCTCCAGGTCCTTGGGGCTCTCGTAGCCGGTGACCTTGAGGGAGGCGGCGGCGATCAGGACGGTCGGCATTCCGTTGTCCACGCAGGTCACCGGGGTGTCGGCGACGATGTCGCGGGCATGTCCGGTGGGCAGCAGCGGGCCGGAGCCCTGCGGGAACTCGATCACCACCGGCGCGGCCGTCCCCGGCACCCCGGAGATCTCGGCTGTGCCGGAGTAGTCGACGCGCCCGCCCGGGGTGGGGAAGCTCGCGACGGCGAAGTCCCCGGAGTTGACCATGCGGATCCGCACGGACGTCCGTCCGTCTCCGGCGGCGACCAGTCCGCGTTCGACGGCGAACGGGCCGACCCCGGCGAGCAGGTTGCCACAGTTCTGCCGGTCGGACACCTCGGGCCTGTCGACCCCGACCTGGAGGAACAGGTAGTCGACGTCCGCCTCGGGGTCCGCCGAGGCGGAGACCACGGCCACCTTGCTGGTCAGCGGGTGCGCCCCGCCCAGGCCGTCGATCTGGCGCGGGTCGGGGCTGCCCATGACGCGCAGCAACAGGTCATCGCGGGCGCCGGCGTCGGCGGGGAGGTCCTCGGCCAGGAAGTAGGCGCCCTTGGAGGTGCCGCCGCGCATGAGCATGCAGCGCGCCTCGGCAGGCACTGTCACGACTCGGCTCCGTCCCGCACGTGGTCGTCGTACGACTGGTAGGTCACGCCGAGACGTACGAGGGTCTCGCGCAGGCCGTACCTGTCGAGTCCGAGCTGGCCCTCGATGAAGGCGGCGCGGGTGGCGGCCTCCTTGTTCTCGCGGGCCTCGGACGCCTCGGCCGCCTGGCGGGCCTGCTCACGGGGCACGCAGACCACGCCGTCGTCGTCGGCGAGGATCACGTCTCCGGGACGGATGAACTGGCCGCCGATCACCACGGGCACGTTGACCGACCCGCCGGTCGCCTTGACGGTGCCCTGCGGGCTGACCGCGGCGGCCCAGGCCGGGAAGCCCATCTCGCGCAGCTCGGCGGTGTCGCGGATGCCCGCGTTGGTCACCACTCCGCGCACCCCGCGCTGCTTGAGCGCGGTGGCGAACAGCTCGCCGAACATGCCGTCGGTGGAGGGCGAGGTGGTGGTGACGACCAGGATGTCGCCTTCACCGCACTGCTCGACCGCCGCGTGGATCATGAGGTTGTCGCCGGGCCAGCTGAGCACCGTGACCGCGGTACCGGCGACCCGGGTGTCCTGCTGGACCGGGCGCAGGTGCGTGCCGAGCAGGCCGGTGCGGCCCATCGCCTCGTGGACGGTGGCGACGCCGTATCCGGCGAGCGCCTCGACATCCTTGAGGTCCGCCTTCGGCGGGTTGGTGATGATCACGCCGCTCATGCCAGTTCCTTCGCGATCTGCGGGTAGGGGCGCATGTAGGCCTCGGCCATGGTCTTGTGGGCCAGGCCCAGGTTGGGACCCGCGTTGCGCTTGAGCTGGACGCCGCGGCGGACGGCGAGGTCGGTGTAGTAGTCCCACAGGTGCTGCTGGGCGCCGAGGCACTCCATCGCCTTGCGCTTGGTCTCCCAGACCTCGGTGATGTCGAGGAGCACCTCGGGCTTGAAGCCGCTCATCTCGGGCTGGTGCGGCTCGAAGTAGAAGACCGGCGGGGCGCCGATGATCTCGCCCGGGCCGGGGTAGCCGATGGCCTGCGCGAGGACGCGGGCCTCGAGCGCCATCCGGTTGGCGGCCGGGTGGTCGCCGTTGTACGGGTCCTCGACGGGGTGGGTGAGCACGACGTCGGGCTGGGTCTCGCGGTACACGGCCACCAGCTGGTCGGTCAGCTCGGCGGTGGCGACCAGCGGGTAGTCGCCGGCGTCGAAGAAGCGGACCTCGGCGCCGAGGGTGGCGGCGGCCTTCTCGGCCTCCTCGCGGCGTATCGCCTTGATCTCCTCGAGGTTCCTGCCCTCGCGCCAGGCCTTGGCGGACTCGCCGCGCTCGCCGAAGGTCAGGCACGCGATGGTGACCTTCTCTCCGCGGGAGGCGGCCAGGGCGATCGCGCCACCGGCCCGCCACACGAAATCTCCGGCATGCGCGGTGACGACAAGCGTTGATCGTGGTGGGGTGGCGGGCGCGTAGCCGTGCGTCATGCTCAACTCTCCTTGGTGGACAGGTGTGCGCCCGCCTCGGCCGCGTCAGTCGCGCAACGCGTCGATCACGCTGCTGAGGTGGGCGCGGACGGCCGCTTCGGCCGCCTGCGGGTCCCTGGCCGTGATCGCCTCGATCATGGCCAGATGCTCGCTCAGGGACTGCTGTGGCCGACCTGGCCTGAGCGCGAGCTGGAAACGGTGACGCACCAGCTGCGCGTTGAGCCGATCCAGCAGCTCCACGGCCACCTGCTGGCCGCTGAACTGCCTTACCCGGGCGTGCACTTCGCTATTGAGCTCGGAGTAGGTGATCGGCTCGCCGTCGGCCACGGCCTTGGTCATCGCCTTGCCCAAGTCCGCCAGCTCGGCCAGCTGTTCGTCGCTGGCCGCGACGGCCGCCTTGGCCGCGCACAGCCCTTCGAGGGCCATACGGCACTCGGTGATGGCCACCGCTTCCTCGACCGTCACCACCCGCACCCGTGATCCCCGGTTGCGGATCCGCTCTACCAGTCCCTCCGACTCCAGCTCGATCAGCGCTGCCCGGACGCTGGCCCGTGTCACACCGAACTGCTCAGCGAGCTCGTTCTCCACCAGCCGCTGGGCCGGTGCCATGTCGCCGCGCAGAATCGCCTGCCGCAGCTGCGTGAGCGCGTGCTGCTTGGCCTGCTCTCCGGTGCTCGGACGGGCTTCTTTCGGCATGTGCCCTCCCTGAGTGAGTGCCTGTCGAACCTAAATCTAGTCCAACAAGATTGTCAACAATTTTGTTCTCCATATTGCCGCTGTACTTCGACGACGCTACGGTCCCGCCACAGCGGTATTGAACCGCCTCTCCCGCAACGGTCGCTGCGTAGCCCCGGTCAGGAGCACCGGGCTCCGCTTCACGGAAGCTTCATACGGCGAGTGGTACGTGCCTTATCGGCCGCCCGTTGTCTGGCGGTCATGCACGTTCTCCTCTCACCGCACGCCGCTGCCGACCACGGTGGTCACGGCCGGCCGGCGTCGGCGGCGCACTCCGCCCTCACCGGCTCGGCCCTGCTCGCCCTCAGCGGACTGGTGCACCGACATGCGGCGGGCGCCTCACTGGCCGAGCGGGTGACGCTGGGCCTGGAGATCGCCCTGCTGTTCGCGATGGCCGACATGCTGCGCGTCGGCCGGAACCGCTGATGACCGAACTGGCCATCATCCTGAGCCTGTTGAACGCGTGCTGCTACGCGGCGGGCGCGCGACTCCAGTACGACGCGACCCACCAAGTCTCCCCGGAGAAGCCGACCGCGCTGTCGGCCGTCGTGCGGCGACCGCGCTGGCTGGCCGGGCTCGCCCTGCTGGGGGCCGGTACGACACTGCACATCACGTCCTTGCGACTGGCGCCCGTGACGGTCGTGCAACCGCTCGGTGTGAGTGCCGTCGTGGTGAGCGTGCTGTGGGGACTGCGGGTCCGCCGTACCGGGCTCGACCGGGCCACGGGGCTGGCGCTGGCCGCGATCGTCGTCGGGACGGGGACCTTCGCGGTGATCGCTTCGGGTGCCACCGTCGCCACTTCCGTCACGACGACGGCCCAGTTCCAGGCCGGGGCCCTGGTCCTGCTGATCGTGACCTGCTGCGCAGGGCTTTCCAACGTGCTGCCGGGCCAAGGCCGTTGTGTGGCGCGAGCCGTCGGCGCCGGGAGCGCCTACGGCTGTATGTCGGTGCTACTGCGGGCGGCCGGTGAGGAGTTCACGTCATCCGGTGTGAGCGGGGCGCTGTACGGCACGCTCGCCGGACTGGGCCTCGCAGCCCTCGCCGGTTTCTGGCTCACGCAGGGCGCCCAGGCCGCGGGGCCGCCCGAGGTCACGGTCGCCTGCCTCACCCTCGTCGATCCGTTCGTCGCCGTGGTGATCGGGGTCGGTCTGCTCGGCGAGGCCCCCGGGCTCGCCCCGGCCACCGTCGGCACAGCCCTGGCCTGCTGGGCGCTTGCGCTCACGGGGGTGCTCCACATCACCCGTTCAACTCCCTTTCCCCACCTCACCGCGAGTAGCGGACCCTCAGAGCCGCCGAAGTGCGTCCTGCAAGGCCCCCGCTCCCAGCGAATCGTCATCGGCGCCGACACCTTCCCGCCGGACGTGAACGGCGCCGCGAACTTCACCCAGCGGCTCGCCGAGGGGCTCCTGGGCCGGGGGCACGAGGTCCACATCGTCTGCCCCGCGACGGAGGCGGGCCCCGGTAGCGCCGTGGAGAAGGGGATCACCGTGCACCGGATCGCCTCCCACCGGACCCCTTTTCATCCCACCTTCCGCGTCTGTCTGCCCTGGCAGACCGCCCGGCCCGTGGCCCGTCTGCTGGACCGGCTCTCTCCCGACGTGGTGCACATCCAGTCCCACTTCTCCGTTTGCCGGGCGCTGGCGGCCGCCGCACAGCGGCGTGGGACACCCGTGGTGGCCACCAACCACTTCATGCCGGAGAACCTCCTTCTTCGCGATCCCGTGGCCCGCCTGCGGATGGGCGAAGCCGGCAGGGAAATCGTCGCCGAGCACGACATCCGCCGTACGCTGGCGGCATTCGAGGACCTGTATCTCCGGGCCGCCGGAGAATCCGCAGCAGTGGCCGGGACCCTTGCCACGCCTGTGCCGGAAAGTGAGCACGATGAGTACACAGCGCGTTCTGGTCGTCGATGACGAACCCAAGATCCGGATGACCGTACGCGGTTATCTGGAGGCGGACGGGTTCCAGGTGGTGGAGGCCGCCGACGGGCCCTCCGGGTTGCGGGCCGTCGCCCAGAACCGGCCCGACCTGGTGGTCCTCGACGTGATGCTGCCGGGCCTCGACGGCTTCCAGGTACTGCGCCGGATCCGGCAGTCCAGCCAGGTCCCCGTCATCATGCTCACCGCGCGGACCGAGGAGGTGGACCGGCTCATCGGCTTCACCAACGGCAGCGACGACTACGTCACCAAACCGTTCAGTCCGCGCGAACTCGCCCTGCGGGTACGGGCCATCCTGCGGCGTACCGACAACGGCCCCGGAGGGGCTCCGGACGATGACGGCACGCTCCGTTTCGACGGCCTCATCGCCGATCCGGCCACGCGGACGGTCGTGATCGACGGCGACCATACGGCGGAACTGTCCGCCCTCGACTTCGACCTGCTGGTCGCCATGGCCCGTGCTCCCGGCCGCGTGTTCACCCGGCGCGGTCTGCTCACCCAGGTGTGGGGCGAGGACTTCTTCGGTGACGAACGACTCGTGGACGTACACATTCGTACGCTGCGGCGGGCGCTGCGCGACGACGCGAACGCGCCCCGATTCGTGGGCACCGTACGGGCCGTGGGATACCGGTTCATCGGCCGTCCCGCCCAGGGCGTACCGGCCCCGAACCCACAGGACACGCCATAGTGGCCAAGGGAAAAGACACCGCCGCACGCCCCTCGGGCACCTGGCGTGCCCGGCTGCGGCGGGTCCACTCCCGCCTCTCGCTCCGCAACCGTCTGGTGCTCTCCCATGTCACGGTCCTGGTGGTGACACTGGGGGCGACAGCAGTGGCCAAGATCCTGGTCAGGGGCCCCTGGAACCACCGCGTCGACCCCGACAACATCGGCTTCTGGACCGGGGTCGCGGCCGCCGTCCTCGCGGCCGTCGTGCTGTCCCGGTTCCTGGTACGCCCACTGGACACCATCCGCGCGGCCACCCGCCGGCTCGCCGAAGGGCGTTACGACACCGTCCTCGAACTGCCCAGCGAGCCGGGCTTCGCCGCGCTGGTCGAGGACGTGAACACACTGGCGGCCGCGCTCGCCGACACCGAGCGGCGGCGCGCCCGCCTTGTCTCCGAGATCGCCCATGAGATGCGGACCCCCATCACCATCCTGCACGGCCAGATCGAGGGCATGGCCGACGGGATCTTCACACCGGACGACGCGATGTTCGCCTCGCTCTCCGACGACCTCGACCGGCTGCGGCGGCTGGCGTCCGACCTCTCGAGTCTGTCGCGGGTCGAGGAGGGAGCCTTCGCCCTGCACTACGAGGACGCGGACGTCGCCGCGCTGGCCCGGGCCACGGCGGAGCGGCTGCGCCCCCAGTACGACGGCCAGGGGGTGGACCTCACCGTCGTGGCGGACGCACCGGTCATCGCCTTCTGCGATCCCGACCGGGTCACCCAGGTCCTGGTGAACCTGCTCGGCAACGCGCTGATCGCGTGTGACGCGCACGGCAGCGTGTCGGTCTCCGTGCACGGCGAAGCCGGTCCGCAGCCCCGCGTCGTCGTCCGCGTCACGGACGACGGTGTCGGCATCCCCGGGCACGACCTGAACCGGATCTTCAGCCGCTTCGAACGCCTCGAGCACCCGGGGCGGCCCGCCCCGGCCGGCGGCAGCGGCATCGGCCTGACCATCGCCCGGGGCATCGCCCGGGCCCACGAGGGAGACGTCACCGCGGCGTCGCCGGGACCGGGCAAGGGGGCGACCTTCACTCTGTGGCTGCCGACGGCGCCGGAGTGAGCGAAGGAGGCGCGGAGGCTGCCGGTGACGGCGAAGGGGGCTCGGACGCCGGTCGTCCGTCCGTCCGGCGGGCGCGCGGTACGACGACCGGCGAGGCGTCGCCGGGGGCTTGGAGTATGTCGGCGTCCAGGGCGTAGAGCTCCTTCACCAGGGCCTCGTCGACCGTGTCGCGGGGGACGCCCTGGGCGATGACGCGGCCGTTCTTCATGGCGATGACGGTGTCGGCGTAGCGCGCGGCGGCTGCGAGGTCGTGCTGGACCATGACGACGGTGCGGCCGGTGGCGGCGACCTCGCGGACGAGTTCGAGGACGTCGACCGCGTGTCCGAGGTCGAGGGCGCTGGTGGGTTCGTCGAGCAGGACGACGGGCGTGTGCTGGGCCAGGACCATCGCAAGCCAGCAGCGCTGGCGTTGTCCGCCGGAGAGCCGGTCGAGGCGTTCGGCGGCCAGTTCGGTGGTACCGGTGGCCTCCAGTGCGTCGCGTACGGCCTGCTCGTCCTCGCGCGACCACTGGCGCAGCAGGCCTTGGCGGGGATGGCGGCCGTAGCGCACGAGCCCGGCCACGGTGACGGCTTCGGGGGCGCGCGGCGATTGCGGGAGCAGGGCGACCCGGTGGGCGGCCTGGCGTCGGCCCAGGCTCCAAATGTCGGCTCCGTCGGCGTGGACCGTGCCGGACTCGGGCCGGTGCAGCCGGGCGATGGCGCGCAACAGGGTTGATTTTCCACAGCCGTTGGGGCCGACTATGGCGGCGACCTGCCCGGCGGGGAGGGTGAGGTCGACGTCCTGGACGACGGGGCGGCCGGGGTAACCGGCGTGCAGTGCGCGGACTTCGAGGCCGAGCACTGCACCTCTCGCGTCGGCCATGGGGTGATCGTGCATGGGGAGGTCAGGCCTTTCCGGTGGTCCGGTCCGGGCGGAAGAGGACCCAGAGGAGGAAGGGGCCGCCGAGGACGCTGGTGACGACACCGACGGGGAGTTCGACGGGGGCGACGACCCGGCCCAGCGCGTCGGCCGCGGCGATGAGTGCGACGCCGGTCAGGGCGGAGCCGAGGACCGGGACTCGGGTGGGTCCGGCCAGTCGCTGGGCGAGGATCGGGGCGGCGAGGGCGACGAAGGCGATGGGGCCGCCGACGCCCACCGCTGTGCCGGCGAGAGCGACGGCCAGGGCGAGCGCGGCCGAGCGTATCCGTCGCAGGTCGACGCCGAGCGAGGCCGCCATGTCGTCGTCGAAACGCAGGAGTTGGAGGCGGTGCCCGGCCGCCAGCGAGAGGGGGACCAGGAACAGCAGGGCGATCAGCAGCGGCGTACCGACGTTCCAGTCGCGCCCGTTGAGGCTGCCGACTGCCCAAAGGAACACGCCGCCCGCGGTGTTGTCGTTCTCGCGGGACATGATGAGGTCGCTCACTGCGCCGATGAACGTGGAGACGCCGATGCCGACCACCAGGACGCGGTAGCCGGCGGCGCCCGCTCCGCCCGCGCACAGGACGACGAGGACCGCAGCGGCGACGGCGCCGAGCGGACCGAGCCACCAGTCGCCCACCATGCCGGTCGCGGAGCCGGCCGCCGAGGCGACGACGGCCGCGGTGGCGCCCTCGTTGACGCCGACGAGGTCGGGGGTGGCGAGCCGGTTGCCCGCGAGGGTCTGGGTGAGGCAGCCGGCGATACCAAGGGCGGCGCCCACCATGAGGCCGACGAAGATGCGTGGCAGCCGGAAGTCCCGCACGATCATGACGGTCCCGGCGTCGCCGGTGCCGAGCAGTCCGGAGAGGGTCTGGGACAGGCTCATCCCGGTCGAACTCGCCAGCACCGCAAGGGCGATGAGGACGAGGAGCAGGGGGACGAGGACGGCGACGGCGAGCGCGCCGCGGCGCGGGAAGAGCCAGGAGAGGCCGCCGGTGCGCAGCACCGTGCTGTCGGGCGGAGTCACATCCCGTGATGTCACTTCTGTCATGCCGCCGCTCCCGCCGTGGAGAGGCGCGACGAGCGGGCGATCCACACGAGCAGCGGCCCGCCCACGAAGGCGAGCAGCACACTGACCGGTGTCTCCCAGGGCCGGATGACGATCCGGGCGAGGATGTCGGCGAGGATCATGACATCGGCCGCGATCAGTGCGGACAGGACGAGTTGGGGGGCCATCCGTGCCCCGGTGAGGGCTCGGGCGGCGTAGGGCGCGAGCAGTCCGAGGAAGGCGATGGGGCCCGCCACCGCGACCGCGCAGCCGACGAGGAGCGACACGGCCCCTGCCACGATCAGTCGGATCCGGCCGGGATGGTGGCCGAGTGAGCGGGCGATGTCGTCGCCGAGGCCGAGGGCCGACAGGGGGCGGGCGCTGCCGAGCGCGACGAGCAGGCCGAGGGCGGCGAGCGGCAGCAGGGGCAGGAGGCCGGCGGTCTCGACTCCGGCGAGCGAACCGATCGTCCAGTAGCGGTAGGTGTCGTACGTCGACCGGGTGCCGAGCAGGACGTACGACGTGAGGCCGTGGAAGGTGGCGCCGAGCGCGGAGCCCACGAGGACGAGCCGCAGCGGGGAGCCGGCGGCGCGCCCGGATGCGGCGAGCAGCAGGACGACGGCGCTCGCGGTCATGCCGCCGAGCAGGGCCCACACCATCAGCGCGGCGGACGAGGACGCGCCGAAGTATGTCAGTCCGAGGACGACGGCGAAGGCGGCGCCGGAGTTGACGCCGAGCAGCCCGGTCTCCGCGAGGGGGTTGCGGGTCGCGGCCTGGAGGAGGCAGCCGGCCGTGCCGAGGCAGGCGCCGACGAGTACGGCGGCGAGGGTGCGCGGGAGGCGTACGTCCATGACGGCAAGCCGGAGTTGGGCGTCCGCGCGGGCCGCCGGGTCGCCGACCAGGTAGTCCCAGGCGCCGCCGACGGAGCTGGATCCGGTGCCGATGAGGAGCGACAGCAGGGCGAGGGCCGGCAGCAGGAGGACGAGCCCCGCGGTGGCCAGGAGGACGGGGCGCGTCTCCGACGGGAGTGGCCGGCCGGATCCGGCCCGGTCGATGGCTCGCACCCCCCGGATTGTTGACACATTTGTTGACGTCCAATTTTTCATAAGGTTAGGCTAGCCTAAGTTTCGACGTTCCGAACCCATCGGAACCGACAGCTTCAGCATGCCTGAACGCACATCAACTGCCTTGCTGTGCACGGATGTTGGCGTCGGAAGCCCGCTTCCGCGACCACCTGCTCTCGAACACCTATGGAGATCCAAGGCCATGGCGCCGAACCTGCTCTTCCCCTCCCGTGGCATCGCCCGCCCCGCCGTTTCGGCCGCTCTTCTCGCCGCCTGCGCGCTGGTCGTGACCGCCTGTGGATCCTCGGAGAAAAGCGCCGGCTCCGGTGGCACGAGCGCGGCGAGTACGACCAAGGTCACCGACGCCACCGGCACCGAGGTGAAGGTTCCCGCCGCGCCCGAACGGGTCGTCGCGCTCAGCGAGATGGACCTCGACTCGGCGCTCACCCTCGGCGTCGAGCCGGTGGGCCTGACGGCCGGCCGCGGCCAGACGGGCGCCCCCGCCTACCTCGCGGACAAGGCCGAGGACATACCCGTGGTGGGCGCCGTGACCGGCCCCGACATCGAGAAGGTCGTCCAGGCCAAGCCGGATGTCATCCTCGCCGGGCAGCTCGCCGACGAACAAGTACTCGCGCAGCTGCGGAAGATCGCCCCCACCGTCGTCACGATCGACAACACCAAGAGCTGGAAGAAGTCGCTCGAACTCACCGGCAAGGTGCTCGGCAGGACCAACGAGGCCGAGAAATTCCTCACCGAGTACGACGCGAAGGTCGCGGCTCTGAAGACGGACCTCGGCGACCGGGCCGGAGCGAGCGTCTCCGTGACGCGCTACTCGGCCAAGGGCTCGGCCGTCATGCAGCAGGGCGTGTTCATCAGCGACGTCCTCAAGGACCTCGGCTTCGAGCGGCCCGGAATCCAGGCCGATCAGGGCGAGGGCCACTCGACGCCGATCAGCGAGGAGAACCTCAAGGAGATCGACGGCGACTGGCTGTTCATCGGCACCCTCGACCCGGGCACTTCGGACGCCGCACTGCTCGCCGCGCTGGCCAAGAAGGCGGCGTACAAGCAGCTCAGCGCCGTACAGGACAAGCACGCGACCGTGATCGACGGTTCCAAGTGGACGAGCCTGGGCGGCGCCGAGGCGGCCGTCTCGGTGCTCGACGACATCCGGAAGGCCATGGTCAAGTGAGCACCGGAACCGAGCTCGCCGGAAGGCTCGCCCTGGTGACCGGCGCGGGCCGGGGTATCGGCGAGGCGGTGGTCGCGGCGCTCCTCGAGCAGGGCGCCCGCGTCCTCGCCACCGACCTGGCCTTCGAGAACGTGACAGCCCTCGCCGACAAGTACGGCGAGCAGGTCACCGCCCGCCCGCTCGACGTCACGGACGCCGCCGCCGTCGAGGCCCTGGTCGCCGACGCCGAGCGCACCCTCGGACCGCTGGACATCGCGGTCAACGTCGCCGGAATCCTCAGGAGTTCGGACGTCGTGGACCTGACGGACGCGGACTGGGCGGCCACCTTCGCCGTCAACACCAACGGCGTGTTCCACGTCTCGCGTTCCGTCGCCCGCCGGATGGCAGTGCGCGGCCGCGGCAGCATCGTCACCGTCGCCTCGAACGCGGCCGGTATCCCCCGCGCCGGCTTGGCCGCCTACGCCGCCTCGAAGGCCGCGGCCGTGATGTTCACGAAATGCCTGGGCCTGGAGGTGGCCTCACGGGGCGTCCGGTGCAACACCGTCTCCCCCGGCTCGACCCTCACCGACATGCAGCGCGCGCTGTGGACCGCCTCCACCGACCAGGCGGAAGCGACCCGGCGCGTCATCGAAGGTGACCTCGCGACACACCGCACGGGCATCCCGCTCGGCCGGATCGCCGACCCCGCCGACATCGCCGACGCTGTCGCCTTCCTCGTCTCCGACCGCGCCCGTCACATCACCATGCACGACCTGTACGTCGACGGCGGCGCCACCCTCCGGGCCTGAACCGGCCCCCGCCGCACCGACCACGGTCGTGCCACCTCTCCCCCACTGGAGACACCCCATGTCTGCATCCCTGCACGAAGCCGTCACCCCCACACTGGTGTCCCCCGGCACGGCGACCGCCCTGCTCGACGCCTACCGCCCCGGCACGGACCGGCTCCTCGCCTCTCCCCGGCACACCCTCCTCGGCCGTGGCACCGCTGCCGAAATACCCCACGACACACGGCCGTTGGCGCGCCGGGTGCGGGAGGTCCTCGACGCGCGAAGGCGCGCGGGCGCCCCGGCGCCGATCGTCGTGGGCTCACTGCCCTTCGCCCCGGACGCTCCGCCCTCGCTCGCCGTCCCGGAGTCCGTGCGGTGGGCGCCGCCGCTGCGCGAGGACCCGCTCATCGCGCTGCCCGTACCCGACACCGACGAGCGAACCGACTGGCAGGTGACGGAAGTTCCGGCCGCCGCACGCTACGGCGACGCGGTCGCCGCCGCCGTCGCGCGGATGCGTGCCGGGGAGTTCGACAAGGTCGTCCTCGCCCGCACCCTGGAGCTCACCTCCCCGCGCGAGCGGGACCTGCCCGCCATGCTGCGCCGACTGGCGCGCCGGGACCCGGCCGGATACACCTTCGCCGTCCCCAGCGGCCCCGGCCGCACGCTCATCGGCGCCAGCCCCGAACTCCTCGTCGCCCGCCGGGGCGGACTCCTGACCGCCAACCCGCTGGCCGGCTCCGCGCAGCGCAGCCCCGACCTCGCCGAGGACGTCCGACGCGCTGCGGCCCTGCTGGAGTCCCCGAAGGACCTGCACGAACACGCCGTCGTCGTCGCCGCCGTACGAGAGGCACTCGCACCGTTCTGCACCCGCCTCGAGGTGCCGGAACGGCCCACCCTGGTGCGTACGGCAGCCATGTGGCACCTGTCGACGACCGTCACCGGCGAACTCGCCGACCCCGCCGTCTCCGCCCTCGACCTGGCGTCCGCCCTGCACCCCACTCCGGCGGTGTGCGGCACGCCGACCGAGGTGGCCCGTGCCGTCATCGCCGAGCTGGAGCCCTTCGACCGCGGTCCCTACACCGGCATGGTCGGCTGGCAGGACGCGGACGGTGACGGCGAGTGGGTCGTGACGATCCGCTGCGCCGAGGCCGAGGGGCGCTCGCTGCGGCTGTTCGCGGGGGCGGGTGTGGTGGCCGCCTCGTCGCCGGAGGCCGAGACGGCTGAGACGGGCGCCAAGTTCCGTACGTTCCTCAGTGCCGTGGGGGCCTCACTGTGACTCCTCTCGCCACCACCCCAGGCGTCGACGCACCGACCTGGCCGGCCGAGTTCGCCGAGCGCTATCGCAAGGCGGGCTACTGGCGCGGGGAGACCTTCGGAAGCGTGCTGCGCGAGCGTGCCGCCGCCCATCCCGACCGGATCGCCCTCGTCGACCCGGCACCCGAGCGGCGCACCTGGACCTACCGGGAACTGGACGAGCGCGCCGACCGGCTGGCCGCCGGGTTCGCGGCGCGCGGGATATCCAAGGGCGACCGGGTCGTCCTGCACCTCCCGAACGTCGGCGAGTTCTTCGAGGTCGTCTTCGCACTGTTCCGCGTCGGCGCGCTCCCGGTGTACGCGCTGCCCGCGCACCGCGAGACGGAGATCGGCTACTTCTGCTCCTTCAGCGAGGCCGTCGCCTATGTGATCCCCGACAAGCACGCGGGTTTCGACCACCGTGTACTGGCCGCACGGGTCAAGGAACGCACGCCGAGCCTGCGGCATGTCTTCGTCGTCGGTGATCCCGGTGAGCACACGGCGCTGGCCGAGGTGGCGTGCGACCCGTCCGAGGTGCCCTCTGGCGAGGGCGACCCGTCCGGGGCGCCCTCCGGTCCGGAGCCGCACGAGCTGGCGTTCCTTCAGCTGTCCGGCGGCACGACGGGCGTACCGAAGCTCATTCCGCGCACGCACGACGACTACCTGTACTCGCTGTGGGGTTCGAACGAGATCTGCGGTGTCGACGCGGACACCCGCTTCCTGGTCGTGCTGCCGGCCGCGCACAACTTCCCGATGAGTTCGCCCGGTTGGCTGGGTGTGCTGTACGCCGGGGGCACCGCCGTGCTGTGTCCCGTGCCCGATCCAGCGACCGCCTTCCCCCTCGTCGAGCGGGAGCGGATCACCATGACGGGGCTGGTTCCGCCGCTCGCGCTGGTGTGGACGGAGGCCGCCCCGGGGTCCGAACAGGACCTGTCGAGCCTGGAGTTGGTACTCGTCGGCGGCGCCAAGTACAGCGAGGAGGCGGCGCGCCGGCTGTCACCCGCGCTGGGCTGCCGGCTGATGCAGGTCTTCGGGATGGCCGAGGGGCTCGTCAACTACAACCGGCTCGACGACGACGAGGAGACGGTCGTCACCACGCAGGGTCTGCCGATCTCCCCGGACGACGAGATCCGGATCGTCGACGACGCCGGACTCGACGTCCCCGACGGGGAGTTCGGGCATCTGCTGACGCGCGGCCCGTACACCATCCGCGGCTACTGGCGGGCTCCCGAGCACAACGCGACGGCCTTCACCGAGGAGGGCTTCTACCGCACCGGCGACATCGTGCGCCGTACGGCCAGTGGCCACCTCGTCGTGGAAGGCCGGGCCAAGGACCAGATCAACCGGGGCGGCGAGAAGGTCGCGCCGGAGGAGGTCGAGAACATCATCCTCGCCCATCCGTCCGTGCACGACGTGTCCGTCGTCGCGGTGGCCGACGCGTACCTCGGCGAACGCTCCCTCGCCTACGTGATCCTGCGCGAGGGCGCCGATCCACTGAAACCCGTCGCCATCAAGCGGTTCGTCCGCGAGCGCGGCGTCGCCGCCTACAAGGTCCCCGATCTCGTCGAGTTCGTCGACGCCTTCCCGCAGACCGGGATCGGCAAGGTCAGCAAGAAGCAGCTGCGGTCCACCGCCGTCGCCGAGCAGCACTGAAAGGCCCAGATCTCCCATGGCACTTCCGGCCATAGCCCCCTATCCCCTGCCCACCGAGGACGAGCTGCCCGCGAACCGCGTCGCCTGGACCGTCGACCCCGCGCGCGCCGTGCTGCTCGTCCACGACCTGCAGAACCACTTCCTCGACGCGTTCCCTGCCGGTGAACCGCCCCTCACCGGGATGCTCGACAACACCGCCCGGCTGCTCGACCGCGCCCGGAGCCTCGGCATACCGGTCGTGTACTCGACGCAGCGGGGCGGGCAGACGCCCCGGCAGCGCGGTCTCCAGCTCGACTTCTGGGGCCCCGGTGTCGCCAACGACCCGCATGCGCTCAGCGTGCCGGACGTGGTCGCGCCGCAGCCCGGCGACCGGATGCTCACCAAGTGGAAGTACAGCGCGTTCGTGCGCACCCGGCTGGAGGAGCAGCTCAGCGACGAGGACCGCGACCAGCTGATCGTCGTCGGCGTGTACGCGCACATCGGGGTGCTCATGAGCGCCTGCGACGCGTGGATGCGGGACATCCAGGCGTTCGTCGTCGCCGACGCCGTCGCCGACTTCTCGCGCGAGGACCACGACATGGCGCTGCGCTGGGCCGCGGGGCGCTGCGCGGTCGTGACCACCACCGACGCGATCTTCAAGGAGGTGTGAGCCCCATGACCCTCACTCTGGAGCAGATCCGCACAGACGTCGCCGACTCCCTCGGCGAGGCCCCCGCGGACATACCCGTCGACGAGAACCTCGTGGACTACGGCCTCGACTCCGTTCGGGTCATGGCCCTGCTGGAGCGCTGGCGCCGCGAGCACGGCGTCGAAGCGGCCTTCGCGGACCTCGCCGAGCAGCCCGCGATCGAGGCCTGGGCGCCACTGCTGGGGGTCGTCTCATGACGGTCCTCATGACGAGCGACACCGGCACCTCGGTCACCGAACTGCCGCTGACGGCCGCCCAGTCGGGCATGTGGTACGCGCAGGCCCTCGATCCGCTCAGCCCCGCGCAGAACACCGCGGAGTGCCTGGAGATCGACGGGAAGGTCGACCCGGAACTCTTCGCCGCCGCCCTGCGGCAGGTCGTCGCCGAGGCCGACTCGCTGCGCGTGCGTGTCGAGGACACCCCGGACGGCCCGCGCCAGCACATCGCCGCCACGGTCGAACTGCCGCTGACCGTGCGCGACCTGCGGGGAGCGAAGGACGCCGAGGAGCAGGCCGAGGCGTGGATGCGCGCCGACCTCACCGAACCCTTCGACCTCGCGGCGGGCCCGCTGTTCCGGCACGCCCTGTTCCGCGTCGGCGAACGGCGGTGGCTGTGGTACCAGCGCATCCATCACCTCGTCATGGACGGCTTCGGCTACTCGCTCCTCGTCCGGCGCACCGCGGAGGTGTACTCGGCGCTCGCACGGGGCGAGAGGCCGGGGCCGCGCAACTTCAGGGCGCTCGCCGACCTCGTCGCCGACGACGCCGAGTACCGCTCCTCGGAGGCCTTCGCGGCCGACCGCGCGCACTGGGCCCAGGCGTTCGCCGACCGTCCTGAGGCACCCCGGCTCGCCGGGCGCGGTGCGCTGCCCTCGCGGACGTTCCGCCGCCGTACGACGTACCTGCCGCCGCGCACCACGGAGGGCCTGCGCGAGCTCGCCGCCCGGTGCCGTGCGACCTGGCCGGACGTCCTGATCGCCGCGCAGGCCCTCTACACCTCCCGCGCGACCGCCCAGTCGGACGTCGTGCTCGGCCTGCCGATGATGGGCCGCATGGGCTCGGTCGCGCTGCGCGTGCCGGGCATGGTGATGAACGTGCTGCCGCTGCGGCTCACGGTCTCCCCCGACGCGACCTTCGCCGAACTGGTACGGCAGGTCGTGCTCGGCATCCGCGAGGTCCGCCGCCACCAGCGCTACCGCTACGAGGACATCCGCCGCGACCTGGGAATGCTCGGCGAGATGCGGGGCCTGGTCGGCCCGCTCGTCAACGTCATGCCCTTCGACTACGGCGTGGACTTCGCGGGGGCGCCGACACGGGCGCGGAACCTGTCGGCCGGCCCGGTCGACGACCTGACGGTCAACATCTACGACCGCACCGACGGCCACGGCCTGCGTATCGACCACGACGGCAATCCGGCCCTGTACGAGGACGCCGAACTCGCCGCGCACCAGGAGCGGTTCCTGCATCTCCTGAACGGGCTCGCCGCCACCGACGCGCAACTGCCGCTCGCCGCCCATGGCATCGCGACTCCGGCCGAACACGCCCTGGTCGTCGAGGAGTTCAACCGCACCGACCGCGCGCTGCCGCCGACCACGCTCATCGGTCCCATCGAGTCGCGCGCGGCACGGACCCCGGACGCGACGGCTCTGGTGTACGGGGACACCTCCCTGACCTACGCGGAACTCAACGCCCGCGCCAACCGGCTGGCCCGGCACCTGCAGACCCTCGGTGCCCGGCCGGGTGCGGCGGTAGCGGTCTCGGTGCCGCGCTCGGTGGAGCTGATCGTCTCCCTGCTCGCCGTGCTGAAGGCGGGCGCCGCGTATCTGCCGCTCGACCCGGACTATCCGGAGCAGCGGCTCACCTACATGCTTCAGGACGCGGCGCCGGTATGTGCCGTCACCGACCGCGCGGGACGCCTCCCCGAGGACACCGGGACCCCGCTCGTCGTCCTGGACCGGCTCGACGTGTCCACACACTCGTGGGTGAACCCGCCGCGAGCGCTCACTCCGGCCGATCCCGCGTACGTCATCTACACCTCCGGTTCCACCGGCCGCCCCAAGGGCGTGGTCGTCCCGCACGCGGCGATCGACAACCGGCTGCGCTGGATGCAGCACGCGTACGGACTCGGCGCCGAGGACCGGGTGCTGCAGAAGACGCCGTCCTCGTTCGACGTGTCCGTGTGGGAGTTCTTCTGGCCGCTGCGCCAGGGTGCCACGCTCGTCGTCGCCAAGCCCGGCGGTCACAAGGACCCCGTCTATCTGACCCGGCTGATCCGCGAACAGGCCGTCACCACCTGCCACTTCGTGCCGTCGATGCTCCAGGTGTTCCTGGCAGAGGCGGACGCGACGGCGTGCGAGAGCCTGCACCGGGTCTTCTGCAGCGGCGAGGCCCTGCCCCGCGAGACCGCGAACGCCTTCGGGCGCACACTGCCGGGCGCCCGGCTGCACAACCTGTACGGGCCGACGGAGGCCGCAGTCGACGTCACCTACCACGCCTGCGCCCCACAGGGTTCGGGACCGGTGCCGATCGGGCGGCCGGTGTGGAACACCCGCCTGTACGTGCTCGACGCCGCGCTGCAGCCCTGCCCGCCGGGGATTCCGGGCGAACTGTACTTGGCAGGGGCGCAGTTGGCCGACGGCTATCTGAACCGTGCCGAGCTGACGGTGTCCCGTTTCGTGGCCGACCCGTTCGGCCCGTCCGGCAGCCGTATGTACCGCACGGGCGACCTGGCACGCTGGACGGAGCAGGGCGAGGTCGAGTACCTCGGCCGCACCGACCACCAGGTCAAGTTGCGCGGGCAGCGCATCGAACTCGGCGAGATCGAGGCCGTGTTGGCCGCGCAGAACGGCGTGGACGGCGCCTGTGCGCTGGTCCTCGACGACCGGCTCGTCGGGTACGTGACGGGGAGCGCCGACCCCGCGGCCGTACGGGCGGCGCTGGCACGCGAGTTGCCGGAGCACATGGTCCCGGCTGCGGTCGTCGCGCTCGACGCCTTCCCGCTGAGCCCCAACGGCAAGCTGGACCGCCGCGAACTGCCCGCCCCGGTCTTCGCCGGCGGCGAGGGTGCCAGGCGCCCTTCGGATCCACGCGAGGAGGCGCTGACGCAGCTGTTCGCGGAGGTGCTCGGCGTCGAACAGGCCGGTCCCGACGACGCGTTCTTCGACCTGGGCGGCACCTCGCTGCTCGCGGTGCGGATGGTGGCGCGAGTACGGGAGGAGCTCGGCGCCGAGTTGACGATCGGCTCGCTGTTCGAGGCCCCGACGCCGGCCGCGCTCGCCGCCCGGCTCGATTCCGTGGCAACGACGTCCGCATCCGAGGACGCGCTGGATGTCGTACTGCCGCTGCGCGCCGAGGGCGACCGGCCTCCGCTGTTCGCGTTCCATCCGGCGGGCGGCATCTCCTGGTGCTATGCGGGCCTGTCGGCCCGGCTCGGTCCGGGTCAGCCCGTGTACGGCATCCAGGCCCGGGGCCTGGTCCGCGACGAACCGCTGCCCAGCACGCTGCAGGAGGAGGCGGCGGACTACGTAGAGCGGATCCGCGAGGTACAGGCAAACGGCCCGTACCGCCTCCTCGGCTGGTCCGTCGGCGGAATCCTCGCGCACACGGTTGCGGTGCTGCTCCAGGAAGCCGGGGAGGAGGTCGAACTCCTCGCGCTGCTCGACGCGTTCCCGGCCGAGCAGTGGCGCGAGCGGCCCGCCCCCGAGGAGGGCGACGCGCTCACCGCCGTACTGCGCATGGCCGGCTTCGACCGCACGGACGAACGCACCAAGGACGACGTACTCGCCACGCTGCGCCGGGCGGGCAGCCCGCTCGCCGGACTCGGCGACCACACCCTGTCGAAGATCGTCGACATCGTGCCCAACCACGCCCGCATGATGCGCGAGCACCAACACCGGCTGTACGAGGGCGACTTGCTGTTCTTCACGGCCGCCGCGCCGCGTGCCGAGGACTGGCTCACCCGGGAGGCCTGGCGCGCGCACGTGACCGGAGCCGTCGTCAATCACGACCTGGACTGCACGCACCCGCAGTTGATGCGGGACCGGCACCTCGACGACATCGCCGCGCATCTCGCGGCCCGCTTGAAGGAGCTGGACTCATGACCCCGCTTCAGTCCGGACCGTTCGATCCGGGGGCGGAGGGCCAGGACACGCACCTGGTGGTGGAGAACGCCCGGGGTCAGTCGTCGCTGTGGCCGGCCTGGCGTGCGGTGCCGAAGGGCTGGAGCGCCGTGTTCAGCCCGGCCCCGCACGAGGCGTGCGTCGGCCGGGTGGAGGCGAGGCGGGGATGACCGGCTCAGCGCACCCCGTCCCCGCACACCTCGACTCAGGCTCCGGACAGCAACTCCACCAGCCCGTCGGCCAGTTCCGTGCGCCAGCACAGGTAGTCGTGTCCGCCGTTGAACTCACGGTAGGAGGCGTCGTCGTAACCGGCGGCGGCGAGGGTGTCACGCAGGCGGCGGGCGGCGGGAAGGGCCACCCACTCCTGCTCGCCGAAGGAGAGGCGGAAGCGCACCGGCAGCCGGGGACCGTCGGCGATACGGCCTGTCAGCCACTCCGGCTCCGGGCCGACGGGCCACCAGAAAGAGCCCGACTGGACCAGGACGTTGCCGAAGCGGTGCGGGGCCGAGAGGCCGGCATAGGCGGCGGTGAGTCCGCCGAGGCTCTGGCCGGCGATCACGGTGCGCTCGGGGTCCTCCGTGACCGGCAGTCGCCCGGCCGCCCACGGCAGCAGCTCGTCCGCGAGGAAGGCGACGAACTCCGGACGGCACGTCAGCTCCGCCCATCGGGTGTCCGCGTCCACCGACTCGGGCAGCACGGCGGCGAGCGGCGGGATACGGCCGTCCGCGATGAGGTTGTCGAGGAGGTGCGCGAGACCAAGCCGCGGCTGCCAATGCTCGCCGTCGAGCAGGACCAGGACGGGCAGGTCAGCCAACTCACGGGCGGGTACGGGGGGTTCGTACAACCAGACACGCCGGGTCCCTCCGAGGCGCGCACTCTCCACCTTGTGCTCGGTGGCCGTGCCGCGGGTGACATCCGACCTCGGCGTCCAGTCCACCGCGCTCGGCGCGGCGGGGAGTTCGGCGTACGGAACGGGATCACCGCCCCAACGACGGGGCAGCGTACGGGAGTTGAAGGGGTCGGCGCGCCGTTGGGTGCGCAGCCATCGCCAGTACTCGGGGGTGCCCGGCTCCGGGCCGCCCCCACCCTCGTCGACGTAGAAGTCGTACGTGCCGCGCCAGTCGTGGCGCAGGCGGAGCGTCCAGTGCCAGACGTCCGTTCCGGGGACCCGCTCCATCAGGTTGCCCTCGGGAACGCGCGGGTCGCCGAGCTTGTTCGGCAGGACCTGGACGGCGCGGGTGGCGGGGGTGCCGCGCCACAGGTACGTCACGGCGACGTGGTCGGCGCTACCCCGGGGGTCGGGCGAGACAAGCGGGGTGCCGCGTCGGCGGATCCCGGCCCAGAACTCCTCGACGCCTTCCGGCGCGGGCAGCGGGCAGCCCGGTTCCGGGAGTCGCTGCAGCGCGTCGGGGCGCTGCAGTCGGGGCGGATGGTGCGGGGCGCCCTCGGGCGGCACGAGCTCGAACATGCGGCTGGACTCCGGATGAAGGGGGAACTGACCTGCATTTATTAGGTTAGCCTAACCTAATTTGACTTTTCATCACCTTTTGCACCGGACACCGCCGATATGTCGCGCCCGAGTGCCCGCTACTTCCCTCACGTCAGCATCCAGGAGCAACCCACCATGACCTCCGAGAGACCCTTCTCCCCCACCTCCGTCACCACGCCGTCGGGCCGTACCGCCCGAGCCAGGGTCGGCCGCATGGCCGCGCTCACCGCCGGGGCGACTCTCGGTCTCGGCGCACTGGCCGTACCGTTCGTCACCGCGGCCTCGGACGGGGTGGACACCACCCCCGCGGTGGCGCTCGCGGCCGATGCAGCGGCGCCCGCGGTCACACTGGGGACCACCTCCGTGAAGCCCGGCGGCGAGGTGTCGTTCACGGCCATCGGCTTCCCCGCCGGGGGGACCCTGAGCATCAAGTTCGACGACAAGACGCTGCTCAAGCAGTTCACGATCGGCGAGGACGGCAGTGTCTCGGGGAGCGTGACGGTACCGGCCGACGCGACCGTGGGCGGCGAACACTGGCTGCGCTTCCTGGCACCGCAGACGAGCATCCGCAGCGAGAACCTGACGGTGACGGGCGACGCCACGACGCCCACTCCGACTCCGACGCCTACGCCAACCCCCACGCCGACTCCGACTCCCACTTCGACGGCCACGCCCGCGGTGAAGCTCACCAGCGGTGCGAAGGTCGCGGCGGGAGGCAAGGTCTCCTTCACGCTCTCCGGATTCACCAAGGGGCAGACCGTCACGGTCAAGCTGGACGACAGCGAGATTCTCGGTCAGTGGACGGGCGCCGTGGGCTCCGACGGCACGTTCTCGGGCACGGTCACCGTCCCCGCCTCCACCTCGGCGGGGGCGCACTGGCTGCGCGTCCTCGCCCCGAGCCCGGCGACGAGCCTGAAGGCCGACATCACGGTCACGTCCTCCGACAGCGGAAGCACGGGCGGCGGCTCGAGCTCAAGCGGCGGATCGACTGGCGGTTCGACCGGCGGCTCCGGCACCAGCGGCGCTTCGGGAACGAGCGGCGGCTCCGGCAGCACGACCGGCACGTCCGCCACGATCACCGCGGGGTCCAGTGTCGCCGCCGGCGGCAAGGTCTCCTTCAAGGTGACGGGCTTCCCGGCCGGCGAGCAGCTCACCGTGAAGCTGGACGACAGCGAGATCATCGGGCAGTGGTCCGGGGTCATCGGCGCGGACGGTTCGTTCTCCGGCAGCGTCACCATCCCGGCGGGCACCACCAAGGGTGCGCACTGGCTGCGTTTCCTCGCTCCGAACCCGGCGACGAGCCTGAAGGCCGGCTTCACCGTGACCTCCGGTTCCGACGCGGCCACGACGGGCGGGCCCGGCGCGAGCGCCAGTGCCTCCGCCACCCCGGTCCCCGCCGCTTCGGGCGCCCCGGCCAGCGCGTCCAACTCGGCCGGTGCGAAGGCCGAGATCACCGCCAGCCAGGTGCAGCCCGGCGGCACGCTGCACTTCAAGGTGACGAAGTTCCCTGCCGGCGAGACCGTCACCATCAAGCTCGACGACGACGGCATCCTCGGCCAGTGGCAGGCGGATTCGGCAGGCTCGTACGAGGGTGACGTGGCCATCCCCGCCGACACGACCGCGGGCGCGCACTGGCTGCGCTTCCTCGCTCCCAACCCGCCGACCACGCTGAAGGTCGAATTCACGCTGCCCGAGCCGGGCACGACGGCGGACTCTGGCGGCGGCCTGACGTCGGCCACCGCGGCCCCGGAGACGGTACCGAACGCCGCCTTGGCCACGTCGGTCGAGAGCTCCGTGTCGGTCGCGACGATCGCCTGATCGGCAACGGCCGCCGCCATCGGCGGCGCCGCCGGAGCCGCGGGCACCACGGTGTTCGTCCTGCGCCGCCGACCGCAGCACGCGGCCGGGAGCTGACGCCCCAACAGACCCCCCACATCCATCCCCCACCCCATCCACCGCGCCCTTGAGGCGTATCCCACCAAGGAGATCGACACCGCATGACCTCATTCACCCGCACCATCCGTCGTACCGCCGCGGTCGCCGTGGCCCTCGCCGCGGGCAGCGCGGTCCTGACCGGCACCGCGACCGCCGAGGCCGGCACCGCGACCGGCTCGGCCGTCACCTCCGCACCGCTGGTGAGAGGCCTGTACCAGTCGGCGTACTCCGAGCGGAACGACGCTCTGTGGGTCACCACGGCCGTGGGCCGGCCGCCGGTCACCAACTCCAGCCTGCTGAAGGTCGATCCGGACACCCTGGCGATCGAGGCGACGTACACGCCGCCGGTCACCGACGCGACCACCGGTGCCCTCGAAGCCGTCTACGGTGTCGCCGTCGACGACGAGCACAACACCGTCTGGACGACGAACACCCGTAGCAACACCGTCGCCGTCTACAGCCAGAAGACCGGCGAGCACCTCGCCACGCTGCCGGACGTGGCCCACGCCCGCGAGATCGTCGTCGACGAGCGGCACAACACGGTGTGGGCGAGCGCCTTCGGCTCCGGCACCCTCGTCGCCTACGACAGCAAGACCTTCGAGGAGAAGGAGCGCGTCACGGTCGAGGGCTCCAGCCCGACGGGCCTCGCCGTCAACGAGAAGACCGGCACGGTGTACGCCGCCGACCTGGGCGGCGACCGGATCATCGAGGTCTCGCGCGGCTCCGAGACCCCGCGGTTCATCCCCACGGGTGACGGCCCGATCTCGGTCTCGCTGTCCAAGAGCGGCCGTTACGCCTACACCGCCGACCAGACCGCCGGCACCGTCTCGGTCGTCAACCTCAAGGACGGAGCTGTCACCAAGTCCGTGGCCACCGGCGCGGGTGCCCTGTCCGTGACCACCGACGAGCGTTCGGGCAATGTCCTGGTCGCCAACCGTACGGCCGCCGACGTCACGGTGGTCGACCCGCGCGAAGGGGCCGTCGTGGAGACCGTGGCCACCGGCGCCAACCCGAACTACGTCGAGGTCGCCGACGGCACCGCGTACGTGGTGGACAAGTCGGGCTCCGGCCCGGCGGGCGAAGACCTGGTGACCCGCATCAGCCTCGGTCACTGAGACACGGCACGTCCACAACTCGTCCGGGGGCCCTGCCCATCGCGCGGCTGCGATGGGCAGGGCCCCCGGACCTGCCGGGGCGGTACCGACGCGTGCTAGCATCGCCCCACCCAATTGACAGGAATCCTGTCGATGAGTGAGACGGCTCGACGAACGGAACGGTATGTCCCTCCTCGCCCGACCGGCCGTGGCCGCCTTCGCCGCCAAGTCGATGCAGCGCCTCGTCGTGGCGGCGAGCCGACGCTCCCAAGGCCGCGGCTCCAACGCTTCCCTGCACGGCCGCTTCCCGGAATTCCCGCGCGACGTACGCGAGTTGACCGTCCCCACCTCGGTCGCTCCGGCCCGGGTCGTGGTGTACATGCCCACGGCCACGAGTGAGGGCTCACCCCCGCCGGTGCACGTCAACTTCCACGGTGGCGGCTACGTCATGCCCGTGACGGAGATCGACGATCCGTTGTGCCGGTTTCTGGCCGCGGAGGCGGGTGTGGTCGTGATCAACGTGGACTACGTCGTCGCCCCGCAACACCGGTTCCCCGCCCCGCCCCGTCAAGCGTACGAGGTCGTCCGGTGGATCGCCTCGCACGGTGACGAGCACGGCTGGGACGGCAGCAGGCTCACCGTGGGCGGGCAGAGCGCCGGCGGCGGTCTCGCCGCGGCCGTCGCGCGCCAGGCCCTGGAGGAAGACGGGCCTTCGATCGCACTCCAGGTCCTGCACTACCCGCCGCTGGACCTCATGACCGGCGCCAAGAACAAGCGCGCCGCCATCGCCAAGCCGATGCTGCGACCCTGGATGGGTGAGATCTTCGACAGCGCGTACGTGCCGGACCCGCGCGAGCGCGCCGACCGGCTGGCGTCGCCCGCCCATCCGTCGGACACCGCGGACCTCAAGGGCATCGCCCCGGCCCTGGTGATCACCGCGGAGTTCGACCTCCTCAAGGCGGAGGGCGAGCGCTACGCCGAGCGCCTGCGGACAGCGGGCGCGCTGGTCGAGCACCACGACGTGCCCCAGGCCGATCACGGGTACGACGGCACGGACGACGAGAAGGCCCGGGAGGTCTACGCCCTGATCGCACGTCAGATGCGGCGGGCGGTCAACTCGGAGGCACCCGAGGCCGGTTGAGCAGGCGTCAACGTCGCGCTCCCGACAACCGTTGAGCAGGTAGCCAACGCCGAAGCGCCCGCCGGGCCCCGTCCAACGGGCCCGGCGGGCGCCGGCGTTCGGACTCGGCGGCAGGGACAGCGCCGCACAGCGGACGCCCCTGCCACCTGTCCCTCCATCCCCCTTCATGGAGTCCCGGTGAGCCCGGCTATCCGAGCTCGGGCGGTGTGACACCCAACTTCTCGGCGCTCTCCAGCAGTTCGCGCCACACCTTCGGCGCCACGGGTACCCCCGTCTCGGCACGCTCCACGGCCACGGCCGCGCTGCGCTCGCCGGGGTAGAACACGCCCGCCGCGTCGTCCGCCGCCGGCAGGGCCTTGAGGGTGCTCAGCGTGGCGTCGACGGCCGCGGTGAAGCCCTCCGCGTCACCGAAGGCCGCCGGGTCGATCGCGATCAGCAAAGCGTTCTGGCGGTGCTTGCGGCCCTGGGGGTCGTCCGAGTGGAAGGCGGCGAAGATCGGTGCGCCGACGAGCACGCTGGTGAGCAGCTCGAAGGCGAGCGACATGCCGGACCCCTTGACGCCGCCCAGCGGCAGCGGCATGACCGCAAGGGCCGGATCGGTGGTGGGCGTGCCGTCCGCGGTGGCCGCGGCGCCCTCGGGCAGCGGGGTGCCGCTCACCTTGGCCTGGCGGATCTTGCCGAGGGCGATGGTGGCGGTGGCCATGTCGAGCAGGAGTGGTGCGTGGCTCTCGGCGGGCACGGCGATGGCGAGCGGACTGGTGGCGACGGCGGCGCCCTTGACCCCGGTGTAGCCCATGTTGGGCATCCCGGCGACGAAGCCGATGCCGACCAGGCCCTGTTCGGCGATCTTCGAAACGTAGTAGCCGATGGCGCCGGTGTGGACGGTGTGGCGTACTCCGACGGTGGCGATGCCGGTCGTCCTGGCCCGCCTCACCGCCTCCTCGGCCGCCGCGGTGAGCGCCACCGGGCCGGGTGCGCGGTCGGCGTCGAGGACGGCGGCGGCCGGCGTGCTGGACTCCAGCCTGATGTCGGGCTCGGCGTTGGCCACACCCTTGGCAAGCAGCTCCAGGTAGGCCGGGATGCGCGCGGTGCCGTGGGAGTCGACGCCGCGCTGAGCGGCCCAGACGAACACCTCGGCGGTGGTGCGGGCGTGCTCGGGGCTGAGGCCGCCCTTCTCGAGGAGGGCGGCGCCGAAGGTGCGCAGGTCCTCGGCGGGGACCAGGACCTTGCCGGGCTTGGGGGTCGGTGTGTCGGTCATGGTGGCGCGTGCCTCCTGGATCAGCGGGTGACGAGGACGTCGACGACGGCGGTGGTGCCCTCCGCCACGGCCTTGAGCGCGCGCTCCAGGGCGGGGGCGAGCGCGTCCGGCGCGTCGACCGTCTCGGTGTGCATGCCGAACGGCTCGGCGAACTGCGCGAGTCGGGGCAGCCGGTGCAGGTCGGTGCCGAGCCACTCGCCGGTCTCGGCCGCCGCGCCCTCGGGGTAGAACCTGCGGTGGTTGAGGTTCATCGACTTGTAGACGCGGTTGTTGAAGACCACGATCAGCAGCGGCAGTTCGTAGGCGTTGGAGGCGTCGTACGACTGGATGACCGGGTTGTACGTGAACGCGCCGTCGCCGATCGTGAGCACCACGGGCCGCTCCTTGGCGGCGAGTTTGACTCCGAGCGCGACCGCCATGCCCTGGCCGAGACCGCCCTGCACATAGAAGTACGAGTCGGGGTCGGAGGTCTGTACATGGCGCTTGACCACACGGCTGTGCGTGATGGTCTCGTCGACGACGATCGCGTCCTGACCGTCGAGGAGCCCGCGCAGGGTCGCGGCGACGAGCACCGGATCGATGCCCTCGGCCTGCGCCGCCTTCACCTCCACGGCGGCGATCGCGGCCTGCTCGTCGGCGTGCCGCTCCTCCTGCGCCGCGCGGCGCGCGGTGACAGCGGCCACGTCGAGATCCTTGGCCCGCTTGGCGAGTTGGCGCAGGGTGTTGGCGACGTTGCCTTCCAAGTACTTGTCCGCGAACAGGACTTGGTAGACGACGTGCGGGCGCTGCGGCACCTCGTCGATGACGACGATCGTCGCCTTGGAGGGGCGGCGCGACGGCGGGTAGAAGGGAGCCCGGCAGTTGACGAGCAGAATCAGGTCCGCCTCGTCCATCCACGGCCCGATGTCGCTGCCAGCGTGCAGCGGGTGGGTGCGCGGGAAGTTGCCGCACACCGCCGAGTCGGGCTCGACGACCGGGATGTTCCACGCCTCGGCGAAGGCGACGAGCGCCTCGAAGCCGCCCGCCTCGCGGCCTGCCGTCTCCGTCACGATCACGGGGTTGACGGCCTCGCGGATCAGTTGGGCGACGGGGTCGACCTCTTCGGGCGAGCTGTGGGTGGAGCCCGGCGGGACGATGGGCTTGGCCTCGCGGCCGTCCCAGTCCTCAAGGAGGATCTCCAGCGGGATGTTGAGGTACGCCGGTCCTGCCGGGGCCCGCCAGGACAGTTCCGCCGCCCGCGCGATCATCGTGGGCAGGGTGTGCACGCTGGCCGCCTCGTTGGACCACTTCGTGAACGGCTGGGCGATCTGGTGCGGGCCGCCCACGATCGACAGGTTGCGGTACCACTGGCCGCCCGGGTCCTGCCCCGGCCCGTCGCCGTACGTGGTCGACTCCGAGGAGGTGACCACCATCGGGACGCCCGCGAGGAGCGCGCCGTGGACCGCCATCGAGCCCTGCAGCAGGCCGGGGGCCGCGTGCAGCAGCACGCCCTGCGGCCGGCGCTTGACGAGTCCGTAGCCGGTGGCCATGCCGACGGCGACGGTCTCGTGGGTGAGGTCCAGGTACTCCGGTGCGGGCTCCCCGTCCCGGTGTCGCCGGGCCAGGGACTCCCAGACCGGGGCCCATTCGGACCCCGAGGAGCAGAAGATGTAGTCGGCGCCGACGGCGTTGAAGGCGGAGACGACGGCGTCACCGCCGTCGGCGCCTGGCGTGTTGTTGGTGTCCGTCATCTCAGGTGTTTCCTCAGCCCTCGATCGGCCAGTCAAGGACCTCGCTGATGCCGCGGCCCATGATCCATTCAAGCTCTTCGGGCGTGAAGTCGTAGTGCTTGGTGAACTGCTCGACCGTGTCGGTGTACGTGATGCCGTGGCCCAGCAGGCGGGTGATGTCGGTGCCGTAGAAGCAGCGCTCCGGGCCCATCTTGTCGACCATCTCGCGCACGTACTGCTCGATGTTCTTGTTCGGGAAGGGCTGCGTCGAGTAGCCGGGGAGAGCCGAGACCTTGACGTAGATGTTGGGGTGCTTGGCCAGGTCCGCGGTCTCCGCGACCCAGTAGCCGATCGCGTCGTCGACGCAGCGGGCCATGATGCCCATGTGGTCGATGATGATCTTCAGGCCGGGGTGCTTGGCGGCGATCTGACCGAGCTCACGCTTCCAGATCGGGGCGTGCACCATGGTCGGGACGGCGAGCTCCTCGGCGACCGGCCAGTACCAGTCGTTGGTGCCGTCGATCATCCAGTTGCGGTCCTGCGGGCGGTGGAAGGTGAGCCGGGTGCCCTTGATGTGCGGGTTCTGCGCGAAGTCCTTGAGCATCGCGGTGCCCTCGACCTCGTTGTCCTGCGGGACGCGGGCCATGATGCCGAAACGGTCCGGGTGCGCCTCGCAGGCCTCGAGCGCGTAGTCGATGCGGTTGCCCTCCCAGGAGGGGGGCAGGATCAGCGCCCGGTTGATGCCGGCCTCGTCCATGAGCTCGAGGGCCTCCTCGTAGGAGAAGGCCTCCTCGCGGTGCCCGTTGAGGCGGATGCGCTCACGCGCGCCCGGGACCCAGGGGCGGTCCGGGGTCTCTTCCTTCCAGATGTGGATCTGGGTGTCGACAACGAACATGTCTTCGGCCGTTTCTCTTCGACAGGGGTGGCGGGGTGGTGCGGATGGAACGCTAGGCGGGCGTGAGCCCTTTGCAGAGACCTGGGGATGCAAGCAGTTGTTGCGCGAAAGTCCGCTGTACGCAGGGCATTCTCAGGTTGCGGAGCCGTCGCCGAAGACGGCGCCGACGATGTGCTCCGCGATCGCCATGGAGGCAGTGGCGGCAGGCGAGGGCGCGTTACGGACGGCGGTGATCCGGCCCACCTGATGGATGCGGAAGTCGTCCACGAGCGTGCCGTCCGGGTCCAATGCCTGGGCGCGTACACCGGCCCCGCCGCGGACCACGTCCGAGACGCCGACCCCGGGGACGTACAGCTTGGCGTCCTTCATGAAGGCCGCCTTGGACAGCGAGCCGCGGTACTCCTTGATGCCGGTCCGCCAGTGCTGGGCCGCCATCCTCCAGGAGCCGGGGTAGGCCGCGAGTCCGGCGAGGTCCTTGAGCGAGACCTTGCTGAGCCGGTAGCCCTCCCTTGCCAGGGCCAGGACCGCGTTGGGGCCGACCTCGACCGAGCCGTCGACGCGTGGAGTGAAGTGCACGCCGAGGAAGGGATAACGCGGGTCCGGGACCGGGTAGATGAGCCCGCGCACCAGGTCCGTGCGCTCCGGTTTGAGGAGCATGTACTCGCCCCGGAACGGGATGATCTTCGGTTCCCTCTTGTCCTGGGCGAGCCCCGCGACGGAGTCCGAGTGGAGGCCCGCGCAGAGGATCAGCCGGTCGACGCGTACCCGGTCCTGCCCGGAGGCCACCTCGATCCCGCCGGGCACGTTGGTGATGGAGGTGACCGGGAAGCCGAGCCGCACCTCGCCGCCCGCGGCCTCGATGTCCTTCGCGAACTCACGGGCGATCGCCGGGTAGTCGGTGATCGCGGTGCGCGGGGAGTGCAGGGCCGCGATGCCCCCGGCATGGGGCTCGAGCTCCTTGATCTCCTCCCTGGAGACCTTCCTCAACTCGGGCACGTGGTTGTTCCTCGCCCGTTGGTAGAGGTTCTCCATCCGGCCCAGCTCGTCCTGGCGCACCGCCATGACGAGCTTGCCGATCTCCGCGTACGGCAGTCCGCGTTCCTGGCAGTACTCGCGCAGGATGGACACGCCCCGCACACACAGGTCCGCCTTGAGGCTGCCCGGCGCGTAGTAGATCCCCGCGTGCACCACCCCCGAGTTGTGCCCGGTCTGGTGGACGGCGACCGCCTGCTCCTTCTCCAGCACCACGATTCGGGTGCCGGGGCGGCGCAGGGCGATCTCGCGGGCTGTGGCAAGACCCACGATGCCGGCACCCACGATGCCGATCGTCTCGTCAGCCATCGGCATCCTCCTTTCCTTGCAGCGGGCCGTCAGCCGAAGTGGATGGCGACGGTCTTGACGCGCGTGTAGAAGCGCAGGGCTTCCTCGCCCTGCTCCTTGAACGGCGATCCGGAGTCGCGGAAACCGCCGAAGGGGTGGTGGACGTCCCAGCCGGAGGTGGTGGTGTTCACCGCGACCTGCCCGCACTCGGCCTCTTCGGCGAACCGGTGTGCGGCGCCCAGGTTCTGGGTGAAGACGGCGGCCGCGAGGCCGAAGTCGGAGTCGTTGACCGCCTCGACGGCCTCCTCGAAGGAGTCCACCGCGCGCAGCGCGACGACGGGGCCGAACACCTCCTCGTGCCAGATGTCCGCGTCCGGCGTCACGTCACCGAGCACGGTCGGGTTGACGTAGCAGCCGTGGCTCAGCGCCTCGGCCTTCGGCTGGTCGCCGCCCGCGAGGACCGTGGCGCCCTGCTTGACGGCGCGTTCGATGTCGGACAGGACGCCGTCGCGCTGGCGGGCGCTCACCAGCGGCCCCATCGTGGTGCCCTCGGCGAGGCCGGGGCCGACGCGCAGTGCGGCGGCCTCGGCGAGCAGCCGGCTGGTGAACTCCTCGTACACGGACCGCTCGACGATCACCCGGCTGGTGGCGGTGCAGCGCTGTCCGGCCTGTGCGAAGCCTGCGGCGGCGACCGCCTTGGCCGCGGCGTCGAGGTCGGCGTCGGCGAGGACGACGGTGGCGTTCTTGCCGCCGAGTTCGCCCTGGAAGCGGACGTTGCGGCTGGCGAGCTGGGCGCGCAGACCCTCGCCGACCTCGTTGCTCCCGGTGAAGGTGAGCGCGGCGAGGCGCGGGTCGGAGATCAGCGCCTCGGAGATCTGCGCGCCGCGGCCGGTGATCACGTTGAGGACGCCTGCGGGTAGGCCCGCGTCGTGCAGGGCGCGGGCGAAGTGCAGGGCGGCCTGCGGGGTGTCGGTGGCCGGCTTGAGGAGAGCCGCGTTGCCTGCCGCGAGGGTGGGCGCCAGCTTGCGGGCCGGGGTGATCAGCGGGTCGTTCCACGGGGTGATCGCGAGGACGATGCCGATCGGCTCGCGCTGGAAGCTGGTCCGGGTGTCCGGGCGTACGTCGTGCACCAGCGTTCCGTAGCCCTGGCGGGCGATGCCCGCGTAGTACTCCAGGAAGTCGGCTGCCTTGATCGTCTCGCCCGTGGCCTCGGCCCGGGTCTTGCCCATCTCGGTGGCCAGGTCCTCGGCGATCTCGGCGACGCGCTCGCGCAGCAGCCGGGCAGCGTCCGTCATGATCCGGGCGCGTTCGAAGGGGCTGGTGCGCTTCCAGACGGCGAAGCCCCGCTCGGCGTGGTCATAGGCGCGGGTGACGTCGGCGGCGCTCAGTGCGGGGACGCGGGCGACAGGGGTGCGCAGGTCGGAGGGGTCGTGGACATCGATCCACTCGCCGGTCGCCAACCACTCTCCACCGGAGAGGGTTTCCAGGGTTCGCATTGAAGATCACTTCCTTCGTCCGCCGCGGTGCGGGTTCCGCGGTCTGCACAGGCAGCGGCCATACGGGCCGAATGCGACAACACACCATGTCGGGGCGGTGCCACCACCCCCGCGGCGGCAGTCATTGCTTGCGCCGCGCGCGGGCCGTCGGGCGGGTGTTCCGTGCTGGAATCGGCAGGCCGGACGGCATGTGCGATGCCGTCCCCCGAGCCGTAAGAGCCGTAAGGAGAGAACAGATGGCCTACGCAGTCGTCGCCCACTACCGGTGCGAGCCCACCGACGAGGCCACGGTGCGCGCCGCGCTGCTCAAGATGCGCGAGCACACCCGGGGCGAACCGGCGAACCTGGCGTACGAGGTGCACGCCGAGGCCGACCAGGAGGGCAGCTTCGTGCTGTACGAGCAGTACACCGACCGCGCCGGCTTCGACGCGCACGCTGCCGCGGACTACTTCGCCGAGCTGATCGTGGCCACCGTGCGACCGCTGCTGACCGAGCGGACGGTGACCTTCGCCGAGGTGCTCTGAAGGTGCTTTCACGCCCCGGCCGGGAAGCGCATCCGCGCTTCCCGGCCGTCGACGTCTCAGAACTCGTTGCCCCAGCAGTAACGCGCGAGCGTCTCCACCAGAACCAGCTTGAGGCGCTGCTCCTCGGTGCTCAGCAGCGGGCGTACGGCCAGGTCGGCGAAGCCACGCGACGGCGAGATCGCCATGTCCTCCAGGTCCTTGACCTCGGCGGCCGCGTCGATACGGGCCATCACCTCGTCGATGCCCTCCAGCTCGGGCACGGTCGCGTCCACGACACCCAGGCACACGTCCCGGTCCTCGGGCATGGCCTTGAGCAGGTCGACCTCGGCCGCGGTGCCCTTGTCGTACGGCAGGATCCAGCGGTCGGCGGGGATCTCGCCGTACAGCCGCTCGGCCTTGCTCCGGTCCACCGCGGCGGGCGCCGCCCAGCCTGGGCAGACACCCACTCGTACGCCTTCGGGCCGCGCGTCCAGCCGTACCGCCAGAGCCTCGACGGCCAGCGCGTCCTCGAAGGAGAGCGCGCCGACGGCGGCGGGCTCGGTGGCGGTGTGGGCGAGCAGGAGCGGGTTGTTCAGCTGGATCAGGCGGACGCCCCGGGAGACGAGGAGCTCGATCTCCGCGTTGATGATCTCCGCCAGGGCCTCGCCGAGTTCACGGGCCGAGGAGGGACCGCCGGACGCGGCGAGTTCGGGCGCGAAGGTCGTGGCGGCGAGGTAGGCCGGGGACGGCAGGGAGACCTTGGGGGCGATCCAGGTCAGGTCCGCCAGCTTGCTCGCCGAGTCGGCGGCCAGCGGGTGGTTGGCCTTGGGCAGCGCCTCGGCCACCCAGCGGGCCAGGCCGTCCGCCGTCTCCTCGCCGGTACGCCGGAAACCGGAGACGGCGTCGAAGACGGCGCTGCGGAAGTCCTCACGGAGGAAGTCGCCGTCGGTGACGACCGTGGAGCGCAGCTTGCGCTGGAAGGTCACCACCTCCTTCACCGCCTCGGTCTCGGCCGTGTGCAGGGCCTCGGGGTCGCCCTGCGCCCGCGCGGCGAGGAGCTCGGCGGGGCGGACCAGGCTGCCGTGGTGGTCGATGCGGTAGTTGAACGTATCCGCCATGATCAGACCGCCTTCTCGGTGTTCCCGGCCGGCTTGCCCGCGACGCCCCAGGCGGCGAACTCCAGCTCGTAGCCGAGGGATTGAAGGATCTCGTCGGCGATCTGCTGGTCCTCGTCCGCGGTGCCGCCGGCGATGCCGAGGCCGCCGATGATCTCGCCGTCCTTCTTGATCGTCATGCTGCCCTCGGTGGCCATGATCGGCATTGCGGCACCCGGCAGTTGGGAGAGCTGGGAGAAGAAGACCGGCTGGCTCTCCTGCCACTTCTTCAGCATCTTGCCGGGCCGCTGCATCACGGCCGCGGTGTACGCCTTGGCGCGGGCGATGTCCGGGGTGAGCGGACGTGCCCCGTCCGAGCGGCGGACGCTGATGACGAAGCCGCCCGCGTCCACCACGGCGACGCTCACCGCTTTCCCGAGCGACTGGGCGCGCTTGAGGGCGGCGTCGATGATCTCTTCGGCGGCGTCGAGGGTGAGGCTGCTCATGCGGCTTCCTTCTGTGCGGTGAGGGTGCGGCGCAGGTGGGCGACGGCCGCGTTGTACTGCGCAGGCGTCTCCCAGTACATGGAGTGCGGGGCGTCCGGGACGATCTCCAGGTGCGAGCCGGGAGTCAGCTCGTGGGCACGGGTCACGGTCTTCACGCTGAGCACCGCGTCCTTCTCGCCGGCCAGGAATGCGACCTTGACGCCCGAGGCCTCGATGTCCTCCAGGGACGGGCCGTTGGTGTCGAGGTTGCGCAGGTCGGCCATCTTCGCGACGTTGAAGGTGCCCATCTGCTGGAAGAGGAAGGTGAGGTCGGCCCGCTCCTGCTGGAACCGCTTGGTCAACAGGCGGTCGATGACCGGGAGTTTGACGGCCTCGGCGCGGTCGGCGGCGGCCAGTTCCTTGAGTTCGGGGTGGCTGATCCCGCCGAGCGAGTGGCCGAGGACGACCGAGCCGACCCGCTCGGGGCGGAGGAGACCGGCGCGCAGGGCGGCCACCGAGCCGATGGACTGGCCCACCAGCATGGCGTCGGTCAGATCCTCGGCGTCCAGGACGGCGACCACGTCGCCGGGGAAGTCCTGGCCGTCGAACTCGGGCATCGACGAGTCGGACTTGCCGAAGCCGCGCAGGTCCACGGTGACGACCGTGAACTCATCCCGCAGCGCGGCCACTTGCTGCCACCAGGCGGCGTGGTGCCCGCCACTGCCGTGCACGAACAGGATCGCCGGACCGCTGCCGTGGCGCTCGTAGTAGATGGAGGTGCCGTCGGAGTCGGCGAGAGGCATAGGGGTGAACTCCTAGCAGAGGGCGATCAGTTGGGGCGCTTGCCGTGCCAGACCAGCTCGATCATGGTGTGGTCGGGGTCGTGGATGTAGCAGAACTTGGACTGGTTCTCGGGGCGCTCGATCGGGCGGGTGTGCCGGATGCCGAGCTCCTTGAGGTGGGCGAGGAAGTCGTCCCAGTCGTCGACCTCGACGGCGAAGTGATAGGGCGCCATGCGCTCCATCTCCTCGACCGGGGTGAAGTGCAGGTCGAAGTTGCCGCGGGTCATCAGCACCACTTTGGTGTTGGACTTGGGCATGATCCGCTTCAGTCCGAAGACCTTCGTGTACCACTCGGCGGTGCGATCGGGGTCGGTGGTGGGGAAGTTGACGTGGTGGATGTAGCGGGGTGCGTTGCTCATGCGTGAATCCCTTCTGGATGTACGGGGTTGGACAGCACGCCGATGCCGGAGATCTCGACGTCGACGGTGTCGCCCGGCTCGATCTGGCAGGTGGACTCGGCGCCCATCCACAGCACGTCGCCCGGGTGCATGGTGATGTGCTTGGTGATCTCGACGATGTAGTCGTAGGGGTCGAAGACCATGTCGCCGGTCGGGAATGCGGCGCGGACCTCACCGTTGACGCGCAGCGTGGTCGTCTGGGCGAGCGCGTCGACGTCGGTCTCGATCCAGGGCCCCATCGGCTTGAACGTGTCGCTGTTCTTGCTGCGCCAGAACGTGCGGTCCTCGTGCTGCCAGGTGCGGGCGCTGATGTCGTTGCCGATGGTCCAGCCGAAGACGGACTTGCGCGCTTCCTCGTGGGTGGCGTGCCGCAGGGTGCGGCCGATGACCGCGACGAGTTCCGGCTCGGCCTCGAACCGGCCCGCCACCTCGGCCGGCTTCACGATGGGTGAAAGGTGCCCGGTCAGCGCGTTGTTGGCCCGGTAGCCCACCTCGGGGCGGCTGGGCACCTGGGCGCCGGCGTGCGCGATGTGCCGCGGGTAGTTGAAGCCGACCGCGTAGAACACGGGCGGGACGACGACGGGCAGCCAGGTCGCGGTGGCACGTGACACCGTGCCGATGACGGTGGGACTGCATTCGACATGCGGCTGGCACCGCGTGGCGCTGAGCGGGGACTCGGACAGCAGCTCGATGTCCTCCTCCCCCACGCGGCCCCACACCGCTCGTCCGCCGACCGAGACACGGGTGTATCGCATGGCGCCTCAGCCCGCCAGCAGGTGGGAGACGCGCTTGGTGACCAGGTAGGCGTCCAGGGCCTCGGGGCCGCCCTCCCTGCCGTAGCCGCTGTCCTTGACGCCGCCGGAGGGGGCCTCGCTGACGGAGCCGCCGCAGTGGTTGAGGGAGAGGATTCCGGCCTCCAGTTCGCGCACCAGGCGCTCGGCGGTGGCGGCGGACTCGGTGAAGCCGTAGGCGGCGAGGCCGTACGGCAGCGCGTTCGCGACGGCGAGCGCCTCGTCGAGGTCGCTGAAGGGGACGATGGGCGCGATCGGCCCGAACGGCTCCTCGTGCATCAGGTCCGCGTCCGCCGGTACGTCGGTCAGGACGGTCGGCGCGAAGAAGTAGCCCGCGCGGTCCAGGCGTGCGCCGCCCGTGCGGACGGTGGCTCCGCGGCTGACGGCGTCGTCGGTCAGGCGCTGGATGGCCTGGAGCCGGCGCTCGTTGGCGAGCGGTCCCATGGTGGTGCCCTCCGCCAGGCCGTCGCCGACGACGATCGCCTCGGCGGCCTTCACGAACTCGGCGGTGAAGTCCTCCACGAGGCTCTCGTGGACAAGGAAGCGGCTCGGCGAGGTGCAGACCTGTCCGGCGTTGGCGAACTTCGCCTGTGCGGCACGGCGCGCGGCCCTGGCCGGGTCGGCGTCCGCGCACACGATCACCGGGGCGTGGCCGCCCAGCTCCATCAGGGAGGGCTTCATGACCTCACCCGCGGCCGCGGCGAGCAGCTTGCCCACGGGGACCGAGCCGGTGAAGGCGACGAGGCGGACGACCGGGGAGGCGATCAGGTGGGCGGAGACCTCCGCCGGTTCACCGAAGACCAGGTTGAGGACACCGTCGGGGAGTCCGGCGTCCACGAAGCAGCCGACGAGGGCCGCGGCGGTGGCCGGGGTCTCCTCGGAGGCCTTGATGATGATGGAGCAGCCGGCCGAGAGCGCGGAGGAGATCTTCCGCATCGGCCCGCCCGCGGGGAAGTTCCAGGGGACGAAGGCGGCAACGGGCCCGAGGGGTTCGCGGCGCACGGACAGCAGCGTGCCGGGCGCCGAGGGAATGATGCGGCCGTAGGCGCGGCGGGCGTCGTCGGCGTGCCAGCGCAGGGTGCCCGCGACGCGGTTGGCCTCCCCGACCGCCTCGGCGAGGGGCTTGCCCTGCTCCAGGGTCATGATCCGGCCGACCTCCACACTGCGCTCCTCCAGGAGGTCGGCGGCGGCGTGCAGGATGGCGGTGCGCTTGACGATGGGGGTGTCGCGCCAGGTCTTGAAGCCTTCGGCGGCGGAGTCGAGGGCGCGGTCCAGATCGGCGGTGGTGGCGAGCGGTACTTCTCCGATCGCCTCCTCGGTGGCCGGGTTCACGATCGGGGCGGTGCGTCCGGTGCCGCCTTGGCACCACTCGCCCGCTATGTACATGCGGACGGCGGGGTAGCCGTGGTCGGTGGTCATCAGTGGGTGCCCTTTCAGGCCGGCGAGCGAAATGAACAGGGGGCTGGGTCAGGAGGCGGGGGCGTCCTGCTGGTCGCGGTTGGTGCGCAGCGCCCAGATGTGGTGGGGCGGCGTGGTCTCGTGGACGCGGGTCTCGTACGTGTCGTCGACCCGGTCCATGTCGGCGGCGTACTCGACCCGCCCGCCGCACGGCGCGTGCACGAACCGGAAGACGTTCGAACCGACGGTGTGGCGGCCGAGCTTGCGTGCCTCGCGCCAGCCCTGGTCGATCATGTGGTTGCCGCCCTCGATGACGTCGTCGAAGCCGGGCACCTCGTAGGCGATGTGGTTGACGCCGGCCTTGTCGGGGCGGTGGCACAGCAGCATCGTGTGCTGGTCCTCGTCGCCCGGCGCCTGCATGAAGACGCCCATGGGCTCGACCACGTCGGTGGGCCGGAAACCGAGGAGCTCCACGTAGAACCCGACGGCCTTCTCCCGGCCCTCCTTGGGGATGTTGAGCGCCACGTGGCACATCCGCAGGGGGTGGACCCGGGTGATCGCCTCCAGCGCGGTGTTCCAGCGGTTGACGCTGCCCAGCGCGTTGGCGGGGCGCGGGGTGACGGGCGCGGGCTTCGGCCGGGCCAGGGTCAGACCGACGCCGAAGCCTGTCTCGTCCACGGTGTGGAACACGCCGGCGGCGTCCTCGCGGAGGGCGCGGTCACGGCCGACGGCCGCCACCAGCCGCTCCAGTTCCTCCTGGGTGTCGACGCCCCACACCACCTCACGGAGGGTGGGGCCGCCTTCCACCGGGGGCGGCAGCAGCGGGCCGGGGTCGGTGTCGAGGTGGAGCGTCTGGCCGGTGAGCGTCTCGAAGACCGCGTACTCGTCGGTCTTCTCCACCAGGAACAGTCCGAAGTCGTCGAAGAACCGGGCGCATTCGCCGAGGTCGGCGATGCTGTAGGTGACCGATTCGATTCTCTGGATTCCCATGGATTCCTCGCTTCGTCGCAGAGCACGCCTGCGGGACTTGTACGGTCACCTACTCCCGGCGATCGTAGATATGCGGCAGAGGCGGTCTCAACAGCCTTGCCGCGCAGGCATCGCAAACGTTTCTTGCACGCCCGGTCGTTTGGTCCGGGCAACGGTCGGGCAGTGTCAGGTCACTTACCGGCCATGGATCAGGTCACTTGTCGATCACCGGAATGGGATTGCTGGAGAACCACTCGGTGAGGAAGTCGAGAAATACGGTGATTTTCCTGGGAGTTGCCTGACCGGGACCGTAAATTGCGTAGAGTGGGCGGTCGGGTACGGCGAGTTCGGGGAGCAGGACCTTCAGCGCGCCGGAGATGAGGTCGTCGTAGGCCGGGCGCTGCGGCAGCAGGGCGATGCCGCGGCCGTGCACAGCCGCTTTCTGCAGAGCCAGGTAGGAATTGGACGAGAACGCCACGTTGCGGATCTTGTGCAGCGTGGAGGCGTGGCCGTGCCCGATGCGCCACACGGGGTCGTTGACGTGCACGAGGCACTCGTGGAGCGCGAGGCCGTTCGGCTCGGTGAGCGGGCCCTCCCGGTCCAGGTATTCCTTCGACGCGCACAGCACGAAGGGCAATGAGGCGATCTTCTTGAGCCGGACGCTGGAGTCGCGCAGGTCCCGGGTGTGGAAGGCGACGTCGAATCCGCTGTCCAGGAAGTCGTAAGTCCGGTCGGACATTCCGCCGAGTTCGAAGCGGACGTGAATTTTGGGATGCGCCGCCGAGAATGCGGCGATGGCGTCCCCGAGATCCAGGCTTCCTATCCACTTGGGGCAGATGATGCTGAGCGTGCCTTCGGCACGGTCATGGAGATGGGCGATACCCGCGTCCTCGGCCTCGATCTCATCGAGTATGCGTGCCGCGAATTCGGCGTACCGCTGCCCCGGTTCGGTGAGGCTCACCGAGCGGGCCGTGCGATTGACCAGACGGACGCCTACCTGCCGTTCCAGTTCGGCCACGTGCCGTGACACGAGCGAGCCGGAAGAGCCCAGCTTCTTGGCGGCTCCACTGAAGCTGCCGACCTGCGCGACGGTGACGAAGCTGTGCATGAGGAGCAAGCGGTCCATGTTTCCTCCGGAAACCCCCTCCCGTCAGCCCGAGACCGGAGGGGGAGGGTGCGTGGGTTCGCCCGCCGCCGGAATCTCCTTGATGGGTCCCCCGCTCAGGGGAAGCCGAGAGCGGGGGAGGCACTACCTGGAACATTGCGGCGCGGCGAGTATTGCGGCTCGGACGCGGTGAGACAGGCACCGTTTCCTGATGGGGCCCCTGACTACTTGGGGCAGTACTGGGGTGCCTCGCTCAAGTTGTCCTTGGTGACCAAGAGAAGAGGAATGTTGGCAATTTTGTCAACTGCCTTGTCCTTGTCCAGCAGGGCGATCGTGTTCTTGACCGCGGTCTGGCCGATCGTCATCGCCGAGTTGGCCACGGTGGCGGAGAAGTCCCCGCTCTTGACGGCGGCCAGCCCCTCGTCGGTGCCGTTGGTGGTCACGATCTTGACGTCCTCTGCGCCGGCTGCGTCGAACGCCTTGCGTACGGCGAAGCCCATCTCCTCGTTGGCGACGAAGGCGTAGTCCAGGTCGGGGTTGGCCTGGATCATGTTCTCGGCGACCTCCTGGGCCTTGACCGGGTTGAACATGCCGGGCTGGTTGGCCACCACCTTGGCGTTCG
The DNA here is from genome assembly GCF_041431135.1 of Streptomyces sp. NBC_00554. NCBI lineage: Bacteria > Bacillati > Actinomycetota > Actinomycetes > Kitasatosporales > Streptomycetaceae > Streptomyces > Streptomyces sp. NBC_00554. The sequence goes on along the minus strand of NZ_CP107799.1, from coordinate 9,801,244 downwards.
CCGGAAGGCCGGCCTTGAAGCCGCCCACGAGCAGGTCGGAGGCGGCGCCGGGGGCACCCGCGACGATGCCGACCTTCACGTCCTTGCCGGCGGCGTCCGTCCCGATCCAGCCGGCGTCCATGGCGCCGACCTTCTTCAGGTCGACCTTGGCGACGCCCAGGACGTCCGACATGTCGTCCGTGGCCACGGAGGTCAGGAAGATCGGGATACCGGCGGCCTTGGCCTTGGCTATGTCGCCCTCGAGGGCGTCGACGTTGACGGTCTGGACGATCAGCGCGTCCACATTGCGGGAGATCATGTCCTCGATGTTGGACAGCTCGGTCCCGGCGTCCTGCTTGGAGTTGGCCGAGTACACCTTGACCCCGTCCGTCTCGGCCGTGGCCTGCACGGCCTTCAGCAGACAGCTGTGGAAGTTGGTGTTGGCGCCGTTGACGAAGCCGAGGGTGACCGAGCCTTCGGCGGCGCCCCCGCTGTCGTTCTCCGTGCCGCATCCGGACAGGACCAGCGCGGCGGCGCCGACGAGGGAGGCCGCGGCGGCGATGGGGGTCCCCCCGCGCGAGCGATTTCGAGCGTGGGGGAGGTAGCGGGCGGTGGGCTTCATGGGGTTGGCCTTTCCTGCATCGTTGAAGAGAAGGGTGGTGACACGGGTGTGGGGGCGCGCGAAAGCTGCGGGGGATGCGCAAAATCGATGTGCGCTCCTGGTCGGCGCTGCGCCGGCGGACGTCCCTGGTCGCCGGCGCCGAACGGCCTGACGCGGCGCTAGTGGCCCGGCTCGGACTTGCGCTGGAACTCGTTGACGATGGCGGCGACGAGCAGCACCCCGCCGGTCACGACGTACTGGTAGTAGCTGTTGACCTCGAGCAGGTTGAGGGCGTTGGCGACGACACCGAGCAGTACCGCGCCGAGGGCGGTTCCCACGACGGTGCCGCGGCCGCCGGCGAGCGAGGTGCCGCCGATGACCACCGCGGCGACGGCCGTCAGCTGGGTCTGCAGTCCGCCGGTGTTCGGGGCGGCGGCACCGAGCCGGGAGAGCAGCATCAGCCCGGCCAGGCCCGCCAGGCCGCCGGCGAGCGCGTACAGGGCGAGCTTGCGTCCGGAGACGTTGATGCCGCTCAGCCGGGCCACGTGCTCGTTGCCGCCCATCGCGAAGGCGTCGCGGCCGAAGGTGGTGAACCGCATGACCAGACCGATCGCCACGAGCACCAGCAGGGCCACGATCAGCAGGTACGGGAGGCCGAGGAACTTGGAGTTGCCCAGCGCGGACATCTTGTCGCCGATGGTGACGCTCTCGCCGTTGAGGACCAGCAGGGCGACGCCGTCCAGGAGCATCGCGGACGCGAGGGTGGCGACGAACGGAGCGACCTTGGTGTAGGTCACCACCAAGCCGTTGACCAGGCCTATCGCGGTGGCGAGCAGCAGGCAGAGGACCACGGTGACGAACGTGGACTGGCCGCTGTGCAGCAGGGTCGCGCCCACCGACACGGCGACGGCCGCGTTGCTGCCCATGGAGAAGTCCATGCCCCCGGCGGTCATCAGCAGGGTGAGCCCGCCGGCGATCACCGCGGTCACGCTGATCTGCCGCAGCACGTTGATCAGGTTCTGGGAGGTGGTGAAGGAGTCCGCCTGGAGGGCGGTGAACAGCGCCACCAGGACGAGGACGACGATCAGTCCGCCGTGCGGGATCCGCAGCAGGGCCTGGGGAGTCAGGCGGGTCGCGGTGCGCTCGGGCGAGGGCGAGTCGGCCACGGCGTCCGGGGAGGCGGAGGGGGTCTTGAGGCTCACTGGGGTTGACCTCCGAGGGCGGTGGCGACGAGTTCGTCGCGGGTGATGTCGGTGATGGCGTGTTCGGCGACCGCGCGCCCCGCGCTGACGACGACGACACGGTCGGCGAGGCGCATGACTTCCTCGGCGGAGGAGGAGGCGAGCAGTACGGCCACGCCGCGTGAGGCGAGGTCGTCGACCAGGGTGTGGATGTCGGCCATGGCCGCGACGTCCACCCCGTTGGTGGGGTCTTCGAGGAAGCAGGCGACCGGCTCGGTCTCCAGCCACTTGCCCAGCAGGACCTTCTGCTGGTTGCCGCCGGACAGCGCGCCCACCGGCGGGTTTCCGGCGAGGGCGACCACTCCGTAGCTGCTGCGCCGGGGCGCGGCGCGGCGGGCGAGTTCGGTACGGCGGTGCAGCCTGCGGCGCGCGAAGCGGTCGTCGGCCAGCATCAGGTTCTCGTCAAGCGACATGCCCTGGACGAGCCCCAGGCTGCGGCGGTCACCCGTGACACAGCGCAGACCACTGGCGAGCGAGGCCGCGACCCGGCCGAAGGGCACGGACCTGCCGTCGACGTGCAGTTCACCGGCGTCCGGGCGCTGCCGGCCGGACAGCAGGTCGAACAGCCGCGACTGCGCGTCACCCGCGGGTCCGAGGACGGCGACGATCTCGCCCCGGCGCACCTCGACGGTGAAGTCCTGGATGGCCCGGCCGTGGCTCAGACCCTGTACGACGAGACCGGCTTCGTCCTTCGGAGCGGGGCGCTCGGGTCGCTGCGAGACCACATCCCGGCCGACCATGCTCCGTACGAGCCCTGCCTGGTCCATCTCCGCGGCCGGTGCACTGCGCACCACTCCCCCGTCCCGCAGGACGGTGAGGCGGTCGGCGACGGCCATGACCTCGTCGATGTAGTGCGAGATGTAGACGACGGCGACGCCGTCGTCGCGCAGGGTCCGCACCAGAGCGCGGATCTGGTTGGCGGCCTCCGCACTCAGACAGGCGGTCGGCTCGTCGAGGATCAGGATCCGGCCGCCGCGGCGGACCTCGCGGGCCACCTCGACCATGGTCTGTTCGGCGACGGTGAGTGAACCGGCCGCCCGCTCCACGTCGATGTCGATACCGAGTCCGGACAGCGCCTTCCGCGCCTCGCTCTTGACCGCCTTCCAGTGCACGGTCCCGCGTCGGGTGGGGAGATCGCCCAGCATGACGTTCTCGGCGACGGTCAGACCCATCGCCAGTTCCCGGCGCTGAGGCACGCAGGCGATGCCGAGCCGGCGGGCCTTGCGCACGGTGAGTCCGGACTGCGTCTGCCCGTTGACCTCGATGGTGCCGCCGTCGGCCTGGTGGACCCCGGAGAGGATCTGCACCAGCGTCGACTTGCCGGCTCCGTTCATGCCCATCAGCGCGTGGATCTCGCCGGGGTAGAGGTCGAGGTCGACGCCCTTGAGCGCGGCCGCTCCGCCGAAGTTCTTGGTGACGCCTCGTACGCGGAGCACGGCCTCGGGTGCCGAGCCGGCACCGTCGGTGGCGATGGGCGCGACCGGTTTCCTGGGGGTCACGGCGGTACCTCCCTGCGTGTTCCGGGCGGTCGGGGCTGTCACGGCTGCGGCCGGTCGGCGTCGGAAGCGACACGCCCGTAGCCGCGGATGTCCGGGAACGGGGGTTCCTTGTCGGCCTGCAGGTCCACCTGGAAGGTGTTCAGACACATGCCGAGCATGGTGAAGTTGCCGAGCGCGCCGATGGTGTCGACCAGGCCCTTGGAACCGAAGTGCTCGTGTGCTCGGGCGAAGGTCTCGTCGGAGACGAAGTGGTCCTCCAGGATCTCCCTGCAGAACTGGTAGAAGGCCTGGTCCGCTTCGCTGTCGAAGACCGCCTCGCGCTTCTCGGCGACGGCCTTGACCGCGGCCTCCGGGATGCCGGCCTCGATCGCCTGGTGCACATGCGCGTTCCAGGAGTACTGCGCGTCCCAGTTCCGGGCGGCCATCAGCAGCGTGAGTTCACGCAGGTGCTTGGGGAGGCTGCAGTCGAAGCGGGCGAAGGCACCGAGGGACTCCGCGCGTTCACACATCTCCGGGCTGTGCAGCCAGACCCGGAACGGGCCGCGTACGGCGCCGCGCCGGCCGGCGATGCGGGCGGCCAGTTCCTGCTGGCGCGGATCCATCTCGTCATCGGTGAGAACGGGGAGCCTCATGTGGCCGATACCTGCCTTTTCTTTCCGGCGTGTTTCAGGCACGTACTGGGAAGCCGTGCGACGCCGCCGACGGTACAGCCGGGTTCGAGAAGCTCACCCACCTCGGAATGCAAGGTAAACCTGCACGCCGGAGGGCACCCATTCACGGGGACGCGACCTAACGTCGTTCAGTGCACCACCGTGAACTGGAAAGGAACTCCGAGTGAGCACGATCATCAAGGCCGCGTCCGTCCGCCGGCTCGACCGAGGCGGCGCCGTTGTCACGACGCCGCTGATCACCACGACGTCGGCGGGCGGGGAGAACCGCATCACCAGCGGGATGAGCGTGTACCCGGTCGGTTCCGGGGCCCCTATGCACTCGCACAACTGCGATGAGCACGTGACGATCCTCGAAGGCGAGGCGGAGGTCGTGGTCGACGGTGAGGTGACCAAGCTGGAGCAGTTCGACACCACCTACGTTCCGTCACCGATTCCTCATCTCTTCAGGAATGTCGGTGACAGTCCTCTGCGCATCCTGTGGGTCTACACGTCGGGGATCGTGACGCGTACGTTCACCGAGACGGGCGTGACGGTGGAGCACCTCTCGGCTCAGGACCAGATGGGCTGAGACGGGTGATGCGGGGCGGGCGGCTCGTGCGGTGTCCTGGCGGTGACCGTAACCGGCCACCCAGGTTGTCAGCAAGATGTGACGCACAATTGTTGACCATGCTCGTCCACCATGGCCGTCCGCCCCGCGGTACCGGATATGCCGAGGTCAGCGGCCGGTCAGTTGCGGGTCCACTGCTGGTTCGCTCCCCCGTTGCACGTCCACAGGTCGATCAGCGTGCCGTTGGCGGTGCCGTTGCTGATGGCGTCGAGGCACAGCCCCGAGACGTTGTTGGTGATGGTGCCGTTGGCGTTGATCGTCCACTTCTGGTTGGTGCCGCCGTGGCAGTCCCAGATGACGACGCGGGTGCCGTTGGCGGTTCCGCTGTTGTAGGCGTCGAGGCACTTGTTGCCGTACACGACGAGTTCACCGCGCGAGGTGTACGTGAACGTCTGGTTCTGGCCTCCGCCGCAGTCCCAGAGTTCGGCCTGGGTGTTGTTGGTGATGGTGCTCTTGAAGAAGTCGAGGCAGCGCCCGGAGCCGGTGCCGACGATCGCCGTGCCGTTGGTGCCCGGGATGGCGCGGACGGCCACGGCGTCGATGTCGGGCGCGGTCCCGGATGTCCCGAAGGCCAGCGTGTTCGACCCCTTCGCCAGCTGCGCCAGGACGGAGACCGTGCGGTACGTGGTCGCCGAACCGGTGGGTGGCAGGGAGAGCGTCTGCGTGTACTGGTCGTTGACCTTGAAGGTCGCCTTGCGGGCCGTGGTACCGGAGTTGGCGTAGGTGACGTCGATCAGCTTCGTGCCCGCGTTGGCGGCGGTGACGCCGGTGAACGTCGGCGTCGTGGCCGTGGTGGTGTCCTCGTACGTCGTCCCGGCGCCCTCCGTGCCGGAGACGGTGAGCAGGACGGCCTCCCCGGCGGGAACCGCGGCGGTGTAACTCGTCGCGTACGAACCGACGTTGGACGCCGACCACACGTTACGCACCGCGGCCGACGCCGTGGTCAGCCCCAAGTCCTGCCAGCGGGCGGTGATGTTGGCCGCCGCGGAGGTGCGGTTCAGCAGCAGGACCGCGCGCTTGCCGGTGCCGGAGAGGATCTTGCTGTAAACCTGCAACCCCGTGCTGTCCTCGGCGACTTCGACGCCCTGCAGGCCGCGTGCGTCCTGGTCGATCGCGATGACCTCGCGGTTGGTGAGGATCGAGGCGGTCGAAGCGCTCATGGTGGCAAGGTTGTTGCCCGCGAGCAGTGGTGCGCCGGCGATCGCCCACAGCCCCATATGGGTGCGGTTCTGCGCGGCGCTCAGACCGGTCATGCCGACCGTCATCATGTCCGGGTCGTTGTAGTAGCCGGTGTGCTGGGCCGCGGGGTGCAGGGACTTGTCGAAGTTGGCCAGAATGCTCGACATCGTCGGGTTGCTGGGCCAGAAGACGATGTCGGTGCTGGTGCGCCACATGTCACCGGTGCCCGCCGCCCAGTTCCAGGGATTGCCCGTGCCCCACTCGCACAGCGACAGCACGAGCGAGCGTCCGGTGACGGCGGTCGCGGCGGTGTTGGCGGCGCTGATCGCCTTGTACGTCGCCTCCTGGTCGAGGCCCTCGGCGTCACCGCCGCACCAGTCGACCTTGACGAAGTCGAAGCCCCAGTTCTGGAAGGCCTCCAGGTCCTGCTGGTTGTGCCCTTCCATACCGGTGTTGGGCGCGGCGGGCACGGTGTCCGGGGTCGGGTAGTAGTAGCCGCAGCCGTTCTTGCCGGCGTCGGTGTAGATCCCGGCCTTGAGGCCCTTGCTGTGGATGTAGTCGGCGATGGCCTTCATCCCGCCGGGCCACTGCTCGGTGTCGACGGTGATGTTGCCGGCACTGTCGCGGGTGCCCACCCACCAGCCCTCGTCGATGTTGACGTACTTGTAGCCCGCGGCCGCCATTCCCGAGGACACGAGGGCGTCGGCCTGGGCCTTGATCGTGTCGAAGTCGATGATGCTCGCGAAGCTGTTCCAGGAGGCCCAGCCCATCGGGGCGGGGTTGACCCCGATCTGGTTGGTGCTGACGGCGGCCGGCTCGGCCGCGATCGGCTCGGCCGACCGGCCCAGGCCGGCCAGCCCCGCGATGGCGAGACACAGGACGGCACACTGGACCACCGCACGTCTCAAGAGACGCCTGAGACGCGCGGTGTTCGAAATAGTGGACATGCGGCTCTCCCTTGAGCGGTTTGTTCGCAGAGTCGAACAAAAGTCAACGAGACTCGCCATATGGCAGCGCCTCGTCACGAGCACGTCAAGTCCCTGAACCACAACTTCCGTTCACGTTCGGCCAACACCTCCGGCGAAGGCACCCGGAGACCGGCTGAACTGCCGTCGTCACGCCCTCCGGAACACGCGATACCTTCCACGTGACACGGCCGCACTCCGGCCGGAACAGATCTCAAACGTCGGGAGAGAGCCATGCGCGACGGCGCGATGGTGGAGGTGGCTGCCGGAGTTCATCTGGTCCACGGCAGCAACACGAACTGGGTGATCCTGACCGAGGGGGACGCCGTCACCCTGGTCGACACGGGTTACCCCGGCGACCGTCAGGCGGTCCTGGCCTCCCTGGACGCTCTCGGTCACGCGCCCGAGGCCGTCACGGGCGTCCTCATCACGCACGCGCACAACGACCACCTCGGTTCGGCCGAACACCTCAGCAGCACGTTCGGCATCCCCGTGTACCTGCACGAGGCCGAACTGCCGCACGCGCGCCGGGAGTTCCTGCACCAGGTGAGTGTCGGCCAGGTGCTGGGCCAGGCGTGGCGCCCGGGTGTACTGCCGTGGGCGCTGCACGCCATCAAGTCGGGCGGCAAGAAGGACGTCCGGATGACCAGGCCCGAGCCGTTTCCCGGGAAGGGCCCGCTGGATCTGCCCGGCCGTCCGGTCCCGGTGCACACGCCCGGTCATACGGCGGGGCACTGCGTGTTCCACCTCCCGGACGCCGGGATCCTGATCTCCGGCGACGCGCTGGTCAGCGCCCACCCCACGTCACGGGTACGGGGTCCGCAGCTCCTGCCCGCGATGTTCGACGCCGAGCGCGAGCAGGCCTACGCATCGCTGGCGGACATCGAGGTCCTTGCCGCGGATGTCCTGGCCCCCGGGCATGGTCCCGTGCACCGGGGCCCCGTACGCGAGGCCGTGGGACGGGCACGGGAGCTGGCTAGTTGACGGGGGCCGGCCCGTCCGACTGCACCGCCGTCAGATAGGCCCGCAGTGCGTCCCGGTTGCGGGCCAGGCAGTCGATGCGGCTCTGGATGCGGTCGATCTCGTCGCGCAGCAGCCCGGCCGTCTCGGCGGTCAGGCATTCGGGGTGGAGGTGGATCTCGCCGGGGTCGGACAGAAACGGCAGGATGGCGCGGATGATCTCGGTGGTGAGCCCGGAGTCGAGCAGCCCGCGGATCTGCTGAACGCACTGGACGGCAGCGTCGCCGTACTCGCGATAACCGTTCTCGCCCCGCGCCGGGTGGAGCAGGTTCTGCTCCTCGTAGTACCGCAGCATCCTGGTGGGGACGCCGGTCCGGCGCGACAGTTCACCGATCTTCATGGCTCTCCCTGGAGGCCGCGCTTGCCTTCACACTGATGTGAAGGTTTCAGCATGGTCCCATGACCGTCGCCCCGCCCGCCGGCAGCACGTCCATGCCTGCCGCCGCGCTCCCGCTGTCTGGGCTCCTGGCCCTGTCCACGGCCGCCTTCACCGCCGTCATGACCGAACTGCTGCCCGCCGGTCTGCTGCCGCGGATGGCATCGGACCTGGGCGTCTCGGAGGGGCGGGCCGGCTTCCTGGTGACCGGTTACGCGCTCGCCTCCTTCCTGGCCGCCGTGCCGCTCACCGCCGCGTTGCGCGGTCTGCCGCGCCGCCGGGTACTGATCGGCGCGCTCGTGGGCTTCGCCTGCTGCAACGCCGTCACCGCGCTGTCGTCCGCGTACGCGCTCACCTTCGCGGCCCGGCTCGCGGCTGGGGTGATGGGCGGCGTCATGTGGGCGATGCTCGTCGGGTACGCGGCCCGTATGGTGCCCGCCGAACGGCGCGGCCGCGCCATCGCGATCGTCCTCGCGGGGATCACGCTCGCCCTGTCGCTGGGTGTCCCGGCGGGTACCGCGCTGGCCGAAGTCCTGGGCTGGCGCGCGGTCTTCGCGCTGTCGGCGGTCGTCGCCGTGCTGCTCGTGGTCTGGGTGCGCCGACGGGTTCCGGACTTCCCCGGTGAGGCGGCGGGCGCACGCGTGCCGTTGCACCGGGTCGCCACCCTGCCCGGGATCGCGACCGTCCTCTCCGTCACCTTGCTGCTGCTTCTGGGGCACCAGGTGATGTACACATACGCCGCCCCGTTCGCGGAGCATGTGGGGTTCGGCCACACCGGTCTTGTCCTGCTGGTGTTCGGGGTGGCCACTGTCGTCGGGATCTGGATCACCGGCGTACTGGTCGACACATACCTGCGACGGACGCTGCTGACGGCGCTCGCCACGATCGCGTGCGCCTTCCTCATCCTGGGTCTGTACGCGGGCAGCCCCGCCGTACTCCTCGTATCGGTGGCTCTGTGGGGCGCCGCGTTCGGCGGGGCACCGACCCTGATCCAGACCGCGCTGGTCGACGCCTCCGGCCCCGCCAACGCCGATGTTGCCACGTCGTTGCAGGCCACGGTGTACAACGCGGGCATCGCGGCCGGATCGTTCACCGGTGGACTCGTCCTGGAGGGTGCGGGCGCCGGGGCCCTGCCCTGGACTTCACTGCCGCTGATCGCCGCCGCGCTGGCCGTCGTGGCGGTGGGGCGCCGGCGGGCCTTTCCCGTGCGGCGCCTCACAGGGAGTCGGCCGAAGACGGCCGTCACCTCCAACGGCACGTGTTCCTAGGCTGTTTCGTTCGGATCGTCGAGGCCGCCGGGAGGGACGGCGACGACCGATGAGTTTCTCCGCGATCAGCAGTCAGAGAACATGGTTGGTGCGCCGCAGCCGCAAGTGCGGCCGGAACGCGAACCGACCGAACCTGCCGAGCACCAGACACGAGACACCGAGGAACCTTAAATGCGTACCTTGATCAGCACCGCCTTCGTCTCCCTCGACGGCGTCGTGGAGGCCCTGGGCGGCGAGCCCGGTTACCGGAACTCCGGTTGGACCTTCAAGGACATGGAGTTCCTCCCCGAAGCATTCGACATCAAGGGTCGGGAGCAGAAGGAAGCCACCGCGATGTTGCTGGGCAGACTCAGCTACGAGGCGTTCAGCCCAGTGTGGCCGGACATGGAGGACTTCGCCGACTACAAGGTGATGCCGAAGTACGTCGTCTCCACCACCCTCACCGACGACGACCTGGTTTCCAACTGGGGCGAGACCACGATCCTGCGCTCGCTCGACGAGGTCGCCGCGTTGAAGGAGACCGAGGGCGGCCCGATCATCGTCCACGGCAGCGCCGCCCTCAACCACGGCCTGTCGGATGCCGGCTTGATCGACCGTTACCACCTGCTCGTCTTCCCGCTCCTGCTCGGCGCGGGCAAGCGTCTGTTCAGCGCCACGGACAAGGACACCCAGAAACTGAAGCTGGTCGAGCACGAGGCCTACGCCAACGGCCTGCAGAAGAACGTATTCGACGTCGTCCGCTGACAAGGCTCCCGCACTCGCCCTGCCGTCCGAACGAAAAGCCCTAGCCGAGTTCGAGGGTGGTGACGCCGTACACGCGCTCACCCGCGAACGGCCTGACCTGACCCGTGTACATACGGGCGGTGTCGAAAGAGGGGGTGAGGCCGAACTCCTGGGCAAGCGCGACTCCGGCCGAGTTCGTCCCGGGGATGTCGATGGCGACCTCCCTCCCGGCGGCCTCGCCGGTCAGCGCGACGAACAGCGCCCGGGCGTCCTCGGCGGTGTCGGCGAACAGCGGGCCGATGCGCAGGGCGTCTTGGCCCGGGCGGATCACGCCGTACCCGCTGAGACGTCCGTCGGTGTGGCGGACGAAGGCACGGTGGTCCGGGCCGCTCAGCCACGACTCCAGGAACCGCGGCCGGTCGGCCGGGTAGCAGGCGCTGTCGTACGCCGTGACGGCCTCGAGGTCCGTCACCTCGGCGGGCCGGACCCCCGTCGGAGTCTCCCCCACGGGCACGATTCCACCGAACCGGGAGGTGCGGTAAGCGAGTTCGAAGCCGGACTGACGGTAGTTGTCCTGCTGCGCGACCACCCCGTCGAGGCCGACGGTCCGGCCGCCGGCGTGAGCCAGGGCCGTCTTCCAGGTGGTGATGCCATAACCGCGGCCGCGCAGGTCGGGGCGTACGAGGTAGAAGCCCAGGAAAGCGTAGTCGGCGCCGTAGTTGACGACCGAGACGGCCGAGACCGGTTCGCCGCCGAGCCGCCCGATGAAGAACCCCTCCGGATCCTGGGCGAAGAAGCTCACGCTGTCGGACAGACCGGGATTCCATCCCTCGTCCGCCGCCCATCCGCGGACCACAGTCCACTCGTCGAGCGAGGCCTGTGTGACGACGAGGTCTTCGGGTCCCGGAGTGGTCATGCGGGTGCTTCCTTTCGTCGGGGTGGTGTCGCGGGGTGTGGTTACCGTCCGCACCTCGGCAATCCTTCCCGATCTCCACGGGGATCACTGGCGAAAACCGCGCTCATAAGGTTGACGCTCATGAGCATCAACCACGTGACTTTGCGCCCGGTGGCCGAGGACGACCTGTCCGTCATGGAGCGGTTCCTCATGGAGCCGGAGACGGCCGAACCCTTCCAGTGGTTCGGCTGGTGGGACATCGGGCGCTGGCGGCGCCAGTGGGCGGAGAACGGTCTGATCACCGAGGATTCGGGATATCTGATGGTGGTGCGTGACGACGAGCGGCTGGGATTCGTCGCCTGGCGGAAGATCGTCTCCAGCCGGACCACTCACTACTGGAACATGGGTATCGGGCTGCTGCCCGAGGCACGCGGCAAGGGAGTGGGCACCGAAGCCCAGCGGCAACTGGTCCAGTACCTCTTCGCCCACACGCAGGTGATACGTGTCGAGGCCGACACCGAGGTGGACAACATCGCCGAGCAACGCGCCCTGGAGAAGGTCGGGTTCACCCGCGAGGGCGTGCTGCGCAGTGTCGTGTTCCGCAACGGTCACTGGCGCGACGGCGTGCGGTACGGCATCCTCCGCGGCGAGCTGGGCTGAGGAGTCGTCAAGGCCCCACCGGTCACGAGTCCGGTGGGGCCTTCCGCTCTTGCCGGGCCCTGGTCAGCGAGTGGCGGCCGGCCGGAATCGCCGGTACAGGACGGCTCCGCCCAGGACCAGCGCCGCGCTCCCGGCGATCGCGGGCGCCATCTGGTCCGCGCCGGTCTGAGCGAGGGAGGCCACAGGCCCCGACGGCGTGCCGGGAGGCGCGTACTGCGGCTTGGCGGGCGGCGCGGACGGCTTGGGCGCGGGCTTGACGGGGCGGTCGGGCCGGCCGCCGGAGGTGTTCGTGGACTCGTTGCCGACGGCCGCGTTGCCGATACCGACGACGCTCACGGAGTTGCCGGTGACGTTGACCGGGAGATGTACGGGAAGCTGCACGCCGTTGCCCGAGAGCACACCTGGCGAATCCTTTCCGCTGCTCTGTGCGGCGGCACCTCCGCTGCCGTTCTCCACCGCACCGCCCTGCGTTCCACCGGGCGCCTCGGCCCCGCCGCCGCCCTCGTTGGCACAGCTGTTGCCCGCCGCCGGGTTGAGGACCCCGACGACGTTCACGGTGTTCCCGCACACGTTCACGGGAACGTGCACCGGGAGCTGGATGGTGTTGCCGGAGATCAGCCCGGGCGAGCCCGCCGCGGTGCCGTCCGCCGCGGAGTCGGCGTACGCCGGCATGGTCACGGCCATCGCTCCCGAGGCGGCGGCTGCTGCGATCAATCCATTTCGGGTAACCCGTTTCATAGGGTCCCTGCCTTCCAGACATGGTCGCGGGCGGTCGCCCGCATGCCATAAAACGCGAGAGAACCATCCGAGTTATGGCTAATCGGTCTTTCACCCCATCGAGCGTCATGGTTATCGAACTGGTGAGGCGGCTCGTACGAGGGCCATCGGCGCTTGCCGAGCGTGCGGATCGGCCCCGCGCAAGGCGCGCAGAGTAAGGCACCGCGGCCCGTTCCGCTCGCCCAGAGGCGTCCACCGGTACCCGCCCTTATCGTGAGCGAGGGGGCAGCCGGGCGTCCTGGAGGCATGCATGCTGTCCGTGCACCAACGCTGCGCGTTCGCCGGAGCCACGACCGTGACGCTGGCCCTGCTGGTGGCCGGACTCCCTTCGGCGGCGAGGGCCGCCGACACACCAGACCTGTCACGCTTCTACGGCCAGCGCATCAAGTGGGCCGCGTGCGAGGGCTACGGCATGCCCGAGGATCTGCAGTGCGGGAAGGTGACCGTCCCGCTGGACTACGCGAACCCGGGTGACGGAACGCTCGACGTGGCGATGGCCCGCTACCGCGCGACGGGAAAGTCGAGGGGTTCGGTGCTACTGAACTTCGGCGGGCCCGGAGGCGCGGGAATCCCTCAACTCGCTTTCGGTGGCGAAGACTTCATGCATCTGACGAACGGCTACGACGTGGTCACCTTCGATCCGAGAGGCGTCGGCCAGTCCTCGCCCGTCAGTTGTGGCGAGGGCGGCGACGAGTACTACGGCACGACGGACGGCACCACCGACAGCGGCGATCCGCAGGCCGCCCTCAAGGCGTTGCGGAAGACCGCCGACGAATGCGCCAAGCACTCGGGGCCCGTACTGGCCCACATAGGCACGGTCAACGCCTCCCGGGACATGGACGTGATGCGGCAGGCGCTCGGCGACAAGAAGCTCAACTACCTCGGCTTCTCCTACGGAACGCGTCTGGGCGCGGTGTACGCGGCCCAGTTCCCCAAGAAGACGGGCCGGTTGGTCCTCGACGGCGTGGACACGCTCACCGAACCGCTGTCCGAGCAGGGACTGGTGGGCGCCGCGGGCCAGCAGACCGCGCTGGAGGACTTCCTCACCTGGTGCACCAAGGATCTGTCCTGTCCGTTCGGGCGGGATGCGCGCAGCGCCCGAAAACAGGTCGTCCAGCTCGTCGACTCGCTCGACGCGGACCCGGTTCCGGCCGACTTCGGCCAGGAGTTCTCCGGCCAGGACCTCGTGGGCGCCATAAGTCAGGCCCTGTACAGCCGCCAGATGTGGCCCACGCTGGCGCAGGCCCTCAACTCCCTGCTCCAGGACGGCGACACCCGCTGGCTCATGCAGTTGTCGGGCGGCGCGGCCCTCCCCGGCACCGCCGGGAGCACCCGGCCGGGCGGACCGGCGGTGGCACCCCGCAAGGACGACGAGCTGACCGTGACGGCCAGCCCGGACGGCGGTCTCGTCGACCCGGTGGACGTCCCCATCGACAACCTCCCGGCCGCCCTGATGGCGATCAACTGCGCGGACGACCCCGACCGGCCCACCGCCGACCAGGTCACCAAGGAGATCGACGCACTGCGCGCCGAGTACGCGCAAGTGTCCCCGGTCTTCGGCGAGTACCGGCTCACCCAGGTACTGACGTGCTACGGCCGCCCCAAGGGCACCGACTACATACGCGACGAAGTACGCGACGTCGACACCCCGAAAATGCTCCTCGTCGGCACCCGCGGCGACCCCGCCACTCCGTACCGCTGGGCCCTGGAGACCGCCGAGCGGCTCGGCTCCTCGGCGGTCGTGCTGGACAACAAGGGCGACGGACACACCGGGTACGCGTCCTCCGAGTGCGTGCATCAGAAGGTCGACGACTTCCTGCTGTACGGCTCCCTGCCGGACAACGGCAGCTCCTGCGGGCCGCCGGACTCGGGCGACTGAACCCGGGGGCGAGGATGCACCGGGAAATGCAACAGCCACGTAACACGGACAAGTCGGCTACAACCCCTCGAACCCCCCGGCCGTCACACTGTGCGAGCGTCGCCTCGACCGGGCACGCCGCAGTACCCGTATACATGTCCATCACAGGGGGAACACCACTGATGCGTATCCGTCCCGTCCTCGCCCTCGCGACCGCCGCCGCGGCACTGCTCGTCGCCGCGCCTCAAGGTTCGGCCGCAGGCCAGGGCTCCGCCGCCACCAAGGTCGCCGCCTGCCCGGAGAAGTCCCTCACCCTGGCGGCGCACCAGTCCGCGAACCCCACCGTCGTACACATCAGCGTCACCAACCACTCGAAGCGGACCTGCACCGTCGACCGCATCCCGACCGTCACCTTCGGGGACCTCGACGGCGCGGCTCAGCCGGTGCCCGCCGGGGACAGCGGGCCGTACCGGATCGGCGCGGGCAGGACGGCGTACGCCGCCGTACGCACGATCGCCGACCTGGCCGACCCCGAGGCCCGTCGGGTGCACTCGATCACCGTCTCCGCCGATCCGGCGCGGTTCGGCCGCACCTTCACGGCGAAGGAGCTGGGCGCCGGTGACGCCGTGCGCGTATGGGAGCCGGTGACGACATGGTGGAAGCCGTCGGTGACCGCCGCGGACAAGGCACTCGGGCTCAACCAGGCATGAGGTCCGGGGCGCGGAGGGGCCGGCGAGCCGCTCAGAACTCGACGGGGTCCCGCAGGATCGGGCACGTCATGCAGTGGCCGCCGCCCCGGCCGCGCCCCAACTCGGCGCCGACGATGGTGATGACCTCGACGCCGGCCTTCCTCAGCAGTGTGTTGGTCTGGGTGTTGCGGTCGTAGGTGAAGACCACACCGGGTTCCAGGGCGACGGCGTTGTTGCCGCTGTCCCACTGCTGGCGCTCGGAGGCGTACACGTCTCCGCCGGTCTCGACGACGCGCAGTTGCGGCAACCCGAGGGCCTTGGCGACGACTTCGGTGAAGGGGCGCGAGCCCTCGTCGGTGAGTTCGATGCCGGGGGCCTTGTCGCTCGGGCGGAGGGAGAAGGTGTGGACCGCGTCCATGATGGTCGGGTAGAGGGTCACCAGGTCGCGGTCGGCGAAGGTGAAGACGGTGTCGAGGTGCATCGCGGAGCGCAGCTTGGGCATACCGGCGACGATGACGTGCTCGGCCGCCCCGTTCTTGAACAGCGCGGCCGCGACCTGGGTGATCGCCTGCCGTGAGGTGCGCTCGCTCATGCCCATGAGGACGACGCCGTTGCCGACCGGCATGATGTCGCCGCCCTCGAACGTGGCCTGCCGCCAGTCGAGTTCGGGGTCGCCCCACCACACCGTGGAGCCGGCGTAGTCGGGGTGGAAGGTGTAGATGGCCTTCATCAGGAGGGTCTCGTCGTGCCGGGCGGGCCAGTAGAGGGGGTTGAGCGTGAGGCCGCCGTACAGCCAGCACGTCGTGTCGCGGGTGTAGAGCGTGTTGGGCAGCGGCGGCATCAGGTATTCGCGCGCGCCGGTCGACTCGCGGGCCAGTGCGAGGTGGCCGGAGCGGAAGTCGTCCGGCAGGTCGCCGGTGGCCAGACCGCCGATCAAGTACCGCGCGAGCGTGGCGGGTTCGAGGGACCCCAGGAAGGCCCGGGTGTCGTCGACGGGTCCGAGTCCGACCTCGTTGGCGGTGATCTTCCGGTCCAGGAGCCAGTCCCGGGCCACGGGGATCGCCATCGTCTCGGCGAGCAGGTCGTGCAGTTCCACGACGTCGACGCCTCGTTCACGCAGCTTGTTGACGAAGTCGGCGTGGTCGCGCTGGGCGTTCTCCACCCACATGACGTCGTCGAAGAGCAGGTCGTCGGAGTTGGTGGGGGTGAGCCAGCGGTGTGCGAGGCAGGGCGCGCAGACCAGCACCTTGCGCAGCCTGCCGACCTCGGAGTGGACGCCGTACGCCGTCCCGTTGGTGCTGTCCTGACTGGTCACGGTGTGCCTTTCTCCAGGTCGTCCGGGCCTTCCGGGTCTTCCGGGTCTTCCGGGCCTTTCCGTCAGAGGCTGATCCAGCCCAGCGCCAGAGCGACGATCCCGAGGATCGCGCCGGCGATCGAGACGGCGAGGATGACGAGTTCGCGGGGCGAGAACAGCTGTCTGCCCTGCTCGCGCCTGGCCATCACGAACAGGATCGTGGCGGGCGCGTAGATGATGAACGAGACGAGGAGGTACTTCAGCCCGGCCGCGTAGAGCAGGAAGGCGGTGTAGACGGTGGCGAGCGCGGCGACGAGGAGGTCGCTGCCGGGGCCCGCGCGGGCGATCTTGACGGCGAAGCCCGCCGCCAGCAGGAACGGGATCAGTGTCAGCGCGCTGGTCAGGTCGAGCGCGAAGTTGAAGGCGTCGTCCGAGAACAGCGTGACGATCAGCACGACTTGGGTCAGCAGGGTCGTCATCACGAGCGCGGGTGCGGGTACGTCGTCGCCGATGGAGCGGCCGAGGAAGCGGGGCATGTCCTCGTCCTTGGCGGCGACGAACAGCACCTCGGCCGCCATCAGGGTCCAGGCGAGATAGGCGCCGAGCACCGAGACGATCAGGCCGACGCTGACGAAGACCTGCCCCCAGGTGCCGACGGCGTGCTCCAGGACCTCGGCCATGGAGGGCTGCCGCAGCTCGGCGATCAGGGGAACTCCAGGACGGTCGCGCGCCCCACACCCTCGCGGCGTTTGACGTGCCGTGAGTACGCGTTCGCGCGGATATGGTATCGCCGCCGCCCAGCGCGGGTGCGACGGCGCCGACGGCCGGAATGCTGAGGACCCAGTACGTCGCATTGCCGACGCAGGCGCTGGCCCATTGACGTCCTCGCCGCCTTGAAGGGCGACGACTCCGGTCCGTACCGCTGACGCGACACCACCGTGGGTTCCTGCTTCAGCGACCTGTGCCGTTCCGTGAGGAGCGGTCTTACCTGGTCTCCACAGGCGTGACTTCCCGCCCGTCCGGCGGTAGGTCCGCCAACTACGTTGTCAGACAATCCGACGTTAGCAGTGGCCCTGCGGCCATCGGAGCCGCTGGGCCAAGGATGCCCTTCACCTCCACCCTGGAGGGTGGAGCACTGCGCAAATGTTCGATAGCCGAACGCCGAGAAGAAACCCAGGTACTCGCCGAGGCCGGCCTTCGCGTAGGCGTAGACGCCCGCGTCGAGGTCCGGTCTGCGGATGGCGAGGCGCTGGAAGACGAAGGCGAGCATCAGCATGCCGGTGCCGGCGACGGCCCACGCGATGAGGGCTCCGGCCACGCCCGTCTCCTGGGCGAAGCGGCGGGGCAGTGAGAAGACGCCGGCTCCGACCATCGAGCCGACGACCATCGTGGTGAGCGTCAGGAGCGTGAGTTTGGCGGCGGGTGGCGCCTTGGCTTCCACGTCGGCCTGCGTCATGGGCGTCCTAAGCAGGTCATGGTGTCCTACGACGGTGGGGCACCGGCGTCCGGCGACGGTGACGAGGACTACGCGATCTGTCGACGCGAGCGACCCCAGCAATCAAATGCACCAAATGCCCGATAAGCGAATTGGTCCTATCGTGCAGGTATGGAGCACGCACTCAGTCCCGCCACCCTGACCGAACTGCGCAGGCCCCGGCCGTATCCCGCGGTCTCCGTGCTGACGCCTACGCATCGCCGCGAGCCCGACAACGCCCAGGATCCGGTCCGGCTGCGCAATGTGGTCGCCGAGGCCAAGAAGCAGCTGGAAGCCGATCCGTCGGTCACCCGCGAACGGCGGATGGACCTCGTCGAGCAGCTCGACCGCGCCCTCGCGGAGGTCGATCTGACGCACGCCGAGGACGGCCTGGCCATCTTCGCCGCCCCCGGTGAGCACCAGGTCTGGTCGCTGGCCCGTACCGTGCCGGAGCGTGTGGTGCTGTCGGACACCTTCCTGACCCGCAATCTCGTCGCCGCGCAGGCCTCCGAGCGGCCGTTCTGGGTGCTGTCGGTATCCGCCGACCAGGTCACGCTGTGGAACGGCGGAGCCGACCGGGTCGCCGAGGAGCACGCCAACGGCTTTCCGCTCACACGGAGCCTGGAGGACCCGGACGCCGAGCGCCAGGAACGCGTCGGCGACCTGCCCAGCACCTTCCGCGACGAGCAGACCCGGCACTTCCTGCGCGACGCCGACACCGCCGTGAGCGCAGTCCTGCGCAGGCACCCCCGGCCGCTCTACGTCACCGGTGAGACCGCCGCTCTCTCCCTCCTCGACGAGATCGGCACCGTCACCAAGGAGGCCGCGCACATCCCGCACGGCGGCCTCGCGCACGGCACGCCCGACGCCGTGTGGCAGGCGGTGCATCCCCTGATCACCGCCGAGGCGAAGAAGGACGTCGACGCGGTGGCGCGCGAGCTGGAAACGGCACGCGGTCGCAAGGCGTTCGCCGCCGGAGTCGACGAGGTGTGGCAGAGCGCGACCGAGGGCCGCGTCCAACTGCTCGCCGTCGAGGAGAACTACCGCGTGACCGTACGCGACAACGGCGGCGACCATCTCGTCCCGGCCGAGAGCGGCGACCTGGACGCCCGCGAGGACATCGTCGACGAGATCGTCGAACAGTGTCTGGAGACCGGCGCCGAGGTCCGCTTCGTTCCCGACGGCAGTCTCGGGGACGCGAAAGGGATCGCAGGGGTGCTGCGTTACTGATCTCCACGGCCGACAATGATCCTGAACTGTCGGCTGGAGAGGTGCGGAGCACGTGAGTGAACTACTGGGTGTAGCGGTCCTGGGTGCGGGGCACATGGGTGCCGACCACATACGGCGAATCGACCGGGTGGTGGGCGGCGCTCGGATCGCCGCGGTCGCCGATCCCGACACCGGGCGGGCCAAGGACGTCGTGACCGGAATCGACGGCGTCTCGGTCCACGCCGACGCGACGGCCGCGCTGGACGCACCCGGCGTACAGGCCGTGTTGATCGCGTCCCCCGGGCCCGCGCACGAGGAGGCGCTGCTCGCGGCCTTCGCGCGCGGTCTGCCGGTGCTGTGCGAGAAGCCGATGGTGCCGGATTCGGCCGGGGCGCTGCGGGTGGTGGAGGCGGAGGCGAGGCTCGGCCGGCGGCTGGTGCAGGTCGGGTTCATGCGCCGGTACGACGCCGAGTACCAGCGCCTCAAGTCGTTGCTGGACAGCGGTCGGCTGGGGCGTCCGCTGATGCTCCACTGCACGCACCGCAATGTCTCCTCGCCGCCCGGTTTCACCACCGCGATGCTGGTCAACAGCTCCGTCTCGCACGAGATCGACGCGGCACGCTGGCTGCTCGACCAGGAGCTCACGGCCGTGACGGTGCTGCGCCCGCGCTCGTCCTCGCACGCCCCGGAAGGTCTCGTCGACCCCCAGCTCGTGCTGTTCGAGACCGCGGAGGGCGCACTGGTCGACGTGGAGATCTTCGTCAACTCCGGCTTCGGCTACCAGGTGCGGTGCGAAGCGGTCTGCGAGACGGGGAGCGCGCGGATCGGGGACGAGCACACGATGGTCGTGACAACGGCCGGCGGGGCGTACGAGGAGGTCGCGCAGGACTACCTCGTACGGTTCGCGGACGCGTACGACCGTGAGGTGCAGGCATGGGTGGACGCCACCCGCGAGGGCCGGGTCACCGGACCGAGCGCCTGGGACGGGTACGCGTCGTCCGCCGTCGCCGAGGCGGGAGTCCGGGCGCAGGAGAGCGGCGGCCGGGTGACCGTCGAACTCGCCCCGCGCCCGGAACTCTACGAGCCGGTCAACCGCTGACGCTCGCCGCGCCCGTCTCGATGTGCCCGGTGAACCGGCGCGACCAGCTCGCGTCGGAGTCGACGGTGACCGTGAAGTCGTACCAACCGGCCTGGTACGCGACGGCGTTGAAGTAGTCCTCCGCCGAGGTACCCGCGGCGACGGTGTACGTCCAGGGACCGTCGCCGCGGTACTGGTTCGAGGTGATCGTGAACTTCACCGAGGAGGAGGCGCAGTTGGCCATCCTGAAGTAGATCGCCGTCTTCCCGGTGCCGGGCTCGGTGGCGTAACGGGTGCTCACCTCCACGGACTTGCCCGCCTGTGTCGCGTCGCCCTTGAAGCGGCGCAGGAAGCGGTTGGGGCCGGTCATGGAGATGTCGTACTTCCCTGCGCCGTACCCGGTGCCGATGTTGAAGTAGTCGGAGGCCGTGCCGCCCGCGTCGACGGTGTACTGCCAGGGCGTGGTGTCGCGGTAGGCGTTCGGGTGGATGGAGAAGTGCGCGGCGCTCCTGGCCGGGGTGCCCTGGTTGGCCATGGTGAACCAGGCGAGGATCTTGCCGCCGGTACCGAACTCCAGGTGATCCAGGTAGCCGTTCGGCTGGTACGGGAGGGCGCGGGCGGGGCGGGTGCCGGGTTCCTGGGCGGGCAGCGCGTTGGTGGTGGGCACCGGGTTGGGCAGTGGGCCGCAGGTGCCGAAGCCGATGACGCTTGTCGCGGGCAGCGTGGCGGCGCCGTACACCGGGTGCGCGAAGTCGAAGGCGCCGGTCAGGTCGCCGGTGACCTTGCGGCGCCAGGTGCTGATGTTGGGGCAGGGGGCGGGCTTGCCGAGCGCGCCGGTCCAGGTCTCCAGGAAGCGCAGCACGGAGGTGTGGTCGAAGACCTCCGAGGAGACCCAACCACCGCGCGTCCAGGGCGAGATGACGAGCATGGGTACGCGGAATCCGAGGCCGTACGGCACGCCGTTGAGGAACTCCCCCGCCGTGCCCGCGGGCGGCGCCGGCGGCGGTACGTGGTCGAAGAAGCCGTCGTTCTCGTCGTAGTTGAGGAACAGGACGGTCGAGTCGAAGACCTCCGGGTCGGCGGCGAGGGCGCGGTAGACGAGGTCGACGAAGTGGGCACCGTCGCCGGGCGGGGCGTACGGGTGCTCGGAGAAGGCCTCGTTGGCGACCACCCAGGAGACCTGGGGCAAGGTGCCCGCGAGGACATCGGCCTTGATGGCGGCGGCGATGTCGTCGGGCGTGGAGCCGGTGACCGCCGGCACGGAGGACATGCCCCGGTCGTGGAGTGGGTTGCCCGCCTTGGCGTCGGTGAACTTCTTGAAGTACGCGCAGCCGTTGTCGCCGTAGTTGTCCTGGGCGTTCTGGTAGACCTTCCAGGTCACTCCGGCCGTCTGCAGCGCCTCGGCGTAGTTCTGCCAGGTCAGCCCGGACTCGTCGCCGCCGTCGTAGCTGGTGCTGTCGACCTTGCCGCTCCACAGGTACGTGCGGTTGGGTCCTGTGGCGCTGAGCGTGGAGCAGAAGTAGGCGTCGCAGATGGTGTAGTTGTCGGCCAGCGCGTAGTGGAACGGGATGTCGGAGCGGTCGAGATAGCCCATCGTGCGTACGTTGCCGACGCCCGAGACCCAGTTGTCGAGTCTTCCCTTGTTCCAGGCGGAGTGCTGCGAGGACCAGGAATGCGGGAGGTCGCCGTTGCACTGCGCGAGGGTCTCGCCGTCCGTGCCGCCTGCGGCGGGCGTCGAGCTCAGCTTCCAGGGGTACTGTCTGCCGCCGCCGTTCGGCTGGTTGAAGACGGAGTGGCCGCCGGAGAGCGCGATACCGCTGCGGTCGCCGAAGCCGCGGACGCCGTTGAGGCGGCCGAAGTAGTGGTCGAAACTGCGGTTCTCCTGCATGAGGATGACGACGTGCCGTACGTCCGAGATCGTGCCGGTCGCGGTTGCCGCGGTCCCTGCGGCTTCGGCCGTCCGCGAGCCGACGCCCATCGCGGCGCCTGCCGCGACAGTTGCGCCGAGCCCCACGAACCCTCTTCGGCTGATCGGTGTCATTCGCCCGCCCTCGTCACCGGAGTGCCCCTGCGGCACACCGCGCGCAAGCGTGCACGGGGCGATCGTCAAGGGCCATGCCTGCGTGGTGAGGCGGGGATGAACAGCCGTAGAACCGTGATGGACGTCAGATGTGGGTGTCGGGGACGAGAATCACCTTGCCGGTGACGGTGCCGGACTCCGCCAGCCGCATGGCCTCCGAGGCCTGGCTGACCGGGATGCGGGCCGCGACCTGGGCCTTGATGGTGCCGTCGGCGAGCAGGGCGAAGACCTGCCCGAGGTCCCTGCGGAGGCGGGCGTGGAAGGCGGCCGGACGGCGCTTGCCCGCCCAGATGTTGTAGAAGTGCGTCCGCCGGCCGTTGGGGAGCAGCTTCCAGAGGAAGAGCCGCCCGACGAGCTTGAGGACGGGCAGCTTGGAGGATCCGGTGACGTCCCGGGTTGCGGCGCTGCCGTACGAGACGAGCGTGCCCCCGCGGGCCAGCAGCCGGAAGGAGCCGACGATCCCGTCACCGCCGACGTGGTCGAAGACGGCGTCGACTCCGTCTGGCGCCAACTCCCGCACCCTGGCGGGCAGATCGGCCGCACGGTAGTCGAGCGGCAGCGCGCCGAGCGCGCGCACCGCGTCGTGGTGGCGGGGCGAGGCCGTGCCGATCACGCGGACGCCCGCGTGAGTGGCCAGTTGCACCAGGGTCGAGCCCACGCCGCCGTTCGCGCCGTGCACCAGCACCGTCTGTCCGGCGCGGACCTTGGCGACGCGGTGCAGCATCTGCCAGGCGGTGATGCCGTTGACGACCACCGTCTCGGCGTCGGCGGGGTCCAGCGCGCCGGGAACCTCGACCAGGTCGGTGGCCGGCAGCACGACCTGACTGGCCCAGCCGCCGACCTTGGTCAGCGCGGCGAAGCGGCGGCCGATCAGCGTGGCGTCCACTCCCCCGCCGACCCGGACGACGACTCCGACCAGGTCGTAGCCGGGGATGAAGGGGAACGGTGGCTGGTCGTAGTACTTGCCACGGCGCATCTGCTGCTCGGCGAACGACACCCCGGTCGCCTCCATGGCCAGGACGACCTCGCCGGCCGCGGGCTGCGGCGCGGGGCGCACGCGGATCTCCAGGCCGGACGGCGCCACCACGCCCGGGAGGACGACTTCGGTCACGTTCTCGCTGTTCATGACGGTCAAAGCCCTTCGTTTCGTAATAGCTTCACGTGTTCGTGATAGGTTCTAACTAAAGCTTGCTCCTCTACATTCCGTAAGTCAAGCTCAAGGTCAAGGACCACCGGCAGCAGACGAAGAGGCGACGACATGGCCGCAGAGAACCGGACCAGGCCCGGCCCGCGCGATCGGTTCCGCGCGCAGGTACGACAGGAAGTCAAGACGGCGGCACTGCGGCAGCTGGCCGAGGGCGGCCCGGAGGCGCTGTCGCTCAACGCCATCGCCAAGCAGGTCGGCATGACCGGCCCCGCGCTCTACCGCTACTTCGCCAACCGGGACAGCCTGCTCACCGAGCTGGTCATCGACGCGTACGGCGACCTGACGTCCACGCTCGCCCGCGCAGCCGAAGGCACGCCACAGGACGCGGCCGCGCGCCTGACGTCCGTCGTACGGGCCTACCGCGACTGGGCCCTGGCCGAGCCACACCGCTACCGTCTGCTCTTCCGGGCGCCCTTGCAGGGCTATGACGCCCAGTCGACGAGCCTGGTGGAGGCCGCACAGCCGGCCATGACCGTCGTACTGGACGTGGTGAGTGCCCTCGCGAATCCGGACACCGCGGTTTCCCAGGACTCGGGGGCCCAGTTCGAGGAGTGGATGAAACGCCACGGAATCGAGGACGTGACGACGGCGGTCGCCTCACGCGCCACGATTCTCTGGGCCCGCCTGCACGGCTTGGTGAGCCTGGAGATCGAGGGCAACTTCGCCTCGATGGGCATCGACCCGGCCCCTCTCTTCGAGGCCGAGGTGCAGGACTTCGCACGCCGGATTCCGTAACGCGGAGGGGCTAGCACAAACGACCCTCGAACAAGAGAATGACTGGAGCGCATGCGTAGCCTCGAACACCTTCAAGTCGCGTATGCCGCCTACGACTTGACCACGCCGGACGCGTACCGAACACGTGCTAGGTACCCACTCCATGGGGACTGTGGCATATGCCAGGTGCACCACCGTATCGTGTGTTGCCAAATCCCTTACAGCGCGTCGCAGGCTGTGCGACAGTCGTAACGGTCCTTCCTCAGCCTTGGTCGTACCGTCCCCGCATCGGAGTACGTCATGCCCTCCCATCTCTCTGCGGATCGCTCAGCCGCCCAGCCGCCTCAGCGCGGCACGGTTGACGCGCTCATATCGCAGACGCGGCGGCTGCGCGGCGAGGTGGACGCCGTACGGCGTGAAGCACCCGCCGACGACGAGGACCCGCAGGGACGCTGGCAGCGTGCGCTGTGCAATCTGGCGCTTCATCAACTCAACGACCTCGACCAGCACTTGGCCCAGCTGCGGGACGGACCGCCCACGGCGCCCGTCCAACCCGCACCCGCCCCCGCCGTCCGAGCCGTGCCGGTCACACCCCGGCGCGGCTCGCTGCTCAGCCGGGTCGGCAGCGCCGAGTGGAATCTGCTGACGGACGAGGCCAGTTGGTCGGGGGAGCTCTACCAGCTCCTGGGCCGCGACCCCGCCGCTCCCCCACTCACGCTCGACGAGCTGCCGTCTCTGGTGCTCGACGAGGACCGGCCGATGCTGACCGCGATGGTCACGGACTGCCTCATCGACGCCAAGCCCATCGACGGTGAGTTCCGCATACAGCGCCCCGACGGCGGGGTGCGGACCGTGCACATGATGGGCGAGCCCGTGCTCGACGCCGACGGCAGCACCGTCTCGATGTGGGCCGTGCTGCGCGACGTCAGCGAACTGCGCAGCAGCCAGCGGAAGGTGAGCGAGACCCGTGACTCGCTGCAGCGCCAACGGCACATCGCGCAGACCGAGCACCGGCTCGCGGTAGAGCTGCAGGAGGCCGTGCTGCCGCCGTGGCGTGGCTCCCTGCGGTTCCCGCAGCGGGGGCCCGAGACCCTGGACCTCGCCGCCCGCTATCTGCCGTCGTCGACCAGCGCACTGGTCGGCGGCGACTGGTACGACGCTCTCGAACTACCCGACGGGGAAACCCTGTTGAGCGTCGGTGATCTCACCGGCCACGGAATCCCGGTCGCTTCGGGCATGGCGATGCTGCTCGGCGCCCTGCGCGGTATGGCCATGTCCGGCACGCAGCCGGGCCAACTCATGTCCTGGCTCAACCAGTTACTGGACGCCACCGTCCAACCGGCCCTCGGCAGCGCCGTCTGCTGCCGCTACCGGCCCGAGACCCGCACCCTCACCTGGGCACAGGCAGGACACCCCGCCCCGCTGCTGTTCCGCAACGGGACGGGGCGCATACTGCCGGCGCCGGACGGCGTGCTGCTCGGGGCGACCACGGGGGCCACCTACGGGCAGGCCGAGGAAACGCTCGAGGACGGCGACCTGCTGCTCCTGCACACGGACGGACTTGTCCCCCGGCGCGGTGGCGCAGTGGCCGCACCGAAGCTGCTCGCTCTGGCCCCGCGCTTCCACGAGGCGCGCACGGCACAGGACTGTGTACGGACGGTTGTCGAGGAATTCGGTGAGACCGAGCGCGAGGACGACGCCTGCGTGCTCGTGGCCAGGGTCGGCCCCTGACGACCGGACTTAACGTCCCTGAGACCTACGCCCGCGCGCTGTTGCCGCCCTTCGGCTTGAACGTGCCCTTCGGCAGAGCGAGTTCGATCTCCTCACGCAGTTCGTGGATCTTCGGATAGCTGGAGTACTGCCCGGTGAGCCGGTACATCTCGCGCAGCCGGTCCCAGGTGCGGTGGGAGGAGTTGGCCCCCATCGACGTCAGGGCCAGTCGCGCGTACCGGTCGGCCTGTTCGGGGTCGTCGGCGATGAAGCAGGCGGAGGCCAGGGAGATATGGTCGAAGATCTGTGACCTCTCTCTGCCCGACTCGCGCAGCTTGAGCGCCTCCTTCGCATGGCGCTGCGCGGTGGCGGCCGCGGCCGGCTCGTGTTCGGCGAGGGTGCGGTAGGCGAGGGCCTGCATACCGTGCATGTCCGCCTCGTCGAACATCTGCATCCAGCTCGGCGGAGGTACGTCGCCCCGGTCGGAGACGAACAGGTCCTCGGCCTCGCCGAGGGTGCGCCGCATGGCCTGGCCCTTGCCCATGGAGGCCTGTGCCCAGGCCTCGATGGTGTAGAGCATGGCCCTGGTGCGGGGTAACACCTCTTCGCCGGAACCGGACTTGGCGAGTTTCATCAGGTCGAGTGCGTCGTCGGGCCGGCCCAGATGCACCATCTGGCGAGCCGCTCGTGAGAGCGCCTCCCCGGCGCGGGGCCGGTCGCCGCCCTCACGGGCCGCGTGGGCGGCGATGACGAAGTACTTCTGAGCCGTCGGCTCCAGGCCGATGTCGTGCGACATCCAGCCCGCGAGGACGGCGAGGTTGGCGGCGACGCCCCACAGGCGCCGCTGCAGATGATCGGGGTGTCGGTAGGAGAGCATTCCTCCCACTTCGTTGAGCTGGCCCACCACAGCCTTGCGTTGCAACCCGCCCCCGCGGGCGGCGTCCCAGGCCCGGAACACCTCGACCGAGCGCTCCAGTTCCTCGATCTCCTGCGACCCGATGGGGGCGGCCTCGTAGCGGTCGAACCCAGCGGGGTCGGCGTGCAGGGGATCGTCGAAATCAGGGGCGTCGGCCGCGAGGGCCGGATCGGTGTGCAGCCACTCGTGCATGGCAGAACTGAGTGCGGAGCCCGCGGCAAGCGCGGCACCCGCGCCCACCAAGCCGCGTCGGTTGAGCATGAGGTCCATTCCCGTGAATTCGGTGAGGACCGCAGCAGTCCGCTCGGGCGCCCACGGCACTCCGTCGGGATTTTCCACACTCCCGCCGCCTGGCCGTTTCCCCACGCGCCCGTGCCGGACCAGACCGAGGTCCTCGATGGTCACGACACGGCCGAGACGCTCGGTGAACAGAGCTGCCAGCACCCGCGGAACCGGATCACGCGGGATCTCTCCCGTGTCGATCCACCGCCGCACCCGTGAGGTGTCGGTCGCCAGTTGGGGGTGGCCCATCGCCGCCGCCTGCCGGTTGACCATTCTCGCGAGTTCGCCCTTGGACCAGCCGGCCAGGCCGAACAGGTCCGACAGACGAGTGTTGGGTTGTCCGTTCACGTCAAGCCCCCAGGTTCTCGGCTGATTTGACAGTAACCGCCTGTCAGTTGCTGAGCGACTATTCGCCAGGGTTCGCCAGGGTGCGCCAGATGGTGTGCCACTGGGCATCCGGTGTCAGGTAGGAACGCGCCACCCCGACCCGGTTGCCTCAGGACATTCCCCAGGGTGCACCAGGGCGGCCGGGGCGGGTAGCGCGGCATCTTGCAGGCACACGAAGGGATCTGTTTCGCCCATGTACACAGCATCGTCCTCCGTGTCCGCCCCGCCCCGGTCGCTGCACCCCCGCCCGGCCGGCAGCGGCCCCTACCTCGACCCCGCGCGTCCCGCGGCGGGCCCCGTGCTCGGCGCCGGCAGGACACGGCGCGTTCCGGGGCTCGGCACCCAACCGCTCAGCGGGAGACTCGACTTGTCCGGCCCTCAGGGCGCACAACTGCGCACGGCGATCGCGTCGGTGCACCGGATCTGCCCGGAGTTCGCTCCGGTCCAGGTGCTGCGCCGCAGTGGACGCTCCGTGCTCCTGGTCGGCACGACCGGGCGCAGCACGGCCGTCGCCAAGTGTTTACTGGACCACTCCCCAATCTGGGCGGAGCGGATCCGGCATGAAATAGCGGCATACCGCTCGTTCGTGCGGCACCGGCCGCCGGTCCGGGTGCCCCGGCTGATCGCGGCGGACCCGGACAACTGCACCCTCGTGATCGAGCGGATGCCGGGCCGGGTGGCCGCGCTGCAGCGGCATCCGGCCGAGGCCCCGCCCCGCGCGGACATCCGGGCGGCGCTGGGCGCGATCTGCCGGCTGAACGCGTGGCGGCCGCCGGCGGGGACGTTCAACGCCCCGCTGGACTACGCGGAGCGGATCTCCCGATTCCACGGGCTGGGTCTGCTCACGGACCGGGACATGGGCGATCTGCAGAAGCTGGTGCACGGCATCGCGCACTCGTCGGGCCGTCAGGGCATGGGCCAGTTCTGTCACGGCGACGCACTCCTGTCGAACATCCTTCTCTCACCGGCCGGTCCAGTGCTGGTGGATTGGGAGCACGCGGGATGGTATCTGCCGGGGTACGACCTGGCGACGCTGTGGGCGGTCCTCGGTGACGCTCCGGTGGCACGGCGCCAGATCAGCCAGCTCGCGCAGTCGGCGGGACCGGCGGCGCGCGACGCCTTCCTGGTGAACCTGATGCTCGTACTGACTCGTGAGATCCGCACGTACGAGACGGCCATGCAGCGTTCGATGCACGATGCGACCCCGGCGGCACCGGGTCCGGCCCACCCGGGTGCTGCGCCGTCCGGCGAGGAACAGCGGCTGCTGCTGCGGCGGCTGCACGACGACTGCCAGATGGCCCGACGGGCCGTCCGAGCGGCGGTCGGCACTCGCTGACGGGGATGGTGGTCCGCGGTCGCGCCTTGGACAGGGGCGCACCGCGGACCTTCGTCATGTCCGGACGCCGGGGCGCCATCGGCCGGGCCAAGCTTCCACCGACCGGGTCATGCCTCCACCGGCCGGACACGCGTCCACGGACCGGCCATGCGTCCGGGGACCGGCCATGTCTCCGGGGACCGGGTTGTGCGTCCACCATCCGGGTTATTGGTCCACGCCACTGACGCTCCGCAGGCGGGATCGCCGCCGCCACGAAACCCCTTCCACCCCTCGCTGACATGGGAAATCGCCTGCCTCTGGGCATGATTGACGGATCGTCGGAGACCCGGTACCACTGACGCACGTTCGGCCCCGCACGCCCCACCGCGCTCGACCGTCCCAGGAGGCTGCTTTGCGAGGACCCGCCACCGACCCCAGGACCACCGCCGGGCACAGACGCGCGCGCAGAACCGCAGGCACCCTCGCCTCGGCGGCGCTGCTGCTGCCGCTGCTCGGCGCGGCCCCCTCCGGCAGCACCGCGCAGGCCTCCTCAGCACAGCTGCAGAGTGCTTTTGCCGGTGCGGCCGCCACCTACCACGTTCCGCAGAGTGTGCTTCTCGCCGTCTCCTATCTGCAGTCCCGCTGGGACGCGCACGGCGGAGCGCCGAGCGTCAGCGGCGGCTACGGCCCCATGCACCTCACCGACGCGCGTACGGCGATCGCCGGCGCGCCGCATCACAGCGAGGGCACGGAGGACGCCCGCGGCGACAGCTCACGCGCGGCTCTGCACCCCGACACAAAAGTGCCGGAGAACTCCGAACTCCCCGCCCGCCTCAAGACTTTGACGAAGGCGGCCGAGCTCACGGGCCTGCCGGCGGAGCAGCTGCGTACGGACCCGGCCGCCAATGTGGCGGGCGGCGCCGCGCTCCTCGCCGCCGCACAGCAGGACCTCGGCGAGCCGCTGAGCGACGACGCCGCCGACTGGTACGGGGCGGTGGCGCGCTTCTCGGGTGCCGACGACAGCGCGACGGCCGCGACGTACGCCAATGACGTCTACGAGGTGATCCGCGGCGGCGAACAGCGCACCACGGACGCCGGTCAGCAGGTCGCGCTGGCGGCCCAACCCGGACTGGGCCCCGACAAGGATCAGCTCAGGCGAGCGGGTCTGCGTACGGTCTCCGCGGCCGGCACCGAGTGCCCGGCGACCGTGTCCTGCGAGTGGATCCCGGCACCGTACGAGGAGTTCGGCGAGGGCGACTACGGAAACCACGACCTCGGCGACCGGCCCGCCTCGCAGAGCATCAAGTACATCGTCATCCATGACACGGAGGGCACCTGGGACGGCGTCCTGAACATGGTCCAGGACCCGACCTATGTGTCGTGGAACTACACCCTGCGCTCGACCGATGGGCACATCGCCCAGCATGTGAAGGCCAAGGACGTGGCCTGGCATGCGGGCAACTGGTACGTCAACGCCAAGTCGGTCGGCCTGGAACACGAGGGTTTCCTCGCCTCGCCGGACGCCTGGTACACGGAGGAGATGTACCGGTCCTCGGCACGGCTGGTGGCGTACCTCGCCAAGAAGTACGGCATTCCGCTGGACCGGCAGCACATCCTGGGCCACGACAACGTGCCGGGCACGACGACGTCGACCATCCCCGGTATGCACACGGACCCGGGCCCGTACTGGGACTGGCAGCACTACTTCACGCTGCTCGGCCACCCCTTCCGCTCCACGGCGAAGGCCGTCGGCGGGCTGGTGACCGTGCTGCCGGACTTCACCGCGAACCGGCCCGCGTACACCGGCTGCGTCACCAGCGGCGAGCCCTGCGCCGTGCACGGTTCCAGCGAGGTACGGCTCTACAGCGCGGCGAGCGAGACCTCGCCCCTGATCAAGGACATCGGGCTGCGACCGGGCGGCGCGGACTCGACGATCGACGTGAACGACATCGGTTCACGGGTCTCCACCGGCCAGCGGTACGCGGTCGCGGGCCGCGACGGCGACTGGACGGCGATCTGGTACCTGGGCCAGAAGGCCTGGTTCAAGAACCCGCAGAAGCAGCCCACGGCGGTGAACGCGTCGGGGCTCGTGGTCACGCCCCGGACAGGGCTCGCGGAGATCCCGGTCTACGGGCGCGCGTACCCGGAGAAGGAGGCGTACCCGACGGGCGTACCCGTGCAGACGGTCTCGCCGCTGCCGTACAAGCTGCTCACGGGCCAGGAGTATGCGGTCGGTGACAAGGTGCCGGGCGAGTACTACTACGCACCGACCTTCGACACGGCACCGCACAAGGTCGTGATCGGCAAGGACATGTACTACGAGATCCAGTTCGGGCACCGGGTGGCGTTCGTGCGGGCCGCCGATGTGCGGGTGCTTTCGTCGGCCTCGTAGGGGCGTGGGCGGGTCCGCGGAACGCGCGGACCCGGCCGTTCAGCCCTGTTGGAACAGCTCGGCCGGCAGCGGCTTGAGCAGCGCGTACAGATCGTCGGTGATGGGGCGGTCCCAGGCGGCGATGGTCACCAGGACCTTGTCGCTGCGGTCGAACTGCACGCACGAGATGCGGGTCTCGGAGAGCTTGAGGCGGCGCACGATCAGGAGGTTGTCCCCCTGCATCACCGGCATGTCCTCGGTGCCGACGACGGTGACCTCCTCCTCGTTCTCCAGCGCCAGCAGCAGCTGGGCCACCTCGAAGGGGATCTCTCCCTCCGGGATGTCACGGGCCGGGGAGCCCTCCGGCAGATTGCCGATGATCATCGCGGGGCCACGGCCGCCGAACAGGTCGTAGCGCAGGAAAACGCCCTGGCAGCTGCCGTCGGGAGCGGGCAGCAGGCCCGCGCCGAGATTGCCCGGCCAGTCACCCGGGTCCATGGCCAGAACATCGAAGTCGGGCCCGGCGGGTGTGGCGCTACGGCGGCGGAGGAAGGACATGCCGCAATGGTACGTGCACAGCGGTGCTCCGGGCCCCGGGGGCGCCCCTTGTGAGCGGTCACGTGGACGGCTGTTCCCCGGTCGCGGAGACGCCTGTTGCTCCGCATACGGGGACCGCTGTTCCTCCGGCTACGGGGACGGCCGCTCCCCCAGCGCGGCACCGAGTCCCATGCGCTCCGTGCCCACCTTCCGGTAGACCGCCGAAAGCAGCCGTACGACGGCCGGCTCGTCGATGTCCAGCTCCGCTGCGATCCCGGCCGTGCTGCGGCCCCGGACAGTCAGGGCTGCGGCGGTGCGCTCGCGGGCGGTGAGCGTGTCCGTCTCGGTGCTGTGCAGGCGGCGCGGCCCGAGGCCGGCGGCGGCCAGCTCGTCGCGAGCCTCTTCGACGCGTCCGTCGGCGCCGCACTGCACGGCCGCGTCGAGCCCCCGGTAGAGGTGCTCGGCGGCTTCCTTGGGGCGTCCGGCGCGGCGCAGCTCGGTGCCGAGCGCGATCAGGGCGCAGGCGAGTTCGTACGCGGCCGGGGAGCGCTCCAGGTTGGCGACGGACTCTTCGAGGAGTTTGACGCGGGTCGAGCCGGAGGAGACCTCGGCGGCGGCACGGAGTGCCTGTCCGACCGCTGAGGGAGCGCCGAACTGGCGGGCGCGATTCACCGCTTCCAGCGCCGTGGTGACGGCCCGCTCGGGGGCGTCGTGGCTCTCGGCGCGCGCGAGGTGGAGCTGCCAGGGGCACCAGGCGGGGTTGCGCATGCCGCGCGGATCGAGGCGGCGCCCGGCCGACGCCAGCTCGACGGCGGCGTCCTTGGTGAGGCCGCGGGCCAGCAGCAGCTCGCCGTGCACGGTCTGGACGTCGGGGAAGGTCACGGCGGCCGGGAAGGGCGCGCCGAAGGCGTGGTCCTCGCCGGTCTGCGCGGCCTCGGTGATCTTGCCCCGGGCGAGCAGGATCTCGATGAGGACGCCGACGGAGTACCAGTGCACGGGGGTGCCGGGCCCGACGCGCTGCGCGAGCCTGAGGCCCGCCCGTGCGAAGTCCTCGGCCTCGGTGAGCCGGCCGCGGCGGTAGCGGACGTACGCGAGGAGGGTGTAGCCGAAGGACAGGTGCGCACCGTGCCAGCCCTGGGATTCGAAGTCGGCGATGCCGGTGGCGAACAGTTCCTCCGTGCGCCCGGGGCGGTCCGCGTACATGAAGGTGAGGGCGACCAGGACGGGCACCTCGAAGCCGCGGTCGGCCTCGGCCCAGCCGAGCCCTCCGGCGAGGGCGCGTTCGGCGTGGTGGAGCGCTACGGGGGCGGGTTCGCCGCGCAACGTGGCGTCCCAGGCGCGCAGGCCGATCACATAGCGCTCGGTGAGGTCGCGGCCGGACAGTCGGTCGGCGAGCCTGGTCAGGCGGCGGGAGCGGGCCGGTGAGTCGGGTTCGTCGGCGCGGAAGGCGTCCCACATGAACTGCTCGGACTGCATGCGCAGCCGCACCCGGGCGTCGCCGGTCACCGGGATCTCGCGGGCGAGTGTCTCGGACGCCTCGGCGAGGCGGTCGCTGTGGGCGAGGACCTGGGAGAGGCGGTAGACGATGTTGTGGCGCAACTCCGGGTCGGTGATGGGCTCTTCGAGGGCTGCGCGCAGGTGGTTGACGGTGGTCGCCGGTTCGGTGAGCAGGGAGGCGCAGCCCAGTTCGTACAGGACGGCCGCGCGATCCTCGAAGGGCGGGGGTTCGCGCAGGGCGCGGGCGAGGTAGCGGCGGGCCGCGTCGGGGGCGCCCGCGCGGAGGTTCTCGCGGGCGGCGGCGCGCAGTTGCTGGACGACCCAGGTGTCGCCGTCGGGGTGGGTCTCCATGAGGTGCCGTGCAGCGGCCGACGGGCCGAGCCCGTCGTTGATGATGCACCAGGCGGCCTGTCCGTGCAGAGCCACGCGTACGCCGCCGGGGATCGCGCGGTAGACGGCGGTGGCGATGAGCGGGTGGACGAATTCGAGAGTGCCCCCGGCGGTCACCGGGCCGGTGAGGATACGGGCGCCGCGCAGGGCGTCGGCCGCGTCGGCGGCCTCCTCGGAGCCGAGGCCGGCGACGGCGGCGGCGAGCATCGGATGGATCTCCGTGCCGAGGACCGCGCAGGCCCAGGCGAACCGCACGGTCGAGGTGCCCAGGCGTTCCAGGCGGGTGATCAGGCCGCTGCCCTTGACGGCGGCGGCCAGGTCGCGCAGCAGATGCGCCCCGGCCTCGGTCGGGGTCAGTCCGCGGTCGCGCACCTTCGCGGTCAGCTCGACCGCCTCGAACGGGCTGCCCGCGGTGACCGCCCAGCACTCGCGGCAGAACGCGTCGTCGGCCTGGGTGCCTAAGTCCTCCCGTACGAGTCGGGCGACGGCGGCGGCGCTGAGCGGTTCGAGGTCGATGGGGCGCTGACCGGCGCGCCCGGGCAGTCCCCTGAACGCCTCGGCGTGGTCGGGGAGTTCCTCGGGCCGGTAGGCGACGACGAGCAGCAGCGGCAGCTCCTCCGCACGCGGTGCGAACGCGGCGAGCCAGCTCAGCGATTCGGGGTCGGCCCAGTGCGCGTCGTCGAGGACGAGCACCATCGGGGCGCGCTGCACGGCCAGGTGTGTGAGCACCCAGTCGAGACCGTCGCGCAGGCCCTGCTGGTCGGGCGGGGCGCCCTCGGCCGGCGCGCACAGGCCGAGCGCCGGGCCGACGATCGCGTACCAACTCCCCAGCGAGGCACGGATCTCGGATTCGGCGGCCCCGGCGAGCTGCGGTTGCAGAAGCTGGCGGGCGACGTGGAAGGCGACGCGCTGCTCCTGGTCGCCGCCGCGCGCCGACAGTACGGTGCAGCCTTTGACCGCGGCGCGGCGGCGGACCTCGGCGAGGAGTGTCGTCTTGCCCAGTCCGGCGCGTGCCGCGAAGGCGAGGAGCGCGCCGCGGGGGCGCCCTGGCGGTTCGGTGCCGTCCCTGCGCAGCCCGGTGAGTTCGTTCAACGCCTCGTCGGCCGCGGCGAGTTCACTCTCGCGTTCGAAGAGTGTCCTTCTGCTCCGTGCGTTTCGCTGCCCCATGGCGCACCCCCTGCCACGGTGGCGCAGCCAGCGCGGGGAGCGGGTGCGCACCGTGACCTACAGGCACCTCAGCGTACGCCGGGAGCGGTGCTGGGGCGCCCCGTTCGACCACTCCTGACCGCCGGGCAACCGACCGCGGCCTACGCGGACTTCTTGTGCCGCTCGTGGTGGCGGGCGACCCGGGCGCGGTTCCCGCACGACGCCTTGCACCACTCCTGACGCGGGTGCTCCTTGAGGAAGTAGCGCACGCAGCGCGGCGCGTGGCAGGCGCGCAGGCGCTGCCGGTCGGGGCTCGCGAGGAACGCGATCGCGGCGCCGGCGAGGACGGCGGTGAGCTCCGGCCTGCCGCCCTGGGGCTCCTGCCGTACGACGGGGTCCGCGCCGTCGGGCCAGGCGAGGACGGGCACGGTCGGAGTTCGGGCGGCCGCCGCGTTGAGCCGCGCCACGGCCTCGGGTACGGGCAGCAGCCTCGCGGCGTCGGCGGGGCTCGGCTCGGCGGGGCGCACGGCGCGGGCGAAGAGGGCGCGGACGGCGGCGCGCAGATCGCGTACGGCGATGAGCGCGAGGTCGTCGGCGACGTACGCCTCGCTTCCCGGCAGGACATCCGGGTGCGCCCGTACCCAGGCGG
Organism: Streptomyces sp. NBC_00554; assembly: GCF_041431135.1. Taxonomy (NCBI): domain Bacteria; kingdom Bacillati; phylum Actinomycetota; class Actinomycetes; order Kitasatosporales; family Streptomycetaceae; genus Streptomyces; species Streptomyces sp. NBC_00554. The sequence goes on along the minus strand of NZ_CP107799.1, from coordinate 9,765,980 downwards.
TGAGGCCCGTGGGCTCGGCGAGATCGTCCGCGACTCCCCCGTGGTCGTCGTGCCGGACGGTCAGGGCGAGGTCGAGGGCGAGCCGTGCGTCCCTGCTGAGCGAGTCGTCCATGGCGCTAATGATACGTTCGCCCGCATCCATTAGATCCCTGCGTTGCCGCTCGCGTAGAGCCTTGCGTTGCCGCTGCGGGTGACACACCGGTCCGCGAGCACGTCCCGCGCACTCATACCGCGTCAGAGCATCGCCAGCCCGGGGTCGTGCAGGAAGGCGCCTGTGTCGGCGAGCAGCTGTGAGCCCTGCTGACCGTCGACGAGGCGATGATCGAAGGACAGTGCCAGCTGAGTGACCCACCGCGGCTCGATCTTCTCGGTCCCCGACGCGTCGGTCACGACCCAGGGTGTACGGCGGATGGCACCCATGGCGAGGATGGCCGCCTCACCCGGGTTCAGGATCGGCGTTCCCGTGTCCACACCGAACACGCCGACGTTCGTGATGGTGATGGTCCCGTCCATCATCGACTGGGGTGTTGTCCTGCCGTCGCGGGCTGTGCCGGTGAGCGCGGCGAGTGCTTCGGCGAGTTCACGCAGCGACATCCGGTCGGCGTGCTTGATGTTGGGGACGATGAGCCCTCGCCCTGTCGCGGCGGCGATGCCCAGGTTGACATAGTGCTTGAGCACGATCTCCTGCGCCGGCTCATCCCAACTGGCGTTCGCCTCGGGGGTGTTGCGCAGGGCCAGCAGGAGTGCCCGGGCCACGAACAGCAGCGACGTGACGCGCAGATCACGGAACTCGCGGCGGGCGGCGACCGTGTCACGGAGCCGCATGGTCGCCGTGATGTCGACCGTCATGAACTCGGTGACGTGCGGTGCCGTGAACGCGGAGGCGACCATGGCGGCCGCGGTGTGCTTGCGTACGCCGCGAATCGGGATGCGGGTCTCGGCTGCGGCCTCCGAAGTCGCGGGCTTCGGAGCTTCCGCCGCCACGGGCTGAGCCTCCGCTGCCCGGCGTACATCGTCGCGGGTGACGGTGCCCGCAGGGCCTGTGGGGGTGACGGTGGTGATGTCGACGCCGAGGTCTTTGGCGAGTTTGCGGACGGGGGGCTTGGCTGCTGTCCGCTCTGTGGCCGGTGCCTGGACGAGAGCCGGCGCTATTGGCTGGTCTGTAGGCGGTGTCGCCCCAGGCCGGCGACGTCTGCGGCGACCGCTGCCCTCCTGCGGGCCATACCCCACCAGCAGCGCCTCCCTGTCGGGACCCGGTTCCGTCACGTCGGGAGCGCCGCTGACCTCACTGAGGATGGTGATGAGGGGTTTGCCCACGGGCAGGGTCTCCCCGTCCTGCGCGTGCAGTGTCCCCACAACACCCGCATACGGAGAGGGGAGTTCGACGGCAGCTTTGGCCGTTTCCACCTCGACAATGATCTGGTTGATCTCCACGGAGTCGCCCACCTGCACTGCCCACTGGAGAATCTCGGCCTCGGTGAGTCCCTCGCCGACATCGGGCAGCAGGAAAACTTGCTCGTTCGACACGGTGATCCGCCCCTCCTCTAGTAGCTCAAGCTGTGGTCGAGGGCATCGAGGATCCGGTCGACACCCGGAAGCCAGTCCGACTCGAGGCGGCTCGGCGGGTACGGGGTGTCATATCCGGTGATGCGGAGAACCGGCGCTTCGAGGAAGTGGAACTCCTCCTGCTGGATCCTCGCGGCCAACTCCGCCCCGAACCCGTGGGACAGGGATGCCTCGTGGGTGACCAGGGCCCGGCCGGTGCGGTGGACGGACTTCCGTACGGTGTCCAGGTCCAGCGGTGACAGGGAGCGCAGGTCGATGACCTCGACGCTGCGGCCTTCTTCGGCGGCGGCCTCGGCTGCTTCGAGAGCTGCCGGGACCATGGGGCCGTACGCGATGAGTGTGGCGTCGGTGCCGTCCCGCAGCACACGGGCTCGGGCGAACGGTGCCGGTGTCCGGTCGGTGACCTCGCCCTTGGTCCAGTAGTGCCGCTTGGGTTCGAGGAAGATCACCGGGTCGTCGTCGTCCACGGCCTGGCGGATCATGTCGTACGCGTCCTGCGGGTTGGAGCAGGTGACGACCTTGAGTCCGGCGGTGTGGGCGAAGTAGACCTCGGGCGATTCCGAGTGGTGCTCGATGGAGCCGATGCCGCCGCCGAAGGGGATGCGGATGACCACGGGCAGGGTGATCACACCGCCCGAGCGGTGCCGGAGCTTCGCGAGCTGGCTGATGATCTGGTTGACGGCCGGGTAGACGAAGCCGTCGAACTGGATCTCGCACACCGGGCGATAACCGCGCATCGCGAGACCGATGGCGGAGCCGACGATGCCTGCCTCACCGAGGGGAGTGTCGATGACTCTCAGGCTGCCGAACTCCTTCTGCAGACCGTCGGTGACGCGGAACACCCCGCCGAGGCGTCCGATGTCCTCGCCCATCAGCAGGACTTTGGGATCGTCCTGCAGGGCTTTGCGAAGCCCGTTGTTGAGGGCCTTGACCATGGAGATGCTCATCGAACGGCTCCGATCTCCTGGCCGGCGGCGAGGTACTGCGAGTGCTCTGCCAGTTGGCGCCTGAGCTCGACCGGCATGTCTGTGTAGGTGTTCTCGAAGGACGAGGCATCGTCCGGCGGGGGCAGTGCCCGGCAGCCGGCCCTCAGACGTTCGGCCAGTTCTTGTTCTCGTCGCTCGATATCGGCGAAGTACTCCTCGTCGACTACGCCTTCGCCGCTCGCGGTGAGGTGCAGGCGCAGACGCTCCAGCGGATCCTTGGCCGTCCACTCGTCGGTCTCGGCGGAGGGGCGGTAGCGGGTGGCGTCGTCGGCGGTGGTGTGCGCGTTGATCCGGTAGGTCACCGCCTCGATGAGGGTCGGCCCGCCGCCGGACCGGGCACGGGTCAGCGCTTCACGGGTCGCCGCGAGACAGGCCAGCACGTCATTGCCGTCGACGGAGACGCCGGGAAAGCCGAAGCCGGCCGCGCGTTGAGCGACGGGGACACGGCTCTGCACGCTGTAGGGAGCGGAGATGGCCCACTGGTTGTTCTGGCAGAAGAAGACCACGGGGAGGTTCTGGGCGGCGGCCCAGAGGAACGCCTCGTTGGTCTCGCCCTCGCTCAGTGCTCCGTCACCGAGGAAGACCAGTACCGCGGTGTCGCGTGTGCCGTCCCCGGAGCCGATCACGTCGTCCCGGACCAGGCCCATGGCGTAGCCGACCGCGTGCAGGGTCTGCGCGCCGATGACCAGGGTGTAGAGGCCGAAGCGACGCTCGTACGGGTTCCAGCCGCCCAGTGTCGAACCGCGGAAGAGGCCGAGGAGCGACACCGGATCGAGTCCGCGGCACCAGGCCACGCCGTGTTCCCGGTAGGTGGGGAACACCATGTCCTGCTCGGCCAGCGCGTAGGCCGCACCGACCTGGGCCGCCTCCTGACCGCGCAGAGAGGGCCACAGGCCCAGTTCCCCCTGGCGCTGGAGCGCGATCGCCTCGGAATCCAGGCGGCGTACCAGCGCCATGTCCCGGTAGAGGGCCAACAGATCGATCGCGGGAGGGAGTTCGAGTCTGCTGTCGGGCCCGAGTATGCCCTCGGGTGAGAGGAACTGGATCGGGCCGTCGGCGGGTTGGGCGTCGTCGGTCGGCTTGGATTGTCTACGTGGCACAGCGGCTCTCGATTCGGATGCTCGCGTTTCGGGATGCTTGCGTTTCGGATGCGCCCGCCGATCGGGCGTCGGCGGATGGCTGGACGGCAATCACCGCTACGTGTCAGCGCGGTGCCATACGGAGCGCCCCGTCGAGGCGGATCACGCAGCCGTTGAGCATGGGGTTGTCGATGATGTGCTCGACCAGCGCGCCGTACTCGTCCGGCGCACCCAGCCTGGAGGGGTGGGGCACGGAGACCTCCAGCGCCGCACGCGCCTTCTGAGGCAGTCCCGCCATGAGCGGTGTGTCGAACAGCCCGGGCGCGACGGTGACCACTCGGATGCCCTTGTCCGCCAGGTCCCGTGCGGCGGACAACGTCAGCGAGACGACGCCGCCCTTGCTGGCGGCGTACGCGGCCTGCCCGATCTGCCCGTCGTACGCGGCGATGGAAGCGGTGCAGACGATGATCCCGCGGTCACCGTCGACGGGGTCGTTGCCCGCCATCACTGCCGCGGCGTTGCTCAGGACGTTGAAGGTCCCTACAAGGTTGATGTCCACCACGCGGCGGAACTGGTCGAGCGGGAGCACACCCCGGCTGCCGATGATCCGTCCAGGTGTGGCCACTCCGGCGCAGTTGACGGCCACACGGACCGTGCCGAGTTCAGCGGCCTCGGCGAATACCGCCCGCACCGCGGACTCGTCCGTGACATCGGCCGCCACGAAATGTGCGGGCTTGCCGAGGTGGTCGGCGAACTCACGGCCTGCTCCGGTGGGCAGGTCCAGAACCACCACGGTGGCTCCCTGCCAGTGCAACCTCTCGACCACGGCACGCCCGAGGCCGGAAGCGCCGCCGGAGACGACGGCTACGGCATCGCGATACTGCACGGCAGTTCTCCTCACAGGTAGACATCGTGTAGGCATGAAGGGTTGGCGTGCGGACATGCGGGTTGGCGTCTGTGGCGCTGGTCAGCGTGCGGGATCCGCGAGTTGACGACTGATCACCAGGCGCTGGATCTGGTTGGTGCCCTCGAAGATCTGCGTGATCTTCGCTTCCCGCATGAACCGTTCGACCGGGTGGTCGAGCACGTATCCCGCGCCGCCCAGCACCTGCACCGCATCGGTCGTGACCGCCATCGCCGTATCGGTCGCGATCAGCTTGGCCACACTGGCCTGCCGTGTGTACGGCTGGCCGTTGTCCTTGCGGCGTGCGGCGACCAGGTAGGTCGCTCGGGCGGCTTCGGTCCTGGCTGCCATGTCGGCCAGCAGGAATCCGACGCCCTGGTGCTCGATGACCGGCCGCCCGAACGTCTGCCGCTCCCGGGCATAGCCGACCGCGTAGTCCAGAGCGGCCTGTGCAATGCCGACGGCGACCGCGGCGATCCCGAGCCGGCCCGCGTCGAGCGCCGACAGGGCGATCTGCAGTCCCTGGCCGGGAGCGCCCACGACTCTGTCCTCGGGGATGACCGCGTCCTCGAAATGCATCTCGGCGGTGGTCGAGCTGCGCAGACCCATCTTGCGTTCCGGTGTTCCCGCGACAAGCCCTGCCGTGTCGGCGTCGACGTGGAAGCAGGAGATGCCCCCGCTCGCGTCAGGGGAGGTCCGCAGGAACACGGTGTAGAAGTCGGCCTGACCACCGTGTGTGACCCAGGCCTTGGTGCCCCGTGCCGTCCAACCGTGCGGCGCTGGTGCGGCGGACGCGCGCAGCGCCCTGGGATCGGAACCCGCGTGGGCTTCGGACAGGGAGTACGCGCCCAGAGCCTCGCCGCTCAGCATCCGCGGCAGGAGTTCGGCCTGCTGCGCCTCGGTGCCGAACGTGGTCACCGGGTGGCAGGACAGCGTGTGCACGCTCATGCCGACGGCCACCGCGGCCCAACGTGCGGCAATCTCTTCCAACACCTGCAGATAGACCGTGTAGGGCTGTCCCCCGCCGCCGACGTCCTCGCTGAACGGCAGAGTCAGCAGCCCGACCTCGCCCAGGAGGCCGAAGACCTCGCGGGGGAACTCGCCCCTTTCCTCGAACTCGGCGGCCCGTGGCCCCAGTTCCTTGTCCGCGACGTCCGTGACCAGTTCCAGCAGGTCATAGGCCTCGCGGGATGGCAGTTCGCGTTCCACTTTCACTGCATGGGCCCTCTCCTGCGGTCGCGTCCTGGTGGACTCGGGGATGACCACAGTCGACAGCGCGCTGCCCATGATGCAATTAACCTGCCGAGATCTTGTTGTGCGCGCAAACTTTATGAAGTCTGATCAGGGTTCTACGCAAAGAACCTGCTCATGAGTGAGGTGTGACCATGCCGGATACAGAGCACGTCGACAGCGTCGACAGCACGATCATCGACCTGCTGGTGCAGGACGGCCGCCGGACGGTCACGGAGATCGCGGAGCAGGTCAGCCTGTCTCCCTCCGCCGTGAAGCGGCGCATCGACCGCCTCGAACGGGTCGGGGTGATCGCGGGCTACACGGTCGTGCTGGATCACGGCAAGCTCGGCTCCAGCTTCGAGGCCTTCGTCGAGCTGAGGTTCTCGGGGGACGTGAAGGTCGAGATGATCACCATGGCGGCCACCAGCGTCACGGAGGTCCTGGAGGTCTTCACGGTGGCCGGGGATCCCGACGCACTGGTCCGGGTCCGCGTGTCCGGCGTCCAGCATCTCCGGGATGTCATCGACCGGCTGCGCCGCTCGGGGCCGGTGATCGGGACGAAGACCTTGATGGTGCTGGGTGCGTGGCGGCGGGACGGCCGAGCCTGATCGGACAATTATTTGCCCAGAGGGCACATTAAATTGCCTCCTAGGTTGACTTCCCTGGTTTGCCGGGCGCACGCTGAAGCAGGCCCAGCAGCACCGAACAGGGAGGCATGAGCACATGTCCGTGTCGACTGAGAGCGCCGGCGCAGAGGATCTGGACGGCATCGGCGAGCTCGACATACCCCAGCTGTCGGACGTGAAGGGTTCGGTCGAGTCCGAACGCCGGCACCGCAAGGAACAGCTCGCGATCGCCTTCCGGATCTTCGCGCGTTACGGCTTCGACGAAGGCATCGCAGGGCACATCACGGCACGCGACCCGGAGTTCCCCGACCGGTTCTGGGTCAACCCGTACGCCGTGCACTTCTCGAAGATCCGGGTGAGCGATCTACTGCTCATCGACGAGGAGGGGCAGGTGATCGAGGGCGATCGCCGCACCAACAAGGCCGCCTTCTGGATCCACTCCTCGATTCACCACGCGCGCCCCGACGTGGTCGCCGTCGCCCATGCTCATACGATCCACGGCCGGGCGTTCGCCTCGCTGGACAAGCTTCTCGACCCCATCGTCCAGGAATCGTGCGCCTTCGCCGGGGACCATGTGCTCTTCGACGAGTACAAGGGCCTCGTGCTGGAGAAGGCGGAGGGCGAGCGCATCGCCGACCGGCTGGGAGACAGCAGGGCGGCGATCCTGCGCCATCACGGGTTGCTCACCGTGGGCCGGTCCGTCGAGGAAGCGGCCTGGTGGTTCATCACGATGGACCGGGCCTGCCAGATGCAACTGCTGGCCGACGCGGCGGGCAAGCCGCGGATCATGAGCGACGAGGAAGTGACTCTGGCTCACCGGCAGTTCAGTAACGCCAACATGGCCCGGCACAACTTCAACCTCCTCGCCGGACTCGTGGTGGACGAGGAGCCCGACGTCCTGCGGTGACGGAGACGCCGAGGCGCGTGCGCCGATCCCGAAACGAGACTGGAGACGCAATGTCGATTCAACGAGTGAACCCGGACACCGTCGCGCCCCCGATCCAGGGCCTCTACACCCACGCGGCGATCGGCACGGGCAGCCGCTTCATCGCGATCGCCGGGCAGATCGCGCTCGACTCCGACGGCGAGCTCGTCGGACCTGGAGACCATGAAGCGCAGGCCGAACAGGCCTTTCGTAACTTCAAGGCCGCGCTGGAAGTCGCCGGCGCCACCCCGGACGATCTGATCAAGAACACGATTCACGTCGTCGGTCACAGACCTGAGTTGATCGGCCCCATCTTCGCTGCGGGGCAGCGTGCTTTTGACGGCAAATGGCCGGTATCGGCGAGCACTTTCCTCGGTGTGCAGACGCTCGGCCTCCCCGAGTGGCTCATCGAGGTCGACGGGTTCGCGGTTCTGCGGTGAGGCACGCCCACTTCCCCCGCATGCACGCAGCTACGACAAAGGATTCCTGATGCCGCTTCTCCCTGGCGTGCAGCGCCTCATCGACATGGCCTCGGACGGTCCGTCGTTGTCGGACATTCCCATTCAGCAGGCCCGGCTTCAACTCGACACGTTGGCGGCGAGTTTCGGCACGGGTGACCGAGTCGGCTCCACCTCAGACATCGACATCCCGACACCGTCGGGAACCGTCCGCGCGAGGGTCTATCACCCGGAAGAGAGCTCTGGCCTGCCGCCACTGCTGTACTTCCACGGCGGCGGATGGTCGGTCGGTGGGCTCAGCACCTCCGACGCCCTGTGCCGCAAACTCACCGCACGCAGCGGGGGCGTGGTGGTGAACCTCGACTACCGGCTGGCACCCGAGAACCCGTACCCCGCCGCCGTCGAGGACGCGCTCGCCGCAGCGGCTTGGCTCAGCCGGAACGCCGCCGACCTTAATGCCGGCGGACCAGGGATCCTCGTCGGTGGTGACAGCGCCGGGGGCAATCTCGCCGCGGTCGTCGCGCAGGCCTCGCGGTCCACGGACGAGTTCACGGTACGTGCTCAACTGCTCATCTGCGCGGCGGTGAACCTCGGCCATCGCCGTGGCTCCTACGTCGAGTTCGCCAAGGGCTACTTCGTGTCGACGAGCGAGTTCGAGCACTGGATCAGCCTCTACGCCCCTGACCAGGATCTGTCGGACCCTCGGCTGTCTCCGGCCGCCGCCACCGAACTCGCGGGCACACCTGCCGCCTTGGTGGTCACCGCCGAGTACGACCCGCTCCGTGACGCCGGGGAGGAGTACGCCCGCGCTCTCCGAGCCGCCGGGGTCGACGTGTCCCTGTTCCGCGTCGACGGGCAGGTCCACGACTTCCCCGTGCTGGGCAATCTCATTCCAGAGGGGGACACGGCGGTCGACGCCATCGTCGATCGGTGGCGCGCGCTGCTCGCAGGCGGGCCTGAGGTGAACTCCGCCTGATTTCCCGAGTACAGAGCGGCCATCGCAATTTCCCGCGATGGCCGCTGCTTTGTGCCTGGGCCCAACCCAGGTAAGGGCGCGGGGAGTTGTGCCAGCCCCCCGCGCCTTGTGGTCGAACGACGTCAGAAACCGCGCCGGGCCCCGCCGTCGACCGACAGCATCACCCCGGTCACATAGGAAGCCGCCGGCGACAGCATGAACGCACCCGCGCGCCCGAACTCCTCCGGAACTCCGTACCGGCGGAGCGGGATCGCGGACTCGTTGGCGGCTCGCTGGGAATCGGGATCGGGGGCCAGGCCGTCCAGCTCGCGCATGCGATCCGTACCGATCCGCCCCGGCAGCAGCCCGAAGACGCGGATGCCGCGCGGGCCCAGCTCGTCCGCGAGGGACTTGGCGAACCCGGCGAGTCCGGGCCGCAGTCCGTTGGAGATGACCATCCCGGGCGCCGGTTCGTGCGCCGTGATGGACAGTACGAACCCGATGGAACCCCCGTCCCCCAGTTCCGCGGCGGCCGCCCGGCCGAGCCGTACCGCGCCCAGGAACACCGACTCGAACGCCGCCTGCCACTGCTCGTCGGTGTTGTCCGCCACGTTGCCCGCGGGCGGTCCGCCGACGCTGACGAGGATGCCGTCGAAGCCGCCGAACAACTCCCGTGCGGCGGCGATCAGTTGCTGCGGCGCCTGCGGGTCGGAGTTGTCCAAGGCGACTCCGGCCGCGTTCGGCCCCAGCTCGGCCGCTGCCTCGGCGGCGCGCTTCTCGTCGCGGCCGGTGACGACCACCTTGGCCCCGTCGGCGACCAGTTCGCGCGCGACGGCGTAACCCAGCCCGCGCGTCCCACCGGTGACGACGTACACCCTGTCCTTCAGCTCGAGATCCATGACTCCGGTCCCTTCCTAGCGGCCGAGGGCCGTGGTGACGACCGCGTCCACCTGCGCCGCCAGCTTGGTGTCGTCCTCCTCCGTCCAGGCCCACACGACGTGTCCGTCGGGCCGGATCAGGGCGGCGCGTACGCCCTCCCAGGCGTCCCGCGTCCGGTCGGGCGCCCCGCCCTGCACGGTGACCCGCTCCTGGACGAGGTCGGCGAGCGCGCCGTCGGCAGTGAGATCGAGCAGGACGTACGAGTCCGCCCGCAGCGCGCCGAACAAGGTGCTCTCCGTGCCGGTGAGGGCGAGGTCGGGGGCGCGGGTGCCGGTCACCGGGTGGGCCGTCGGGTCGGTGCTCGGGTAGGCGACGTCGAGCGCGGTGAGCCGGCCGGCCAGAAAGTCGCTGAACTCCCGTGACTCGGGGACCATCCGGCTGAGCAGGTCGCGCAGGGCGAGCCCCTCGGGCGAGAAGGCGTGGAACAGGTATGTCTGCGCGCGGCTGTGCTCCATCAACTGCTCGCCGACCGGGTACCGGTCGCTGTGGTAGCTGTCAAGGAGCCCGTCCGAGGCCCACCCGTCGATCGTCGCGGCCAGCTTCCAGCCGAGGTTGAAGGCGTCCTGGAAGCCGACGTTCATGCCGACGCCGCCGGTGGGGTAGTGCTGGTGGGCGGCGTCGCCCGCGAGCACGACGCGTCCGCGCCGGTAGTGGGTGGCAAGCCGGGTGGCGTTGCCGAAGCGGGAGAGCCAGGACGGGTCGCGCATGCCGAAGTCGTCACCGGCGATGTTGATGACCTTCTGCCGCAGTTCGTCCAGCGTGAGGTCGCCGGGCCACTCGGTGGTCGCGCTGTCGGGGCTGGTGCCGGCGATGCGCCAGCGGTTGTCGGGCAGCGGAATGATCATCAACCCGCCGCGCTCGTCGAAGCTGTTGAAGCCGGGCGGGGGCGGGTTGTCGAAGAGGACATCGCCGAGCCAGCCGAGGTAGGTGGAGGGCGTGCCGGGGAAGTCGATGCCGGCGGCCTCACGCACGGTGCTCCTGGTGCCGTCGCAGCCGGCGATGTACTCGGCCTGGATCTCGTACGGCCCCTCCGGCCCCTCCACCTGGACGGTCACCGAGTCCGCGTGCTCGGTGAAGCCGGTGACGCGATGCCCGCGCCGGATGGTGGCGCCGAGCCCGAGGGCGTACTCCTCGAAGAGCGCCTCGGTGCGAGCCTGGGGGATGAAGAGGGTGTAGGGGAACGGCGTGTCCAGGACGGAGAAGTCGAGCCGGTTCGCGAGGTTGGCGAAATGGCCGGTGGAGATCTTCAGGCTCTCGTCGAGGAACCGCTGGTGGATCCCGCGTGAGGCCAGTACTTCGACGCCGCGCGGGTGCACGGTGAGCGCCTTGGAGCGCTGGTCGATCTCGGTGCGTTCTTCCAGAACGGTCACGGAGATGTTGTTCAGCCGCAGTTCGGCGGCGAGCCAGAGCCCGACGGGGCCGCCTCCGGCGATGACGACCTGCTGAGTTTCCATACGATCACCCATTTCCTGGTCGAATTCTTGGTCACCGACCAAGGCCTTCGAGATGCAGTAAACTAGGTCAGTGACCAATAGGCAACAGAGCGACCGGCTGGATCCGGCCACGGTGATCCGCGCAGGACTGGACCTCCTGGACGAAAAGGGCCTGGACGCGGTGTCCACGAGAGCGGTCGCCGACCGTCTCGGCGTGCGGATCAACACCGTGCAGTGGCATGTGAAGACCAAGGCCCGAATGCTGGAGCTCATGGCGGACGCCGTACTCGGCGAGATCCCGCTGACCGGCCTGCCGGCCGCCCCCCACGAACGCGCCCGCGAGCTGACCCGGCGCTACCGCCGCGCCCTGCTGTCCCATCGCGACGGCGCCGCACTGGTGGTGGGTACCTACGCCGCCGAGCCGAACACCCTGCGCTTCGCGGAGACCCTGGTGGAAGCGCTGCTGAAGTCCGGCCTTGGCGACCGCGAGGCCGCGTGGACCGCGTGGGCGGTCACCTACTTCACCCTGGGCCTCACCCAGGAGGAGCAGGCGGTCGACCAGCGCCCACTGGGCGACATCCTGGCGAGCGCGATCTCCGGGACGACCTATCCCTCCCTCCACCGCGTGGCCGGACATCTCGCACCGACGTCCTTCGACGAGCGGTTCGAATTCGGGGTGGCTGCGATCCTCGCCGGGACGTAAGGGGAGGCCGGCCGATATTTGCCAACTCGGCAACATGCGTTGTCTATGAGGCGTGTATGTTACGACCATGGCGGACGACAACGAGCTGGACGCTTGGGTAGGTCATCGACTGAAAGACCTGCGCAGTGAACGCGGCATCACACTGGTGACCTTGTCCGAGCAGACCGGCATCTCCGTCACACACCTCTCCCGCCTGGAGAAGGGGCACCGGCAGCCGTCCATCGGCAGCCTCCTCCAGATCGCCCGGGTGTACGGGATCTCGGTGAGCGAGCTGATCCAGGAGCAGGAGCTGGAGGACTACCACCTCGTACGAGCCGACGATGCGGTCGAGCACCCCGGGCAGGACGGGCACTACACCGTCCTGAGCGGCCCGGGATCGACGATCGCGGTCATCCGTGTCGAGGTGGAGCCCGGAAAGTCGACCAAGGACGCCAAGCACGCGGGCGAAGAGTGGCTGCACATCCTGTCGGGCGACGTCGATTTCCGCCTGGACGGCAAGGACATCGCCCTGAGCGCCGGCGATTCCCTTCACTTCGACTCGTCGAAGGTTCACCGCTTGACCAACAAGGGCGAGAAACCGGCCACCGTGCTGGTCGCGTCGACCGCCGCGACGATGCCGATGCATCACCCGGTTCCGTCACCGAAACCCCGGCGCTGACCGTTCGCCGACCGGTCAGAGAAGCGCGAGCAGTTCGCGGGCCAGGACCTGCGGCTGCACCAGTACCTCGACGTGAGTGACCTCAGTAAGGGTGACAAGGCGGAACCCGCGCTTGGCCACTGCCGCAGCGGTGTCGTTGAAGAACTCCTGGGCCGCGCAGTGAATGTAGGTCACCTGCTTGCCATCGAGGACTTCCTCGCTGCCGGGTCCCAGCGGTTCGGCATGGGTGAGGCGAGGCATGGGGGTCAGGCCGTTCTCCAGCCACGTGGCGCCGTCCTCGTCTGCGCCGAGCGCGCGCGGGTCCAGCGGGGCGACCTCCCAGTCCGGGCCTCCCTCGGGGGCCGTGAACGCGTCCTCCAGCCAAGGAAGCACCGTGAAGGCCGACTCACCGGTGGTGGGGGCGAAGGCGTCCACGTACACGATCTGACTGATGCGATCCGGGGCGAGGGCCGCCACCCCGGTGATGACCATGCCGCCGTAGCTGTGGCCCACGAGGATCGCGTCGTCGACCCCCTCGATGGCGAGCAGGTCGGCGACCTCCTGGACATTGGCGGAGAGCCCCACATCCGGCCGGGACAGATCGTGTTTCTCGGCGAACCCGGTGAGCGTGGGAGTCAGTACACGGTGACCCGCCTCTTCCAGAACGGGCCGCATGCGGTCCCAGACCCATCCCCCACCCCAGGAACCATGAATCAGTACGAATGTCGCCATTTCGCTCTTCCTCCTGCGAGTCGCGCGTCCCTGCGGACGGCTGCTCCCAGGATCGGGCGAGCAGCACACACGGTCAACCCACAGGGCGATTTAATTTGCCCAGTAGGCAAACACCACCCCGCAGTCGCCCGCCCGTAAGCAGCCGAACCATGCACGCCGCGCACCAGACGACACCCGAAGAGAAGCGCAACAACGCCGCCGGTCATGTACCTCAGCGGCCTCGGGCCGACCCCCGAGAGGGATCGGTCGGCGTCGGTGCACTCCCGCCGACGCGTACAGCGGTCATCCTCCCCTCCTGACCTCAAGAAAGAAGGGAGGATCACCTCCGAAGCAGCACAGGTCAGGTCAGGTCGAACTCGCCCTCCCGCGCCCCCGACACGAACGCGCCCCATTCCGCCGGGGTGAAGATCAGGGAAGGGCTCTCGGGCCGGCCACTGTTGCGCATCGCGATGAAGCCCTCGACAAAGGCGATCTGGACGTCTCCCCGTCCTCGGCTGCTGGAATGCCACTCTGCTGCACTGAGGTCCAGCTCCGGCTTGTCCCAGCCCGCGAGCGGGTGCTGCTCAATGGTGCTTTCGGCCACGTCCGTGCTCCTCCCGGTTCGTCGTCCGCGGCCAGCCTAGCGATCGGTTCGGGCGGCGGACAGGCCACGTGAGGGGGACGGTTTCAGGAGGCGGGCGGCGCGGCCCCGACCAGCCACATCGAGAAGAACTGGGATCCGCCGCCGTAGGCGTGCCCCAGCACCCGGCGAGCCCCGTCGACCTGGTGATCTCCGGCCTGGCCGCGCACCTGAAGTGCCGCCTCGGCGAACCGGATCATGCCGGAGGCGCCGATCGGATTGGTGGAGAGCACCCCACCCGACATGTTGACGGGCAGGTCCCCATCAAGCTCCGTCACCCCGGATTCAGTGAGCTTCCAACCCTCTCCCTCCTCGGCGAAACCGAGGTTCTCCAGCCACATCGGCTCGTACCAGGAGAACGGTACGTACATCTCGACGGCGTCGATGTCACGGCGCGGGTCCGCGATCCCGGCCTGCCGGTACACGTCGGCCGCGCAGTCCTTGCCCGCCTGCGGCGAGACAAAGTCCTTGCCCGCGAAGAGCGTTGGCTCGCTGCGCATCGCGCCGCCGTGCAGCCAGGCGGGCGGCCGCGGCGAACGGGCCGCCCCCGCGCGGTCGGTGAGAACCATCGCGCACGCCCCGTCCGAGGACGGGCAGGTCTCGGAGTACCGGATCGGGTCCCACAGCATGGGCGAGGCCTGGACCTTCTCCAGCGTGATGTCGTGCTCGTGGAGATGCGCGTACGGGTTCTTGAGCGCGTTGCGACGGTCCTTGTACGCGACCAGCGAGCCGACCGTGTCGGGCGCGCCCGTGCGCCGCATGTACGCCCGTACGTGCGGCGCGAAGAAGCCGCCCGCCCCGGCGAGAAGCGGCTGTGTGAAGGGGATCGGCAGCGACAGGCCCCACATGGCGTTCGACTCGGACTGCTTCTCGTAGGCGAGGGTCAGGACGGTGCCGTGGACGCGCCCCGCGATCAGGTTGGTGGCGACGAGTGCCGTCGATCCGCCGACCGAGCCCGCCGTGTGCACCCGGAGCATCGGTTTGCCGACGGCACCGAGCGCGTCGGCGAGATAGAGCTCCGGCATCATGACGCCCTCGAAGAAGTCGGGCGCCTTGCCGATGACGACCGCGTCGATGTCCGCCCACGTCAACTCGGCGTCGGCCAGCGCTCGTTGGGCGGCCTCGCGGACCAGTCCCGCCATCGACACGTCCCGTCGGGCGGCCACATGCTTGGTCTGGCCGATGCCTACGACGGCCACGGGCTCCTTGCTCATCGGGCATCCCCTTCGAGTACGGCGACCAGGTTCTGCTGGAGGCACGGGCCCGAAGTGGCATGGGCCAGCGCCCGGTCGGACTCACCGCGATGGATACGGGCGGCGGCCTCACCGATGCGGATGAGCCCCGTCGCCATCACCGGGTTGGCGGCGAGTGCCCCTCCGGAGGGGTTGACGCTCACCTCGTCCCCCAGGCGCAGCGACTTGCGCAGGACGACCTCCTGGGAAGTGAACGGTGCATGCAACTCGGCGGTGTCCACGGGCCGTTCGAAGGCGCCGGCCCGCTCGGCGGCGAGGCGCGTGGACGGCGAGTCGGTCAGGTCGCGGACGCCGAGGCTGTGCGCCTCGATGCGGTGGTCGATGCCCCGGATCCAGGCGGGCCGCTCGCAGAGCTCGCGGGCCCGCTCCCCCGCCGCGAGGATCACGGCGGCGGCTCCGTCGCCGATGGGCGGGCAGTCGCCGGTGCGCAAGGGACGTACGACGTAATCGCCCTGAGCAACCGAACCCCTCAGCTGGGCATGGGAGTTGGCGGATGCCGACGCGCGGCTCCGGGAGGCCACACCGGCGAGCGCGGGTTCGTCGGTCTCGCCCGCGTCGATGAGCGCCTGCGCCTGCAGTGCCGCGAGCGCGACGGAGTCCGGCCAGAGCGGCGCCAGGTAGTACGGGTCGAGCTGCCGGGTCAGGACGTCCCGTACGGAGCCGGGCGACGACTTGCCGTACCCGTACACGAGCGCCGTGTCGGCGTCGCCGGTCAGCAGCTTGGTCCACGCCTCGTACAGTGCCCAGGCGCCGTCCATCTCCACGTGCGACTCGGAGATCGGCGGCCAGGCGCCCACCCCGTCGAGCGCCATGGTGAAGGAGAAGGCACGGCCCGCGAGGTAGTCCGTGGAGCCGGAGCAGGTGAAGCCGATGTCGCTCGTCTTCAACCCCGTCTGGTCGAGGACGTCGTGCAGGACCGGGATGAGCATCTCCACCTCGGAGTGCTCGTCGCTGGTGCGCCGGTGGTCGGTCTGCGCGAAGGCGACCACGGCAATCTCACGCGTCACAGCAGCTCCTTGTACATCTCGTAGTCCGCATCCGGCTCGCCGGTCGGCCGGTAGTGCTCGGGGTAGCGGCCACCCTCCGTCCACACCGGCTCGACGCGCAGCCCCATCCGCACCTGGTCGTAGGGGATGCCGCCGATACGGCCGTGCAGCGCGAGGTCCGCGCCGTCGAGGGCGATGTGCGCGTAGACGTAAGGCACTTCGATGTCGAGGTTCTTCGCCTTGATGTTGACGATGCAGTACGTCGTGACCGTGCCGCCCGGACCCACTTCCACCTGCTCCGATGTGGCCACGCCACATGTGGGGCACGCACCCCTGGGCGGGACGTACACCTTGCGGCAGGACGGGCAGCGTTCGCCGACGGTCCGCTGCTCGGCGAGGGCGTTGATGTAGGCGGACTGGGCGCGGCCCGGCGAGTAGACGTAGTCGAGGCGGGCCGGGGCGACGATTCCGGTGACCATGTCCTCGAAGCGGCCGTCGTGCCCCTGCCCGGTGGGCTCCGACGGATCGCCGTCGTACGGCTCGAAGCAGGCGATGTCGGTGATGGCACCGGAGCGTTCGCCGGCCCAGCGGATGCGGACGCGCATGCCGGTGTGGACGGCGTCGGGGCCGGGGGCATCGAGTGCGTGCAGCAGGCCGGTGTCGGCGCCGTCGAGCCGGACCAGGACCCAGGCGAAGGGGGTGTCGAGGGGCTGGCCGCGGCGGGGTTCGTGATTCCACGCCCAGGTGGTGACGGTGCCGGTGGGCGCGACTTCGACGAGGTCGCGTATCTCCTCGGCGGTGACGGGGTCGTACTCGACGGGCGGGACGAGGGTGCGGCCGTCGCCGGTCCGCACGCCGAGCACGACGCGCTCGCGGAGACCGGTGAGGAACGCGCTCTGGACGGGGCCGAGCGAGCGGGTGAAGGGGAACTCGACGACGAGGGGGGCTTTGAGGACTTCGGGCATCCCGGATGTCTCCTTCGGAGGTCAGGCGCGAGTCTCTTTCGGAGATCAGGCGCGCCGGTAGACGGGCGGGCGCTTCTCGGCGAAGGCCCGGGACCCCTCCTTGGCGTCGGCGGTGTCGAAGACCGGCCAGCCGCGGGCCAGTTCGGCGGCGAGCCCGTCGGTCTCGGTCATCTCGGCGGTCTCGTACACGGATGCCTTGACGGCCTCGACGGCCAGCGGGCCACAGGCGTTGATCTGCTCGGCAATCGCGAGGGCCTTCTCCAGGGCGGTGCCGTCGGGGACGACATGCCCGATCAGGCCGATGTCGGCGGCTTCCCGCGCCGTGTACGGGCGGCCGGTGAGCAGCATTTCGAGGGCGTGGGTGCGCGGGATCTGCCGCTGGAGGCGGACCGTCGAGCCGCCGATCGGGAACAGGCCTCGCCGCACCTCGAAGAGCCCGAAGGTGGCCGACTGGCCGGCGACACGGATGTCGGTGCCCTGGAGGATCTCGGTGCCGCCCGCGACGCAGTGCCCTTCGACGGCGGCGATCACCGGCTTGCGGGGACGGTGGTGACGGAGCATCGCCTTCCAGTGCAGATCCGGGTCCGCCTTCATCCGGTCCCGGTACTGCTGGCCGTCCATGCCCTGGCCTGCCAGCGCCTTGAGGTCCATCCCGGCGCAGAAGGCGCCCCCCGCACCGGTGAGCACGATCGAGCGGATCGCGTCGTCCTCGTCGGCCTCGATCCAGCCGTCGTACAGGCCGACCAGCATCGGCAGCGAGAGCGCGTTCTTGGCCTCGGGCCTGTTGAGCGTGAGTACCAGTGTGGCGCCTTCGCGCTGCACGGTGAGGTGTTCTGTACCACCCATTTGGCTTCCTCCCCGTCTGGGACCGTCCCGGACCGTCTCCGGTCGCCTCCGGTCGTGCAGTCGTCTCCGACCGTCTCGGATGCGAGAACAGGTTGCAGGAGGCGCGGAGCCAGTACAAGAGTTTTCTGACAGGTAGTCAGATTTCTTCTGCGCGGACCCTTCACAGTTGGGTCCGGCTTTGCTCTGATGACCGTCGAGCCGATGGCGCCGAGCCGATGGGCCGCCAAAGTCGTCCGGGGTCAGGAGGAGCGGTGGAGTACAACCTTGCCGACCTGTTCGAGTCGGTCGTCGACGTGGTCCCCGACCGCGAGGCACTCGTGTACATCGACCACCCCGGCACGGGCGCGGAACGCCGGCTGACGTACGCGCAGTTGGACGCGGCCGCGAACCGCATCGCGCACCATCTGATCGACAGCGGCGTCCGCCCCGGCGAGCACCTCGGGCTGCACCTCTACAACGGCATCGAGTACCTGCAGACCGTGCTGGCCTGCCTGAAGGCGCGGATCGTCCCGGTCAACGTGAACTACCGCTATGTGGAAGAGGAGTTGGTCTACCTCTACCGGGACGCGGATCTGGTGGCCCTGGTGTTCGACGCGGAGTTCACGGAGCGGGTGGCGGCGGCGCTGCCGCGAGCCTCGGCCCTGCGGCATCTCATACGCGTGGGGACGGCACCCACGTCCACTGCTGCTTCGCCGCCCCTAGTGGACTTCGCCGACGCGGAGGCCGCCGGATCCCCCGAGCGGGGTTTCCCGGCGCGCTCGGCGGACGACCAGTTCATCATCTACACCGGCGGCACGACCGGAATGCCCAAGGGTGTGATGTGGCGTCAGGAAGACCTTTTCTTCTCCGGGTTGGGCGGTGGGGCCCCGACGGGCGAGCCGGTCAAGAGCCCGGAGGAGCTGGCAGAGCGCGTCGCGGCCGGAGGCGAGGGCATCACCTTCTTCCCCACTCCCCCGCTGATGCACGGCACCTCGACACTCACCGCCTTCATCGGCTTCAACTTCGGTCAACGCATCGTGATCCACCGCAAGTTCGTGCCGGAGGAAGTACTGCGGACGATCGAGAAGGAGAAGGTCACCAGTGTGTCCCTGGTCGGCGACGCGATGCTGCGGCCACTGATCGACGCACTGAATGGCCCCTTGAAGGGCACCGACTGCTCCTCCATGTTCAGCGTGTCCTCGTCCGGCGCGATCATGTCGGAGACCGTGCGCGAGCAGTTCCAGACGCTCGTGCCGAACGTGATGCTGCTGAACAACTTCGGCTCGTCGGAGTCGGGCTTCAACGGCACGGCGACGGCCGACTCGGGGCCGGAGCGGGGTTTCCGGATCCGCGTCAACTCCCGTACCCAGGTGGTGGATCCGGCCACCTACGAGCCGGTCGCGGTCGGCGAACCGGGGCGGGTGGCACAGCGCGGCCACGTGCCCCTCGGCTACTACAACGACCCGAAGAAGACCGCCGAGACCTTCTTCCAGAAGGGCGACGAGCGCTGGGTACTCCTCGGCGACATGGCCACCGTCGACGAGGAGGGCATCGTCACCGTCCTCGGCCGCGGCTCCCAGTGCATCAACACCGGCGGCGAGAAGGTCTATCCGGAAGAGGTCGAACAGGCCCTCAAGTCCCATCCGGACGTCTACGACGCCCTCGTCGCCGGCGTACCGGACGAGAAGTGGGGCAACCACGTGGCAGCGGTGGTCCAACTCCGCCGTGGCGCGGACCACCCGTCCCTGGACGACATCCAGACCCACTGTCGCACCCACCTCGCGGGCTACAAGATCCCGCGCCAGCTCGTCATCACGGAGACCATCCAGCGGTCACCGAGTGGGAAGGCGGACTATCGGTGGGCACGGTCGGTGGCGGTGGAGTCGGCCGACTGAGTCTCCCGGGGCACAAAAGCCCGGGTCTCAGGCGAACCGCTCCCGCAACTCCCGTTTGAGGATCTTCCCGCTGGCATTGCGCGGCAACTCGTCCACGAACAGCACCTTCTTCGGCGCCTTGAAGTGCGCGAGCTTCTCCCGTGCGTGCGCGAGGAGTTCGGCCTCGGTGACCTCACCGCGGGGGACGACAACCGCCGTGACCGCCTCGATCCAGCGCTCGTCGGGGAGGCCGATCACCGCCACCTCGGCGACTCCCTCATGCGTGTACAGCGCGTCCTCGACCTGGCGTGAAGCGACCAGTACGCCACCGGAGTTGATGACGTCCTTCACCCGGTCGACGACGGTGAAGTAGCCGTGGGCGTCCCGCACGACGAGGTCCCCGGAGTGGAACCAGCCGTCGCGGAAGGCCTCGGCCGTCTCCTCCGGCTTCTCCCAGTAGCCCTCGCACAACTGCGGTGAGCGGTAGATGACTTCACCCTGAGTCCCGTCGGGCACCTCCTTGCCGTTCTCGTCGACCACCCGCGCGTCGACGAACAGGACCGGGCGTCCGCAGGAGTCCATCCGCCCCTTGTGCTCGTCGGGCGCGAGGACCGTGGCCAGGGGACCGATCTCGCTCTGGCCGAAGCAGTTGTAGAAGCCCAGCTTCGGCAGCCGTTCGCGCAGCCGTTCCAGAACGGGCACCGGCATGATCGACGCCCCGTAGTACGCCTTGCGCAGTCCGCTCAGATCACGTGCAGCGAAGTCGGGGCGGTTCGACAGGCCGATCCACACGGTGGGCGGCGCGAACAGGCTGTCCGCGCGGCCGGCCTCGATCAGGTCGAAGATCTGATCGGCGTCGGGCCCGTCGAGGATGATGTTCGTCGCACCGACCGCGAGATACGGCAGCAGGAACACGTGCATCTGCGCCGAGTGGTAGAGCGGCAGCGAGTGCACGGGACGGTCCCCCGCGCTCAGGTCGAGGGCGGTGATCGCGCTGAGGTACTCGTGCACGAGGGCGCGGTGCGTCATCATCGCGCCCTTGGGCAGGGCGGTGGTGCCCGAGGTGTAGAGCAACTGCACGAGGGTCTCGCTCCGCGGCTCGGCGCCGTCGTAGGCGGGTGCCGTGTCCAGCCGCGCAAGCAGTGAGTCGTCCGCGTCGCGCAGTGGCAAGGTGCGTACACCGTCCGGCAGTTGACCCGCGAGGTCCGGGTCGGCCAGGACCAGCGAACTGCCGGACTGACCGACGATGTACGCGAGGTCGTCGCCGGTCAGGTTCTGATTGACAGGCACGTGTACGAGTCCCGCGCGGGCGCAGGCCAGGAAACCGATGAGGTACACGTCCGAGTTGTGGCCGTAGGCTCCGACGCGGTCGCCCGGGTCGAGCCCTTGCTCCAGCAGCACGCTCGCCGCGCGGGAGACGGCCTCGTCGAGTTCCGCATAGGTCCAGGAGCGCTCGCGGTAGTCGACCGCGACGCGAGCCGGGACACGCCGGGCGCTGCGCCGCAGGACTCCGTCAACCGTGCTGCCGTGTTCAGGCTTCATGACACGTGATCCTGGGTCCGCCGCACGAAGGAGGTCAAGCTGACGCACGTAGATCGGCAGCGCCCACCCCAAGGCTCCGGGGTCACCCGATGGTGCGGGCGGGCAGTGCTCGGCCGGACTCATCGTCCTCCGCGCTGTGCCGCCACCGCCCCCGTGTACGTCTCCCGCGTCAGATCCTGAGGGCCGATACCGAGTTCGGCGAGGACCGCGCGTACGTCGTCCAGCGCGGCCGTGAAGTCGTCCTCGGCCGCCAGGGTTTCCACCTCCAGGAACGTCCCGTCGATCTCGGGAACCCGGACCAGCGTGGCGAACATCTGTCGGCCGCGGGCCTCGAAGTCGTAGTTGCGGCACCGCTTCGAGAAGGCGATCGCCGGAACATAGCCGAGCCCCTGCAGGATGGCGTGCGCCGCCTGGGAATCCTCAACACGGGTTTCACGCTCGGGCCTCGAGCCGGAGGCCTCGTCGACGGTCGCGTCCTTGAACGTCAGCAACGTCCGCAGGCCGTTCGGGCTGCGGACGGTCCGCACCCGCAACTCCTGGTCCTGTCTCTCCAGCAAGCCGTCGGGCAGATCGTAATAGGTGTCCTGGTACACCTCGAGGCGAGCCTCAGCACGCTCGTCCAGCTGCCCCATGACCGCCTCGGGCGAGCGAACCCGCGCCTTCAACTCCACCTCGATCACAGGTCGTTCCCTTCTTCAGACTTCGCGACGACGATGCCGATTCCCGCATCGAAGGCGCTGCCGAACATGGTGGAGTCCATGCGGATGAGCCGCCAAGTAGCCAGCTCTAACCGTCATCGCGGCACAGGCAGAAGGGATGCCCGGCCGGGTCGAAGAGCACGCGCACGTTGTCCTGCGGTTGACCCGGCGCCAGGGACGCTCCCATGGCGACGGCCTCGGCGACCGCCTCGTCCAGGTCGCCCACCTGGAAGTCGAAGTGCATCATCGGGCGCTGCTCCCCGTCGGCCGGTGGCCACACGGGCGGCCTGTATCCGGTGGCCTGCTGGAAGACGACGTAGACGGACCCCTGCGGCGGAGCGACGACGGCCGTGCCGGGCTCCTCGTGCACGATCGACCAGTCCAGCAGTTCCGCGTAGAAGCGGGCCAGGGCCCCCGGGTCCGGCGCTTCGAGCGCGGTCCCCCACCACATGCCGCTCGTTCGAGATCGCATGCTCGACCGTATCCCGGGGCTACCAGGGTCGGCACCTGTCCTTCGGATCACCATGCGGCCGGGGGCGCAGCTCTCTCCCCCCTCCCCCGGTCGACCGGGAATCGCGTCACCCGGTCACCCGACCCACCGACCCACCGAAGAGGCTCGCGAAACATCCTGGCGGTCGCGCGTCGGTCCCCGGCACAATCCTCGCCATGAAGATCACCGCGCGCGAGCTCAACCGGGCCACGCTGAGCCGCCAACTCCTGCTGGAGCGGGAGCCGCTGAACGTCGTCGATGCGGTGCGTCGCGTTGTCGCGCTGCAGGCGCAGCACCCCGCTTCGCCGTACCTCGCGTTGTGGAACCGACTCGAAGGCCTTTCCCTGGCCGATCTGGACGCCGCCTTCGCCGACCGCGCGGTCGTCAAGGCGACCCTGATGCGGATCACGCTGCACGCGGTTCATGCCGACGACTACCAAGTGTTCCGCGAGGCGATGCAGCCGACGCTGTACGGCTCGCGTCTGGGCTACCGCTTCGCTGAGGCGGGGCTCACTCCGGCGGACGGCGAGGAACTGGTGCCGGAGCTGCTGGCGTTCGCCGACCGGCCGCGGACGGCCGCCGAGATGCAGGAATGGGTCGAGGAGCGGCTCGGGGCGGAGAAGAAGGCAGGGGCGTGGTGGGGGCTGCGGGCGTATGCACCGCTGCTTCATGTACCGACGGGCGGGCCGTGGTCGTTCAACACCCGGTCGTCGTACGTCGCGGCGCGGACAGGGCCCGTGCCCACGGGGCGGGAGACGGCACCGCAGGCGCTGCAGAGGCTCGTCCTGCGCTATCTGGAAGGGTTCGGTCCGGCCTCGGTGGCGGACGTGGCCCAGTTCGCCATGGTGCAGCGCGCACCGATCCGCGCGGCTCTACGCGCACTGGGCGGCTCCCTCGATCAGTTCGAAGGACCCGACGGCACCAGCCTGTTCGACATCCCCGGCGCCCCGCGCCCGCCCTCGGACACCCCGGCCCCGCCTCGGGTCATGGCCATGTGGGACAGCACCCTGCTGGCCTACGCCGACCGCAGCCGCATGATCCCGCCGACCTATCGACGACTGGTGACCCGCAACAACGGCGACGTGTTGCCCACCCTGCTGGTCGACGGCTACGTCGCCGGCGTATGGCGCCCGGCTGACGGCGGCATCGAGGCCACGGCCTTCCACGACCTTCCGCCCGCGGCGTGGGAGGCACTCGCCGAGGAGGCGCGGTCACTGACCACGGTGCTGGCCGACCGCGACCCCCGGGCCTACAGCCGCTACGACCACTGGTGGGCCAAGCTTCCCAACCTTCAGGCACGACTCCTGCTGGCCTAGACCACTCGGGTGCGCCCCTCCCAATACGGATCCCGCAGCCGCCGCTTATAGAGCTTCCCGTTCGGATCGCGAGGCATCGTCTCGATGAAGTCGACGCTCTTGGGGCGCTTGTACCCCGCGAGTTGATGTTCGCAGTGGTCGAGGATGTCCGCGGCGAGGGCGGCGCCGGGCTCATGTCCGGGCGCGGCCTCGACCACCGCCTTGACCTGCTCGCCCCAGTCGTCGTGCGGGATACCGAAGGCGGCCGCGTCGGCGACGGCGGGGTGGGTGAGCAGCGCGGCCTCGATCTCGGCCGGGTAGATGTTGACCCCGCCCGAGATGATCATGTCGATCTTGCGGTCGCGGAGGAAGAGGTAGCCGTCCTCGTCGAGGAGGCCGAGGTCGCCGACGGTGAAGAAGTCGCCGATGCGGTTCTTCTTCGTCTTGCTCTCGTCCTTGTGGTACGAGAATCCGCCGGTGCTCATCTTCATGTAGACGGTGCCGAGTTCACCGGGCGGCAGCCGGTTGCCGTCGTCGTCGAAGACGGCGAGTTCGCTGATCGGCCAGGCCTTACCGACCGTGCCGGGCTTCTTCAGCCAGTCCTCGGCGGTCGCGAAGGCCCCGCCGCCCTCGCTGGCCGCGTAGTACTCCTCGACGCACTCGCCCCACCACTCGATCATGGCCCGCTTCACGTGGTCGGGGCAGGGCGCGGCGCCATGGATGGCATGCCGCATCGACGACACGTCGTACGCCTGCCTTATGTGGTCCGGCAACGCGAGCAGTCGGTGGAACTGGGTCGGGACCATATGAGTGTGCGTGCAGGCATGGGCATCGATGACACGGAGCATCTCTTCGGGTGTCCACTTGTCCATCAGCACCAGCCGGTGGCCGATGTGCAGGGACGCGCCCGCGAACTGGAGCACTGCGGTGTGGTAGAGCGGCGAGCAGACGAGGTGCACATTGTCGTCGTACGGCTTGATGCCGAAAATCCCGAGGAAGCCGCCGAGGTACGTCTCCTCGGGGAGCTTGCCGGGCAGCGGGCGCCTGATGCCGCGGGGGCGGCCCGTGGTGCCCGAGGTGTAGTTCATGACCCAGCCGAGGGTGCGGTCCTCCGGCGCCGACTCGGGCTGTCCGTCAAGGAGTTCGGCGTACGGCCGGAAGCCCGCGAGCGAGCCGACCGCGTAACGCTGCGTGGCGGGGAGCTTGGCCTCGTCGGCGGCATGGCGGGCGGCGTCCGCGAACCGTTCGTGCGCGATGAGCACCTTGGCGCCCGAGTCGGAGACGATCCAGGCGATCTCGGGGCCGACGAGGTGGTGGT
The DNA here is from genome assembly GCF_041431135.1 of Streptomyces sp. NBC_00554. NCBI lineage: Bacteria > Bacillati > Actinomycetota > Actinomycetes > Kitasatosporales > Streptomycetaceae > Streptomyces > Streptomyces sp. NBC_00554. The sequence continues at coordinate 9,740,939 of NZ_CP107799.1, read as the reverse complement.
TGACGGGGACGAGATAGAAGCCCGCCTGGGAGGCAGCGAGGTAGGCGACGAAGAACTCGACGCTGTTGGGGAGAACGACCGCGAAGGCGTCGCCGCGTGCGAGGCCGGCGGCGCGCAGGCCATGGACCAGCTGGTTGGCCGAGGCGTGCAGCCGGCCGGCGGTCCACTCGTCTCCGTCCGGGGTGATCAGGACCGTACGCCCCGGGTCCGCTGCGGCCTGGGCCCAGAAACCGTTCGGCGGCGTGGCCCCCGCCGCACTCGCAACCTTGCTCACGACTGCTCGCCCCTTCCCGCGATGCGGTTGATCCGGTCGACGGCGTGCTCGAACCCCCGGGTCAGGTCGTCGAAGACGGCCTGGACGCTGCGTTCGCTGTTCATCCGGCCGACGATCTGCCCGACCGGTGTGCCGAGCAGCGGCTCCACCTCGTACTTCTGGATCCGGGAGAGCGCCTCGGCCACGAGCAGTCCCTGCAACGGCATGGGAAGCGTGCCGGGCCCGTTCGGGTCGTCCCAGGCGTCGGTCCACTCGGTGCGCAGCTGACGTGCCGGCTTGCCGGTCAGCGCGCGCGAACGGACCGTGTCGCCGGATCCGGCGGCGAGCAGCTTCCGCGTGACGCCGCGCGAGTGCATGTCCGCCTCTGTCACGGTCAGCCACACGGAGCCGAGCCACACACCTTGGGCGCCGAGGCTGAGCGCGGCGGCCACCTGCTGCCCGCTGCCGATGCCGCCCGCCGCGAGTACGGGCAACGGGTCGACGGCGTCCACGACTTCCGGCGTCAGCACCATCGAGGCGATCTCCCCGGTGTGGCCGCCCGCCTCGTAGCCCTGCGCGACGACGACGTCGATGCCGCCCTCGGCGTGCTTGAGGGCGTGCCGGGCACTGCCCGCGAGGGCGGCGACGAGCGCTCCCTGCTTGTGGGCGCGCTCCACGACGTCGACGGGCGGGGAGCCGAGCGCGTTGGCGAGCAGCTTGATCGGGTAGTCGAAGGCGACGTCGAGCTGGTTGCGGGCGACCTGCTCCATCCACCCCGTGATACGCCACCCGGACACCTCGCCCTCGGCGAGTTCGGGTACGCCGTACTTGGCCAGGGTGTCCTTGACGTACTGCCGATGCCCCTCGGGGATCATCGCCTCGACGTCGGCTTCCGTCACACCCTCCACCTTCTTGGCCGGCATGACGACGTCCAGGCCGTAGGGCATGCCGTCGACATTGGCCTCGATCCAGTCGAGGTCGCGTTTGAGGTCGTCGGGGGCGGTGTAGCGGACCGCACCGAGCACACCGAATCCGCCCGCGCGGCTGATGGCCGCAGCGACGGCGGGAAACGGCGTGAAGCCGAAGATGGCGTGCTCGACTCCCAGTCTCTTGCTCAGCTCCGTCTGCATGGCCGCAGGATGCCGCAGTCCTCCGGACGAGGGAAGACCTTTTCTGATGCTCCGTCAGATTTACCGGAACCGCCTGCCACGGTTGACACACTCTCCCCCTGACAGGAAAGTTTCACCCCGCAAGGCGAACCAGGAAAGATACTTTCAGGCGGCGCGGCGGGAGACTTCTCGATGACCGATGAAGCAACGGGTGGAGCACACAGCCGACTGACCCGTCGTCAACTGGGCAGACGGGTGGCGGCCTTGGGAGGTTCCCTGGCCATCGCCCCCTTCCCCGCAGGACCCGCCGCATCCGCCGCTGCCGCCGGGGGAACCGGTGGCGGACTGCCGACACTGCGGCACGGATCGGCCGAGCGTGCCGGACTGCTGTCGGGCCATCTGCGCCAACTGGTCGCCGACGCCGAGGCGTTCCTCGGCCCCTCCCCCAGGCACCCCTGGTACGCGGGCGCCGTACTCCTCGCCGGGCGCGGCGGCACCGTGGCCCTGCACCAGCCGATCGGCATGGCGGTGCGCTATGCGGCGTACGACGAGAAGACCGACACCGGCGTCGAGTTCCCCGCCGACCAGCAGATCGCGGCGGCCGAGGACACCGTCTACGACCTGGCCTCCGTCTCGAAGCTGTTCACGTCGATCCTCACGGTCCAGCAGATCGAGCGCGGCGCGCTGGCTCTGGAGGCGACGGTCGCCTCGTACCTCCCCGAGTTCGCGGGCGGCGGCAAGCAGACCATCACGATCCGCCAACTCCTCACCCACACCTCAGGCTTCCGCGCCTGGATCCCCCTCTACAACGCGCCGACCCACGAGGGAAAGCTCCAACTCATCTGGAACGAGGCCCCGCTCAACCCCCCGGGCACCAAGTACCTCTACTCGGACCTGAATCTGATCTCGCTCCAGCTCGTCCTGGAGAAGATCACCGGCCGCACCCTCGACACCCTCCTCCACGAGGAGATCACCGCCCCGCTCGGCATGCACCGCACCCGCTACAACCCGCCCGCCTCCTGGAAGCCGAGGATCGCCGCCACCGAGGACGCACGGCTGCCCTGGTCGGGGCTGAACCGGGGCCTTGTGTGGGGCGAGGTGCACGACGAGAACGCGTACTCCCTCGGTGGTGTGGCCGGCCACGCGGGCGTGTTCTCCTGCGCCTGGGACCTGGCGATCCTCGGCCGCACGCTGCTCAACGGCGGCGCGTACGGCGGGGCGCGCATCCTGGAGCCGGAGACGGTGGACCTGATGTTCACCGACTTCAACACGGCCTTCCCGGGCGACGAGCACGGCCTCGGCTTCGAGCTCTACCAGCACTGGTACATGGGCGCGATGGCCACCCCGCGCACCGCGGGCCACACCGGCTTCACCGGCACCTCCCTCGTCCTCGACCCGACGACCGACTCCTTCCTGATCGTTCTCGGCAACTCCGTCCACCCCGCCCGCAGTTGGCGATCGGGCTCCGCTCCCCGGGTCGCCGCGGCGAACAACCTGGCCCGCGCCGTGCCGGTCCGCCCCGCGCGCGGCCGCACATCCTGGTTCTCCGGGATGACGGGCACGACGACGGCCACACTGACGCTGCCCGCGCTCGACACTGCCACCGGTCCCGTACGCCTGCGCTGCGCACTGTGGTGGGACACCGAACCCCAGGCGGACCGTCTCTCCCTGGAGACGTCGGCCGACGGCGGTACGACCTGGCAGCCGGTTCCCTTCACGACGGCCCCGCATGGCGAGGAACCGCAGGAGCACCCCACCGGCGCGGTCACCGGCTGGTCCGGACGGGTCTGGCACCGGCTCACCGCGGACCTGCCCCAGGTGCGGCAGCTCACCGCGCGCTGGCGGTATGCGACCGACCAGCTGTACGTCGGTCGTGGCGCCTACGTCGACGCGCTCCGGGTCGACTCCGGAGACCAGGTCCTCTTCGACGAGGCACGTCCGGCGGACGCCGCGCGCATTGTTGCGGTGGGCTGGGTGGCGTCCCGGGACTGAAGGCTCGAAGGTGAGATGTGTGCGTCACGGACCACAGATCCACCCGTGAAGGCCCACATCCACCATGAAGGCCCGCATCCACCGGGAACAGGAAAGGGAGCGACAGCATGGGAAGGATCATCGTCACCGAATTCGTCTCGCTCGACGGCGTCCTCGAGGCGCCCGGCGGAGGCGAGGGCTTCAAGTACGACGGCTGGAGCTTCGAGATCGACCGTGGGGACGAAGGCAACCAGTTCAAGCTCGAGGAGACGCACGACTCGGACGCGCTGCTGCTCGGCCGGGTCACCTACGAGGGGTTCGCCGCCGCCTGGCCCTCTCGCGAGGGCGAGTTCGCCGACAAGTTCAACAGCATGCCCAAGTACGTCGTCTCCTCGACCCTCGACAAGGCCGAGTGGAACAACTCCACGGTGCTCAGCGGCGATGTCGTCGAGGAGGTGGCGGCTCTCAAGGAGACGCAGCCCGGGAACATCGTGGTCCACGGCAGCGCCCGCCTGGTGCAGACCCTCATCGAGAAGGACCTCGTCGACGAGCTCCGCCTGATGGTCTTCCCAGTCGTCCTCGGGACCGGCAAGCGCCTCTTCGGCGCGACGTCCGACAAGAAGCGTCTGCGCCTGAAGGACTCCAGGGTCGTCGGCGACGGAGTCACCATCCTCACCTTCGAACGGGCGGGACAGCCGGACGAGGCAACCGCCTAGCGCGGCCCGCCAAGACCTGGCTCCTCCAGCATGGCCATCGCCGCGTTGTGCCCGGGCACCCCGCTCACCCCGCCGCCACGCACCGCGCCCGCCCCGCACAGCAGGACGTTCGCGTGCCGGGTCTCGACGCCCCAGCGTCCCGTGCCCTCCTGCGCGTACGGGAAGGCGAGATCGCGGTGGAAGATGTTGCCGCCGGGCAGCCGCAGGTCGCGCTCCAGGTCGAGTGGGGTCTTCGCCTCGATGCAGGGGCGGCCGTCGGCGTCGGTGGCCAGACAGCCGACGAGGGGTTCGGCGAGGTGGGCGTCCAGCTGCGCGATGGTCGACTTCAGCAGCTCATCGCGTACGGCGTCGTTGTCGCGAGCGAAGAGCCCGGCCGGCGTGTGCAGTCCGAAGAGGGTGAGGGTCTGGTAGCCCTGCTCGACCAGGTCCCGGCCGAGGATGCTCGGGTCGGTGAGCGAGTGGCAGTAGATCTCGGAGGGCGGCGCGGTGGGCAGCTCGCCGGCCGCCGCCTGCGCGTGGGCGGTGGCCAACTGCTCGTATCCCTCAGCGATGTGGAAGGTCCCGGAGAACGCCTCGCGCGGGTCGACGGAGGTGTCGCGAAGCCTCGGCAGCCGCTTCAGGAGCATGTTCACCTTGAGCTGGGCGCCCTCGGCGGGGGCGGGCGGTTCGTCGCCGGTGAGGCGCGCGAGCTCCTGCGGCGAGGCGTTCACCAGGACGTGCCGGGTCGCGACGACGCCCTCGCCGTCCGCGCTCCGGTAGGTGACCTCGGCGGCCCGCCCGTCCGTCTCGATCCGCACGGCCTCATGGCCGGTCGCGATCACGACGCCCGCGTTGCGCGCCGCCGCGGCGATCGCGTCCGTCAGGGCGCCCATACCGCCGACCGGCACGTCCCAGGCGCCGGTGCCGCCGCCGATCACGTGGTAGAGGAAGCAGCGGTTCTGCCGCAGGGACGGGTCGTGGGCGTCCGCGAAGGTCCCGATGAGGGCGTCGGTGAGGACGACACCGCGTACGAGGTCGTCGGCGAAGTACTCCTCCACGGCGGCGCCGACCGGCTCCTCGAAGAGCACCCGCCACGCCTCCTCGTCGTCGACACGCCGACGCAGCTCATCGCGCGTGGGCAAGGGCTCCGTGAGCGTGGGGAACACCCGCTGGGCGACGCGGCCCGTCATCCCGTAGAACCGCTGCCACGCCGCGTACTCACTGTCCGATCCGGTCAGCCGCGCGAACGCCTCACGGGTGCGCCGCTCACCACCGCCGACAAGCAGTCCGGTCGCCTTTCCGTCGCGCTCGACAGGCGTGTACGAGGAGACGGTGCGCCCGCGTACCCGGAAGTCCAGGCCGAGATCCCGCACGATCTTCCGCGGCAGCAGGCTGACCAGGTACGAGTAGCGCGACAGCCGCGCGTCGACCCCGGCGAACGGCCGCGTGGACACAGCGGCCCCACCGGTCGTCCCCAAGCGCTCAAGGACCAGCACCGACCGCCCGGCCCGGGCCAGGTAGGCAGCGGCGACGAGCCCGTTGTGTCCCCCGCCGACGATCACGGCGTCGTATCCCTCGAGTGCAGGCATGGTTCTTGGTAACACGTGATGATCTACGGCGGCCAGGGGTACGCGGCAGGCGGCGGGCACCCGTACGGGGCCGCGCCCCCGCAGGGGCGCGGGGAACTGCGCGACAAGCCCCCACAGCCCCGCAGCAAAAAACGACCCAGGGGGCCTGGGGCGCAGCCCCAGAAGGACGGGACGGGTAGGGGCGGAGGGGGCGAAATCCCACCACCCCAACCACACTCAATGCCCCCCGGACGCCCGCTGCTGCCGCAACGCAGCCACCCTCCGATACAGCTCCACGGCCTCCTGCCCCCGCCCCAGCTGCTCCAGACAGTGCGCCTCGTCGTTACGGCTGGCAAGCGCGTCGGGATGATCGGCCCCGAGCACCCGCTCGCGAGCGGAAGCCACCCCGCGATACTCGGTGAGCGCGTCGGCCCACCGACCGAGCCACCCAAGACCGACGGCAACCTCGCGCCGACTGACAAGAGTGTCCGGATGGTCGCCCCCGAGCACCCGCTCGCGGATGGCACACACGTCACGCGACTCCGCGAGGGCCTCCTCCCAGCGCCCCATGCGGCCAAGGTTGACCCCGAGACCGTGCCGGGCACGCAGGGTCTCGGGATGCGCGGAGCCGTGCACGCGAGTGCGGTCGTCGATCAGATCGCGGTACAGCTCAAGCGCCTGCGCACTGCGGCCGAGCCGCCCGAGGCTGATGCCGACCTCATAGCGGGCGGCGAGCGTGTCCGGATGATCGGGACCCAGCGCCTGCGCGCGAGCCTCGGCCACCTCCTGGTAGGTATGCAGCGCCTCGGGCCAACGCCCCAACTGTCCGAGCGCGTAAGCGACTTCGTACCGCGTGACGAGCGTGTCGGGGTGCATCGCGCCGAGCACCCGCGCACGGGCGGACGCCACCTCGCTCGCCATGCGGTACGAGTCCTCAAGGCGCCCGAGTCTGCTCAGGTTGAAGGCGAGGTTGTGGCGGCAGCGCAGGGTGTCGGGATGGTCGGGGCCCATGGCGCGCTCCCGGGCGGCGAGCACGGAAGTGTAGGCCTGGTGGGCCTCGAAGTGGCGGCCCAACTGGCCGAGGACATACGCCATTTCCTGCCGCGCGGCGAGCGTGTCGGGGTGGTCGGCGCCGAGCACCCGCTCCCTGGCCTGGGCGACATGCGCGTACTCGCGCAGCGCCTCGGCGGGGCGTCCGGTGCGGCTGAGCGTGAACCCGACCTCGTAGCGGGAGGCGAGCGTGTCGGGGTGGTCAGGACCGAGGGCGTGCTCCCGCTCGGCGGCGACCGCGCGGTGCACCTCGCCCGCCTCCGTCCACCGGCCGAGCCGCCCGAGACTCAGGCCGGCGTTGTGCCGCCCCGCCAGAGTGGTGATCAACTCCGGTGAGGGAGTGGGCCGTTCGGTGCGCTCGGGCGAGCGCGCCACAGCCGTGGACGGACGCGCGATCCACTCGCCGGTGAGGCCCGCAGAAGCGTCCGGGGGTGTGACGCGCAGCCCGGCGCCGGTCGCCTTGTGGCCCGTGGTCATGCCGCGGGTCCAGGAGGGCAGCCGGGGTTCGCGCGAGGGCGGCTGCTCGGGGCGCGCCTGGGCCGAGGGCGCCAACGGTCGCTGCTCCGGCCCCGGTTGCCGGATGGCGGGAGTCACCACGGTCGGCACGTACATCGGAGTGGTGCGGCCCGCGTTGATGCGGCGGCCGAGTTCGCGGGCGTCCTGCGGGCGCTCCTCAGGCTCCTTGGCGAGCAGATCCAGGATGATCTTCTCGAAGTACTCGGGGAGTTCGGCCCGGTGTCGGCGCGGCGGTTCGGGAGTCGTGTCCCGGTGTCCGACGAGCACAGCCCAAGCGTCGTCGAGGTCGAACGGCGGTGCCCCGGTGGCGATTTCGTAGAGCACGCACCCGAAGGAGTACAGGTCGCTGCGCTGGTCGACATGGGTGCCGCTGATCTGCTCCGGCGACATGTAGTGCGGGGTGCCCATCGCGATACCGGTGCCGGTCAGACGTGAGGTGAACCCGATGTCGTGGCCGAGGCGCGCGATGCCGAAGTCGCAGATCTTCACCGTGCCGTCGGTGAGCCGCATGATGTTCGCGGGCTTCAAGTCGCGGTGCACGATGCCCTGTTGATGGGTGTACGCGAGGGCCGCGGCCACCTGGTCGGCGACATCGACGACGTCGGCGACCGGCAGCGGGTGTTGCTTGTTGTCCTCCAGGAGTTGGCTGAGGTTCCGCCCTTCCAGCAGCTCCATCACGAGATACAGCACGCCGTCGGACTCACCGAAGTCATGGACGACCGTCACCCCGCGGTGCTGGAGGGCGGCGGCCACCCGGGCCTCGCGCCGGAACCGCTCCCGCAGCACTCGGGTGAAGGACTGATCGTGGTGCGGGCCGAGGGGCTTGAGGCACTTGACCGCCACATGCCGGCCCAGCGACTCGTCCCGCGCACGCCACACCTCACCCATACCGCCCCGCCCGATGAGATCGAGCAGCCGGTACCGGCTCTGGATCAGCCTGGTCTCCGCCATCTCCTGCGACCGCCCCCGTCGATACTCGCCCCGCGCCCTCCCCCGGCCCGTCCAGTATGGCGAGTTATCTGTCGACTTTGTACGGCGCCGGGCGCGAGCCGGGGCCGAGTCGTGACATGGCGCGGAGAATGTGTTTGGGCGGAAGTTGCCAGCGCAGACGTGCGGGAACACAGCGCAGCATGGTGCCCGTGACACGCAGGCGCCGGGTCACCACGGCGGGCTCCGGAGCCGCTCTGCCGTACAACTCGTGGGCGTACGGCGGCAGAGAGGCGTACGCCAGATGCGCCACGCGCCGCCACAGCAAGGCGCGCGCCGGTACAAGCAACGGGTGTGTCGGCGGGCGCAACAGGAAGTCGTCCACGTCCCGCGCCTCCGGGCCTGCCGCCAGCTCGGGCAGCACCTTCTCGAAATACTCGGCCAGTTGGGCCCGGTCCGCAGGTACGACATCGGGGTCGAGCCCCACCAGCCGTGCGCTGACCCGGTGTTCACCGATGTAGCGGTCCGCCTGCGCATCCGTGAGGCGGAACCCCGAGCGCCGCAGGACGTGCAGATAGGAGTCGATCTCGGCGCAGTGCACCCACAGCAGCAGCTCGGGCTCGTCAATCCGGTACTGCTCCCCCGTCTCCGGGTCCTCGGCTGTGAGCATCGTGTGAATCTTCCGCACCCGCACCCCCGCTTTCTCAGCGGCCTCGCTGGTCCCGTACGTCGTCGTCCCCACGAAGTTCGCGGTGCGCATCAGCCGGCCCCACGCGTCGCGCCGGAAGTCGGAATTCTGCATGACACCCCGCACCGCACGCGGGTGCAGCGCCTGCAGATAGAGCGCGCGGACTCCGGCGACCCACATCATCGGGTCGCCGTGCATCTGCCAGGTCACCGACTCAGGAGTGAAAAGTCCCGGGTCACCGGTCTGAAAGGCGTCCACACCAGCAGTGTGACCAGGGTTGCCAGTTGGCGCCAGCCAACCGGCTACGCCGAAGTGAGGGGCAGAGCGGCGAAGGCATGGTGTTCCCAGAGTCGGCGGGCAGCCTCCTCCGGGTACGCGGTGACCGCCGGTTCCGTATCGAAGAGCTGGACGAGACGGCGATCGGCGTCGTACGCGGGCCAGCCCGGGTCACCCCCGGTCGCGAAGGCGGTCCAGGCGGAGCGGAAGCGGGCGGAGAGCGCCTCGGTCTCGGGCGAGGGAGTGGGCCCGACCAGCATGGCACCGAGGCCGCCGTATGTGCCGAAGGTCAGGGGTACATCGAGGCCGTGACAGGCGCCCAGAGCGCCGTGGTTGGCGGGTGCGGCCCAGGTGAGTTCGTAGGCGTGTGCCCGGCCACCACCGGCCACCTGCGCCTCTGCCAGGTGAAGCGAGGGCATGCGGAACAGCCAGTCGGACTGCACCAGTTCGAACAAATACTCCGCCGAGGCGTCCGGGAACGCGGTGCGGTAGGCCTGTTCGCCGTCCGGCGTCGGCCCGAACAGGCCCAACGCCATCGAGGCCAGGCTCTCGTCCACCCGACCGAGCAGCCCGCCGAGCATGAGGAACAGACGATATTCGTCCCGGTTGTGCCCGGTGATCAGCTCCACGTCCCGTGCGGCGCCGTTCGCGAGAGCCTGCCACGGCGCGGTGGGCAGGACATCGCCGTCGACGACGGGCGAGAAAGGGGTTGGGGTGAGAGCGACCGGACCCCAGCGGTGCACATACTCGCGCATCCGGGCGGTCAGTACAGCTCCTGCCTCAGGGAGTTTCCGGGGATCCACGTCCGACAGATCGGCGACCGTCGGGCGCAGCCCCAGCCCGCCGGCCAGGGCCTCGGCGATGTCACGGGCCAGTGCGCCTGAGAAGAAGGTGCCCGGCACACTCTGGGCGATGGCCCGCCGGAACAGACCCCGTGCTCGCGGCATGGCCATCAGGGCGGCGATGGACCCGGCGCCTGCGGATTCACCGAAGACGGTGACCCGGTCGGGGTCGCCACCGAAGGCGGTGATGTTCTCGCGCACCCACTCCAGTGCGGCGACCTGGTCAAGCAGTCCACGGTTCGCGGGTGCGCCCTCGATCAGGGCGAACCCCTCGACACCGACTCGGTAGTTGAGTGTGACCACGATCAGATCGCCCTCGCGGGAGAGGCGGCTGCCGTCATAGGCCGGGTCGTCGGAGGAGCCGAACTTGTAGGCGCCACCGTAGATCCACACCATCACCGGGCGTCGTGCGGCCGGGTCCGTCTCCGGAGTCCAGACGTTGACCGTCAGCCAGTCGTCACCGCCCGGAAGGCCGGCGGGAAGCTCGGCCTCGGGGCCCATCTGCTCCTGCGGAGGTGGCGGACCGAACGCGAACGCCTCCCGCACGCCGTCCCAGGCATCCACTCGTCGCGGCGCCGCGAAGCGGGCCTCACCCACCGGCGGCTGTGCGAACGGGATGCCCCTGAAGACCTCCAAGCCACCCTCACGGCGCCCGCGGACCGCGCCCGCCACCGTCCTGACCTCTGGGAACTCGCTGCTGCTCATCGTTGACTCCTCACCCACCCTAGTGTGAACTATATTTCACTGTACGAACATGCCTTTCGGCAGAATCGTGCTTCGAAGCGCCTACGGGCGGCTCTACGGATGTGGAGGTCGCACCCGGCTCTGGCACGGACGGGCGGACGGGTGCGGCTTCGGCCGGAGACGTGGTACATCCCCGGCCGAAGCCGTCCTGGCCCGCGGTGTACCGACCGTCAGCCCGGGAGCACCGTGACAGGCGTGGTCATGGTGCGGGTGTGGTCGACCATGCGCTCGTCTCCTTGCAGGGTCACCTGGACGGGGACGCCGGGATCGCCCGCCGACTGGGCGACGGTGAACGTTATGCCGCCGGGTTCGACGCGTCGGCGCAGATCCCTTCCCGTGAAGCTGGTCATGTCCGTGTGGACCTGGAACTCGACGACACGGGTTTCACCGGCGGCAAGGTCGACACGGGTGAACCCGATGAGCTGGCGCACGGGGCGGGTGACCGAGGCGACCGGGTCGGTGAGGTAGAGCTGGGGCACGAAGGTGCCCGCTCTTTCGCCGGTGTTGGAGACCGCGGCTCGTACCGTGATCGTCGCGTCGACGGGCACGGCGGCTTCGTCCACATGCACGTCCCCGATGGCGAAGGTCGTGTACGACAGGCCGTGGCCGAACGGGAACGCAGGTGTGGGGTCGATGTTGCTCACCCCGTCGCTCTTGAGGGCGAGCGGGGGCGCCAGGTAGGTGCCCGGCTGCCCGGCCATGTCACCCGGGATCTGCACCGGAAGGCGTCCGGAGGGGTTGATCCGCCCGGAGATGACTCCGGCGATCGCCGCCGCCCCCTCCTCGCCGGGGAAGAACACCTGGACGGTCGCGTCCGCGTTCCGGGCGTGCCGGCCGATCGCGTACGGGCGGCCCGAGACGACGACGAGGACGGTACGGTTCGCCGCAGCGAGGACGGCCTCGACGAGCTCGTCCTGCACTCCCGGAAGCGTCAGATCGCCGACGTCGCAGCCTTCCCCGGAGGTTCCGTGACCGAACATGCCGGAGCGGTCGCCGACGACGAGAACCGTCACGTCGGCCGCCGCGGCCGCGGCCACCGCCGCTTCGACACCGCTGGGGTCGTCCCCGGTGACGGGGCAGCCGACCTCGTACCGCACGGTGACATCGGGGAACTCCCGCCGGATGGCGTCCAGCACGGTGGGTGCCTCGATGCCCATGGGGATCTCGGGGTTGTGAGGGAGGACGTGGTTGGGGAAGGAGTAGCAGCCGAACAGGCAGTGGGCGTCGTCGGCCGTGGGGCCGATCACGGCGACGGAGCGCGCGCCGGTGAGTGGCAGCAGGTCGGCGGCGTTGTCCAGCAGGACGACGGACTCCTCGGCCAGCGCGCGGGCGACGCCTCGGTTGAGGGGCGAGTCGAAGTCCGCGGGGGCCGTGTACCGACGGGGATGCCAGTCCGGGTCCAGCAGGCCGAGTTCGGCCTTCTGCGTCAGAACGCGCAGCACCGCGCGGTCGAGCAGGCCGACGGGGACGCGACCGTCCCTCAGCTGGGCCTGCAGGGCTTCTCCGTAGGCCGTGGTGTGGGGCAGCTCCACGTCGATGCCGGCGTGCAGCGCGGCACGTGCCGCGTCCGGGATGTCGGCCGCCACGTGGTGCAGGGAGGCGAGAAAGGCGATCGCCCAGTAGTCGGACACCACCGTGCCCTCGAACCCCCAGCTTTCGCGCAGGAGTTGGGTGAGCAGGGCCTCGTCCGCGGCGCAGGGTACGCCGTCGATGTCGTTGTACGCGTTCATCACCGAGCCGACCCGGCCCGTGACGACGGCCTTTTCGAAGGGGACGAGGACGACGTCGGCGAGTTCGCGCGGGCCCAGCGCGGCTGGGGCATGGTTGCGGGCCGCCCGGGAGGCGGAGTAGCCGGCGAAGTGCTTCAGGGTGGCGACGACACCGCCTGACTGCAGGCCTTGGACATAGGCCAGCCCGAGCTCCGAGACGAGGTAGGGGTCCTCGCCGAGTGTCTCCTCCACCCGGCCCCAGCGATAGTCGCGTACGACGTCCAGGACGGGTGACAGTCCCTGGTGGACACCCACGGCCGCCATGTCCGAGCCGATGGCCGCGGCCATCCGGTGCACGAGGCCGGGGTCGAAGGTGGCCGCCCACGCGAGCGGGGTGGGGTAGACGGTCGCCTGCCAGGTGGTGAATCCGGTCAGGCACTCCTCGTGGGCGATGGCCGGGATACCGAAACGGTTCGCCGCGACAACCCGCTCCTGCAGGGCGGCCAGCCGCTCGCGGCCCGCTTCGGGAGCCAGCGGTGCTGTGCCGAACACTCGCGTCACATGTCCGAGCCCGTCCACGACCGCCTCGTCGAAGCTCTCGGCGCCCCTGAAGGTGTCCTGCATGGGGGCGACGTCGCCGGCCATGTCGTGACCCGGCCATGTGCTGCCGAGCTGCGCTGTCTTCTCGGCCTCGGTCATGACGTCGAGCAGGGCCCGGGCGCGGTCGGAGGCCGGCAGGGCGGGATCGTTCCACAGCCCGGTCGTCGCCGGGCGCTCGTCGCTGATCGTCAAAGGGTCATCCGTTTCTGTGACGGGTGCCGCGAACGGCGTGGTTCGGGGAAGTCGAAGCAGAGTCGTGCGGGCAGGCCGGACCGGAGTCGGGCCCGGGCAGCGGTCCTGGGGAGGCGGACGCGCGGGACGGCACCGTGAGGAGGTTCTCCTCGGCACCTGAGGGTGCCCGGGCCCGGCTTCGATCTCCGTCCCACCTCGTCAGGTCGGGCGGGACGGCGGAGCCGCTACTTGCCGCCGGCGCCCATGAGGCCCGCGACGAGGGCCCGCCGGGCGAAGAGGTAGACGACGAGGATGGGCACCGCGGACATCAGCACCGCGGCCAGGAGAGCCGGGACGTTGGAGCCGTACTCGGAGACGAAGTTGTACAGGCCGAGGGTCACCAGCTTCGTGTCCTCGGACTGGGCCATGATCAGCGGGAACAGGAAGCCGTTCCATGCCTGCAGAGCCGCGAAGACGGACGCGGTCGCGATGGCGGAGCGCGACATCGGGATGACCAGGGTCACCAGTGTCCGGGCCGGACTGGCGCCGTCCAGAGCCATGGCCTCGTACAGCTCGTTGGAGATGTCCCGCATACCGCCGCTGAGGACCAGCACGCTCACGGGGAGCGCGAAAGCCGCCGTGGGCAGGATGATCCCCCACAGGGTGTCGTACAAGCCGAGGTCGTTGACGATGAGGAAGAGCGGGATGATGACCGCCTGGGAGGGGATGGCCAGGCCCAGCAGGAACAGGCGGAACACTCCCTTGGAGATCCAGCCCCGGCCGCGGACCACCGCATAGCTGATCGGTACGGCGAGCGCGAGCACGATGGCGACGGTGGCCACGGCGACGACGACGGTGTTCCATATGTAGTGCAGGAACCCGCTGTCCACCACAGTGCGGAAGTTGTCCCACGTCACCGTGGAGGGGATCGAGACCGGTCCCTTGTCGGTGTACTTCGTCTGCGGTTGCACCGCCGTGTTCGCCAGCGCGTAGAGCGGGACACCGATGATCACCAGCCAGACGAGGGCGGCCGCGCCGGCGAGGTAGTTCGGGCGCGTCCTCACAGCCCCTCCATCGTGCTCGTCATCTTGTCGTACCCACTGAGCTTCGTGAGGAGGACCGAGGCCACGGTGGCGAGCAGCAGCAGGAAGCTCGCGATGGCACTCGCATATCCGTAGTCGTACGTGCGGAAGGCCGTCTGGTACATCGAGAAGGGCAGGATCGAGGTGTCCGTGCCGGGACCCCCGTTGGTCAGCAGCAGCACGATGTCGAAGGCCGTGAGACCGCCGATGACCATGAAGGTGGTCGAGGTGATGATCGTGTTGCGCAGCTGCGGCAGGGTGATGTGGACGAACTGCCGCACCCGTCCCGCGCCGTCGATCGCGGCCGCCTGGTAGAGCGTGTGGGGGATGGCGCGGGCGGCGCCCTGGTAGAGCAGGCTGTGGAAGGGGATGAACTGCCAACTGGTGACCAGGACCAGACAGGCGATCGAGCCTGCCTGGGAGCCGAAGGGATTGCTGCCGCCGAACAACCAGTCGACCTTCGACGGCAGTCCGAAGTTCGGGTCGAGCAGCTGGCGCCACATGATGGCCGTGGCCGCTGTGGACAGCAGCAGTGGCAGGAAGAAGATCGCCGACAGGACGGCGCGGTTGCGCTGGTGGCCGGCAGCCCAGACTCCCAGCAGGATGCTGATCGGCGCCTGCACAGCGATGTTCCCGACCAGCAGGACGCCCGTGACGAGGGTTGACTGGCGGACCTGGCTGTCGCCGAAGAATCGCGACCAGTTGTCCAGGCCGGTGAACTGCGGCGAGCTCAGGCCGTCCCAGTGAGTGAGGGAGAGGTAGAGCACTCCCGCCATCGGCACGATCGCGAAAACGAGGAAGAACAGCAGCCCGGGGACCGCCCAGGCCACGCCGGGCCGTTCCAGTGTGGGAGGAGCGGCCCGGTCGCGTGCCCGCGTCTTGCTCGCGAACCGCGATGTCGTTGCGGAGACCACGTGGACTTGCCTTCCTACTTCTTGATCGCCGAGACCGCGCTGACGAACTGCTCAGGCGAGCTCTGTCCGTTGAACAGCTTCTGGATCTCGGTCAGCAGCGGGGTGCCGAGGGTGAGGCCGAGCGCCTGGTCCCAGGACTGAGTGAAGGACGGGGCCTTCGCCACCATGTCGTACTGGAACTTCGCGTACGCCGGGTCGGGCGCCTTGGCGAGCAGCTTCTCGGCATTGGTCGTGACCGGCACCTCGCCCTTCTCGATGAGCCCCTGGACATAGCTGTCGCTGTAGGTGGTCTTGAGGAACTCCGTCGCGGTGTCCTTGGGGGCCGCGGTGGTCACCGAGATGTAGTTGGTGGGGTTGCCGACGACGTTGGCGGCGTCGCCCTTGCCGCCCTCGACGCTCGGGAAGGCCACGTACCCCAGGTCGTTCTTGGCGAAGTCGGGGGCCTCGCCCTGCTGGACGGCGTACTCCCACGAGCCCATCAGGACCATCGCGGACTTGCCCTTGTTGAGCAGGGTGGAGGTACCGCCGGCGCCGTAGTTGACCGAACCGAAGTTCTTGCCGAAGGCACCGCTGTCCACCAGGTCCTTGATCATCTGGGCGGTCTTCAGGACGGTCGGGTCCTCCCACTGCGACCAGTCGCCACCCTGGATCTTGTCGAACAGCTCCGGTCCCGCGAGGCGGTCGACGAGGTACTCGACCCACATCAGCTCCGTCCACGACGAACTTGCGTTGCCCGCAAGCGCGAACGGTGTGATCCCCTTGCCCTTGAAGACCGTCACGAGACTCTGCAGCTCGGTGTAGGTCTTGGGCGGCTCGACGCCGGCGTCGGCGAAGACCTTCTTGTTGTAGAAGAGGAACACGGGCTGTGTGCCACGGCACGGGATGCCGACCAGCTTGTTGTCGACCTTGCCGGCGGCCAGCGCGGAGGGCAGGAAACGCCCTCCCAGCATCCCGTCGAGCTCCACGAGCTTGCCCGCCTTGACGTAGTCGTCAAGGCTGCCGCCGCCCCAGCTGAAGAACAGTCCGGGCATCTTCGAAGAGCCCATCGCAGTGCGCAGCTTGTCCTTGTACCCGTCCGTGGCGATCACGGTCATGCTGACCTTGCCCTTGCCGGCAGAGTTGAACGAGTCCACGGCGGCCTTCTGCACCGAGTTGGTCGGGTCCTGGAGCGTCCAGAAGTCCGCATTGCCGGTGGGCGAGGACGTGGAACTGCCGGACGAGCCGCAGCCCGCCACGGTGACGCTCAGCGTGGTCGCCGCCGTCGCGGTGAGAAACCACCGTCGGGACACTCTGTTCATCGTTGAACACCTTTCGTGTCGGCAATGCCCTCTGTACGGGTGGGCTCACCCGACAGGCCGTCCCGGCCTGTTCGCACTGAGGGATGTGGGTCGATGGCCAAGACCGTCAGGTGCTTTCGCGCAAGGGTTGCGTCCCGTTGCTCCTGCGGTTGAGCTGGCGTCGGTCACGCTAAGCGGCGTAATTCGGCCGCGGCAATACCGGAAGGGCTTCAGTTCCGAAAGACTTTCGTAGTCCGAGGGCTTGCGAAATCGAGGTCAAGCGCGCCCGCTCTTTTCGCCCCGGGGCGAGGCAGTGGACATGCGCAGGACCAATTCCGTCGCGAGTTCCCTGCGCGTCGTCGCGGGCGGCCTGCCGTCGGCCAGGTTCAGCAGGATGCGCGTGGCCTCCTGACCGAGCTCACGGAACGGCTGCCGCACGGCGCTCAGCGGTGGCGAAGCCATTGCTGCCACCAGGGTGTCGTCGAACGACATGACCGACAGACCGCTCGGCACGGCGACACCGAGCCTCCGGGCGGCCTCCAGGGCACCGAGGGCCTGGACGTCACTCGCGGCGAAGAGAGCCGTCGGCCTCTCACTCCGGTCCAGGACGCTGCGGGCAGCGCTCAGCGCCTCGCCGTAGTCGAAGTCCGTCGACCGGACGAGCGCGGGATCGTACGGGATCCCGGCCTCCGCCAGAGCGGCCCGGTAGCCGTGCAGACGTGCGGACCCGGCCAGCGAACTCGACCGGCCTGCCAGCATGCCGATCCGGCGGTGTCCGAGGCCGATCAGGTGCTGGACCGCGGTCGTCGCACCGTGCCAGTTCGTCACCCCGACGCTCGGGATGTCCACGCTCGGCGCGTTCAAGGGATCGACGAGCACCACCGGCAGCCCCTGATCCAGGATCCTGCGCTGGTCCCGGTCGGCAAGAGCCGAGATGACGATGACGACTCCTGCGGCGCCCATCGCCACGGACTTCTGAAGCCACTGCCCTATCGAGCTCCTACTGGTCGTACCGACGGTCGTGTGCACACCCACCTCGGCCGCCGACTCCACGATGCCCCGGACGACTTCCAGGGTGTACGGTCCGGCCAGGTCCCGGAACACGGCAAGGATCTGCCGCGGCCGGCCCGCGTCACCCTCCCAGACACGGACGTAGCCGTATTCGGCGAGCAGTGTCTCGATCCGCTCCCGCGTCGCCTCGGACACGTCACGCCGCCGGTGAACAACCTTCGAAACCGTCGCAGGCGAGACGCCGGCCTCGTTGGCGATCGAGGTGAGAAGCCCGTACTGGGCGTTCTGGCTCGGCCTGGCTGGGCCCGTCACTTCGGCGTGGACCTTCCTGTCGGCATACGCAGACTGCGTGCGGAGTGAAAGTACACGCCGAATCGAACACAGCGTCCGGTGCCAAGCGTCGGAAAGCCCGAAGACCTGCGAAATTCAACGACCTTCGGCCTGCGAAAGTCTTTCGCCGTCCAGCTGGGCAACTCTTGTAGGCTCCGCCGCAGCCTGTTCGAGCCGCTCAGGCACGCCACTTCCGGGAGGCCGGGCATGCCGGTGCACAGCATCCACGACACGCAACCCGCCGACCGCTGGGAGGACTCCTTCCTCTCCGGCAACGGCGAGTACGGGATCATGGTGTTCGGGCATCCCCACCGGGAACGGATCGTTCACAACCATCACCGGTACGTCCTGCCCAACGAGTCCCTCGGGATGCGGCCGCCGGCTGTCGCCGACCGCCTCGGACACGTCCGCGACCTGGTCCTCGCAGGGCAGCGGGAACAGGCACAGCGCGAGTTCTCCGACGGCAGGGCGATGGCCTGGACGCAGTCCTTCCATCCGGGGCACGTGCTGCATGTGGACGCGGCGGCCGGGGACAGCCCGGTGGAGTGCTACCGCAGGGTCACCGACTTCTCCACCGGCGAGGTACGGGTCACGTGGTCCGACGGGAACGGGGAGTGGTCGCGGCGTGCCTTCGTGTCGCGCACCGATGCCGTCGCGGTCGTCGAGATCACCGGTCCACGGCTCGACCTGGCCATCCGGCTCTCCGGCGAGGTGCCCGGCCGCCCCTCCGAGGTCACCTTCACGACGTCCACCGAGGCCGGCGGGGACGGTGAAGCATCACTCGCCGTCGTGGGGGCCTATCCGCCTGGGCTCGGTGCGGCGGGATTCGCCGGCGTCACCCGGGCCGTCGTCGCCGGTGGCCGGGTCCGGGCGGAGGGGGACGTGGTCCGTGTCGAGGGGGCGACGCGCGTGGTCCTGCTGACTCGGATGGACCGCTCAGCGCCCCTTCCCCGCACCGACCTGCTCCGCACGACTCTGGACGAACTGCCCGCCGAATACGACGAGTTGCTCGCCCGCCATGTGCCCGTACACGGCGAACTCTACGGCCGGGCCGAACTCGACCTGGGCGTGCCCGACAGCGCCCGCAGCCTCCCCGTGAGCGAGCTGATCGCCCGCGCCGACCCCAAGGTGCTGGACGGCGCGCTGGTCGAGGCGCTGTTCCACTGCGGCCGCTACCTGCTGCTCAGCTCCAGCGAGGTCCTTCCGCCCCGGCTGACCGGACTGTGGCTGGGAGCCTGGGGGGCGGCCTGGTCCGGCGACTACACCACCGACGCCAACATCAACCTCCAGATGGCCGGGGCGGTCCTCACCGGCATGCCCGAACTCATCGCGCCGTACGCCGCGTTGATCGGCGGGCAGATCGAGGACTGGCGCACCAACGCCCGCACGATCTACGGCACCCGCGGGGTCCTCGCGCCCAGCCGGACCGACGGCGAACACGGGCTGCTCTTCCATCTCGACGACGACTGGCCCTGGACCATGTGGCTGGCGGGCGCGGACTGGCTGCTGTTCCCGCTGTACGAGTACTGGCAGGCGACCGGCGACGACGACTTCCTCGCCCGTACCCTCGCCCCCTGGCTCGTCGAGGCCGCCGTCTTCTTCGAGGACTTCCTCACCCGCGAGGACGACGACGGACACGTCGTCCTCGTCCCGTCCTACTCCCCGGAGGTCGGCCCGAAGGACGAACGGGGCGCGGCCGGGGTGAACGCCACCATGGACGTGGCCGCGGCACGGCACGCGCTCTCGACCGCCGCCGACGTCTGTACACGGCTCGGGATCGAGCAGGCCGCGGCCGTCCGCTGGCGTGCGCTGGCCGAACGACTGCCGCCCTACCGCGTCGACAACCACGGAGCTCTCGCCGAGTGGGCATGGCCAGGACTGGAAACCGCCGACGACCATCGCCACGTCAGCCATCTCTACCCGGTCTGGCCGCTGCACGACATCACCCCGGACGACACCCCCGACCTGGCCGCCGCCGCTCGCGAAGCCCTGCTGCGGCGTGGTGACGAGAACATCTCCGCGCATGGGAGCCTGCACCGCGCCCTGTGTGCGGCACGTCTGAAGGACAGCGAGACGGCCAGGGCGAACGTACTCAAGATCCTTGGCCGGAACATGGTCTTCCGGTCGCTGATGACCTCGCACAACCCTGATCTGGACATCTACAACGCGGACGCCGCCCACTGTCTGCCGGCCGTGGTCGTGGAGATGCTGCTCGACTCCCGTCCCGGGATCGTGGAACTCCTGCCCGCCCTGCCCCCGGAGTGGCGCTCCGGCAGTCTGCGCGGCATCGCCACGCGCGCCGGGGTGAGCGTCGACGAGCTGACGTGGGACGTGCCGGAGGGCTTCGCCCGGGTGGTTCTCACATCGCCGACCGAGCGGGACGTCACCCTCGTATGCCGTGGTGCCGCGGACCGGCGACAGACCGTGCATCTGCCGCCAAACGCCCCCACCACGGTGACCGTCCCGCTCGTCTGACGCCTGAGGGGCGGGCTCTCGTCTGACGCCCGCCTCTCGGCAACGCCGGTCAAACCGACCTGGCCGATGCGCCACTGCTGGCCGGTGGATCAGAAGCAGGCCGGCCGGCGCACCGACGTCGAGGCGGCGTATCCGTCACATCACGCGGGCGAGGCCCAGCTCGTGGTCAGTCAGCACCGTCGCGACCTGCGGGCATGTTCGCCGGGTAACCCCCCGACGTTCACCGGTCCCCTCCCCGCCCGGTCGATGTCGGAGACAGGGGCCAGGGCCGAACTCGCCCTGGGCGTGCCACCGTACAGAACAGACAGGGCGCGCAGTGGGGTGCGGCCGCACCGTCGCGGTCGCACCCCATTGGTTGCGTACTATCCCCGGCTCCACCTCTGGGTGGCGTTGCCGAGAGCCGTCCACAGCTGCACCTTCGATCCGTTGGCCGTCGACGAGTTGGTGACGTCGAGGGCGTGACCGTTGGAGCGGTTGATGACGGATCCGTCCAGGCGGAACCACCACTTCTGGCTGGACTTCCCGTTGCAGGACCACAGGATGAGCTTGGTGCCCGGCGTGGTCCCGTCACCGTCTGCGGCGAGGCACTTGCCGGCGACGCGGAGTTCGCCGGCGGTGGTCTGCGTGATGGTCTGGTTCGCGTTCCCGGAGCAGTCGTAGATCTGCACCTGCACGCCTGTCTGGCCGTTCGGCACGTCGAGACAGCGGCCGGAGTTGGCGCCCTTCAGCGTGAAGGTCGCATCCGTCGGCAGCGGATCCTGGACAAGCTGCCACTCCTGCGCGTCGTCCGCCGAGGCATTGCCGGATGCGTCGATCGATGCCCCGAGATCGACGGCACCGTTCTGTGTCGCCCCGGTCATGAACAGGCTCGTGTTACGGACCGAGCGGATCTTGTAGTAGCCGTCGGTCGAGGAGACGAGGGTCCACTGCTTGTCGGTGGCGCCGTCGTCGACCCACTGGGCGAGCTTCTGCCCGGCCGTGGCGCTGCCGGTCCAGATGGCGGCCGAGCGGCCGCCGGCCTTGTTGAGCAGGGTGACGTCGTTGCCCTTGGCGGTCAGGTGCCAGCGCTGTGTGTCGTCCGTGGCGTTGCGGTCCCGCAGGACGAGGTCAGGTACGTTCCCCGTGAGGTTGGCGTCCTGAGTCTTGCCTGCGTCGGGGCTGAGGGCCTGACCGGTCGCACGGTTGACGAGCGTGCTGTAGGCGCCCTGGGACCGGCCGAGGTCGACCTCGCCGTAGCGTATGGGACCGTAACCCGTGCCGAAGTCTGCCTGAAGGATGACGACGCGTCCCGTGCCCTCGACGTACTGGAGATTGCGGCTGTAGCCGTTGGTGACCGGCGTCTGGTACTCCTTCCAAGTGCCGTCGCTCTTACCGGACTCGTTCACCCAGACGCTGCCGCTGCCGGCCGCGTTGTAGAGGATCCGCCCGTCCGGCAGCGGGGCGAGCACCGGGCTGCCGCTCGTCGACAGCGTGTGTCCCCCGGAGGGCACCGGCAGGTTGGTGATCGGGAGGTCCGTCACGCTGTTGGGATAGAACTTCAGCGGGTCGTCCGCGAGCCTGTATCTCACGTTCGTTCCGCCGCCCCAGTACTCGTAGGTGAGCAGCCATTTGCCGTCGGTGGTCGGGGCGATCGTCGTCATGCCGGGGCGGCCGTTGCCGATCAGTGTCTTTCCGTTGAGGTTCTCGGTCGTGCCCGGGACGTCGACGATCGGCTGGGTCCAGGAAGCGCTGGTGCCGTCCCAGGTCGCGTGTACGAGGATCTGGTTGTACGAGTCGGTGGCCGTGTCGTCGTCCGGGTCGCGGGTCGGTACTCCGGTGTCGGCGTTGAAGCCGAGGTAGTCGTGCTCGTCGGAGTAGTAGGCGACGAGCTGACCATTGCGGGCGATCAGGTACGGCTCCCAGAGTGGGTCGGACTGCCCGTTGGTGTTGGCGTTCGAGACGCGGCTGCCCTGCCACCCACCGGCGGCGATGATGTTCTGGATGCTCCAGGTCGCGCCGTCGTCGGTGCTGGAGTACAGCGCGATCGCCACGTCCTTGCGGTCGCCGTCACCGTCCGCTGTCCAGTTGGGGTCGGCGGCCTTGTGCTCCTTGTAGTAGTAGTCGTCCCCCGAGACGACGCTCGCCAGGAGCAGGGTGCCGGCCGTCAGAGATCCGACGTTCTGCGGAAGCACATAGAGGTACGGGTTCGTCCAGTTGCTCGTGTACTTCGCGTACTTGGGGTCGCTGGACAGAGCGGCGGGCGCTTTGACATCGGTCAGCTTCTGCCAGGTGGTGCCCTCGTCGTCACTCTTGTAGACGGGCAGCGTCTGTCCCACCGGGTCACCCTTGCTGTTCTCGAACGACGCCACGATGCGGCCGCTCGGAAGCTGGGCCGACTTCGGGTAGAGAACACAGGGCTTCTTGCTGCACGTGGCGCTGTCCTGCGACACGTACAGGTTCGTCTGGCTCGGCTGATACGCCGAGGCACTCCCTGCGGAGGCAACGGCGAATGCCGCGCCGAGACCGAAGGCTGTCGCTGCCGCGAGAACCTTCCGCGCCATTTTCTGAATCATTTGCGATTCCTCTGAGCGTTGGTTAGCGGCACTTGGAGCTGCGAAAAGGCAGCTCGGTAACCGAAACGGAAAACGGCTCACATCAGACTGCAGCCGGAAAGGCGTCCACCTGTCCGACAGTTGCCGCCAGAATTCCCTTGCCGCCCCTCGCCCTCAGGGGGACAACGTAATTCGCCAAGTAGCCCATGCTGTTTCTCTTGCCTGGTTCGGCCGCAGGACTGCGGTCGACTGATTCCCATGGATCGGCGTTCGTTGGGCGAGAAGCACCTCGCGAACCGCCATGAGACGGGGTACGCAGCCGACAGCGGCGACTCATGGATCCGAATTTCGGTCGATGAGACGTGAGCCGGATGGGGAAAGTATTAGGACGCGGCGCCGCTATGTCACTGGCGCGTTTCCGAAAGTATTTCGCACGCCGCCCGTCATCAAGTGTTGACGTGGCGGAAACCATGACGCCCAGACCCTCTGAGACGCGAGGGCTCGGCTTGGAAACTGCTCGTCGCCTACAGCAGCTGTTCAAGCGACCATCGCAGGACGGACACAGGCCACCACGATGACCACATGACCGAGCGTCGCAACTCAGGGATCAACAACACCGGCGCCTACTGGCGGAGTGTCACTTCAGCAGGCGAATGCCGTGCTCCTCGACCTACTCCCTTCCCGGACGTGGCCGAACAGCACACGGTCCTGCGCCGGCGCCTCGCCTTCCTGGAGGCGCCGGCGAGCTTCGTCTACGACGGAGACCGCCCCCTGCGCGCCGAGGAGGTCACCGACCCCTACCGGCGCGGCCTCCTCCTGACCGCCCGCGCCACCAGCCGCGCCGAACGCGCCTGGCTCCGCGAGGTGCTGGGCGAGGAACCGCCCACGTACTCCTGAAAGACATCGGAGGTACTTCCATGCTCGCGTCCTGGTACGACGAACAGGGCCCCGCCGCCGACGTCCTGCACGTCGGTGAACTCCCCGACCCCGAGCCCGGCCCCGGCGAGGTCCGCGTCCGTGTGAGCGTCTCCGGTCTCAACCCCGGCGACACCAAGAAGCGGCGCGGCTGGCTCGGTTCCTCGATGCCCTGTACAGCGTCGTACCCGACCATCAGGCCGTCCGGCTGCCCGGCCACCTCGGCGACGAGCTGGGCGCGAGCCTCGGCATTCCCGGAATCACCGCCCACCGCGCGGTGTTCGCGGACGGCCCGGTCGACCGGAGGATCGTGCTCGTGCACGGAGCGCTCGGCGGCGTCGGCTCCCTGGCGGCTCAACTCGCCCGCTGGGGCGGCGCCACCGTGATCGGTACGGTCCGCCGCAGCGGCGATCTGGACGGCGTCGACCTCGACAACGCGGTCACCGCGCCCGACGCCGTCATCGCTGCCTACGGAACCCACACCGACCGCACCGAACTTCCCTTCTGACCACTGCTGTTCAACAACGTCACTATGCGCCTGCTCGGCAGCGACGACTTCCCGGCCGAGGCAAAACGCAGGCCGCACGCGACCTCACCGTCGACCGCTACCCCTGGAGGACATCGCCAAGGCCCACGACCGGGTCGACGCAGGCCAACGCGGACGCGTACCGATCACCGTCAGCCCCTGACCAGCACATCGCCGGTCACCGGTCGCCGCGCC
This sequence comes from Streptomyces sp. NBC_00554, assembly GCF_041431135.1. Lineage (NCBI taxonomy): Bacteria > Bacillati > Actinomycetota > Actinomycetes > Kitasatosporales > Streptomycetaceae > Streptomyces > Streptomyces sp. NBC_00554. Next base: position 9,716,564 of record NZ_CP107799.1, on the reverse strand, counting down.
ACAAGAACGAGAGGCATTAGTACCGGGGTACTAACCGCACCCCGACGGTTCGGTCCCACAGGGGGCAGGGAGCGCGAGAAACCGCCCCTAGCTTGAGATCAAGGGTCGATCGACCCCGCGCACTCACGTAACGATCTCTTCTCCTGTGGGAGTAATCCGTGGCCACCTTCCTGTACCGACTGGGACGGCTCGCCTTTCGGCGACGACGCCTCGTCGTCATCTTGTGGATCGCCGTCCTGGCCGCCGTAGGCATCGGCGCCATGAGTTCCACCGGCAAGACCTCGGACAGCTTCACGCTGCCCGGCACCCAGTCCCAGAAAGCCATCGACCTGCTGGGCGAGGAGTTCCCGCAGGCATCCGCCGGCGGCGCCTCCGCCCGGGTCGTGTTCGAGGCGGCCGACGGGCAGAAGCTGACCGCCACTGCCCACAAGGCGGCGGTTGAGTTGCTGGTGGCGAAGCTGGAGAAGTCGCCGCAGGTGGCGAGCGTCTCCGACCCCTTCACCAGCGGCCAGGTCAGCAAGGACGGCACCATCGGCTACGCCGGGGTGACGTACAAGGTCGCCCAGGCCGACGTCAGTGACGCCGCGCACGACGTCCAGACCGCTGTCGTCGCGCAGGGCGAGAAGGCCGGCATCACGGTGAGCCTGGGCGGCGACGCCGTCGCCGACACCGCCGCCAGCAAGGCCGCCGAGCTGATCGGTCTCGGCGTCGCCGCGGTCGTCCTGGTGATCACCTTCGGTTCGATGATCGCCGCCGGACTGCCCCTGCTCACCGCGATCCTCGGCGTGGGTGCGGCGATCCTGTCGATCACCGTCGCCACCCAGTTCTTCGACATCGCCTCCCAGACGTCCGCGCTGGCACTGATGCTGGGCCTGGCCGTCGCCATTGACTACGCCCTGTTCATCGTCTCCCGCTACCGCAACGAGATCCGCGACGGGCACGATCCGGAAGAGGCCTGCGGACGGGCCCTGGGCACCGCCGGCTCCGCGGTCGTCTTCGCCGGCCTGACCGTGATCATCGCGCTGGCCGGCCTGAGTGTCATCGGCATCCAGATGCTCACCTCCATGGGTCTGGGCTCCGCCTTCGCCGTCGCCGTCGCCGTGGTGATCGCGCTGACCCTGCTGCCCGCCCTGCTCGGCTTCGCCGGTACGCGGATCATGAAGGCCAAGATGTTGTCCCCCCGCATGAAGGCGCTGGAGCGCGGCGAGGGCGAGTCGATGGGCGTGCGCTGGGCGAAGTTCGTCACCCGCAACCCGGTCAAGGTCCTCGCCGTCTCGGTGATCGGCCTCGGACTGCTGGCCATCCCCGCCATGTCACTGCGCCTGACCCTGCCCGACGACTCCATGAAGCCCCCGGACAGCACCCAGCGTCTCGCCTACGACACCCTGAGCAAGGGCTTCGGTCCGGGCTTCAACGGCCCGCTGACCGTGGTCGTCGACGCCCGCGACAGTGACGACCCCGAGGCCGCCGCCGCAGACGCGACCGCGGTGCTCGGCAAGCTGGACGACGTCGCCTCGGTCCGTGACGCGGCCTTCAACGAAGCCGGTGACGTCGCGATCATCGGTGTCGTCCCGGAGAGCTCCCCGACCAGTCAGGCCACCAAGGACCTGGTCGCCGACATCCGCGACCACAGCGCCGCCCTGCAGAAGGACACCGGAGCCGACCTGATGGTCACCGGCACCACCGCCGTCAACATCGACGTCTCGACCAAGCTCGCCCAGGCCCTCATCCCCTACCTCGCCATCGTCGTCGGCCTGGCCCTGATCCTGCTCCTGCTGGTCTTCCGCTCGATCCTGATCCCGCTCAAGGCCGCCCTCGGCTTCCTGCTCACCATCGCCTCCACCCTCGGCGTCCTGGTCGCCGTCTTCCAGTGGGGCTGGCTCGCGGATGTCTTCGGCGTCGACCAGACGGCGCCCATCGTCAGCGTGCTGCCCATCCTGCTGATCGGTGTCGTCTTCGGCCTCGCCATGGACTACGAGGTCTTCCTCGTCACCCGGATGCGGGAGGAGTACGTCCACGGGGCCACCCCCACACAGGCCGTCATCGGGGGCTTCCGGCACAGCGGCCGGGTGGTCACCGCCGCCGCGGTCATCATGATCGCCGTCTTCTCCGGCTTCCTCCTCGACGACGCGGCACTGATCAAGTCGGTCGGCCTGGGACTCGCCTCCGCCGTCCTCTTCGACGCCTTCGTGGTCCGCATGACCATCGTCCCGGCGGTGCTGGCCCTGCTCGGCCATCGCGCCTGGGCCCTGCCCGCATGGCTCGACCGCGCCATGCCCAACGTCGACGTCGAGGGCGAGAAACTGCGCCACACGCTGGACGCCGACAGCACGAGCACCGCACCCGAACCCGTACTCGCCGGCGTGGGCGCCGGGGTCCACCAGGGCTCGGACAGCTACAGCGCCCCGCAGGTCTTCACCAGCGGCTCCGGCGCCGATGCCTCGGACACGGCCACGTTCACGTCGCCGCTTCCGCGACACCACCACGGCCGGCCCCGGGGGCTGTCCGGACTCAGGCAGCGCCGCGCTGACAACCGTGGCGCCGAGACCCTCGCGGACACGGACGCCGGGAGCGACGCGGCGTCGGACAGCGGCTCCACCGGCGTCAACGGCCCTGGCGACACGGAGACGCCGAGCCGTCGTGCAAAGCTCCGCAGCGAGAAGCTGGGACTGTCCAGGTTCAAGCAGCGTCTCGCACGCACCGGTGACGCCACCCCGCCCGCCGACACGACCGAGCCGAAGGCCAGCGCGATGAAGGGGATACGGAAGAAGATGTTCCGCAAGCGCTGACAGAAGCGAGCCGCAGCGACAGCTGCCGACCACCCGCCCGACCCACAATCGGAACGGCCACCTCCCACCGGCCGGCTCCCCGGCCCCCGCCCGCCGGTCCAATCCCCCGGGACCGGCGGGCGGCCCCCGACCCGTGAAGGACCCCCGTGACCGTACCGAGCGCCCCCGCTTCCCGCCCGGACGACGACCGGACCCTGGAGACCCTGGCCGGCGATTCCGTGATCGCCTCTGTCGCCTACCGGCTGGCAGCGCTGCGGCGGGCCGACCGGGCCCACCCCAAGGTCCGGCACTGGGGTGTTCCGGTCTTCTGCGCCGCGCTCGGTGTCAACTCCTACCTCAACCCCTACAACACCGGCGACATCCCGGCGCAGGTGGCACTCATCGCCGCCTTCGCCGTCCCGCTGCTGTGGCGGGAGCGCCGGCCCATGCTCGTCTTCGCCCTCACCACCGCCGTCTCCGTGGTGGCCCTCCCGCTGGGGGTGATGACCGGCTCCGAGTCCGCGCGCGTCGTGGCGATCTTCAACGTCGGCCGCCATTGCTCGCCGCGCCAACTGGCCCTCGCCGTCGGTATCACCACCGCGCAGCTCGTCGCGTGGGCTGCCGTGTTCGCCGGGCGCCAGCTGGAGTACGCCACACGACCGGAGGTCGTGACCACGCTGGCGATGACCGCGATGGCGGCGTTCGCCGCGCTCGGTCTGCTGAGCCGACTGGCCGGCGCCTACATCGACGCCCTGAAGAAGGAACGCGACCAGCAGGCCCGCCTCGCCACCGCGCAGGAACGCGCCCGCGTCTCCCGCGAGATGCACGACATCCTCGGCCACACCCTCTCGGTCATCGTCGGCCTCGCCGACGGCGCCGCCGCCCTCGCCGAGACGAAACCGGAACGCGGCGCCCAGACACTCCGCATCATCAGCGCCAGCGGACGCGACGCCCTGGCCGAACTGCGCCGCCTGCTCGCCGTCATCGGCGAGGACAACGAAGGAGCGGACAACGCGCCGCTCGCCCCACAGCCGGGTCTCACCGACCTCGACTCACTGCTGGAGCGCGTCCGTGCGGCGGGCCCCACCGTCACCCTGGACACCCACGGCGACCTCACACGCCTGCCACCGGGTCTCCAGCTGTCCGTCTACCGCATCGTCCAGGAGGCCCTGACCAACACCGTCAAGTACGCCGCCTCCGACACCTCGGTCCGTGTGTCCCTCACCTCCGGCCCGGAGGCCCTCCACGTCACCGTGGAGGACGACGGCCCGCCCCGTATTCCGCAGACCCGTCGTCGGCAATCCGGGGGCGGTCGTGGCCTGGTCGGCATGCGCGAACGCGTCGCCCTCTACAAGGGCACCGTCACCGCGGGCCCCAACTCCCGTGGCGGCTGGACCGTCCGCGCGTTCCTCGTCCCCAACCCGCCCTCCCCCAACTTCTCGACCTCGCACGAGCAGGGGGAACCCCCATCCTCCCCGGAGCACCGCTCATGACCACAGTTCTCATCGTCGACGACCAGGCCCTGCAGCGCATGGGCTTCAACATGCTCCTGGAGGCCCAGTCCGACATGACCGTCGTCGGGGAGGCCACCAACGGCGCCGAAGCGGTCCGCATGACCGCCGAACTACGCCCCGACGTCGTCCTGATGGACGTGCGCATGCCCGGCATGGACGGCATCGAGGCCACCCGGCGCATCGTCGAGTCGGGCGGCCGCTCCCGCATCCTGGTGCTCACCACCTTCGACCTCGACGAATACGCCTACGACGCCCTGCGCGCCGGAGCCAGCGGCTTCCTGCTCAAGGACGCCCTTCCCGAGGAACTCGTCGCCGGTGTCCGCGCGGTGGCCGCCGGCGACGCCGTCATCTCCCCCGGCCTCACCCGCAAACTCATCGACACCTTCGGCGACCGCCTCCCCGGCCACTCCCCGCAGCAGCAACGCCGACTGGACGAACTCACCCAGCGCGAACGCGAAGTCCTCACCGCCATCGCCAGTGGCTGGACCAACACGGAGATCGCCGAACGCCTCCACCTCGCCGAATCGACCGTCAAGTCCCACATCGGCCGCATCCTCACCAAGATCGACGCCCGCGACCGCGTCCAAGCCGTGATCTTCGCCTACGACACCGGACTCGTCCGCCCGGCCTGACCCACCCCGCTCGCCCCGCTCGCCCTACCCGGCTCCCCACGTCCCCGCACCGAAGTTGAGCAGCCACCACGACTGAACAGGACACAGCAATGGGACCGTTGGCACGAACCGGCATAGGCGTGGCCCTGGCGTGCGGGGTACTGGTCACCGCCGTCAGCATCGGACAGAACTCGGAAGGCGACAGCGGCAAAGAACAGGCGAAGAAGACATCGGCGTCGGCACCGACATCTGTGCCGGCACCTCCCAAGGGGCCGTACGTCGCTCTTGGGGACTCGTACACCTCGGGCCCCAAGATCCCTCCCCAGACCGGCGATCCGGCCGGCTGCGACCGGTCCGGCCGCAACTACCCGTCCGTCGTGGCGAAGGCACTCGGTATCGAGGCGGCCGACTTCCGCGACGTCAGCTGCAGCGGCGCCACCATCACCGACCTCACCACTCCCCAGTCCACCGACCACGGCACCAACCCCGCCCAGCTCTCGGCGCTTTCCGCCTCCACGAGGATGGTCACCCTCGGCATCGGTGGCAACGACATCGGCTTCAGCTCGATGATGACCAAGTGCGTCGCCACCGGATCGCTCTTCAAGCTGGCCGACAGGCTCACGGACGTCACCGACAACGCGCCCTGCAAGGAGAAGTACGCCTCCGGAGACACCGACGAAGTGGCCCAGAAGATACGCGCCACGGGCGACCGCCTCGCTCGAGCTCTGACCGAGGTCGGCCGCCGCGCGCCCAAGGCCAGGGTCTACGTCGTCGGCTACCCCGCGATCCTGCCCGCCGAAGGCACCCACTGCGGCGGCGAACTGCCCCTTGCCCCCGGCGACGTAGCGTTCCTGCGCCAGAAACAACAGGAGCTCAACACCATGCTCAGCAAACGCGCCCAGGCCGCCGGAGCGACGTACGTCGACACGTACGCCCCGTCCGCCGGACACGACGCCTGCTCCCCTGCCGCCACCCGCTGGATCGAACCCCTCCGGCCCAGCAGCCCGGCAGCCGTCGTCCACCCCAACGAACACGGTGAACGAGGCATGGCCACCGCCGTCCTGAGCGCCATGAAGAACTGACGACACCCCAGCAGGACGTAGGCCGAAGGTCACCGGCAGGCAGTCCGCCTCATCCACGTCCTTCACACACCCGCGGCTCCGGGCGCGTGTGCTCGAGCGGAGCGCGCGCCCGGTACGCACCGGCCGCCCGTGGGGACAGGCGCCCGGTGCGAGGAAGGGCCCGGCCGCGATCCGGAACGTCTCACGATCCGCGGCCGGGTCCTCACCCTCTGCTCCGCCCCGCTCCGAACATGGCGGCCGAACGCCTCCGGGCCCGGTCCGCCGGGAGAACGCCCGCATGACCACCGTACTTATCGTCAACGAGCAGGCCCTTCAACGTCTCGGCCTGCGCATGTTCCTGGATGCCCAGCCCGACCTCACGGTCGTGGGCGAGGCGACCGACTGCGCCCAAGCAGTCCGAGCCGCCACCGCGCTCCAGCCCGACGTGGTCCTCCTGGACCTGGGCCGAACGGACGCCGACCGCATTGAGGCCATACGTCGCATCACCCAACCCGACTGCCTTGCCAAGGCGTCTCGCCCCGAACCGGCAGGCGGACTCCCCCCGCGGGTGCTCGTGCTGATCGCATCCGACGGCGACGAGTACTCCTGTGCCACCCTGCGCGCGGGCGCCGACGGAATCCTCCTCAAGGACGCGCTCCCCGAAGAACTAGCCGCAGCCGTGCGCATCGTCGCGCTGGGAGGCTCAGTTCTGTCTCCTCGTCTCACGCGCGCCCTGATCGAGGCCGTCCGTGAACGGGATTCCACCGACAGGCCCGACCGAAGACGGAGGCTGTCACGCCTCACCGAACGCGAAACCGAAGTACTTGCCGCTCTCGCCTCCGGCTGGAGCAACTCTGAGATCGCCGTGCGGCTGTCGATAGCACCGACCACGGTGAAGACCCACATCAGCAGCATTCTGGCCAAGATCGGCGCCCGTGCCCGGGTGCAGGCCGTCGTGTTCGCCTACGAGACAGGTCTGGTCAGGCCGCCATGGCAGCAACCTCGTCCGCGCGATTCAGACTTCTCGGATCAGCCAGGAGGAGGGTTCCGGTCCGCCTAGAGGACGGTGACAGCCACCTTGGTCTTCGTAATCCAAGTCGGCAGCCAGCATCCGAAAGGGCCGAGGCCTGGCCGCGCACCACGGGGCTGACGCATCGCTGTAGGGCTCGGTCGACGTCCGAATCCGGTTCTACTGGAAATCCTCGTCACAAGTCGGCTAACGCCGTACCCGCGGCATCCCCAGACCGATCCACGAGATGATCTCCCGCTGGATCTCGTTGTTGCCGCCACCGAAGGTGAAGATCACCGCTGACCGGTAGCCGCGTTCCAGTTCGCCGTGCAGGACCGCGCCCGTGGATCCCTCCTTGAGTGCGGCGGGGGCGGCGACGATCTCCATCAGCCAGGCGTAGGCGTCCCGGCGGGCCTCGGAGCCGTACACCTTGACGGCGGAGGCGTCCTGCGGGGTGAGGGTGCCTTCCTGGACGGCGTTCACCATCTGCCAGTTGAGGAGTTTCATGGCGTCGAGCCTGGTGTGGGTCTGGGCGAGACGGCGGCGCACCCAGGGCAGGTCGACGACGCGGCGGCCGTCGGCGAGCTTCGTCTCCATCGCCCAGTGCTGTACGTCGTGCAGCGCGCGGATCGCCATGGTGCCGTGCGCTGCGAGGGTGACCCGCTCGTGGTTGAGCTGGTTGGTGATCAGCCGCCAGCCCTTGTTCTCCTCGCCGACGCGGCGCGAGACGGGGACGCGGATGTTCTCGTAGTAGCTCGCGGTGGTGTCGTGCGAGGCGAGGGTGTTGATGAGGGTGCAGGAGTAGCCGGGGTCCGAGGTCGGGACCAGGAGCATGGTGATGCCCTTGTGCGGCGGTGCCCCGGGGTCGGTGCGGACGGCGAGCCACACCCAGTCGGCGGTGTCGCCGTTGGTCGTCCAGATCTTCTGCCCGTTGACGATGTAGTCGTCGCCGTCCCTGACGGCCTTCGTCTTCAACGCGGCCAGGTCCGTGCCCGCGTCCGGCTCGCTGTACCCGATCGCGAAGTCGATCTCGCCGGACAGGATCCTGGGCAGGAAGTACCTCTTCTGCTCCTCCGTGCCGAACTGCATGATCGTCGGGCCGACCGTGTTCAGGGCCATCAGCGGCAGCGGTACGACCGCCTGCGCCGCCTCGTCGAAGAAGATGAACTGCTCCATCGGGCTCAGTCCGCGCCCGCCGTACTCCTTGGGCCAGCCCACGCCGAGCCAGCCGTCCGTGCCGAGGCGGCGGATGGTTTCGCGGTAGAAGCGCTTCTGCACGGCCGGGTCGGCGTACCGGGCGTAGGAGTGGTCGGGCACCAACTCGGCGAAGTAGCCGCGCAGTTCGGTGCGCAATCGCTGTTGCTCTGGCGTGTACTCGAGATGCACGGCGCCTCCTGGCTCCCACTGACTGAGCTGGTTCTCCCGGGCTGGTCGGCGCACACGGTAGAACGCGTTGCAGAAATTGGGAATGCCGGTGACGCTTTCACACTGGTCGGACCTGAGGCCGAGCGTCGCTCAACGCAGCGTGGCGACGAAGTCCGCACACTCCTGGGCGCATTCACGGCAGGCCTTCACCGCGTTCTCCGCCCCGGCGTACTCCTCGAAGACACGTGCGCTTTCCAGGCAGACCGTCCGGCACCACTCCACCTGGGCGCGGATGCCGGCCTCGTCCTGCTGAAGCTGCTCGGACAGCACACGGCAGGTCGCGTCACAGACCTCCGCGCACAAGATGCCCTCGCGCCGGATGAGTTGCTCTTCCTTCGGCCCGTCCGGATCCATGCAGCTCGCGCGCAGCGCGCAGGCCCGGGCGCATTCGGTACAGGCCTGGGCGCAGGCGAAGCGGGCCTCCAGAAACCGGAAGAGCTCCCGTTGGGATGTCGTTGTCGTCACAACACGCGGGTAGCCGAAGAGAATCGCGTCAAACCCGGCAGCGGAGAGGTACTGCGGTTGGGACCTGCCCCGCCGGGATCGGCCGGACAGGTCCTAGGTCGTGTCCGCAAAGTGGGTTGGTCGTTGGTCTGTTCGTGGTGCGTCGTCATGAGTTGACTGATGAGTCGTGGGCGGTGATCGGGCCGTTGCTCGCTCCGCCGCGGATGGGCCGTCCGGTGCGGGACCGCCGTCAGGTGGTCAACGGCATCCTGTGGAAGCTGTCGACCGGGGCGGCCTGGCGGGACCTGCCCGAACGGTACGGGCCGTGGAAAACGGTCTACGAACGCTTCCGCCGCTGGTCCGCCGACGGCACATGGGACCGGCTGCTGGCTCACGTCCAGCAGCATTCCGACGCCGTCGGCGCGGTCGACTGGACGATCGTGTGCCTGGACTCCACGACCGTGCGGGCCCACCAGCACGCCGCCGGGGCCCGAAAAGGGGGCCGTGGCCGGGCGAGGCGATCGGCCGTTCCCGCGGCGGACTGACCACGAAGATCCACCTGGCCTGCGACGGCCGGGGCCGGCCGCTGGCCTTCACCCTCACCGGCGGGAACGTCAACGACTGCACCCAGTTCGAAGCAGTGATGGCCCGGATCCGGGTGCCGGGATGCGGGCCGGGGCGACCCCGGACCCGGCCCGAGCGGGTCGCCGCCGACAAGGGCTACTCGTCCACGAAGATCCGCACCTACCTGCGCCGACGCGGGATCAAGGCAGCGATCCCGGAACGCATCGACCAGATCAACGGCCGCATCCGCCGCGGCGAGAGCCTCTGCCGCCTCGACAAAGCGGCCTACCGGCGCCGCAACCTCGTCGAACGCTGCTTCAACAAGCTCAAGCACAACAAAGCCCTCGCCACCCGCTACGACAAACGCGCCCGCCACTACCAAGCCCTGGTCACCATCGCCTGCCTACGACTCTGGCTCCCCTGACATTGCGGACACGACCTAGGCGTCCGCCGCCTCCTGCGAGATCCGCTCGAACTGCGCCCCCATCGCCTCGGCGAGCGCGTGGGCCGCCGACAGCGGACGGACCATGACCATCAGGTCGTCGATCCTGCCGTCCTCGTCGAAGTGCAGGAAGTCGCAGCCGGTGATCTCCTTGTCGCCCACCTTGGCCTCGAAGACCAGCGCGTGGTCGCGGCCACCCGGGTCGCCGAATTCGCGTACGTAGCGGAAGTCGGTGAACACACGGGAGACGCCGCGCAGGATGGCCCCCGTGATCGCCTTGCCCGGGTAGGGCTTGAAGACCACGGGACTGGTGAACACGACGTCGTCGGCCAGCATGTCCTCGATCGCCGCTATGTCGCCGGCCTCCACAGCCTTGCGGAAGGGGTGCATCACGCCCACCTTTCATACTCAACTAATTGATTAGGTGCGGAACAGATTAGTCGCGGGGATGGGCGACGTCTAGCCTGGGGGCATGGCATTGCGCAACGCGGTCATGGCCGCGCTTCTGGAGGGCGAGGCGTCGGGGTACGACCTCGCCAAGGGGTTCGACGCGTCGGTGGCCAACTTCTGGATGGCGACCCCGCAGCAGCTGTACCGCGAGCTCGACCGCATGGAGTCCGAGGGGCTCATCGAGGCCCGGCTCGTACGGCAGGAGCGCCGGCCGAACAAGCGGGTCTTCTCCCTCACCGAGGCGGGCCGCAGCGCCCTGCGCGACTTCACCGCCGAGTTCCCGAAGCCCACGGCCATCCGGGACGAGCTGCTGGTCAAGGTCCAGGCCGTCGACTCGGGGGACGAGGAGGCCGTACGGGCGGCCATCGCCGAGCGGCTCGAGTGGGCGCGCGCCAAGCTGGCCCGTTACGAGCGGTTGCGCGACCGCCTCCTCGACGGGCGCACCGAGGACGAGTTCCTGGCGGGCAGCGAGCGCGTCGGCCCGTATCTCACGCTGATGCGAGGACGCTCCTTCGAGGAGGAGAACATCCGGTGGGGCGAACGGGCCCTGCGCGTTCTGGAACAGCGCGCATCGGTGCGGCAGCAGGCCGGGCCACTGGATGTCCTATGACCCCCGGCGGGTTCCCTATTGGTCCCCCGGCTCCGAGCGGCATAGCGTCGAGGACATCGCCGCCCTGACGACACGAATACAGGACGATCTGGATGCAGACCGTCGGAGCGTGCGAGTGAAGCAGTTCGGATTCCCCGCCCATGCCCGTCAGGGCCGCACCCCCCGGAGACACGCACCATGTCGAAGATCCTTTTCGTGCTGACCGGCGCCGACCACTGGACGCTCGCCGACGGCACCCAGCACCCGACCGGCTTCTGGGCCGAGGAGGCCGTCGCCCCGTACGAGGCGTTCAAGGCCGCGGGCCACGAGGTCGTCGTCGCCACGCCGGCCGGCGTCGTGCCGACCATGGACAGGGCGAGCCTCGCGCCCGAGTTCAACGGCGGGCAGGAGGGCGCCGACAGGATCGAGAAGGCGGTCGCGTCGATCGACGAGCTCCACAAGCCCGTCAAGCTGGAGGAAGTGGACCTGGACGGCTATGCCGCGGTCTTCTACCCGGGCGGCCACGGTCCGATGGAGGACCTCGCGGTCGACGCCGAGTCCGGCCGGCTTCTCACCCGCGCACTGGAGTCGGGCAAGCCGCTCGGTGTGGTGTGCCACGGCCCGGCGGCGCTGCTCGCAGCCACCGGCCCGGACGGCGCCAACGCCTTCGCGGGCTACCGGCTCACGGGCTTCACCAACACCGAGGAGACGCAGGCCGGGTTCGCCGACAAGGCCAAGTGGCTGCTCCAGGACCGTCTTGTCGAGGCGGGCGCCGATTTCCAGGAGGGCGAGCCGTGGGCCCCGTTCGTAGTCGTGGACCGCAACCTGGTCACGGGCCAGAACCCGGCGTCCTCCGCCCCGCTCGCTGCCGAACTGCTGAAGAAGCTGGCCTGAGCGACGGGCGGCGACCGGCTCGACGAGGCCCTGGAGGCCGCCGGCCCGTTCGTCGGGTCGCCGCCCGCGTCCGAGGTCAGGCCGTCTCAGGCCCCTCGTCGAAGCTGGCGAAGTAGGCGGCCGCCATGTCTTCGTCGGCGTGCCCCTGGGCGGCGGCACGGGCGAAGCGTTCAGCGGAGGCTGCGGCCACGTCGAGGCGCACACCGTTCTGCTCGCCGGCCTCGACGATCAGGCGGGCGTCTTTGGCGGCGGTGGACACGGCGAAGGCGGCCGGCGTCAGCTGGTCGTTGAGGATGAGGCCGGCCTTCGCACGCAGGTAGCCCATGTCGAGCGGGCCACCCTCGATGGCGTCGAAGAAGCTCTGCGGGTCCACTCCGAGGGCCTTGGACAGGGCGAGGACCTCGCCGACCGCGTTGGTGGCCGCGAGGACCCAGCTGTTGGCGACGAGCTTGAGGCGGGTGGCGCTGCCCGCCGCGCCGTCCTCGCCGGTCCACACGGTGCGGGCGCCGACCGCGTCGAACACCGGCGTCACGGCGTCCCGGTCCTGGCTCGGCCCCGCGGCCAGGACGAGCAACTGCCCGGCCTCCGCGGGCTGCCGGGTGCCGAGCACCGGGGCGTCGTAGAAGACCAGCTCGTTCTCGCGGGCGAAGTCGGCCAGCTCGCCGACGGCCTCGATCCCGGCGGTCGTCGACTGCACCCACGCAGTACCGGGGCGCAGTGAAGGCGCGGCCTGCCGCATCACGTCCAGGACGGCTGCGCCGTCGTACAGGATGGTGAGGACGACACCGGCGCCCTGGACCGCCTCGGCGGGGGTGTCGGCGACGTACACGCCGTCGGCGGCCAGCGGCTCGGCCTTGTCCCGGCTGCGGTTCCAGGCCCGGACGGTGTGCCCGGCGCGAGCGAGGTTGCGGGCCATCGCGGCCCCCATGATCCCGGTGCCCAGGACACTGACAGTGAGCTTGTCGGTCATGTCATCAACTTCCTGATCCATGTGGTGCGGTGGTTGCTGCCGTGCCGTGACGGTCGTGCCGGAAAGAGACGTTACGACTTGGCGGCGGCGCCGACGACTCCGTCGAGCCAGGCCGACACGGGGATTGATCCCGGGGCACAGGGCCACGCTGCCACGGCCTGAGAGCGGCGGCCGAATGGCCGGCCCGGACACGCCACCGACTCGCCCCCCTGAACCGCTCGGCATCGAAGCCCGGCGTCACTTACGCGGCGTGGCCCACCCGAACAGAACACTTGCCTAAGTCAATCAACCCACTTATGGTTGAGTGAGTTAAGCAAATCCGCTCCCCCGACCGGAGGCTCCGCCATGCCCGACGCCCTTGCCCGATCCGCCGAGGTCGGAGGTTCCGCCCCGGCGAAGTCGAACGCCGTGGTGGCGGTACTGGCCCTCGCCGGGATCGTCGTCTCGCTGATGCAGACCCTGGTCATCCCGATCGTCCCGGAGCTGCCGAAACTCCTCGACGCCTCGGCGTCGAACACCATCTGGGCGGTCACCGCCACACTGCTCGCCGCCTCCGTCGCCACGCCGGTCGTCGGCCGCCTCGGGGACATGTTCGGCAAGCGCCGCATGCTCCTGGTCAGCATCGTCCTGCTGGTGGCCGGTTCGGTCGTCTGCGCGCTGAGCGACTCCCTGGTCCCGATGATCGTCGGACGGACCCTGCAGGGCCTGGCCGCAGCTGTCGTGCCGCTCGGCATCAGCGTCATGCGCGACGTGCTGCCCGCCGAGCGGCTCACCAGCTCCACCGCCCTGATGAGCGCCTCACTGGGAGTGGGCGGCGCCCTGGGTCTGCCCTCCGCCGCCTTCATCGCCGACCGCTTCGACTGGCACATCCTGTTCTGGACCTCGGCCGCCCTCGGCGCCGTCGCCTTCGCACTCGTCCTGGCCATCGTGCCCGAGTCGAAGGTGCGCGCCGGCGGCCGCTTCGACCTGATCGGTGCCATCGGCCTGTCGACCGCCCTGGTCTCCCTGCTGCTGGCCGTCTCCAAGGGCTCCGACTGGGGCTGGACCAGCGGCACCGTCCTTGGACTGTTCGCCACCGCGGTCCTCGTACTGCTGGCATGGGGCGTGTTCGAGCTGCGTACCGCCCAGCCGCTGATGGACCTTCGCACCCTCGCCCGCCGTCAGGTGCTCTTCACCAACCTCGCCTCGGTGGCGTTCGGCTTCTCGATGTTCGCGATGTCCCTGGTCCTGCCGCAGTTGCTCCAGCTGCCCGAACAGACGGGCTACGGCCTCGGCAGGTCCATGCTGACCGTCGGCCTGGTCCTGGCTCCGCAGGGCCTGGTGATGATGGCGATGGCTCCGCTGTCCGCCGCGATCTCCAAGACCAGGGGCCCGAAGATCACCCTGATGACGGGCGCGGTCATCGTCGCCGCCGGCTACGGCCTGAACATCCTCCTGATGTCCGAGGTCTGGCACCTCGTTCTGGTCTCCTGCATCATCGGCGCCGGTGTCGGCTTCGCCTACGGCGCGATGCCCGCACTCATCATGGGCGCCGTGCCCGCCACCGAGACGGCCGCCGCGAACAGCCTCAACACCCTGATGCGGTCCATCGGTACCTCTTTCGCCAGTGCACTCGCCGGCGTCATCCTGGCGCAGATGACCACCGATTTCGGCACCACCGCCCTGCCCTCGGAGAACGGTTTCAGGACAGTCATGGCCGTCGGCGCCGGTGCCGCCCTCCTCGCCCTCCTCCTCGCTTCCTTCCTCCCGCGTCAGCGCGCCGCCGCCGCGCAGGAGTCGTCCCCCGCCGCAGGTTCGGACGGCGAGCAGGCCGAAACCGCGCAGGTGTCCGAGGCGAAGGCGTAACATCCCGCGCCGGGTGCCTGCCCGACACCGACCGCCTGGCGGTCGCCGGCCCGCCCACGCGGGAGGCGACCGCCAGGCGCCCGTGCACCCGTACCGTTCCACCCGCTTCACCCGTTCCACCAGCGACCATTGGGGAGTCATCGATGACGCCAGCCACGTCACCCGAGCCGGCAGACGGTTCCACCCAGCCCATAGTGCGTACCTCCGCCGGTGCGGTGCGCGGGCGCCGGGAAGGCAGCCTGACCGTCTTCCGTGGCATCCCGTTCGCTCAACCGCCGGTGGGAGAGGCGCGGTTCCAGGCGCCGCGCCCCACCCGCCCCTGGGACGGAACACGGGACGCGTTCGCCTTCGGCCCGCCGCCCCCGCAGGAGTCGGGGTTCCAGGGCCGCGACCTGTTGCTGAACTCGCCCACGGGCGACGACTGGCTGACGGTCAACGTCTGGACCCCGGCCCCGGACCCTGCCGCCCTCCGCCCGGTGATGGTGTGGATCTACGGCGGCGCCTACAAGCTCGGCCACTCGGGCAGCCCCGGCTACGACGCCAGGCACATCGCCCGCGACGGCGACGTGGTCGTGGTCACCCTCAACTACCGTGTCGGCATGGAGGGGTTCGCCCGCATGGACGGGGCGCCCGCCAACCGCGGCCTGCTCGACCAGGTCGCGGCCCTGGAATGGGTACGGGAGAACATCACGGCGTTCGGCGGCGACCCCGGTCAGGTCACCGTCTTCGGCGAGTCGGCCGGAGCCGGATCGGTCGCCTCGCTGCTGGCCATGCCGAGCGCGGCGGGACTGTTCCGGCGGGCCATCGCGCAGAGCGTGCCCGGCACGTACTTCTCGGACGAGCTGGCCCACGACATCGCGGCCGCCCTCGCCGCGGAGGTGGGCCTGCGTCCGACGGTCGCCGACCTGTCCACGGTGGACCCACGCCAACTGCCCGCCGCAGGAGAGGCGTTGAGCGCCAAGATGCGCCAGTACGAGGATCGGTGGGGGCAGGTCGTCCCCACGCAGACCCCCTTCTCCCCCGTCGTCGACGGCGAGGTCCTGCCGACCACCCCCTGGCAGGCGCTGGCGGCCGGCGCGGCACGGGACGTGGAGCTGATCGCCGGGCACAACAAGGACGAGTTCCGGCTGTTCCTCGCCCTCGGCGGACAGCTCGGGAAGATCAGCGACGAGCAAGCGGCGGCGGCACTGCGCATGTTCGGGCCCGGACCGGACGGCGAGCAGGCCTACCGTGCCGCCTTCCCGGACGCCTCCCCCAGCGACCTGTACGAACGGGTCCAGACCGACTGGCTGTTCAACATGCCCTCGCTGCACCTGGCCGAGGCCCAGACAGCCGGCGGCGGCCGCGCGCACGTGTACGAACTGACCTGGCCGGCCCCGGGCAACGGCGGTGCCCTGGGCGCCTGTCACGGCCTGGACATTCCGCTGCTGTTCGGCACGTTCGACGCCGACATCGGCGCCCTGCTGTTCGCCAGCTCCGAACCCTCACCCGAGGCCGAGGCGTTGTCGTCCCGCTTCCGCGCGGCCTGGACCGCGTTCGCCAGGACGGGCGACCCGGGCTGGCCCTCGTACGACACCGAGCGGCGACTCGTCCAGGTCCTAGACGCGGACCCGCACGTCACCGCCTACCCGGAGGAAACCTCCCGTCGCCTCTGGCAGGACCACACCTTCCTCGCCATGCCGCTGATCAACTGATGGCGGACGGAACGAGACCGCGCGATACGCACTACGTGGTGTGATGAAGACGTGAGCCGTGCCGCAGAAGAGACCAACCGACGCATGCTTCGGGCACGGGATGCGATGGACGGCGCCTACGCGCAGCCACTGGACGTCCCGGCCCTGGCCCGGATCGCCCATGTGTCGGAGGCACACTTCACGCGCACCTTCCGGGCCACGTTCGGCGAGACGCCGCACCGCTACCTGCAGCGGCGCCGCGTCGAGCGGGCGATGTTCCTGCTGCGGGAGACCGATCGCAGCGTGACGGACATCTGCTTCCAGGTCGGCTTCGGCAGCCCGGGAACCTTCAGCCGCACGTTCCGCGACATCGTCGGCCGGTCACCGAGGACGTACCGCAAGGAAAAGGAAACGGCGGCCGCCACCGGCGTACCGACGTGCTTCACGATGGCGTGGACGCGGCCGACCGACTGACCGTGCGCACGGCCGGTACCGTCCGTCGAAAGAGCAGTTTTGGATAAGTTTTCGTCCGGCCTGCCCAGTAGCGTGATGCACATGTTCACCGCGATCACACACTCACAGATTTACGTCCTCGACCAGGACGAGGCTCTCGACTTCTACGTCGGCAAGCTTGGCCTGGAGGTCAGCGCCGACGTCGACATGGGCTTCATGCGCTGGCTGACCGTCAGCGTCCCCGGTCACCCGGAGCGCCAGATCCTGCTGGAGAAGCCGGGCCCTCCGGCGATGCCCGAGGAGACGGCGCAGCAGGTCCGCGAGCTGGTCACCAAGGGTGCGATGGGCGGCTCACTCATCTTCAGCACGGACGACTGCCGCAAGACGTACGAGACTCTGCTCGGCCGGGGCGTCGAGTTCACCGAGGAGCCCACCGAGCGTCCGTACGGAACCGACTGTGGCCTCCGCGACCCCTTCGGCAACAGCATCCGTTTCACCCAGCCGAAGGCCTGAGGGCGGTCCCCACCCCTCGGGATGGGTTGAACGGCAATGGGCCGACCGTCCGGGCCGCACGCCCACGGTTGGCCCATTGGGGCGGATCCGTCAGGCGGAGGGTCCGACTTCGACAGCCGCCTCGGCGTGCGTGACGAAGTCGTCGACCAGCCGATGGAAGAGCGTGGCGAGCTGCCGCAGGTCCTCGGACGACCAGTCCGCGAGAGCCACTTGCATGCCCCGGCGGCTCACCTCTCGTATGCGCTCGGCCGCTGCCAGTCCGACGTCGGTGAGCTGGATGAGATGCGCACGGCTGTCGTCGAGATCCTGGATGCGGATCACGTAACCGTCCTTTTCCAGCTGCCGTAGCTGCCGGCTGACGTGGGAGGCTTCCACGGACAGCCGGACCGCCAGCACCCCGGGCCGTACCGGCTCGCTCTCGGCGATGCTTCGCAGGATCGCGGCCGCGGCCCGGTCCAGGTTCAGCCCGGCCACTGCCATCAGACGCTCGTGCTGCCGGGCCCGGCCGGCCAGGTACGCGACGCGGGTGAGGGCCTGCTCGATCGCGATCACGTCGGTCGAGACAGGCGCTGCGGGTGGCGGTGTGGACATGAGCCCACGGTAACAGATACTTGCCTTAGTTAAGCAATCTCGCTATGGCGGCGCCGGTCGCCGATGCGCAGGTTTCGCT
The DNA here is from genome assembly GCF_041431135.1 of Streptomyces sp. NBC_00554. Taxonomy (NCBI): domain Bacteria; kingdom Bacillati; phylum Actinomycetota; class Actinomycetes; order Kitasatosporales; family Streptomycetaceae; genus Streptomyces; species Streptomyces sp. NBC_00554. The sequence continues at coordinate 9,698,669 of NZ_CP107799.1, read as the reverse complement.
GGAGCCTTCGGTGCGCCAGGCGTCGGGGACGGTCACGGTCACCTTCGTCGAGGTCTTGTCCGGCCCGGCTCCGGCGGCTGTGCAGATCAGTTGGGTGAGGGCCGTTTCGGTCAGGCGCCTGGTGCCCACAGGGAGTTCGACCGTCACCCGCCCGCCGTCCGTCCCTACCGTGGCGTCCCCCGTCAGCCGCGGAAGCTCGGTGGTCATGCCCCTACGGCGCTCCGTGACGTCCGGCCCCTCCAACACCGCCTCCACGGCCGTCTCGACGCCGACCGGACCGATGACGACCTGACGATGGACGGCGACCACGGCGCCTTCGCTGACGAAGTAGAGGAGCTGGGCGGGCCGGATGCCGGTCGCGGGCTCCCCGGTCTCCACCACACCGGTCTCGGGGATGCCGCAGGAGGAGAGCAGGAGGGCGGTCGCGAACAACAGCGCGGGCCGCGACGACCGGAGTGCAGGGCTCATGACTCCCCCTGTTTCAGGGACTGTCGCGGAGGCTGTCGCAGGGGTATCTCGACCGTGAAGACGGCGCCGCCCTCCGCCCGGTTCGCCGCGCGGACCGTACCCCCGTGCAGGTGGACGTTCTCTGCCGTGATCGAGAGTCCGAGGCCGCTGCCCTCTGTTCTGGTCCGGGCGGTGTCCGACTTGTAGAAGCGGTCGAAGACGTGCGGCAGGACGTCGGCGGGAATGCCCGGCCCGCTGTCCAGCACCTCGATGACCGCCCACCCCGTTTCGTACGCGTCCGGCGAATCCCTTACGTGCAGGCGCAGTTGTACGGGCTGTGCCCCGTGCCGGAGCGCGTTGCCAACCAGGTTCGCGACGACCACGTCGAGGCGGCGCGGGTCGACCCGGCCGCGCAGTTCGCCGGGCTCGGGGAGCCGGGTGTCCACCGAGTCCAGCCAGGCGCGGGAGGCGAGGGTGCGCCGAAGGGACTCGGCGAGGTCGAGGTCGTCCAGTTGCAGGCCTGCCGCGCCCGCGTCGAAGCGGGAGATCTCCATCAGGTCGTCCACCAGGCGGGCCAGCTTCACGGTTTCCCCGCTGATGAGCCGTACGGCCGTGGCGGTGTCCGTGGCGAGGCGGGCCGCGTCCTCGTCGAGGATGTCGGTGACCGCCGACATCGCGGCCAGCGGGGTGCGCAGCTCGTGCGACACGTCCGCGACGAAGCGGCGGGCGCGGGCCTCCATGCGGCGCAGCTCGGCCACGGACTCCTCCAGCGCGGCGGCGGTCTCATTGAACGTGTGTGACAGGTCGGCGAGTTCGTCGGAGCCGTTGACGGCCAGCCGGGTGTCCAGGTGGCCCTCGGCGATGCGGCGGGTGGCGCGGCGCAGCTCCCGTACCGGGCGCAGCACGCCCCGGGCGGCCAGCAGGGCGAGCAGCACGGCCAGGCCCAGCGCGGGCACGACGGCTCGTCCGATGGCGGTGACCAGGGCGTCGACGTACCCCTGTTCGCCGGTCTGCGGCACCGTCAGGAAGACCGCGATCCCGGACGCCGGGTGCTCACTGGGGGTCTCGAAGGTGACCGGCATGCCGACGACGAGCGATGAGTGGCCGTCCGTCGACACCCGCTGGAAGACGGCGGCGCGGCGGGAGCCCACGGCCGACCGCATCGCGGACGTGAGCTCGGTGAACCCGTCCTCGGGCGTGGAAGTGCCGCGCAGCTCGCGATAGGTGGCCAGTACGCGCCAGTTCTGCCCCGGCTCCGCGCGGGCCACCTCCGTGGCAGCCCACTCCAGATCGGCCTGGCTCGGGGGGTAGGTGATGCCCGCGGAAATGGCGTTGACGTGATACCGGAGGCGCTTGATCACTGCGTCCTGGCTCTGTTGGAGCACTCCGGTACGGGCCTCCCGGAAGGTCAGGGCGCCTGTCGTCAGGGTGGCGACGGCTGCGACGAGCACGAACGCCACGAGCAACCGGCCACGCAGACCGCGCAGCAGTGGCTTCACCGGGACTGGAACCGGTAGCCGAAGCCGCGCACGGTCTGGACGTAGCGCGGCTGCCCCGCCGGCTCGCCCATCTTGGTGCGCAGCCGCTTGACGCAGGCGTCCACCAGCCGTGAGTCGCCGTGGTAGCTGTGCTCCCAGACTGCTTCCAGCAACTGCTGCCGGGAGAACACCTGGCCGGGCGAGGCCGAGAGCGTCAGCAGGAGCCGCAGTTCGGAAGGGGCGAGGGAGACCGGCACGCCCTGCCGGGTGACGGTCAACCCGGCCCGGTCTATGGCGAGTTCGCCGCGCTCGCCATGGGCCTCGATCTTGGGTATGCCGCCGTCGGCGGGCGCGCCGTCGACGCGACGCAGGACCGCACGGATGCGGGCCTCCAGCACACGTGCCTGAACCGGCTTCACGACGTAGTCGTCCGCTCCAGCCTCCAGTCCGACCACGATGTCGATGTCGTCGCCCCGGGCGGTCGCCATGATGATCGGCACCTGGTCCTCGATACGGATCCTGCGGCACACCTCAAGGCCGCTCATACCGGGCAGCATCAGATCGAGCACGACGACGTCCGGCCGGAACGACCGCAACAGGGCCAGTCCGTCCTCACCGGTCCCGGCGGCACCGACCTCGTGCCCCTGGCGGCGCAGCGCGAGCAGGACGCCCTCCCGTACGGCGCGGTCGTCTTCGATGAGCAGGACACGTGGCATGTGATCAGTATCCGTACGGCTCAAGGGGCTTGAGGCGGGGAAGGCGTCCGACCGGGGAACTGTTACGGGACGATCACATTGCCCAGTCACGGCGGTTGACGTCGACGCCTCCGGCACCAGCGATCGGGCGTTATGTTTTCGTTACCCTCCGGGCCAGGTCCCATCACATGGCGCACACAGCCTTGGCGGCCATGACCACGACCGCTCAGCGTGCGAAGCCTTCGACCTCGCGATCCCACCGTCGTCGCAGAGGCCCCGCGCACGCCGGCGGCCACGGCCGGAAGCGGAAAGGGCCCCTGTGGGGAGGCCTGGCCGCGCTCGCCGTGTTCGCCTCCGCCACCGCCCTGGCCGTGAACTGGACGTCACCCGCGGCCTCCGGAACCGACGACCGCCCCGCTGCCGCCGCAAAGCCCTCACGGCCGACGCCGGACCGGACCGTGAAGCCGAGCGGCACCGAGGGCAGCGAGAAGGCCGGCACGAAGCCCAGCGGGACGGACGCCACAACTCCGAAGCCGCCCCCTCCCTCCCCCTCCGTCTCCTCCTCGCCCTCCATCCCGTCCTCGGGTCCCGGCACGTTCACCACCGCCGGAGGTGGCAGCGAGACCGTGGGGAAGGGCAGCCGGCTGCTGCGCTACGAGGTCGTCGTCGAGGACGGCCTCACGCAATCGGCCTCCGATGTCGCCCAGCAGGTGGAGGGCATACTCGCCGACGCGCGCGGCTGGACGGCCGACGGCGAGTCCGCGTTCCGGCGTGTCTCCGGCGGTACGCCCGACTTCGTCGTACGGCTCGCCACGCCGGGCACGGTGGACGAGATCTGCGGCAAGTACGGGCTGGACACCGGCGGCGAGGTCAACTGCAGCGTGGGCAAGGACGTTGTGGTCAACCTCAGGCGGTGGCTGCTGGCGACTCCGGTGTACGCCGACGACGTGGACGCCTACCGGGCGCTGATCATCAACCACGAGGTCGGCCACTTTCTCGGTCACGGCCATGTGACCTGCCCAGGCGCGGGCAAGCCGGCTCCGGCGATGATGCAGCAGATCAAGGGAATGCACGGCTGCACCCCCAACGTCTGGCCGTACGACACCAAGGGACGGCTCATCACCGGACCTGCCGTGTCGTGACCGGCCGAGGTCGGCGACAGCAGGACGAGGCAGGGGCAGATCGTGTTCGCGGGGATGACCAAGGCCTAAGGCAACCGCATGGTGATCGATCACGGTGCCATCGGCGGAAGGCGGCTGGAGACGACGTACAGCCACCTTTCGTCCATACAAGTCGGCACCGGGCAGAGTGGCGAAGCCGGCACCGTGATCGGGTTCGTCCGCTCGACCGGTCTGTCGACCGGGCCGCACCTGCACTTCGAGGTGCTCTTCGACGGGACGTACACCGACCCGGTGCCGTGGCCGGCCCTCGGCCCCTGACCGCGGACGGCGGTCAGCGACTTCGGGTTGCGCCGCGCCGACGTTGTTCGGGCTGTGCCGGGAACGGGGCGAAGGTGTCTTCCTCGTCCTCCAATGGCGCCAGCTCGACGGTGTAGCGCGGCTGCAGGAACAGATCGTGGTACTGCGGCGTGTCGGGCGAGCCTTCTGCGTTGTCTATGGGCTGCGCGGGATCGCGGTGGGAAGAGGAAGCGGGCATGCACAACCATCCGGAGTCGAGGGCCACGCGGATTCAAAGCGGAGCTGTCGACCGGTGGATACCGGTACCTGCTTGCCCCGTGCGCGACAGGCCTATTAGATCGTATTGGCGGTGGAAGGACGGCAGCGCACGCTGCGGAGAGTCGGTACTCGTACGACACCGGTGACGAAAGCCCGTGTCAGCTCCCCCACGACGGCGAAGGCAAGGGACAGATTGACCGACCGTATCCGGCTTTTTCACACCGACCTCGGTGTGAGCCCCGCACCCGCCCTGCTGCTCGTGCACGGCTGGGGCGGCGACGGGCGGGAGTGGTCGCCGCATGCCGAGACGCTGGCCGACCGGTTCCGGGTCGTCGTGCCCGACCTGCGCGGGCACGGCCGTTCCGAAGTGCCGCTGACCGGCAACACTCCGGTGGAGATGGCCGATGACCTGGCCGCCCTCACCGAAGCGCTCGGTACGGGGCCGGTGATCGCCGTGGGGCACTCCATGGGAGGCCAGGTCGTCAACCTGCTCGCCGTCCGGCACCCGCACGCCGTACGCTCCGTCATCGCGCTCGATCCGGCCCACGGGGCGCACGGCGCGGAAGTCGACGGAATCCCGGCCCGCCTCGCCGACTACCGCGAGAACGGTTCCCGCGCCGCGGCCGCCTTCGTCGCCGGGGCCTTCGGGCCCGACGCCCCGCGCGGGCTGCGGACCGCCCACATCCGCACCGTGCTCGGCACCCCGGATCACGTCATCGCCCAGGCGTACGCCGGTATGTACACCGATTCCGGAGCGGTCGGTGTCCGCCCGCACAGCGAGGCGTATCTGCGCGAACGCACCCAGCGTGCGCTCACCGTGTGGACGTCGGCCTCGGCCGCCGCCTGGGAGCGCGGCACCCTGCATGTGCCGGGCTCCCGCGTCGACCACTGGCCCGGCACCGGGCACTATCTGCACGAGGAACGCCTCGACGAAACCATCCGGCTCATCCGGGACTGGGCCACGGAGACCGTCGGCCTGTCGTGACTACGCGCACGGCCGGCCCGGATAGTCGTCGGTCTCGTGTACGCCCGCCTCGCGCATCCTGCGCAGAACCTCGTGCAGGACCGGCTCACCGCCAATGTCCACCGGGCAGTTGATCTCCCTGTCGAAGACCAGGGTCTCCCCCGCCGTGTTCCAGAGGACCCAGCGATGCCGAAGCATGTCGTCCTCCCAGAGGTGCGCGTAGCTCTCCACAACGGCCGCCTTCCTGGTCACGACACCGGCCTCCCGGTCTCGCGGCCGTCGACATAAGTCGCCGCCACCTCGATGTCTCCGATGCGCGAGGTTTCGACGCGCCGGGGGTCGTCGCCGAGCACGACCAGGTCGGCGAACTTGCCCGGAGTGAGGCTTCCCAGGTTGTCCTCCCAGTGGCAGGCGAACGCACCGGCGACCGTGTAGGCGCGCAGGGCCTCGTCGACGGTGACGCCCTCGTCCGGGCCGATCACCTGGCCGGACTCGGAGGCTCGCTCGGCCATGAACTGGATCGCTCGCAGCGGGGATCCGTCCGTGACAGGGCGGTCGGAGCTGCCCACCAGCGTGATGCCGTGGTCCAGGAACGCCCGGCCACGGTAGAGCCACGAGGCCCACTCCTCGCCCATGATCGCCGCGTAGTCGTCGCCGAAGTAGCGCAGGAAGCTGGGCTGGACCACCGCACTGATGCCGAGTCGCGCGAAGCGGGGGAGCTGGTCGGGGCGGATCAGGCCGGCGTGCTCGATGCGGTGCCGGGCGCCGGGGCGCGGCCGGAGGCGCTGGGCCCGTTCCAGGGCGTCCAGGGCGATGTCGGCCGCACGGTCGCCGATCGCGTGGACGGCGAGCTGCCACCCGGCGAGGTGCCCGTCCACGATCATGTCCGCGAGCTTGTCCGGGTCGTCCTGCAACTGGCCCGTGTGGTCCAGCCCTTCGTACGGACTGCTGAGCGCGGCGGTCCGGGCCATCATGCCGCCGTCGGTGTAGATCTTCAGCGCGCCCACGGACAGCCGGTCGTCGCCGAACCCGGTGCGCAGGCCGAGGTCGAGGGCCCGGGGAATGCCGTCGGACTCGTGCGCGGCGACCGGGCGCAGCCGGTCCGCGGACACCATGAGCTGCACGCGCAGCGGCAACAGGCCCTTTTCGCGGGCCAGTTGGTAGGCGCCGAGCTCAACGGGGCTGTGGCCGAAGAGGGCTCCGCCGATGCCTGCCTCGGCGCAGGCGGTGACGCCCTCGGCCAGGCAGGTGCGGGCGGCCCGTCCGATCGCCTCGGCCAACTCCTCCTGGGAGTACGGGAGGCGCAGTGCGCGGGCGGCCCCCATGGCGCCTTCGGCGAGGAAGCCCTTGTCGTGCGCGATGTCGGCGGGGAGCAGATCGAGAACGGCGGAGTTGACGACACAGCCGTGTCCGGAGTCGTGCATCACGAACAGCCTGTGCCCGTGGCTGACCTTGTCCAGTTCGGCGGCGGTGAGATGGCGCCCCAGGGCCCGCTGGTCGTAGCCGGCGATGCTCACCCAGGTGCCGGGCGAGCTCTTCCGGGCGACGGCCTCCTCCACGATGGCGAGCACGTCGTCGATCCGCGTGCACCCCCCGATGCTCGGGGTGTTCTGCTTGAACCCGGTCCAGGCCAGGTGGACATGGGCGTCGATGAACCCGGGCAGCACGGTGGCGCCCTGCAGGTCGATCACCTCCCGGGCGGGCAGAGAGGTCACGGCCTCGTCGAGGCCCACGATCCGGCCCTGCCAGATGCCCAGGTCGTGGGCGACCGGGTGGTCCGGGTCCATGGTGAGGAAGCGGGCGTTCGTCAGTCTGGTGCTGAGCAACAGCGGTGTCCCCCCAAGGGAGTTGACCGGCCCGGTCGCGAAGCGAATCGGCCGCGTCCTCGGGTCAGCCCTCCATGGACGCCGTGAGGGACCGGGGGCGCAGATCGGTCCAGCTGGCCTCGACGAAGTCCAGGCATGCCTCTCGGGTGTTCTCGTTGAAGACGATCGTCCACCCCCCGGGCACCTCGGCGAAGGACGGCCAGAGTGAGTGCTGGCCCTCCTCGTTCACCAGGACCAGGAAACGGCCTTCGGTGTCGTCGAACGGGTTGGTGCTCATGTTTCATTGCCTCCTCGGGGCCGAGGAATACCGTGATTAGGTTAGGCTCGCCTAATTAGAAGGAGCTTAGCCTTTCCCCCTTCTCTCTCACAAGGAGACGTTCATGCGTCCCGTCTCCGGCCGCGCGGCCGATATGGAGAACGTCTTCGTCGACTTCGGAATGTCCGGAGACCCTGGCTCCGAGGAGTTCTGGGCGGCGGCGGGGACACCCGCGTCGAAACCTGCCGACGACGGCGGCTGGTCGACCCTGTTCCTGTGGCGCGGGTCTCCGGCGAGTATCGAGTTCGAGAGCTGGTCGGATCCGGTGCCCATGCACCGATGGGGCGACACTGACTGCTGGTACGCCGAGGTGCGCATGCCCGCGCGGCTACGGGTGACGTACCAGTTCCTGGCGGGCGACGCGGCGTACGCCGACCCGTTCAACCCGGTCGGTGCGGGCGGTGACCGGTCCATCGCCGCGACCCCGGACGCACCGGCCCAGCCGCACTGGCCCGTCGTCGGCGCTTCCGACGTGCTGCCCGTCCCGGACACCCGGCTCCGCTGGAGCAGCGAACGGCTCGGCGGGCGGCGCACCGTGCGAGTCCACCCGGCGGGCGGCGGCGGACCGGTGGTCCTGCTGCTCGACGGGGACGACTGGCTGTATCTGCACCCGGCGACGACCGCGTTCGACTCGGCCGTCGCCAGTGGCGAGATGCCCCCGGTCACCCTCGTCTTCCTTCCGACCAGGGACAGGCAGGCCGAGTTCGGGTGCAGGCCCGAGCTGTGGGAGGCGGTCCGGGACGAACTCCTGCCGCTGGCCGCGGAATCCGGCGTACGCGCCGACCTCGACCGGCTGGTGGTCGCCGGGCAGAGTCTCGGCGGGCTGAGCGCGGTGTACGCGGCGCTGGAGTTTCCGGACCTGGTGTCCCGCGTCGCCTGCCAGTCGGGGTCGTTCTGGTGGACGCCCGACGCCATGGGCCTGGCGGACCCGTTGGGCGGCCCGCTCGGCGGATCCATCGCCGCGCGATTGCGGGACCGTGGTCCCGAACTGTCCGGGCTGCGGGTCGCGTTCGACGTGGGTGAACACGAGACGCGGATGCTGCCGCACTGTGAGCCGGTCGAGGCCTTGGCCGCGCAGGCGGGCGCGGCCGTGCGCGTCTCGCGTTCGGCCTCCGGCCATGACCGGGCGGGGTGGCGGCATGCCCTGCTCAGGGATGTGGCCTGGGCGCTGGGCGCTCCGCGAGGAGCAGCGTGATTGTCTGCGGGCCCGGTGGGGGCTGGTCGCGCAGTTCCCCGCGCCCCTGACGGGGCGCGTCTCGCCCGGGCCGCTCAGCAGTTCACCGCGCCACCGCCGAGCAGTAAGCCTCGTCCTTGGCCAGGAGGTTGCGGTGGGTGTCCTCGGCTGTGATGACGCCTTCGTTCAGTACGAGGACCCGGTCGGCGGCGTCCAGGAGGGCCGGGCTGCTGGTGAGGACGAGGGTGGTGCGGCCTCGGCGCAGCTTCGCGATGTTGCGCGCGATGAGCTGTTCGGTGACCGCGTCGACGGCTGTTGTCGGGTCGCGCAGGACCAGGACATCGGTGTCGGCGGCCAGGGCGCGGGCCAGGGACAGCCGTTGGCGCTGGCCCCCGGAAAGGTTCGCGCCGCGGTCGCGGACGCCGTAGTCGAGTCCTTCGCGATGGAGGGCGACGACGTCGGTGAGCATGGACGCCTCGACGGCCTCGGGGACCGTCCTGCTGGTGCCGGACGGGTCGATGTTCGTACGGAGGGTGCCCGCGAAGATCTCCCCGTCGTAGGGGTTCACCAGGAGGTGTTCGCGGACCGCCTCGATCGACAGGTCCGCGAGCTCCTGCCCGCTGACCCGTACCACTCCCTCGTACGCGTCGGGCGGCACGTTCATGGCGAGGATCGACGCCAGGTCGGCCGCCGCGCGCGGCTGGTAGGCGGCGATCGCCACGAACTCGCCGGCGGACACCCGGAACTTCACCTTGCGCAGGGACCCGTACCGGACGCAGTCGATCTCGAGGTCCCCGCCGGCGACCGGGAGTTGCGTCCCCGGGGTCGCGACCTGCGGCGCGGACAGCACCAGCGCCATCCGCTGGGCCGAAGCCCGCGCGATCATCACGTACTTCGGCATCTCCGAGAAGAGTTTCAGCGGTTCCATGATGAACTGCGCGAGGCCTACGGCCATGACGAGTTCCCCGATGGTGATCTGGCCGTCGAACGCCAGCCAGCCCGCCGTCAGGGTCACCGCCACGGCGAGGACGGCGTTGAGGGCCAGCGCGGTGCCCGCGTACACGCCGTTCACCTTGGCGACGGTGATCGACTGGTGCTTCGCCTCCGTGCTGACCTTCCGGTAGGACCGGAACGCCGCGTGGTTGCCGCCGAAGCCGTGCAGCGGGCGCAGGCCGATGATCAGGTCGGCGACCTTCGCGCCGGCCCGCGCCACTCGGGCCTGCTGTTCCTGGGTGCTGGCGCCGATCCGCTTGGACATCACGCTCAGGATCGACAGGATCGCGACGGTACCCACGATCACCAGCAGGCCGAGCCGGATGTCGGCCAGGCCCAGCGCGACCGCCGCGACCAGCACCGCGACCAGTGAGCTGATCAGCAGCGGCACCACCTCGATGATGTCGGCGGTCTGGTCGGCGTCCTCGGTGGCGATGGTCAGCACCTCGCCGGACTTGAGGTCGACGTCCCTGGCCACCGGCTGGAGCCCGCATTCCGCGACCCGCACCCGCCAGCGGTGCGCCTCGGTCGTGTTGGCCTTCTGCAGGACGCGCATCCCGAACCGCCACGACAGCGACACGGTCGTGATGATCACGGCCAGCCCTGCGATCGACAGGGCGAGCGAGCCGAGGCTCCGGTCCTGCAGCGTGTGCTCGACGATCAGGCCGAGCGCGATCGGGAAGGCGGTCTCACCCGCCTGGTACAGGCCCATGAGGACGGTGCCCGAGACCATGGCGCCGACATTGCGACGCAGTGCGGTCCGGAGGATGTCGGACCCCGGTCGGGGCCGCTGCGTGTCAGGAGTTGTCATCGAGGTGGCGGGCAATCGCTTCCGGGGTTCGCAGGGTGAGCAGTTCACGGATCGTGATCACAGGACCGTACTCCCGGCGGAGCAGCCCGATCAGCCGCACCGCCAGCATGGAGTGCCCTCCGAGGGACACGAAGTCGCTCACCGCGCTCACCTCGTCGTCGTCCAGGTCCAGTGCCTCGGCGAAGAACTCGCACACCAGGGTCTCGGTCTCGGTCTCCGGGCCGCGCTCCCCCGCCGTGGTCAGTGCGCCCAGCGGCTTGGCCTCCGGCAACGCCTTCGTATCAGCCTTCCCGTTCACTGTCAGCGGGATGCTGTCGACCTGGGCGTAGTGCGTCGGGCGCAGGAAGTCCGGCAGCCCGGCGCCCACTTCGGCGGCGACCGCCGCCAGGTCGGAGCCGTCGAGGACGAGGTAGGCGGCCAGCCGGTACGCGCCGTCGACGCCGGGGTCGGGCTGGGCGACCGCGGCGATGAACCGCACCGCCGGGTGCGCCGCGAACGCGGCCTCGACCTCGCCGAGTTCGACCCGGTGCCCGCGAATCTTGACCTGCTGGTCGGTGCGGCCCAGGTACATCAGGTTCCCGTCGGGCCGCCGGAGCACCAGGTCCCCGGTGCGGTACATGCGCTCGCCGGGTTCGCCGAACGGGCAGGCAACGAAGCGGTGCGCGGTCTGCGCGGACTGTCCGAGGTAGCCGCGCGCGATGCCGATGCCCGACACGTACAGCTCGCCGGGAACTCCGTCCGGAAGCGGGCGCAGCCACGGATCCAGTACGTACACGTCGGTGTTGTCGATCGCCACGCCCACCACCGGGTCCTGGCACTCGAAGGTACCGACGCCGAGGGTGTTGATGGTGTACTCGGTGGGCCCGTACAGGTTGTAGCCGACCGTCCCCTCGGTCTCGGCGAGCCGCTGCCACAGCGTCGGGGTGACGGCCTCGCCGCCCAGTAGCACCAGTGCCGGCCGCCGTGCCGGGTTGTCCAACAGGCCCTCGGCGACCAGCTGTTGCGCGTAGGTCGGGGTCACGTTGATGACGTCGATCCCGTATTCGAGGCAGTACTCGACCAACCGGGGTGCGTCACGCCGCAGTTCCTCGTCGCAGATGTGCACCTCGTGGCCGTCGGCGAGCCACAGCAGTTCCTCCCAGGACATGTCGAACGCGAACGACACGGTGTGCGCGATCCGGAAGACCCGGTGCTCGTGCTCGGCCAACACCGGCTCGAAGATGCGGCGCTGATGGTTGATCAGCATGTTGGTGAGCCCGGCGTACTCGGTCACCACGCCCTTGGGCTTCCCGGTCGATCCGGAGGTGTAGATCGTGTACGCGGGGTGCCGCAGGCGGTTCGGGTCGTCCGGCGCGAACGTCACGAACGGCTCGGCCTCGGGCAGGGGTTGGTCCAGCTCGATCAGGTCGCCGGTCAGCCGGGGCGAGACGGCGGTCACGGTGAGGATCACGTCCGGTCGGGCGTCCGCGACGATCGCGGCGATCCGCTCGTCCGGATGGTCCAGCTCCAGCGGCACGTACGCCGCGCCGGTGCGCAGTACGGCGAACAGCGCCACGATCGAGTCGAGGGAGCGCGGGACCGCGAGAGCCACTGTCTTCTCGGGGCCGATGCCACGCCGGGCGAGCACACCGGCCACCGCGCGGCTGCGGTCCCGGAGTTGGGCGAAGGTCATGGTCGAGCCGTGGGCGACGAGCGCCACCCGCTGCGGGTCGCGGTCCGCCGCCCGGTCGAACCGGTCGACGACGGTGTCCGTGCCGACGTCCGTGCGTTCGCTTGGCTCGGGCTCCGTCCCCAGCCCCCGCAGCGCGCCCACCGGCCCGGTCGCCCGTGCCAGGTCTTCGAGCACGCTCAGGTAGTCGTCGAGGAGACTACGGGCGCTGCCGGTGTCCTCGTCGCGGAACTCCAGCTTGACCGTGAGCCGTTCGCCGGGCGTGACGACCCACGTGAACGGATAGTGGGTGGAGTCGTCGGCCTTCACCGAGGTGATGCCGTGCCTGGCGTTCATCTCGGCGAACGCGTCCATGTCCAGGAAGTTCTGGAGCACGAACAGGTTGTCGAACAGGGTGTCGTGCCCACTGGCCCGCTGGATCTCGCCGAGGCCGAGGTGCTCGTGCTCCATCGCCTCGACCCTGGCGGTCTGCACGCCCGACAGGTACTCGCGGACCGTGTCGTCCGGCCGGGCCCGCGTCCACATGGGCACGGTGTTGAGCAGTACGCCGACGATGTCGGAAAGACCCTCGCCCTCCCGGCCGGATACGGTCACGCCGAACACGGCGTCACTGCGGCCGGTGTGTGCGCCGAGGAGGAGGCCGAACGCGCCTGTCAGTACCGAGTTCAGCGTGACGCCGTGCACCCTGGCCGCTTCCCGCAGCAGTTCCGACTGTTCGGCGGTCAGCGTGTGTACGAGCGCCCGCGGCAGGTCGTCCGACAGGGACGGCGCCACTCCGGCGAGCAGCGTCGGGCCCGGGAGGCCGGTCAGGTGTTCCGCCCAGAAGCGTTCCGATACGGCGGAATCCTTGGCGTCGAGTGTCCGGGCGTAGTCCTCGAAGCTCGGCGTGGCGGGGGCAGGAGCCGGGGGCTCGCCCTCGACGACGGCCTGATAGGCGTCGAACAAGTCCCGCAGCATGATCTCGCGGGACCAGCCGTCCCACAGCAGCAGGTGGTAGCTCAGCAGCAGACCGTCGCGGCCGTCGGGCAGGCGCACCACGGTCAGCCGGATCAGTGGCGGTTCACCCGGGTCGAATCCCGTGTCGCGGTCCCGGGCACGCAGGGCTTCGACTTCCGCTTCCGTTTCCAGACCGATCGTGCGGACATCGACCCGCCGGCCCGCTTTGAGGGTCTGTACCGGGTTTCCGTCGTCGTCGGTGGTGAAGCCGGCGCCGACGACCGGATGCCGCGCGATCACGTGCGCCATCGCCTCGGCCAGCGCGTCGGCGTCCAGACGCCGGTCGAAGGTGAAGTAGTTCTGCGCGACGTAGTGTCCGGCCGAGCCCGCCATCTGGGCCTGGAAGAACAGGCCCCGCTGGAGCGGGGTGACCGGTGCCGTGCGCTCGGCCGTCGCGGAGGCGTCCGCGATGCGTTCCAGTGCGCTCAGCCAGTGCTCGGTGATCTCGTCGGGGATGCCTTCGGCGAGGGTGAAGTCCGCGTGCAGGCTTCCGGTGGCCGCGTCGGTCCACGCGTTGACCTCGACGGCGTACGGGCTGCCCTGATCGCCGCCTGCGAGGTGCAGCGCCTGGGACTCGCTGCCCCGGCCGAGGTAGTTGAACAGCACCTGCGGGCGGGCGTTCAGCAGGGGGGCCGTCTGCGGGTTGAGGTACCTGAGCCTGCCGTAGCCGACGTGCCCGCGCTCGTCCGGCTGGCGTTCGGCGACCTCGCGCGCCGCCGCGACGGGGTCGGTGTGCGCCGTGAGCCGCACGGGCGCGATGGCGGTGAACCAGCCGACCGTACGGGTGTAGTCGTGGTGTTCCCGCACCGGGACCCGGCCGTGCCGCTCCAGCTCGATCGCGAGATCGGTGGGCGATTGCTGAATGTGTGTCAGCGCGGTTCGCAGCGCTCCGCACAGCAACTCGGTGAGACCGACGCCTAGTGCGACGGGTGCGGTGCGCGTCACGCGGTCGCTCACTTCGGGCGCGAGCACGACAGTGGTCTCGCGCAGTCCCTCGGCCGAAGGCAGCCCCTCGACCGCGGGCAGCAGCGCGGGCGCCTGGAGCGTGGTGATCCAGTGCCCGAGGTCGTCGATCGCGTGGGTGGACTGGATCGCCAGTGCTTCGGCGTACTCGGCATAGGACGTGGTCGGCGGTGCCAAGGTCGCCCCGCGCATGGCGGCGGCCAGGTCGTCGAGGAGGACCAGCCAGGACACCGAGTCGACGACGAGGTGGTGCACGGTGACCACCAGGGTCCGGCTCGCCGCGAGCCACGTGAACGCGATGACTTCCCCGGATTCGGGATCGAGCCGTCCGGCGGCTTCGTTCGCCGCGATCGTTGCGTCAGTCGTCGAATCGGTCGTCGCGCCGGCCGCTTCCGTCCGTACGACCGTGACCTCGCGGACGGGTTCCGTACGCAGTGCCCACACCCCGTGCTCGACACGCAGCCGGAGCCGGAGGACCGGGTGCGCGGCCACGACGGCGTTCGCGGCGCGCTGCGCATCGGTAAACCCGGTTCCCTCGGGGGCCACCAGCGCCCTGGCCTGGGCGAACCAGGCGAGCGATCCGCCCAGTTCGCGCTGACGCAGGATGATCGGCGTCGGCGTCAGCGGGCCGTCCTCACGGTGGGCCGGCGCGGGCGTGACGGCCTGCGGCGTGCGCGTGCCCAGGTGTTCGGCGAGCGCGCGCGGAGTCCTGAACAGGAATACGTCCCGTGGCGCGATCGGCAGGCCCAGCGCCCTGGCCCGGTTGATCACGGTGATGGCGACAATGCTGTCGCCTCCGGCCCTGAAGAAGTCGGTGTCGGCATCGACATCGGTGCCGGGCAGCGCCGCAGCAAAGATGTCGACGAGACCGACGAGCACGGACCCAGTCGCCGCACTCGTGAAGTCCGGTGCGGTATCGCGCCCCGTAAGGGGCGCGGGGAACTGCGCGACCAGCCCCCACCGGCCCGCAGGCACATCACCCTGCTCCCAGCGGAGCGCATTCGCCCGCGAGGTCAGCGCCTTCCGGTCCAACTTGCCGTTGACCGTCAACGGCAGCGCGTCGACCGGCAGCACCCGCCCGGGCACCATGTGCGCGGGCAGCTTCGCGGACAGGAGGCCGGCGAAGTCGCCGCGTACCCGGCCCACGACGTGCGCGACCAGATGGTCGCCACTGTCCGCCACGGTGACGGCCACATCGACCACGCCGCCGAGTTCCCTGATCGCAGACTCCACCTCACCCAACTCGATCCGGAATCCCTTGAGTTGGACCTGATCGTCGGCGCGCCCTGTGAACTCCAGCTCACCGTCGAGCGTACGGCGGGCGAGGTCGCCCGTGTGGTACATGCGTGAGCCGTCGCCCACGAAGGGGTTCGCCACGAAGCGTGCCGCGGTGAGCCCGGGCCTGCCCAGGTAGCCGAGCGACACCTGGTCGCCGGCCACGTAGATGGCACCCACTCGGCCCGGCGGCACCGGCCGGAGCTGGTCGTCGAGCAGGTGGATGACCAGTCCGGGAATCGGGCCGCCGATCGGGCTGACGTCGTCGCCGAGGTCGAAGTCCGCGTCGGTCAGCACCCGGTGGGTGACGTGGACCGTCGTCTCGGTGATGCCGTACATGTTGACCAGCTCGGGCGAACGGGTGCCGTGCCGCTCGACCCAGCCGCGCAGCCGCCCGAGATCCAGCGCTTCGCCTCCGAAGACGATCCGGCGCAGCGCGGTGACCGGCTCGCCGGCATGCCGGTCGGCCTCGATGAACTGGTAGAACGCCGACGGGGTCTGGTTGAGCACGGTCACTCCGCGCTCGCGGACCAGCCGGTGGAAGTCGACCGGGGAGCGCGTCAACCCGTACTCCGGCACCAGCAGTTCACCGCCGTGCGCCAGCGCGCCCCACAGCTCCCAGACCGCGAAGTCGAAGGAGAAGGAGTGGAACTGGACCCACACGTCGTGCGGGCCGAAGTCCATGTCGGGCCGGGTGTTCGCGAGCAGTGTCACCACGCTGGAGTGCGGGACGACGACACCCTTGGGCCTGCCGGTCGATCCGGACGTGTAGATCACGTACGCGGGGTCGTGCGGGCCGACCTCGGGCTCGGTGGTGTCCAGCGGCAGTTCGTCCCCCTGCACGAGCACGCGGGCCGGCACGCCTGCTCTGGCCAGCAGTTCCGTGAAGCGGTCCCGCTGCGCACGGTCCACGAGCACGACCTGCGGGGCGGCGTCGGCGAGGAGGTACTCCAGCCGTTCGTCCGGGTACGCCAGGTCCAGCGGCACGTAGGCGCCGCCCGCGGTGACGATCGCGACAAGGGCGACGACCTGTTCGAGGGAAGCGGGGATGGCTACGGCGACCCGTTTGCCCGGTCCGACACCGGCCGCGCGCAGGGCCGAGGCCAACTCGCTCTTAGCGTCCGCCAGTTCGCCGTAGGTCAGTGACCGGGTACCGCCGTCGAGAGCACATTGGGTGACGGCGGTGGCTGCGGGGTCGCGATTCGCAGCAGCGTCGAACAGCCCGCCCAAGGTCGTCGGGGTGACCCGCACGGGAGACCGGTCGCCCTCGGGCACCTGGTCGTCGACCAGAGCCACCAGGTCGACGACCAGGGCCTCCGGCCGGGTGAGCAGGCAGGTGAGGTTCCGGGTGAACGTGCGCAGGATCTCCTGGGCCCTTGCCTCCCCCAGCAGTTCGCCGTCGTAGATCAGGTTGAAGCGCGGACGGCCGTCGACCGCGCGCTCCACCACCAGCGTCAACGGGTAGTGCGGGGCGCCTTCGTTCACGATGCCGCATATGACCAGCGTGTCGTCGGGCCCCCGCAGGGCGTCCAGATCGGTCGCGACGTCGAACACCACCAGGGTGTCGAACAGCGGGCCGGCACCGGCCCTGCGGCCGATCCTCGCCAGTGAGACATGCTGGTGCGGCAGTACCGCGCTCTGGTGTTCCCGTACCGAGGCGAGCAGTTCGCGCGCCGTGGTGGTACCGGCCCACCGGGCGCGCACGGGGATCGTGTTGATGAACAGACCCACCATGTGCTCGATGCCGGGCACCTCCGCGTCGCGCCCGGACACGGTGGAACCGAACACCACGTCGCTGCCGTGCAGGATGCCGCCGAGGGTCATCGCCCAGGCGCTGTGCACTGCCACGCTCAGCGGCACACCGGCCGACCGGACGGCCGCGTCGATGCCGTCCCCGGGCTCCACGGCGGTGTCGGCGAACCGGTCGGACGGGGTGTGCCCCTCGGCGACCAGAGAGGGGCCGGGCAGTTCCGCGAGCTGATCGCGCCAAACCCGGTCGCTCTCGTCGTCGTCGCGTTCGGCTAGCCAGCGCACGTAGTCGGGGAAGCCGCCGGTCGCGTACACGGTCCCCGGTGCGTGGTACTCGGTCAGCAGCGCGCGGAGCATCGGCGGCACCGACCAGCCGTCGGCGATGATGTGGTGCACGGTCTGCACCAGGACGTTCCGGCCGGAGCCCGCGCGGATGAGCGTGTACCGCATCAGCGGTCCGGTGGCCAGGTCGAACCCGGCGCGGCGGTCCCGCTCGGCGTGGTCGCGTATCTCGTCCTCGGTGATGCCGGGACGGTCCAGGACGGTGAAGGGCGCCTCCACTCCGCTCTCCAGTACGGAGACCACACGGCCGTCGGTGAGGGCAACGAACCGCGCGGCCAGGTTGGGGTACAGCGTGAGCAGCCGGGTGGCGGCCGCCGCGAGCCGGCCGGCGTCCACCTCGCCGTCCAGCGTGAGCAGTTGCTGCTCGACGTAGGCACCCGCCGAGTCGTCGTCGAAGACCGAGTGGAAGTACAGGCCCTCCTGCAGTGGGGTCAACGGCAGGATGTCCCGCAGCGCCGGGCCGTCCAGGACATCGACATCGGCCTGGGTGAGCGGCACCAGGCCGAAGTCACTGGGAGAGTGGCCGCCGTGGTCGAGCGCGGCGAGGGCGGCCAGGGCGCCCCGGAAGTACTCGCCGACGGTCGCGATGTCCTCGTCGGTGAACATCCCGTCGGGCCAGGAGATGGTGGTGACCAGTTCGTACTCGCCGGTCGAGGCGGGTTCGGCGATCGCGTTGAACTCCAGGGCGCGCGGCAGGCGCATCCTCGGGTCGCGCTTCTCGCCCAACTGCCCAGTGGTACCGGCGAGTTGCCAGTCCCCGGATGCGCCCGCATCGAAGCGGCCCAGGTAGTTGAACAGCACCTGCGGTGCGGGCGCGTCGAACTCCGTGTGGGTCAGGTACCGCAGGGCACCGTAGGAGACGCCGTTGTCCGGCACCCGGGCGAGGTCTTCCTTGACCGCCTTGAGCGCGGCGGCGAGGTACGCGGGTGCGGTGAAGTCCCCCGCCGCGCCGGGGTCCACGGTCACCGGGAACAGAGTGGTGAACCAGCCCACGGTCCGCGACAGTTCCGGCTCGAAGCCGGCGGTGCCCGCCACGAACTGTCCTTCGCGGCCGTGGCCCTCGAGTTCGATGTGGGCGAACGTCTGGTGCTGCCCGAGGTCGCGGCGCCACCGGGCGAGGGCGACGGCGAGCGCGGTCAGCAGTACGTCGTTGACGCCCGCGTGGAACTTCGCGGGAATCTCGCCCAGCAGCGCGGCCGTGACATCGGGGCCGACCGAGACGGTCCGTACCCGCTCCCCCGCGACGGTGTCGGCTTCGGACAGCGCACGCCTGCCCAACGGCCCGTCCGCGCCTGGCAGCGGACGCCAGAAGTAGGCGCTCTCCGCGTCGAACGCCGCGCGCTCCAGCAACTGCGTCCAACGCCGGAACGACGTGCCCACCGGGAGCAACTCGATCGGCGCGCCCGAGGCGAACTGCCGCCAGGCCGTGGCCAGGTCCTCCATCAGGACCCGCCAGGACACGCCGTCGACCACCACATGGTGGACGGCCACGACCAGCTGCCGTGCTTCGCGGCGCCAGACGGCACGCAGCATGACGCCGCCCGCCGGGTCCAGCCCGTCGGTGGCGAGCGCGACGCACTCGTCGAGCGGTCGGTCGCTCTCCTGCCACCCCGCGGGAGCCTGCTCCGTCTCCGGGATGTCGAAGCTCCAACGGTCGCCGCGCACCAGCTTTGCGCGCAGCATGTCGTGCCGCCCGAGCACGGCGGAGAGGATCGCGTCGAGAGCGTCTGCGGTCAGCTCCGCAGGGGCGTTCAGCACCACCGACTGCACGAAGCCGTCGATCGCGTCCGTGGTCTCGCCGAGCCACTGCACAATGGGCGATCCCACGACGGAACCGGTCGCGACATCGCCGTGGTCCACCGTGGAGACGTCTTCACGGCTCGCCACCGCCGCCAGCGCCCCCACCACGGTGTTGCTGAAGATCTGCCGCGTCGTGACGTAGAGACCCGCATCGCGCAGCGCGCTCAGCAGCGAGATCACCAGAATGCTGTCTCCGCCGAGTTGGAAGAAGTCCTGGTCGACACCGACCTCGTCCAGCTGCAGCAGCGCCGCGATCGCCGCGCACACCACGCGCTCGTTCTCGGTGCTGGGCGGGACGATCGAGCCCGTCCCGACGGCGGGCTCCGGCAGCGCGTTCCGGTCGAGCTTGCCGTTCGCGGTGAGCGGGAACTCCGTCATCACGACGATGTGGGCGGGCACCATGTACTCCACCATGTGCTCGGCGGCCCACGCCTTGACCTCGACCGCCCGCAGGGCCTCGCTGCCGGTTGCCGGGATCACGTACCCGACGAGGTAGGTGCCGCCCGCCGCGTTCTTCTTCGCGACGACGCATGTGTGCCGTACGCCGGGATGCTCGGCGAGACCGACCTCGACATCCTCGATCTCCAGCCGCATCCCGCGGATCTTGACCTGGTTGTCGGCCCGGCCGAGGAAGTCCAGCGACCCGTCCGGGGCGAACCGCGCGAGGTCGCCGGTCCGGTAGAGCCTGGACCCGTCACCGGCGAAGGGGTTGGCGACGAACCGGGACGCCGTCAGGCCGGGCGCGTTGACGTAGCCGCGCCCCAGGAGGAACCCGCCCACGTACAGCTCGCCGCCGACTCCGACCGGGACCGGCCGCAGCTCGTCGTCCAGCACGTACAACTGGGTGTTGGGGTTGGCCTTGCCGATCGAGGTCGACAGGCGTTCCGCCGCACCCCGGTAGATGACGTGCGAGACACCGATCGTCGTCTCGGCCGGGCCGTAGCCGTGGTACATCGGGATGTCGAGCCGGGTGCGGAACCGCTCGTACAGCTCCGGGGTCAGCACCTCGCCGCCGCACCACACGTGCCGCAGGCTGTCCAACTGCCCGGAGTCGCCCGCGATCTCGAGGAGCACGTCCAGCATGGACGACACCAAGTACGTGAAGGTGACGCGCTGTTCGGCGATCACGCTGAGCAGGTGGTGGGGGTCGCGTTCGCCGCCGGGCCGCAGGACCACGAGTCTGCCGCCGCACACCAGTGGCAGGAAGATCTCGTTGACGGAGATGTCGAAGGACAACGGCGCCTTGAACAGTGACGCGTCGTCGTGGCCGAAGCCCAGGATCTCGTCGACCTGCCACAGCAGGCGCTCGCTGATCGCTTCGTGCCGGATCATCGCGCCCTTGGGACGGCCGGTCGAACCGGAGGTGAAGATCACGTACGCCAGGGCGTTGCCGAGGACGGTGACCCCGGTCTCCTCGACGGGGTAGGAACCGAACCGCCAGTCGCCGAGGTCGACGGCCACGGCTTCCGGTTCACCCGAGTCGTGCTCGCCCGAGTCGTTGAGCTGCAGCACGACCCCGGCGTCCTCGATGACGACGGCTCGGCGGGCGGCGGGCCACTGCGGATCGAGCGGCACGAACGCGCACCCCGCCTGGAGCACGGCGAGCAGGCCGATCACCATGTCGGCGGAGCGGCCCAGCGAGATGCCGACGGCCTGTTCGGCGGTGAGTCCGCGTTCGATCAGATGGTGGGCCAACTGGCTGGACCGCTCGGCTGCCTGACGGTAGGTCAGGGACCGGTGCTCGTCGACGATGGCGACGGCGTCCGGCCTGTTCCGCGCCTGCTCACGGAACATCTCCACGATGGTCGGGCGGACCCGGTCGGCGCCGGTGTCGTTCCACTCGCTCAGGGCCGCGAGCCGCGCCGCCACGCTGGACGGGCCGACGGTGCCGATGGGCCGGTCCGGGAAGTCGGCCAGGTCGTCCAGTGCGAGTTGCGCATCGGCCGGCCCGATGTCCGCCGGGACGGCGATGCTCCGGCCGTCCGCGCCGACCTCCCAACTGCCGGGCCCGGCACCGCCGTTGTCGATCCAGCCGAGGACGTCGGCGAACAGAGTGCCGGGCTTGAGGTCGATGCCGTCGGGGCCCTGGCCCGTCGCCCAGTACGACAGCGCGATGGCGCACGCTTCGGTGATGGTCCGGTCGGAATAGTCGCCGGTCCGCCGGCGCACGTCGGTCAATCGTGTGGGGGAAAGTTGTACGAGACGAGCGCTCGGTTCCATCATCGAAGACTCAGCACCCTTTCACAGACTGAAAGTTAGCCTAACCTAAGTTAGGTTTGCCTAACTGCCCTCTCGCCAGGCCCGCCACAGCCGCGCGTACCGGCCGCCCAGAGCCACCAACTCCTCGTGGGTTCCCTGCTCCACCACGCGTCCCGCGTCGAGCACGGCGATCCGGTCCGCCGCCATCGCCTGGGTCAGCCGGTGCGCCACGAACAACGTGGTCCGGCCCGAGCACGCGGCCCGCACGGCCCGCTCCAGTTCGGCGGCGCCCTCACTGCCCGCCTCCGCGGTCGACTCGTCGAGCACCACCACCGGCGACCGGCCCAACGCCAGCCGGGCCAGGGCGATCTGGGCGACCTTGGTGACGTCCAATCGCTCGCCGCCCTCGCCGACCATGGTGCTCAGCCCGTCGGGCAGCGCATCGACCCACCCGTCGGCGCCGACGGTGCGCAACGCCTCCATCAGCTCCGCGTCGGTCGCCTCCGGCGCGGCCAGCCGCAGGTCGTCGGCGAGCGGCCCGGCGAACACATGCGTCTCCTGCGTCAGGATGCTCACCAGGGCCCGGGCTCCGGCCTCGTCCAGGCCGGCGAGGTCGGTCGACCCGACGCGTACCGACCCGGCCTGTGGGGTTCCGATGCCGGCGATCAGCGCGGCCAGGGTCGACTTGCCCGCGCCCGTCGCGCCCACCAGCGCGAGCGATCCGCCGGCCGGGATCGTCAGGTCGACGTCCCACAGGACCGGCTCCTCGGTGTCGGGATAACGGAACGTCAGCCCCTCCACCGTCACCGGGTACGACACGGCGTCCGCCGACGCGACGGCCGAGTCGCCCACCAGCCGGTCCTCCGCGTCCTCCCCCAGCACTCCGACCAGCCTGGTCAGGCTCGCGCCCGACTTCTGCGCCTCGTCGAAGGTGAACATGATGGCCCCGAGCGGGGTGAACAGCCGGTGGAACATCAGCGGGGCCGCCGACACCTCGCCCAGGGTGGCGGCGTCGGCCTCCAGCAGGGCGTACCCCACCACGAGGATCAGGACCAGGCCGATGAACTCGGCGCGGTTCTCCCTGCCGACGAACCGGCCGAAGAACCGGAACACCTCGATGCCGAGATCGCGCACCCGCCACGACTCACGGGTGACCTTCTCGCGGAAGGCGTCCTCGAGACGGTACGCACGGACGGTGTCTATCCCGTTCAGACCGCTGATCAGCGCCTGCGCACGGTCGGCCTGGGCCACCCGCTGCTTCCGGTAGAGCGGGGCGGACCTGGGGAGATACCAACGCAGGGCCAGCCCGTACGCGGGCAGCGCACCGGCGCCCGCCAGGCCGAGCCGCCAGTCGAGGCCGAACATGCCGACCGTGGCGATGAAGACCAGGACTCCCGCCGAGAACACCGTGGGGATGGCCGTTCGGATGCCCCTGGACAGCACGGCCACGTCGTCACCGACCCGGGACAGCACGTCTCCCCGGCCGACCTGTTCGATCCGTGCGCTCGGCATACCCAGTACCGCCCGGACGGCGCCTTCCCGGAGCCGCGCGAGCAGATCCGCGCCCAACCGTCCGATCAGGTAGGTCGACACCGCGGTGGCTGCCGCGCCGAGCAGCGCGGCGGCCACCATCAACGCCCCGACCGTGACCAGGACCGAGCGCGGTTCGCCCTCGACCACTCCGTCGACCACCCGGCCGAGCAGCAGCACCGGGAGTACCTGGAGCGCCGCGCCGGCCACCGTGGTGAACACGGTGGCCGCCGTCAGCCCCGGCACCTCACGGCAGTGCGCCGCGACCCACCGGGACGCCTCGCGTCCGGAAGCCGTACGCAGGACCGCCGGGGCGACGCCCGTGTCCGTGCCGCTCACACCCGGGCCATGGCAGGCCGGGCACAGGTCGCGTCGATCAACATCTTTAGCCGGCCGCCGACTTGACGAGCTCGTCGATCGCGTACGGCATGGACAGCAGGGTGCCCTGGGAGATGGCCGCGCCGATCGCCGGGCCCTCACTGTCGAGCAGGTACGACACCTTGCCGTTCTTGACGGCGTCCAGGTTGGTGAACAGCTTGAACTTCTTCAGCGCGTCCGTGTCCGCCTTGTCGTTGATGACGAAGATGCGGTCGACGTCCACCAGGTCGACGCGCTCGGGAGAGAGCTTGGTGTAGAAGCTGCCGTCCGCGATCTTGTCGATCTCGGTCTGGTACTTGAAGCCGATCCCCGTCAGCAGCCGTCCGCGGACGTCGGTGGAGGTGAACGGCGCCACCGAGTCCTCGTACCAGGACAGCCCCACGGCGGTCTGGCTCGCGAACTCGGGGTGCGCCGCCTTGGCGGCGTCGAGCTGGTCCTGGATGCCCTGCACCATCTTCTCGCCCTCCTCAGCCTTGCCGAGTGCCTTGGCGATGTGCAGCGCGTTGTCCTGCCAGGGCGCGCTGAACAGCTCCTTCTCGGTCTTGGTGCGGCCCACCGTCGGGGCGATCTGGGAGAGCTTGTCGTAGGCGGCCTGGTCGACCTCGGAGTAGACCGCGATGATCAGGTCCGGCCGCAGGGCGGCGATCTTCTCGTAGTTGGGGCCGGAGTCACCGTTGCTCATGATGACCTCGGGCTTGGTGTCGCCCCACTGGTCCTTCACCCAGGGCCACTGGGTGTTGATGTCGGGGCTCTGGCCCGCGGGGTTGGGGTACTGGTCCACCATGCCGACCGGCTTGATGCCGAAGGCCAGGACGGTCTGGTCGTCCGTGTAGCCGACGGTGACGACCCGCTCGGGAGCCTTGGTGACCTTCGTGGATCCGAACGCGTGCTCCACCGTGACCGGGAAGACGCCGGCCGCGGTGGTGGACGAGGGCTTGTCACTCGTCTCGTCCGCGGAGTCCGAACCGCATCCCGCGAGGAGACCGACACCGAGGGCCACGGCGGACAGTACCGCCGCCAGCCGCCGCGAGGACTTCATCAGCTTTGTTCGATGGAGCTGCATCCGGAAATCCCTTGCTCTCGCGCCGTCCACTGCGCCCTTTCCTGAGGGCAGGCAAACCTTATCGCCCCAAGTGAGGCTAGCCTAGCCTTACTTGCGCCTGAACTTGTGTTTTATCTGTGCCCCGACTGATCGAGCTGGACGTGCGCGCGGCCGATCGGCACGACGAGCGGCCGGTCGCCCACCGGATCGTCAATCACCTTGGCCCGCAGCCCGAAAGCCTCGTGCAGCAGCTCGGCGGTGATCACGTCACGCGGATGCCCCTGCGCCAGGATCGACCCCTCCCTCATCACGATGAGGTTGTCGCTGTAGCGCGTGGCCAGATTGAGGTCGTGCAGCACCATGACCACGGTGCACCCCGACTCGTGCAGGTCGTCCACCAGGTCGAGCACGTCGATCGCGTGCGCCAGGTCCAGGTAGGTGGTCGGCTCGTCGAGCAGGAGCAGGTCGGTTCCCTGAGCCAGGGTCATCGAGATCCAGACGCGCTGGCGCTGCCCGCCCGACAGCGAGTCGACCGGGCGGTCGGCCAGATCGGACACCCCGGTCATGGCCAGCGCGCGCTCCACGACGGCCGCGTCGTCAGAGGACCACTGCCGCAGCCAACTCTGGTGCGGATGGCGCCCCCTGGCGACCAGGTCGGACACCGTCAGCCCCTCCGGCGCGACCGGCGCCTGCGGCAACAGGCCGAGCTTCTTCGCCACGTCCCTGGTCTTGAGCTTGACGATGTCGTCGCCGTCCAGGACCACCGTCCCCTTGGCCGGCTTGAGCAGCCGCGACAGGGTCCGCAACAGGGTTGATTTCCCACAGCCGTTGGGGCCGATGATCGTGGTGATCACCCCGGGCGGGATCGCCACATCGAGATCGTCGATGACCATCCGGCCGCCGTACCCGACCGTGACCCCCCTGGCTGCCAGCCGTGAGACGCCTTGGGCCACGGACTCGATCTCGGTGACGTTCTGAGCGACCACAGGGCCCCCTCGTATTTAGGTGTGCCTAACCTTTTTAGCAGCCAACAGCTATCTGAGGTTCGCCCGCACCAACAGATAGACGAGGAAGGGACCGCCGATCGCCGCGGTCACCACGCCGACAGGGAGAGTGATGGGCAGGGCTGTGCGCGCGACCAGGTCCGCACCGATCAGCAGCAGCGCTCCCACCAGTCCGGAGGCCACCATCGGCGGTGTGGGGCACCGCGCCAGACGCATCGCCACCTGCGGCGCCACCAGCGCGACGAACGGCACCGGGCCCGCGGCGCCCACCGCCACACCGGCGAGCAGTACCGCGCACAGCAGCAGGACCGCCCGCACCATCGTGTACCGGACGCCCAGGCCCGCGGCGACCTCGTCGCCGAAGTGCATCGGCTTGAACTGGAACGCGACGCAGGACACGACGACCAAGAGGACGAGGGTGCACCAGAACGCCACCCGGACCTCGTCCCACGACCGGCCGTCCAGTGAGCCGACCAGCCACGCCTGGGCCCGGGCCACGTCCCTGATGTCGGCCGTGACGAGCAGCCAGGTCGTGATCGCCTCCATCACGGCGCTCACCGAGATGCCGATGAGGATGAGCCGGAAGCCGTCGATCCCGCGCCGCCACGCCAGGAAGTACACCAGCAGACCCGTGCCGAGACCGCCGGCCAGCGCCGCGGCGGACAGGCCCACGGAGTTGACGATCGCCGCTGCGGTCCCGCCCGACACCGTCACCAGGAACACCGCGACCGCGCTGGCTCCCCCGGTGACCCCCAGAATGTCCGGACTGGCCAGCGCATTGCGCGCGATGGACTGCGTGATCGCCCCGGACACCCCCAGCGCGATCCCCACGATGAGCCCGGCCAGGGCACGCGGCATCCGCAGATCCATGATCACGAACTCGTCGACCCGCTCGCCCTGGCCCAGGATCGTGGAGATGACCTGGGGCAGGGCGATGGGGAAGTCCCCGACGCCGATGGACACGCAGAACATCAGGAAGGTCGCCGCCGCCAGCAGCAGCGTGACGAACACGATCCAGGGCCGCCACACGAACGACACGTGGCCGAGCCGCACGCCCGGCGCCACCGATGGCTTCAAGTCCGTCCCGTTCATGCGTTCTTGAACTTTCCGCGCCACACCAGTACCGCGAAGAACGGGGCACCGAGGAGAGCGACGACGACACCCGCGTCCAACTCACCCGGCCGTACCACCAGGCGCCCCACGATGTCGCAGACCAGCAGGATTATGGCGCCGAGCAGACCCGCGTACGGCACCAGCCAGCGATAGTCCGGCCCGGTCAGATAGCGGGCCACGTGGGCCACCATGAGCCCGAGAAACGCGATGGGGCCGCACGCCGCCGTCGTCGCGCCCGCCAGCAGGGTGATGGCGACGATGCCGATGGTCCGGCTCAGCGCGAGGTTCACGCCCAGTCCCCGTGCCACGTCGTCCCCCAGGTTGAGCAGGTTGATGGCGGGCAGCGTGGTCAGCGCCAGCAGCAACCCGGCGGCGATGAACGCGGTCACCGGCCAGATGACGTCGAATCCGACGCCGGCCACGGATCCCGCGTTCCAGAACCGCAGCGCGTTCAGCGACGCCTGGTCCGACAGCGCGACCGCCGTGGTCATCGCCGCGAGGAACACCGCGATCCCCTGCCCGGCAAGGGCGAGCGTCAACGGGTTGCCGGCCCCTCGGCCGATGCTCGCGAGACCGAACACGACGACACCGGCGACCGCCGCCCCAAGGAAGGCGAACCAGACGTACTGGAACGGGTTGGAGAACCCGAACACGGCGATCACGGAAACCACGGCGAACGAGGCGCCCGCGTTCACCCCCAGCAAGCCCGTGTCCGCGATCGGGTTGCGGGTGTATCCCTGGATCAGCGCCCCGCCGACCCCCAGCGCGATGCCCGCCACGATCGCGAGCACCGTCCGGGGCACCCGCACGGTCTGCACGATGAGCCTGATCTCGGTGAGCCGCTGGTCCGAGTCCTGCGGTCCCGCGAACAACCCGTGCCACACCTCGCCGGGGCTCAACGCGCGCGCACCGACAGCCAACGACACCGCCCCCGCGGTCACGAGGATCGCCACAAGCATGCCCAAACCCACAACCCGCCTACGACGGGCCTCTGTTGTGCCCCTGGGCGCGAGGCGCTCAACTGCAGTCATGCCCATGTCGACGTACGTTATCCCTTTGGTTTCACGGGGTTGCACAGGGCTGCCGCGCCCGCCCGGTGCGGTGCACCGGGCGGAGCGCGGCGGTGTGGGGGGTGAACCGGTGAGCGGCCTAGCCGGCGGTGCTGCCGGTTCCGTCGGCGACCATCCGGGCCTCGTCGGATGCGGGCTTG
This sequence comes from Streptomyces sp. NBC_00554, assembly GCF_041431135.1. Lineage (NCBI taxonomy): Bacteria > Bacillati > Actinomycetota > Actinomycetes > Kitasatosporales > Streptomycetaceae > Streptomyces > Streptomyces sp. NBC_00554. The sequence goes on along the minus strand of NZ_CP107799.1, from coordinate 9,671,019 downwards.
AGGCCCCGGTCGAGGAGCGAGTCCAGGATCTCGCCGACCCTGATGGCGGTGTTGGACAGCAGAGACGACGTGATGCCGTGCGTGTGCTCCGTGCCGCCCTGCAGGTAGATGCCGCAGCGCAGGTCGGGATCCGTCGTGATGCGGTAGTCACGTTCGACGCGGACGCGGCCCTCGTCGTCGCGGAGGCAGCGGTCCGCGACCTCGCCAAGAAGGCCGAGGGAGTCTGCCTGGCTGTAGCCGGTGGCGAAGACCACGATGTCCGCGTCCAGGAGAGTCTCCTCGCCGGTGACGAGGGACTTCACGGTGGCACGGACCATGTCCGGCCTCTCCTTGACGTCGGCCAGCCGGGACACGTTGAGGAAGCGCAGCCGCTCGGTGCCGAGCACCTTCTCCTGGTACATCTGCCGGTACAGGTCGTCGATCAAGTCGATGTCCACCACGGAGTAGTTGGTGCTGCCGTGGTAGTCCATCAGCCGGCGCTTGACGTCCTCGGGCGCGGCGAAGTATTCGTCGACCGCCCCGGGGTCGAAGATCCGGTTGGCGAAGCTGCTGTCGTCGGCGGGGCTGTAGCCGTAGCGGGAGAAGACCGCGCAGACCTCGGCCCGGGGGAAGCGGCGGTGCAGGTAGGCGACGTTCTCGGCGGCGCTCTGCCCGGCGCCCACGACGACGAACCGGTCGGGCGAACTGCCCTCCAACCCGTCGACCTTCGCCAGGAGTTCGGAGCTGTGCCAGACGCGGTCGCCGCGCTCCACGCCCTCCGGCATGAGGGGACGCAGCCCGGTGCCGAAGACGAGGTTGCGGGCCCGGTGGACCGCGAGCCCCTCCGCCGACCGGACCGTCACGTCCAGGTACTCCACGACTCCGTCACGGACGAAAGGCGTGACCCCGACGACCTCATGACCGTAGGAGACCATGTCGTCGACCTTGGCCGCGGCCCACTCGAAGTAGTCGTGGAACTCCACCCGCAGCGGGAAGAGGCTCTTGTGGTTGATGAAGTCGATCAGCCGTCCCTTGCTCTTCAGGTAGCAGAGGAAGCTGAACTCGCTGGCCGGGTTCCGGAGCGTCACCAGATCCTTGAGAAAGGACACCTGCATGGTCGCGTCGTCGATCAGCATGCCGCGGTGCCAGCCGAAGCGCGGCTGCTGCTCGAAGAATTGAGCGGTGATCGCCTCCTGCCTGCCGGCGCGTGCGTTGTGCTCGCTGAGTGCGATCGCCATGGCCACGTTGGACGGGCCGAAGCCGATGCCGATGAGGTCATGGACCAGTGGTGCGCCACCAGGTAGAACCTGCGACATGTCACTCCCATTGTGCGGGGCAGTCGCCTGCCAGGCGTGGGGGAAAGTGCGAAATGCGGGCACGCCGACAGAGCGGCTCACCTACAACTTAGGTGAGCCTAAGCTAATCCTGTGAAGGTGTCGATAGGGCACGTCGAGTGCCGGACGGACATCAAGGCCCGCCAACTGGGGCGCTATGTACAGCCGTTGTAAACTAAGGTAAGCCTTGCTTTACTGACCGCTGGTCAGCCCCCTGCTTCGAGGAGGAACCCCATGCGGGTCGTCATGTTCGGTTACCAGACCTGGGGGCACCGCACCCTGCAAGCTCTCCTGGACTCCGAACACGACGTGGTGCTTGTCGTGACGCACCCCAAGAGCGAGCACGCGTACGAGAAGATCTGGAGCGACTCGGTGGCCGACCTCGCCGAGGAGCACGGCGTCCCGGTGCTGATCCGCAACCGCCCTGACGACGACGAGCTGTTCGAGCGCCTCAAGGAGGCCGACCCGGACATCATCGTGGCCAACAACTGGCGTACGTGGATTCCCCCGCGCATCTTCGACCTGCCGCGCCGGGGCACACTCAACGTGCACGACTCGCTGCTGCCGAAGTACGCCGGCTTCTCCCCGCTGATCTGGGCCCTGATCAACGGCGAGTCCGAAGTGGGCGTCACCGCGCACATGATGAACGACGAACTCGACGCCGGCGACATCGTCCGGCAGGAGGCGGTACCGGTCGGACCGACGGACACCACCACCGACCTCTTCCACAAGACCGTCGACCTCATCGCCCCGGTCACCGTCGGCGCACTGGCACTCATCGCCGCCGGCCAGACGGAGTTCACCAAGCAGGACCGCTCCCAGGCGAGCTTCTTCCACAAGCGGGCCGCCGAGGACATCCGCATCGACTGGACCTGGCCGGCCCAGGACCTGGAGCGCCTGGTCCGCGCCCAGTCCGAGCCGTACCCCAGCGCCTTCACCTTCCACAAGGGCAAGCGACTCGAGGTCCTCGCCGCCGTGGTGTCCCAGGCCCGCTACGGCGGTACGCCCGGCCGTATCTTCTACCGCGAGGGAGACGGCGTCGTGATCGTCGCCGGAGCCGACGCGCGCACCGGCCGCAACCACGGCCTGGCCATCACACGCGTACGGACCGAGGACGGCCGGGAGCTGTCCGCGACGGAGTACTTCACCTCCATGGGCGGATATCTGACCAGCCGTCCCTGACGGGCCGGGCCCACCGCGGTCCCGCGGTGCGGGAGCGCTCAGGAGCAGGCGCCCTTGAAGACGTCGACCTGGCCCGCACTGCTGTTGGCCACCGCGATGTCGCGTACACCGTCACCGTCGAGGTCGGCAGCCGCCGCGTCATAGGCGCCGGTCGCGGAGAGCTCGGCGAGCTGGGTGAGTTCGCCGGTCTCCGAGCCCTGGAAGAGGGTGACGGAGTTGCCCTTGAGGGACGAGACGAGGACGTCCGTGATGCCGTCTCCGTCCAGGTCGGCGGTGCCGACGGCGACGGGCAGGCTCGGTGTCGTGTACTCGGCAGCCGTCTCGAAGGTCCCGTCTCCCTCACCGAGCAGGACGTCCAGGGTGTTGGAGCCGTTGCTGACGGTGGCAAGATCGGTCGTGCCGTCGCCGTCGAAGTCGCCGTGGGCCAGGGAGTACAGCCGGGAGGCGGTGGCATACCCGGTGGCGGATCCGAGACCGCCCGTGCCCTCGCCGAGCAGGACACTCACCCCGTCGCTGCCGACACTGGCCGTGGCCACGTCCGCCGCTCCGTCGCCGTCGAAGTCGGCGACCACGATTCCGTGCGGCTGACTGCCCGTCGCGGTGTCGCCCTGGTCGTCGAAGGTGCCGTCGCCGTTGCCGAGCAGGACGCGTACGGCGTTCGGGCCCTGTTCGGCGACGACCAGGTCCGCATTGCCGTCGCCGTCCAGGTCACCCGCAGCCAGGGCACGCGGCGCCTCGCCCACCTCCAGAGCCGTAGCCGCTCCGAAGCTGCCGTCCCCGTTGTTCAGCAGGATGCTGACCTGTGCGCCTCCGAAGTCGGCTGTGGCGAGGTCGGGGTGCCCGTCGCCGTCGAAGTCGGCGACGACCGTCTGGTAAGGATGGGTGCCGACGGCGTATGTGCTGCCGGTGGAGAACGTCCCGTCGCCCTCTCCGGGCAGGACCGTCACCGAGTCGGCGTCGAGGTTGGCGGCCACGATGTCCGTCGTACCGTCCCCGTCGACGTCCGCGAAGACGAGGTGACGGGTGTTGGTCGAGGCCGTCGCGGACGTGTCGAGCCGACTGTAGGAAAGGCTTCCGTCGCAGTCGCCACTGGTGGCGGAGGCCGGTCCCCCGGCGCCCAAGCAGGTCAGGGCGAGCCCGGTGGCACCCACCACGGCGACACGGTACGTACGAGCGTGCTTCTTGCGGTTCATGCGGCTCCTTGGGCTTGCGGATGACTACGGATGGACGGCTCGTACGACTACGACTGGTCGGCCGCGACGCGGATGCCGACCGTGGGATATCCCCCGCTGCCGTCGCGGCCCTCGCCGCGGTAGCTCGTGGTGCAGCTTCTGCCGGTCGCGTACCAGGAGCCGCCGCGTACGGCGTTGACCTCCTGCCCGGCCTCGGCGCCGTTGGTGGCCGTGATGATGCTGGAGGTCCACTCGAAGCAGTTGCCGGCCATGTCGTAGGCGCCGTAGGAGCTGACTCCGTCGGGATACGCGCCGACGGACGAGGTGTTGCCGCCGCTCGCGGTCAGCTCGTCGAAGACGTCGGTGTAGACGAACCCGGTCCAGGTGGAGTGGTCGATCCACCCGGTCACCCCGCCGGTCGAGGTGACGGCGATGATGTCGGAGATGGGCTCGCTCTCGCCGTACCGGGTGGAGTTCTCGTTGTTGTACGTCGCCTCGGTGGAGCCGTGGTTGGCCAGGTAGTAGGCCGCGCACACGGCGTTGTAGTTGTAGTTGCTGGTGAGCGTTCCGGAGGTGTAGGTCGTCCCGGCGGCGTTGCCCCACGGGTAGGTGTACGCCTCGGGGCCGCGCGCGGCGTTCTCCCACTCGGCCTCGGTGGGTATCCGGAAGGTCCAGCCGTCCGCCTGGCCGGTGAGCCAGTCGCAGTAGGCCTCCGCGTCCTCCAACGAGACGTGCAGGACGGGGTGTTCACCCTTCCCGGACGGGTAGTCGGCACCGTCCCAGTACGACGGTGCCGAGCGCGATGAGTCGTCGAGGAACGACTTGTACTGGGCGTTGGAGACCTCGTACGCGCCGAGCCAGTACGGGGAGTCGACGGCGGAGGCCTCGCCCGCGCCGTGGTTGTTGGACAGGTCGGCGGCGAAGACGAAGGACGGGTCGGCGGGGACTTCGACGAGCGTCTGCCCGGCGGCGGTCGTGATCGCCGAGGCCTCCGAAGACGAACTCGCCGAGGCGCGCAGCACAAGTGCGGTACCGAGCAGCCCCGCCGCGCCCGCGCCGCCGAGTGCGAGCAACTTCCTTCTGCTGAAACGGGGTTGACGCATAGGTGTACCGGTCATGAGGTGACCTTCGGGGAGAGGGAAGAAGAGGGAGTGGGGCCGACCGCGCGGCGGGGGGGTGCCGCGCGGCCGGCTGTCGGACATCGGAGGGATGGGGCGGAGGGACTCAGTCCGCGCTGACTCCGATGGTGAGCGTCGCGGCGTAGCCGTCGGAGACGGAGCTGCCCAGGGCGGTGAGGGTCAGCAGACCGGACGAGGCGCCGCCGCCGTCGTAGACGGTGTCGTCGTCGAGCGAGGTCTCCTTGGTGGTGTTGGAGGAGTACGGCGACAGCTGCTGGACCTGGGTGTTGATGGTGGCGTCGAAGAAGAGCTGGCCGGTGTGGATGATCTCGCCGCCGGTGTACGAGTCGTCGGTGAGCGTGACGTCGGTGTGGACCCGCAGGTGGACGTGGACGGCGCGGGAGATGTAGTGACCGGGCCATATCGAGGTGATCGAGGCCTGGCCGTTGGAGTCGGTGATCTGCCCGCCGCGCAGGAAGGTGCCGTCGTCGTCCTCCGAGTGGCCGTTGCGTCCGACGAATCCGGAGTACTCGCCCAGCGTGTCGGCGTGCCAGATCTCGACCAGCGCGCCCTCCAACGGGGCGCAGCTGTTGGCCTCGTCGACGACGGTGAAGGTGTACTCCACCGGAACGCCCGACTTGCCCTCGGTGATGTCGGTGCGCACCAGGGCGCCTTCCAGCGCGTACGGCCCTTCGGTGACCTCGGCGGTCAGCGAGCAGACACTGCTGGACGCGGCGGCGGTCGCTGTCGCCGAGGCCGAACGGGTCGGCCGGGCCGCCGCGGCGGCCCGGCTCTCGGGGGTCGCGGACGCCGTCGCCGCGAGGCCGAGCCCGGCGACGGCCGCGACCGCTCCGCCCACGGCGATGACACGACGGCGGTGCACGGTGTCGGAGGCATGGTGCATCTCTTGGTCCTGCGGCTCCGCAGGTGAGTTGTTCGCCATGGACGCGGGAACGTAGGAGCGTCCTCTATGACCCAGGTGTCACTTGACTGTCATTTCGATGTGTGCGCCCTCGCGCCATTCCTTTTCCGGTCATCCTCAGCAGACTGTCGACAGTTGAGCCGATGAATGACGTCAGAACTCTTGACCGGGCTCTTGTGTCGACACTAGGAAGGTGGTGGGGCACTTCCCGGCCTCGTACGACGCCCTCGGACAAGGAGGTCAAACGTGACCGGCAGGCTCCACGGCAAGGTCGCTCTCGTCACCGGCGCGGGCGCCGGGATCGGTCAGGGGTGCGCGCTGCTCTTCGCCGAGCAGGGCGCGACCGTCGTCGGCTGCGACATCGATCCCGTCGCGGCCGAGCACACCCGGAAACTGGCCCACGACAGTGGGCTGGATGTCGCGGTGCTCGCACCGCTCGACATGGCCGAGCCCGCCGACGCCAGGCGGTTCGCGGATGAGGCGTACGTCCGGCACGGGCGCGTCGACGTCCTGGTGACCGCGGGCGCCATCGCCCCGCACATGGCTCCCGCCTCCGGCATGGACTTCGAAACCCAGTGGACGCCGACCCTGCGGGGTGAGGTCGACGTGGCCTTCCTGCCGGTGCAGGCCGCCTGGCCGCACCTGGAGGCGTCCGGCGGCGGCTCGATCGTCAACTTCGCCTCGGTGAACGCCTTCCGGGGCAGCGGGAACTTCGGCATGGTCGCACACTGCGCCGGGAAGTCAGCCGTCCTCGGACTGACCCGCCAGCTCGCCGTGGAGGGCGGCCCGCTGAGCATCCGGGCGAACACCATCTCGCCCGGCATGGTGCGCACTCCCGCGACCGAGTCCGCCGGGGCCCACGAGGGCGCGGCACAAGAGGCGCTCCTCGCCCGAATTCCGCTGGGCCGGGTCGGCAGGCCCGAGGACATCGCCTGGTGTGCGGTCTATCTGGCGTCCGACGAATCGGCCTGGGTCACGGGCGGCAACTTCCCCGTGGACGGCGGAGTGCTCGCCAAGTGACCATCCCGAGACGCCTGTACGTCAGGACGCAGCCCGGCGTCTGCGCGTGGGCTTGCGGGTCCGGGCGGCATCCTGTTCCAACTGCTCCTCCACCGCCCGCAGCGCGCGGACCGTCGCCCCCGCGATCAGGGCCGAGGCCAGCTCCCCGTCGCGCTCCTCGCAGGCCTGCAGCAGCCGTTCCTGGTCGTCGATGCTGTAGGCGAGGCGGCCGGCGCGGGTCAGGCTCAGATGCCGCAGCATCAGGGTGCGCAGCGCCAGCGAGTCCAGGATCTGTTTCAGCGTGGCATTGCCGACGATCTCGGTCATCCGCTCCTGGAGCTGCACATGGCTCCAGAAGTACGCGTCCACGTCACCGTCGTCCGCCAGTGTCCGCATCCGCTCGACGCGGCTGCGCAGCCCGGCCAGTTCCTCGTCGGTGGCCCGGTCGACCAGCAGCCCGGCGAGCATGGACAGGAGTTGGCGCCGGACCTGGTAGATGTCCCGGATGTCCTGCAAGGACGGCGCTGCGACCCGGGGTCGACGGCGCGCCTTCATCTCGACGAGGCCTTCCTGCTCCAGGAGCATCAGCGCCTCGCGCACGGGAGTGCGGCTCGTGTCGAACCGCCGTGACAGATCCACGCTGTTGAGGTCCTGACCGGGTTCGAGGCGCCCCTCGATGATCCCGGCACCGACCCATTCGGCGATCTGCGCGACGAGCGGTTCACGCCGGTCCCGAAGCCGCAGGAGAAGCCCGAGTACGGGGTGCGTGTCCTGATCGGTCATGCGGCGAATCTCCCTGTCCGGCCCGCGCTCGCTGGTCTGGTCCATACGCACAGGCAATCCAACGGTGTCGACACTATCTCACTCGTTGGCCGAAACATGACCCGGTTCACCGTGACCTGTCGACAGCCACTCACAGTTCAGGAGGAACGATGCGAAGCGAACGAATCACAACCACCCCCGGTACGGGGCCGAGTCGACGCGCCGTCGTAGGCGGCGCGGCACTGGCCGCGCTCGCGGTGGCGGGCGCCGGCTCCGGCACTGCCGAGGCTGCCTTGGCTGCCGCTCAGGAAGATGCGTGGCAGCCGGTTCCCGTTCCCGATCAGGTGCCGGTGACGGAGTATCAGGTCCCCGTCCCGGGGGACGGGAGCCTGTGGTGCTGGGACACCGGCGGCAGCGGGGAGGCAATCGTACTGTTGCACCCCGGTTCGGGCAGCGGCGAGAGCTGGCCGTACCAACAGCCGGTGCTGGCGCGTGCGGGGTTCAGGGTGATCGGCTACTCGCGGCGCGGGGCGTACGGCTCGGTGGCCGGGACGAAGACCGCAGCGGACACCGCTTCCGGGGACCTCAACACCCTCGCCGACCATCTCGGCCTGGGCCGCTTCCACCTCTCCGGCTCGGCGGCCGGCGGCCCCGTCGCCCTGGACTACGCCCTCTCGTATCCGGACCGGCTGCGCAGCCTCACCGTCTCCGGCAGCATCATGGGCATCCAGGACGCCGAGTACCAGGAACTGACCTCCGCGCTGCAGCCCGACCCGTTCGGTGACATGCCCGTCGACTTCAAGGAGTTGGGGCCCTCGTACCGCGGCGGCGACCGGGACGGCGTCGCGGCCTGGCTGGCGATCAACGCCCGGGCCAGGACCGCCGACGCGTTCGCGCAGTCGCTCGCGCATGAGATCACCTGGGCGGCTCTGGAGACGCTGACCCTGCCCGTCCAACTCATCACCGGGGACGCCGACTTGTACAGTCCGCCCTCCGTGATGCGCCTCAACGCCGGGCACCTGAGCGACTGCGAGACGCACGTCGTCCGCGAGGCGGGCCACAACCCGCACTGGGAACAGCCCGCCGCCTGGAACCGGCTGCTGCTCACCTTCGTGAAGCGGCACGGCCGCAGGCGTTAGATCTCCAGGGCGACCAGGAAGCGGGACACCATGTTGTACGCGGCTGCGGTGGCGGTCAGTTCCACCAGTTCCGGCTCGCTGAAGTCGGCCCGCAGGGCGTCGAACAGTTCCTCCGGGACGTGAACGTCGCGGGTCATCGCGTCGGTGTACGCGATGACCCGCCGCTGCCGTGCGTCGAGCCGCGGGTGCGCGGCGGCGTGCTCCTCGCGCACCGCCGTGAGCTGGGCGTCGTCGAGACCGGCGCGGCGGGCCTCGGGCTCGTGCGCGGTCCACTCGTACGCGGCCCTGTTGAGGACGGCGACCCGCAGGATCACGAGTTCCCGGATGTCGGCGGGCAGGGCGATGCGCTGTCGGATCGCACCGAGCAGGCTGTTCCAGCCGTCGGCCAGCTGCGGGCTGTGCAGCAGCATGCGGTCGAGCGGGTGCAGCGCGCCGCCGCGCCGCTCGCGGATGCGCGCGGCGATCTCGCCGGCGCCGTCGGTCTCCGGCAGTCGTGCCATGTAGCGTTCCTTTCGAGAAGGCATCCCAAGGGGGCTGCTGTCACAGTGGGCGAGGGATCCGCGCCAGGAGCCGCATCGCCTCCAGCCGGTCGAGGACGCCCGCCTCGACGGTGTCGCCGAACACCATCACCTCAGCGCCGGTGAAAGCCGGCCATGCCGGCAACCCGCCCCCGTTCGGGTCCCCCGTACCGGCGAAGCGGGCCCAGGCGTCCGCCATCGTGCGCGCCAGTTCGCGGTCCGTTTCGCTCCAGGGCCAGGCACGCTGGTCCAAGTTGTCGAGCACATAGGGGAGTTCGGCGGTGTGGTGGACGCCGTAGTCCGGCAGGCCGTCGGGTGGGGGCGCCAGGTCGAGCCGGGGTGGGAGCGGTGGGGTGCGGGCGAAGCGGTACATCCACGTGCGGGCCGATTCCCGGTGAGCGTTCGCCCACTGCCACACGGGGTGAACGAAGCGACTCTCTCCGGTGAACTGCCGTGCGGTACGCCGGGCTTGGTCGATATTCCGTACGGGGTACACCTCGTCGGAGCCGGGCTCCACCGGAAGTCTCCGCAGGGCGTCCAGCGAGTTGTACACGGATCCCTCGTCGAGGTTGGTGCCCACGAGCAGCGGTACGGCGTGCTGTCGCCCGGCCGCAAAGACCTCGTCGGTGGTCTCGGTCAGCACGCGGCCGTCGACGATCGGACCGAAGTGTCCCTTCAGGATCAGTTCCACCCCGCCGAGACGCCGCAGTCCGGCGATGCTCCGGTCCCCGAACTCCTCCGCCCAGCGCAGCCCTTGTTTCTGCGCAGCGGCCTGGTCCGGCAGCGGCCCTTCGGCGCGCCCGACGCCCGAGGCGCTCTGGCCGATGGCCGCGCGGAAGAGGGGCCAGGCCGCCGTCGACGCCATGAGGTGGCAGATGTGCGCGGCGCCGGCGGAGTTGCCCGCGAGGGTCACCCGGTCGGGGTCGCCGCCGAAGGCCGCAATGTTCTCGCGGACCCACGTGAGGGCGGCGACGATGTCGAGGAGCCCGTAGTTGCCGGCTGCGCCGAGGTCGTCCTCGGCGGCCAGTTCGGGGTGGGCGAGGAAGCCGAGTGCGCCGAGCCGGTGGTTGAGGGTGACGACCACGAGGCCGCGACGGGCCATCTCGCGACCGTCGTGGACATCCTGGCCGCCGTGCCCGTAACGATTGCCGCCGCCGTGGATCCACACCATCACCGGCAGCCCCGCCGACGGCTCAGGCGTCCACACATTCAGGTAGAGGCAGTCCTCGCTCATCACCAGGGCCCGCCGGTCGGCGAAGTTGGTGTGGTACATGATCGAGTCGCGGGGCGGCTGCGGCTGGAGGGGGGCGGGGCCGAAGTAGTACGCGCTTCGCTCGCCGTCCCACGCGGGGGCCGGCCGGGGCGGCCGCCAGCGCAGCTCGCCGACCGGCGGCTCCGCGAAGGGGATGCCTCGGAAGACTGCCACTCCGGCGTCCCACTCCCCCACGAGCCGTCCGGAGTTCGTACGGGTCCGGATCACCGGGCCGCCTTGTGCAACACGCCGTCCTTCATGATCGCCACCAGCCGGTGGCGGTCCTGGAGGATGCGGATGTCGGACAGGGGGTCACCGTCGACGAGCACGAGATCGGCGAGGAACCCCGGCCGGATCAGGCCGAGTTCGTCCTCCATCCCCATGATCTGGCCGCCGTACTGAGTCGCGGCCCGCAGAGCTTGTGCGGGGGTGAAGCCGAACCAGTCGACGAAGAGTTCGAGGTCATGGAGGTTGCGGCCTACGGGGTTCCAGGCGAAGCCGTAGTCGCCGCCGGGGACGACCCGCACCCCGCGCCGGACGAGTTCGGGCACGACCTGGCGTACGGCCTTCGCGGTTGCCTCGACCTCCATGCCGGGCTCGGGTTCGCTGTCGGCCTCGTACAGGTTGGCGTGGATGATGCCGGGGGTCGGCGCGACGAAGATCCGGTCGCGGGCGGCCTCCAGGAGGTCGAGTGCCTCCTCGTCGGCGAAGGTGCAGTGGTAGACGGCGCGTATGCCGTGGCGTACGGCCATCTTGATGGACTCGGCTGCGTGTGCGTGCGCGGTGAGCCAGACGCCACGCCACTGGGCGGCGAGGGACGCGGCGGCCACCTCCTCCTCCGTGAACTGCACGATCCGCGAGGTTCCCTGGACCACCGCGCTCTCGCCGGAGAGCGACAACTTGACGATGTCGACGCCCAGTACGGCCATGCTCTCGACGAAACGGGAGACCGACTCCGGGTCGGAGGCGCGGCCGGCGGTGCCCGGGAAGTCGTACACGCCGGGCTCGACCATGCCGGCGCTGCCCTCCCAGGACGCGGCCTTGAGGCGCGGCCCCGGCATCCAGCCCTCGGCGAACGCCTTGCGGGCCGCGGTCTCCGTACGGGGCAGCCGGTTGCCTCCCGAGTACGCGCTGGTGATGCCGTGGTCGAGCAGAACGCGGCCGGCGTGCGCCACGAGCAGGGCCTTCTCCTCCTCCGGTTCGTCCCGGCGCAGGGACCGGTGCTCGACCGTGGAGCCGAAGCCCAGGTGCGCATGGGCGTCGATCAGGCCGGGGATGAGGGTGCCGCCGCCTCCGTCGATCACGCGGGCCGCCCGCCGCTGGTCGGCGGGGATGTTGTCGGCCACGGCGGCGATCCGGTTGCCCTCGACGAGGACCTCCGCGGGCAGGGGATCGCGTCCGGTGCCGTCGAAGACCCGGACGTCGGTGAAGAGGGTGGGGGTCATGGCGTCCTCCGGAAATGGTGCCGCATCTCGCCGACTCCGCCGATACGGCTGACCAGTTCGTCGTCGGGGGTCAGAAAACGCTGCGGCACGCGGCGGTTGCCGACACCCGCCGGTGTGCCGGTGAAGATCAGGTCGCCGGGCAGGAGCGTGCAGAAGTCGCTGAGATAGGAGACGAGTCGGGGTATCGGGAAGATCATGTTGCCGGTGCGGTCGTGCTGCACGGCCTGTCCCGACAGTTCGCAGGTCAACTCCAGGTCGTCCCGGTCCGGGACCTCGTCGAGGCTGACCAGCGCGGGCCCGATCGGGCCGAACCCGGGGTAGGACTTGCCAAGCGAGAACTGGGCCGGTCGGCCCGCGAGTTGGCTGATCCGCTCGGACAGGTCCTGGCCGACGGTGAGCGCCACGACCGGATCCCAGCCCTTCTCCACCGGTACACGATGGGCCTCTCGGCCGATGACGGCGACCAGCTCCAGTTCCCAGTCGACGTGTCCTGGTGGCAGCTCGATCGTGGCGTACGGGCCGGTGAGACAGGTCGGGAACTTGGTGAAGACCAGAGGCGCGGCCGGTTCCTCGTATCCCGCCTCCGCCGTGTGGGGGCGGTAGTTGAGGGCGACGGCGAAGATCTGGCGGGGGGCCCGGACGGGGGCCTCCAGGTCGGCCTCGTCGTACGGGCGCGCGAGCGAGGGGTCGGCTCCCGGCGCCCAGGCGGCGAGGTCGTCCCACTGCTCGAAGAGATCACCCGTGAAACGGCCCTCACTGGCGGCGGCCACATCGATGGCGCCTTCCGGAGTCAACAGCACGGTACGACCGGCGAGTTGTGCGATTCGCATACCGGATCAGACCCACTGCTCGGCGGGCGGTTCCGGAGTCCCGTACGCGTCCTGCCAGGACACCACCGGGTTGCGCAGGACACCCAGGCCCTCGATCTCGGCCTCGACGACGTCACCGGGGCGGAGATAGTTCGCGAAGGGGTCCGCGGTGCTCGCCGCGACCCCGGCGATGGTGCCGGTGGTGATGATGTCGCCGGCGCTGTAGATCTGCGGCGAGTGGTAGGCGACCAGTTGCGGGATCGACACCGACATGCGGGAGGTGTTGGACTTCTGGCGTACGTCGCCGTTGACGCGCAGCTCCATGTCCAGGTTGTGCGGGTCGTCGATCTCGTCCGCGGTGACGATGTAGGGGCCGATGGGGCAGAACGTGTCGATGCCCTTGGAGAAGGAGAACACCCCCGACTCCATCTCCTTGCGCTGGATGTCGCGTGCGGTGATGTCGTTGAAGACCAGGTATCCGGCGATGTGTTCCGCGGCCTGCTCGGCGGAGAAGAACTTGCCGGGTCTGCCGATGACGACGGCGAGTTCGAGCTCGTAGTCCATCTCCCGGGTGAGGTTCGCGGGATACACGACCGGCTCTTCCGGACCGATGATCGCGTCCACGTTCTGGAAGAAGACGATGCCCTTGTTGACCGGGTGGGACCAGTCGACACGGACCAGGTCCTCGTGGTGCTCCCGGAAGTTGCCCGCCGTGTGGAAGAACTTCTTCGGCACGATCGGAGCGCGCAGGCGCACCTCGGCGAGCGGGAACGTCCGTCCCGTCTCGCCCACTTGCCCCTCGCGGTCGAAGAACGCGCGAGTCGACGGGACATCGAGTTCCACAACGGTCTCGCCGTCGAGACGACCCACGAGCCCCTCGTCGAACGTCACCAGCTTCATCAGAACCACTCCTAACTGTCGACAGTCAGCCTGCCCAGCACGCCATTCAACGTCAAGAGTCGCGCAAAGTGTGGACACAAATCACAGCCGTGGCTTACGGTCCGGACATGCGGACGACATGGAAATTCGCCGGTACGCGTGCCTTGGTCGCGGGTGCCGGAGGGATCGGCGCGGCGGTGAGCACGGCGCTTGCGGAGGCAGGCGCAACGGTGCTCGTCCTCGACGTCGATGAGACCAAGTTGGGCAAGCTCCCCCAGGGAACAGGCGCGGGCTCGGTGAACGGCCTCACCGCCGACCTCACTTCGGCCGCCGCCTGCCGTACGGCCGTCGACAGATCCGTACAACTACTGGGCGGCCTCGATGTGTTCGTGCACGCGGTCGGTGTCAATGACCGCAGGCCGGTCCTCGACACACCCGACGAGGTGTGGGAGCGGCTGCTCGCCGTCAACCTCAACAGCGCGTTCTGGCTGGGCCGCGCCGTCGGCGCGGTCATGGTTCCGGCCGGTCACGGGCGGATCGTCTTCCTGTCGTCCGTGTCCGGGGTGCTCGCACACAAGGACCATGCGCCGTACGCGGCCACCAAGGGCGGCGTCAACCAGCTCATGCGGGTGATGGCACGCGAATGGGCCGCCGACGGAGTCACCGTCAACGCCGTGGCGCCCGGCTACACCGAGACCGACCTCACGCGCGCCTATCTCGCCGAGCCCGGCAGGCGCACGGCCATGGAGGCGCTCGTACCGGCCGGGCGACTCGGCCGGCCCGACGACCTGACGGGGCCGGTCCTCTTCCTCTCCTCCGACGCGTCCGCGTTCGTCACCGGGCAGGTGCTGTACGCCGACGGCGGGCGGACTCTCGTATGACCTGCGCAGCACCGAACCTTCTGCTCACTCGAACGGAGATCCCATGACTGCCGTCCCCGAACGCTTCACCGGCAAGACCGTCCTCGTCACCGGAGCCGGCACCGGATTCGGCGCCGAGATCGCGGTGCGGGCCGCGCGGGAGGGCGCCGATGTCGCGATCCACTACCGCAGTTCGCGCGAGGGTGCCGAGGCCACGGCGGAGCGCGTCACGGCGCTCGGCCGCAAGGCCGTCGTCGTACAGGCCGACATCTCCGAGCACGCGCAGATCCAGCGCCTGGCCGACGAGGTGTGGGCGCACTTCGGCCGACTGGACGTGGCCGTCAACAACGTCGGCGATGTGGCCCGCGAGCAGATGTCCTGGCGGGACATCACGGAGGAGTCCATCGACCACGTCCTCGCCGTCGACATCAAGGGCACGCTGCTGTGCACCCATGAGTTCGGCGCGCGGATGCTGAAGCAGGAGGGCGGCGGCGCCATCGTCAACATCGGCTCCACGGTGGTGGTGCGTGGCAGCGCCCGCGCCCCGCAGTACGCGGCGGCCAAGTACGGCATCATCGGCCTGACCAAGTCGTACGCGCATGCCTTCGCGCCCGACGTCCGCGTGAACGTCTTCGCGCCGGGCTTCATCGAGACGAAGGCCACCCTCGGCCGCGAGGACTGGCGGAGCGGGCGAGGTGAGCAGCTGCGCGCGGCCACACCGATGGGGCGCATTCCGGGTCCGGAGCAGCTCGCGGGCACGGCCCTCTTCCTCGCCACGGAGGATGCGCAGCACATCACCGGTGGGTTCCTTGTCGCGGACGGCGGTTACAACATGATCGGAGCGTAGGCGCTCCGCTTGGGGGCGCGGGTTTTCGGCTGCGGGTCGGTGGGGGCTGGTCGCGCAGCTCCCCGCGCCCCTTACGGGCGGGCGCTCCTGCCCCTCCCAATAAATACTCCGGCCCCCGGGATTCGGTTCGCATCCACCCGGGGGCCGGTCTTTCTTGCTGTCTCGCTACGCCACAGTCAGCGTGAGCGACCCGGTGTAGGTCGTGCCCGGGGTGATGGCCGTTGCCGTGCCATCCACCGTCAGGGTTACGGTCCTGCCCGCCGGGGCGGTGACGGAGGCGCCGGAGCCGATGGTCAGCGCGCTGAGGTAGGAGGTGCCGGCGACCGTCCAAGTGGCGCCGTTCTTCAGGGTCACGATGACACCGTTGTTGACCACCGCCTGGGCGGTGTTGGTCACCTCACCGATCTCCCGGTACTCGGCCACGGTGATGGTGGAGACGCTGTGCTTGGTGGCGGACGCGGAGATGACACCCTCGACGGTGGAGGCGTCGAAGGTGAGCACCAGGTTCTGGCCCTGCAGGTTCGCGTTGCCGCCGCCCCGGACTGAGTTGTAGAAGTCGCCCTTCAAGGAGATGTCCGTGAACGTGGCGGCCGAGTCCGCCGTCTGGGCGCTGGTGGTGACCCAGGTCGACGACTTGGCGGGACTGCCGGTGGGCTCCGTGTAACTGCCGATCGTCTCGCTGCTCCACGGCTTGCCCGACACCTGGACACTGCTGGGCCGGTCGGTATCCATCAGTTGGAAGATGACCCCGTTGCCGGCCTCGATCGTGGCGCCGTCGGAACCGTCCACGGAGACGGTCGCCGCGGAGGCCTTCGAGAGGAAGGTGGTCTTCCCCGTCCTGACCCGGGTCCCGCCGTCGATGGTCACGGCCGAGGCGCCGTACCACATGAAGCCGAAGCGCCCGGAAGTGAGGTCGTTGGACTGCACGGGCAGTGCGGCCAGCTCCCGGCTGGTCAGCCCGAGTTCCAGACCCGTGTTCAGCTCGGCGACCGCCGCCTTGGTGCTGTCGCCGTAGTGGACGGTCCCGCTCCAGGTGATCAGCACGTAGTCGCCGACGTCGTAGCGCGAGCCGAGGATGTGCTCGGTCACATTGCCGATGGCGTACGACCCGTAGCCGACCCCGCCCGTGTTGGCGATCTCGCTGTTGATGACGGTCAGCGTGCAGTTGCTGCCGCCGTCGACGGACAGCGCGCCCCAGTTCTCGGACGAGACCCGGGAGTTGATGTAGCTGGCCCTGGTGTTGGCGCCCAGCAGGTTGGTGGTCCGGACGTTGCCCGACAGGCCGAGCATCCAGGGCACAGTGATCATGTACTTGGTGTCGCCGGTGCCGGAGGCGGGGTACTCGTCGGGCACGGTGCCGTCGGCGCAGTGGAGCGTGGAGTTCTTGACGATGACATTGGCGGTGGCGTCCGCGACGACGGCGGTACGGACCACGCCCTGGTTGCTGATGGTCGCGCCGTTGACGACGAGGGTGGTGCCTTCCCCGGTGCCCTGGACGGAGGCGCCGTATCCGATGAAGTCGTTGCGGCCGTTGCCGACGAAGGCGATCTTGGGGTTGGTGAGGGCGTAGCTGCCGCCGCCGGTGACGTAGACGCCGTTGAACGCCTCGCCGTTCGAGGCGAGGCGGATGCCGGTCGCGGCGGAGTCGGTGGCGCAACCGCCGCGTACGTTCGCGAGGACGGACTTCGCCTTGTCGACGCCGTCGGAATCCACGTAGATGGCTTGGCGGAAGGGGAAGGTGAGAGTGCTGAACGCGAGCTTGTTGGACTCGGCCACGGTGATGACGACATCGCCCCGGTAGGTACCGGCGGCGATCGCGGTCGCCGCTCCGCCGTAGCCGTCGGTCAGCAGCGCCAGCTCGCTGCCGGTCTCCACGCTGTTGACGGTCAGGCTCAGGTTGTAGCCGTCGGGGGCCGCGAGGACGCCGCCCTCCTCAATGGTGAGGGAACTGAGTTTGGTGGTCGCGGTGACCTCGACGGTCTCCCCGGAGCCGACGGTGAGCGTCGCACGTGTGGTGGCGGCGCGGGCGGCGGTCGGGATGGCGAGGGCCGGGGCGAAAGCCGCGGCCACTGCCACCAGCAGGGCGCGGGGACGGGCTCTGAAGGTGACTTCACGCTCGGCGAGGGACTTCTTGTGATCCACCGTGAACTTCCTTGTCTTCAGGTGTTTTCGGGCAGGGGGGAGTTGTGGCTGTGCAGGGTTGAGGTGTTTTCGGGCAGGGTTGAGCGGCGGAGTGGGACGGTGGCGAAGGGGCGCCTGCCTCAGGCGCGGTCGATGAGTTCGATGAGGTTTCCGTACGGATCGGACACGAACGCCATCCGGGCGCCGGGGCGCGGAGCCGGGCGCGGGCTCATCCGCACGCCCGCTCCGGCCACGACGAGTCGGTCGAACGCGGCGTCGACCTCGGCCGGGGTGTCGACGCGCAGGCAGAGGTGGCCGAAGCCGAGCGTGGCCGCGGCTTCCAGCGGGGTGTCGGCGGCGAGTCCCGGCGCGGCGTCCGGGCGGTGGAGCAACTCGAGCCGCCATCCGCTGTCATGACGGAGCATCACTCCGCGCAACTCCGTGCCCGGGACGGCGAACGCATGCTCCTCGGTGAGGTCCAGGGCCGCGCGGTACCACCTGGTCGCGGCTGTCAACTCCGGCACGGAAAGGCCCACATGGTCGAGGCGCACGGTCAGACCACCCCCGTACGATCCGCCTTGACGGCTGTGTCCGGCGTGGCTGCCGGGTCCGGCGTGGCTCCCGTATCCGGGGCGCGCTCCCCGCGGATCCGGGCCAGCACCCGGGTGCGCAGCTCGGTGAACCGGGGATCGGCCCGGGTCGACAGCTGATCGCGCTCGCTCCCGAGGGGAATGGTCAGCGTGTCGAGGACGGCGGTCGGCTTCCCCCCGAGGACGATCACCCGGTCGCCGAGGTACACCGCCTCGTCAATGTCGTGCGTGACCACGACGACCGTGATGCCGAGGCGCCGGCGCAGCTCCAGCGTCAAGTCCTCCAGATCGAAGCGGGATTGGGCGTCCACCGAGCCGAATGGTTCGTCCATCAGCAGGACCGGGGCGTCGTAGGCGAGTCCGCGCGCGATGGCCACCCGCTGCTGCATGCCGCCGGAGAGCTGCCAGGGGTACTTGTCGGCGACGTCGGGCAGGCCGACCGCGGCAAGGCACTCCAGGGCGCGCCGCTTGCGCTCGGCACGCCGTACGCCCCTGCCCTGCAGCGGGAACGCCACGTTGTCCCAGACCCGAAGCCAGGGCAGCAGCGAACCGCGGTAGTCCTGGGAGACCACGGCGATGTCCGCGTGCGGCTCGGTCAGCGGCTGTTCTCCGTAGCGCACCGTTCCCGATGTCGGGCGGGTCAGCCCGGCGAGGCAGCGCAGCAGGGTCGTCTTGCCCGCGCCGGAGGGGCCGACCACGCACACCGACTCCCCCGGGTCCACGCGCAGGGTCAGTCCGTCGAGGACCCGGTGTTCCTGCGAGCCCTGTCCGAAGCTCATTCGGAGGTCTTCGACATACAGGCTGGATCCGCGTGTCATACGACGACTCCGTTGCTCTTCTCGATGGTGTCGATGCTCTCGATGGTCGCGGTCTTCGCCGGACGGGCCCGTGGCGCGCGTTGGTGGTACCAGCCGAGAAGGAGGTGCTCGCACAGCAGGAGGAGCACGCTCAGCCCGTATCCGAGGATGCCGATCAGGATGGTGCCGGCCCAGGTCTCGGCGACGTGGAAGCTCGATCCGCTCTGCAGGATGAAATTGCCGAGTCCGTCGGGCGATCCGTAGATCTCGCTGACCACCATGAGGACGACGGCTATGGACAGTGCGACCCGGATACCGGCCAGGATCTGCGGCAGCGCCCCGGGCAGGATCACCCGGCGCAGGCGCAGCCGCCACGGGATGCGGTAGCCGCGCGCGGTCTCGTGCACGGCCGGGCTGATGGCCCGCACCCCGCTGACGGTGTTGAGGAGGATGGGCCACACCGAGCCGAGGAAGATCAGGAAGACCTTCGGGCCCGAGCCGATTCCCAGGGTGAGGATGATGACGGGCACGAAGCCCACGGTCGGTGTCGCGCGGGCGAAGTCGAGCAGCGGGCCCGTCGCGAGGCGCAGGGTGCGGATCTCTCCGATGACCAGCCCCGCGCCCACCCCCACCACGATGGCGAGGGCCAGCCCGAGCACGATGTTGCGCAGGCTGAACAGCAGGTCGCCGAAGAGGCCGCCGTGCGCGAGCTCCGTCCACAGGACGTCCAGGACTTCGGTCAGCGGCGGGAAGTAGAAGCTGGTGCTGCCCGCTGTCGACACGATCAGGACGGCGAACACCACTACAGGGAGCCACAATTGACGCAGTATCGGTTTCCAGGGCACAGGTCACTCACCTCCCGCGAGGGCGGGCGGACGCCAGCGCAGCAGCCGGTGTTCTGCGAACTGCGCGAGCAGCGTGATGGTGTGGCCGATGGCGCCCGCGGTGAGGATGCAGGCGTAGGCCCGTGCCGACGCCCCCGCCTGCTGCGACTCCATGATCATGTGTCCGATGCCGGGGAGCGTGGTGAGCACCTCGACGCCGATGGCCACGAGCACGGAGGTGGTCGCCGCGAGCCGTAGCCCGGTCATGATGGACGGCGCCGCACCGGGCAGGATCACGCGCCGAAAACGCAGCAGGCGCGGGATGCGGTAGCCGTGCACGGTCTCGCGGATCGACGGGGGGACGCTCTGTGCCCCGTACTGGGCCTGCAACAGCACCGGGAAGACGCATGCGATGAAAACGACCGTGGCCTTCATGCCCGGCGTCGAGCCGAGCACCAGCAGGAAGACCGGCAGCAGGGCGATGACGGGGAAGGAGCGCAGGATCTCCATGAGCAGCCGGGAGGACTCCTCGGCCGCCGCGTACACCCCGGTCACCAGTCCCACCGGGATGCCGACGGCGACCGCCACCACCAACCCGGTGACCGCGCCGCGCAGAGTCTCACCGACCGCCTGCCAGAACGCGCCGCTCCCCGCGAGCTGCCAGAAGGCGACGGCGACAGCACGTGGGCCCGGCAGGGCCGTCGAACTGACCAGCCCCGCCGCGGCGATCAGCGCCCACAGCGCCAACACGGCGGCCAGCGCGCCGAGTTGAAGCAGTCGGACCCGCGCCATCGTGCTACTCCTCACTGGAGGTCGTGGTCGGCGCCTGGTCCCAGTACAGGGCTTCGTCCGTGGGCTCCTTGTCCAGCAGCTTGAACTCGTTCATCTTCGTGATGACCGTCCGCATGACGGTGGTGTTGAGCTGGGTGTCGTAGTACGCGGTCTCCTGCTTGTCGATGAAGGCGGCGTCCAGCTGGGTGTACTTCTTGTCGATCGCCCGTACCGCGTCGGGGTTTTCGTTGGCGTAGGTGATCGCCTTGCCGACGGCGTCGATGAACTTCTTCGCCGTGGCGCCGTTCCCGGCGAGGTACTCCTGGCTGGAGAACAGCAATCCCTGGACCATGCCCGGCAGTTCGTTCATGCCCTTGCCGATGACGTTCAGCTTGTCGCTCGTCCTGGCGGCGGCGAAGAACGCGCCGAAGGAGTACACGGCGTCGGTCTTGCCGGAGGTCACGGCGTCTGTGAGTGAAGTGGTGGGCAGGGCGACGAACTTGACCTTGGCCGGGTCGCCGCCGTCCTTCTGGACCAGGTACTCGACGATGAACTGGATGGTGCCGCCCAGGGCCGAGAGCCCGACCGTCTTGCCCTCCAGGTCCGAGAAGGTCGTGATGGCGCTGCTCTTCTTGACCAGCAGCCCGTCCGTGGGGTCGGTCTTCGTCGTCGCGGACTGCAAACCGGTGACGATACGGAGCGGCATGTCCTGGGCCGCGCCCTTGAGGAAGCCCGAGCTGTCCGTCATGGCGAACTGGGCCTCGCCGTTGAGGACGGACGGCGCGTTCTGCGAGGTGTCCTGTGCACCCGCCTTGATGGTGACGTCCAGTCCCGCGTCCTTGAAGTAGCCCTGCTGCTGGGCGATGTAGAGCGGCTCGAAGATGGCGCCGTTGGAACGCAGGACGGTGACCTTGGCCTTGCCGTCGGCGGTCTTCGCCTCGTTGGTGGAGTCACCGCCGCAAGCGGTGGCGGTGAGGGACAGGGCAGCGGTCAACGCCGTGAGGGCGAGGACGGTACGGCGCCGCGGGTTTCTCGAAGTCTCCATGTAACGGTTCTCCTTCAGGGCGGGCTTCAGTGCGTCCGGGCGGGTGCCGCGGCGGCGTAGGCGGTGGTGGATTCCCCGGCGGTCATGTACGTCCGGAACAGTCCGTCGGGGTCGTACTCGGCCCGGATCTCCTCCAGGCGTGCGGCGTTGCTCGGGCTGAGCCCGTGGTCGAAGCGGTCGGCGAGGTTGTTGTCGGAGAACTGCAGCCCCTTCGACAGGTGCTGGATCGCGGCGAGTTCACCGTGTGCCCACCGCTCGTGGGCGAGGTCCTCGGCCGGGTCGGTCCAGCCCGCGTTGGGCGAGAGGTACACCTTGGCCTGGCTGGACCAGCAGGCGTCGGCGCGCTCCGGATGGTGACCCCAGAGCATCCACAGCACATGGCTGGTGGTGTCCGGGATGGAGTCGAACAGCGGCCCGGCCGCGGCCAGGATCCTCTCCACAGGACCGTCGGCCCAGATCCCGTCGAGCGCCCAGCGCATCCCTGCCGGGGTGAGCCGGTCGGCGGCGTCGTACAGCTCCGCCATGGTCGTGTCCTGGGCGACCACCGCACGGACGGCCCGGTCCCGGAAGGGCGCGTCCTCCAGTGGGGCGAGCAGGTTGTCGCCCGTCTCGGAGAAGGCGGTCGCCGTGATGGAGACCGTCTTGCGGTGCGGCCCCGGCGCGCTGTGCCCTCCTGGGGGCAATCCCCCGGACCCCCACCCCACCTTCGCCGAGAACTCGACCGCGGGCGAAAGGCTTTCGAGCGTGTCGTACGCCCAGGCCAGCACCTCGTCGCGCAGTTCGAGCGGATAGCTGTGCACGGTCCGCAGGATGCGGCGTGGTCGCTCGTGGAGGCGGAGGTGGAAGCGGGTGACCACGCCGAAGAAGCCGGGCCCGCTCCCCCGCGCCGCCCACAGCAGCTCGGGGTGCGAGGCGTCGGTGGCGTGTACCAGGGTGCCGTCGGCCAGCACCACGTCGATCGCCTCGATGCTCAGGCAGGCGGGGCCGAGCCGGCGCGAGTTCCAGCCGTAGCCGCCGCCGAGGACGAACCCGCCGATCCCGACCGTCGGTGCGTGTCCGGTAGGGAAGAACAGGCCGTGCGGCTCCACGGCTTCCACCAGCGCGGGCCCCTTGGCGGCGGGCTGTACGGCCGCGGTACGGGCCACCGGGTCGACGGATATCTCCTGCAGCCTCGAGAGGTCGAGGAGCATTCCGCCGTCCCGCACTCCGTTGCCCACCCAGCTGTGGCCGCCGGAACGGATACCGATGATCAGCCCCTCACGGCGGGCCAGGCGTACGGCCGCCACGACGTCCTGCTCGTTCTCGGCGAGCACGATGACGTCCGGGTGGCGGGCGGGCTTGCGTTCGTTCCAGACGGCGTCGAGGCGAACCTGTTCGTATGCCTCGTCACCGCGCCGGATGAGGCTGCCCTGAGACAACTCAAGCATGGCCGTTCTCCTCACGCGGGGTTCGAGTCGGGACACTACTGTCGACACTTTCGGCCTTCAAGGGGTGTGACAATGAAATGCCTGCCATCTCTGCCGACACTAGCGAGTTGACGGGAAGTCGAAGAGGTCCGCCGGGTTGTGGACCATCAGCCGCCGCAAGTGCCCGGGGTCGGGGGCGATCCGCTCGATGAGATCCACGAGCAACCCGTCGTCCGGTGCGTCACCGGTGATGTTCACGTGCGGATAGTCGGTCCCCCACAGCACCCGCTCGGGCGCGTACGCGACGAGGGAGGCAGCCAGCTCGACGGCGTCGGTGTACGGCGGCCCCTGCCGGGAGACCCGGTCGACCCCGCTGACCTTCAGCCACACGTCCCCGGTGTCGAGGAGGGCGCGCAGGCTGCGCAGAGCGGGGCTGTCCCGTCCGGCGGCAAGGTCGACGCGCCCGATGTGGTCGACCACCGCCCTGCCGGGCAGCGCACGCACGAGGTCCTCCAGCACGGTGATCTCCTCACCCCTGACATGGAGTTGGGCCGCCCAGCCGAGCCCGTCGACGCGCTCGAGGACCGAGTCGATCTCGGCACGGGTGGGCGGAGTCCGCAGATGGGGCAGGAAATTGAGGCGGAAGGCCCGCACCCCGGCTCGGTGCAACTCCTCGATCTCGGCCCGTGTCGTCGACTCGCCGATCAGCGCCACCCCGCGCAGCCGGCCGCCGCCGGACTTCAGCGCGTCCAAGAGCACGCGAGGGTCGTGGCCGTGGCACGAGGACTGCACGATCACGGCCCGGGTCAGTCCCAAGTGGGCATGCACGGCGAAGAGTTGCTCCTTCGGCGCGTCGACTGGGGTGAAGGTGCGGTCCGGGTCGTACGGGAAGACGTCGGCCGGGCCGAAGATGTGGCAGTGGGCGTCACAACTGTCCGGCGGGAGCGCGAGCGTGGGCGTGCGGGGCGCCGGGTGCGGGGGCGGGCAGCCGGGCGAGGGCGTCAACTCGGGTGCTCGGACGGCGTGCCGGGTCGCCGAGGGCTCAGTCACAGCGTGCCGTCATTCCGCCGTCGACGACGATTTCCGTGCCGGTGACGAAGCGGGCCTCGTCGGAGGCGAGGAACAGGGCGGCGTACGCCGTGTCGCGGCCGTCACCCATGAAACCGAGCGGGATGCGGGCCTGCCGCTGCGCGAGCAGCTTCGCCACATCGCCGCCGGCCCGCTGCCCGGCGAGACGGGCCTCGACCATCGGGGTGTGCAGCTGTCCGGGGACGACGGTGTTCACCCGGATTCCGTCGGGGGCGAACTCGACGGCGGTCACCCGGGACAGCTGGATGACGGCCGCCTTGGCCGCCGCGTAGCCGACCTGGGCGGCGCCGGTCCAGCGCAGCCCGGACGCCGAAGCGGTGTTGACGATCGCCCCGCCGCCGCCGCGCCGCATCACCGGAATGACGTGCTTGCAGGCGAGAAAGGCGCTGGTGAGATTGGTGCGCAGTTGGCCGTCCCAGTCCTCCAGGCTCAGTTCGACGGCGCCGCCCGCACGCGAGCCGCCGACATTGTTGACCAGGATGTCGATCCGCCCCGCCCGCTGCTCGCACTCGGCGAAGAAGTCCTGGACGGCGGCGGGTTCGGTGACGTCGAGGACCGCGGTGTGCGCGGTGCCGCCCTCGTTCCGGATCTGCTGTGCGGTCAGCTCCAGGGACTCCTTGTCCCTGTCGGTCAGGAAGACGGTGGCGCCTTCCCGGGCGAAGATCACGGCGGTGGCGCGGCCGTTGCCCCAGCCGGGGCCGACGCTGCCGGCGCCGCTGATGACGGCGATCCGGCCGGCCAGCCGGCCGGGGGGCCGCGGATCGGGCGCGTCTTGGGTCACGGGGATCTCCCTCGGTCGGAGCAGGTCGGATCACTGGGACAGGCCTCGCAACCGGCAGGTGAGGCACCGGTCGTCGAGCGGCCGGCGGATGAGCCGCCAACCGCGGAAGCCGACGGGCAAGCCGCCGGGCCTGTCGACAGTCTTAGCCAGGTGTCGACAGAAAGTAAACATCTAGGCATTCGAAGCAGCTCTATTGCCTTTAGTGTCGACAGGCGGCTTGGATGGAGTCTGAGGACGAGTACCAGAGCCACGCCCGGAGGACGTCCATGGAGAAGCCGCCCGTGTTCAGCGCCGAGGAAGTCGCCCGGTTCCGCGAGGAGTTGGGGGCGCGGCGCGCTCCCGGCGCGTACGAACCCGGTCGCTGGTCGGTCAGTCCGCTCAACCGGCGTCCGGACGTGGTGGGTTCACTGCCGCGGACCGTACGGCTGCGGGACGCGACCCTGCGCTCGGTCGAGACCCTGCCGGGTGTCGTGGCGTCCGTCGAGGCGAAGGAGGCGTATCTGCGCCGGCTGGTCGGCACCGGAGTGGCCGAGGTCGTCACGGCCGGGATCGCCGGCCGTGACGACAGCGCGCTCAAGGCCGAGGTGGACCTGGTGAAGAGCGAGAACCCTCAGTGCCGGGTCGTGTGTCCGCTGATGCGCTCGACGGACGACATCGACCGTGCGGCCGAGGCGGGTTACGACGCCGTACAGGTATGGGTGCAGGGCTTCGGCGAGACGTCGCTCGTCTACCAGCCCGCGATCTACGGTCAGGCGTGGCGTGGCGAGGACTGGCGCACCCCGCAGACGCCACGCGGCCGGACCGACGTACTCGCCCGCGCGGCCCGGCTGATCCGCCACGCACGCACCCGCGGCCTCGATGTGATCGTCCCGCTGCTGATGGTCTCCTACCTCACGGAGGAGGTCCACGAGGAGTCGGTCGCCGTGCTGGCCGAGGCGGGCGCCACCGAACTCACCCTGTTCGACGGGCCCGGCGCCATGAGCCCGGAGGCATACGCACATCTGGTCCGTCGGACGCGGGAGTTGGCCCCGGATGTCGAGGTCGGACTGCACCCGCACAACACGTTCGGCCTGGCAGTCGGTTGCGCGGTGGCCGCCGTGCGGGCCGGCGCGGCGGTCGTCGAGCTGTCGGTCAACGGCTACTGCGGTGGTCCCGGCAATGCCGACCTCGCCGCCACGGCCGTCGCCTTCGAGGCCCTCTACGGCGTCCGGACCGGGATCAGGACCGAGCGGCTGACCGAACTCGCCCGCGCGGGCGAGACCCTGACGGGCTATCAGCCGGCCTGGAATCACCCGGTGACCGGCACGCACGCCTTCTGCTGGGGCGGCATGGACCTCATCACCCAGGAGACGGAGGTCGACCCCCTCCTGCACAACTGCTTGGAGCCCGCCTTCGTCGGCAACCACCGTCTGGTCCCCTTCACCCCCGACAGCGGTCCCTACACCCTGTCCGACAAGCTGACGGCGCTGGGCATCGACCTCACGCACGCCCAGGTCGAGGAAGTGCTCGCCAGAGCGAAGGAGTTGATGGCGAGCAAGGACCGCCTCCTCACCGACGAGGACCTGGCAGCGCTCGCCGGTGAGGTGCGATGAGTTTCCGGACGCGGGCGGATCCAGCCACTTGGACTGTCCCTCCACATCGTCATGCGTGACGGCAGTCAGCTCTTGCCGAGGAGACGCCAGATCTGGTTCTTCTTGGTGCTCAGTGCGCTCGCCGCATCGCAGGTCCACTGATGGATCTGCGCGCCGGCCACGGTCGAGACGTTGCTGACGTCGACGCACTTGCCGCTGTGGACGGCGACGAGCTGGTAGTCGTGGCCGTTGCCGAGCGCGGTGACGGGGTTGAGCGTGAACTGCTGGTTGGTGGCGCCGTTGCAGGTGTATTGGATGACGGCGGCGCCGTCGGCACTGGACGCGCCCGAGACGTCCAGGCACTTGCCGCTGGTCCCGTTGACGACCGTGTAGGTGTTCGTCTTGCCGCTGACCGGCTTGAAGTCGAACATCTGCTGGTAGCCGCCCTCGCAGTAGTACTGCTGGTACTGCGTGCCGTTGGCGGTGGAGCGGTTGGTGTCGTCAAGGCACTGGCCGCTGTTCTGGCTGACGGCGACCGTGGAGACGGTGGTGTTGGACGGAGGCAGCAGGGTGACGGTGTAGCCGTCCTTGGCGTTCGTCCACGGGAGGCTCACGGAGGCGGCGTTGCCGCTGACCGCGAGGGTGGTGTCGGCGATGGTCTCCGGGCCGGCTACGGCGGCTCCGCTGTTGTACGGGATGCGCTGGACGACGGCGCGGACCTGGCTGTTCTCCACGACGGAGGTGGTGTTGAGCCCGGTCAGGTTGACGGTGACCGTCCCCGTGTTGCCGCTGCTGCCGAGCAACACCTTGGCGTTCTTCGCGGAGTTGTCCTTGGTCGCCAGGCCGTCGGTACCGGTACCCGGGATCAGGTTGACGATGTTGCCGGTCTGGGAGCCGTAGTACCGGTACATGAACCACTCGCCGAGCGGCAGGTACTGGCCGGCGCTGTTCTTGGTGAGCAGATTGGCCTCGTAGTCATGCAGGTTCGTGCCGGAGGCCCAGTTGCCGCGCATGCCGTCCGCACCGGCCCGCTCCAGACGGCCGATGAACCAGGCACCGCCGCCCGGGGACTGCATGGACAGGGTGGCGTACTCGTTGATCTGGTACGGCCGTGTGTTGGTCAGCCCCGCCGCGGCAAGCGTCGAGTTGGCGCGGCCGACGTCCGTGACCGGGTCGCCGGGCTCGTCGTGCCAACTCCAGATGTCCGGGGCCACGTTGTTCGCCTTGACGTAGGTCAGGTACGTCGTCCACCAGCTGTTGGAGGAGTTCGGCTGGCCCGCGATGCTGGGGCCGACGATGAGCTGGGAGGGAAATGCGGCGCGCACCTTGGCGTGGAAGCGCGACCACATCTGCAGGAACTGCGTCCGCGACGCGCCCCAGAATCCGCTGCCGTCGGGCTCGTTCCACAGATCCCACTGAACGGTCATGTTGTTGGCGCGTACGTCCCCGATGAGCTGGGTGACGAAGTTGTCGAACTGCGTCCAGTCACCGTTGTCACCGGGCCAGCCCTGAGTGGTGGTGCCGTCGGCGCCCCACAGGTCGTGCGGCAGCAGCACGAAGGTGCCGCCGAGGGCGGCGGTGCGCTTGTACTGGGCCAGGGTGGAGGCCCAGCGGGTCTGGTAGTCGGCGAGGCTGGTGGCGTAGCCGCCAGTGTTGAGCTGAGCGCCCCCGGCTCGCATGAAGTGCCACTTGATGTCGGTGAAGAAGTGGTCCTGGGGCAGCGAGCCGTTCGGGGTCATCCCGTAGATCGTCCCCGAGGCGTGGTACGTCGGAGCGCCCCCGGCGGTGGCGAAGTCGACGGTGACGGAGGTGTCGGCGGCGCGTGCCGTGGTCGCGGGGAGGGTGGCGGCGGCGAACGAGGCGAGGAGCGCCGCGATCACGGCGGTCCTGCGGCGTATCGGGACAGCTGGTCTGCCGGGGCGTCCGGCTGGGGCAGGGAAGCGAGATATGCGCATGTGCGGGTCTCCCGAAGGGGGTACTGCCCGGGCGCGAGTCGCCCGGGGGGTCTGTCAGCCGCCGACGGCCTCCGCGGTCTCGGCGCGCCTCAGCTCGTGGGCCTCGGCAAGGAGGAGGTAGCTGCTGGCGGTCCAGGTGTAGGCGCGGTCGCGCAGGCCCGCGCCGGTGAGGGCGTCGAAGTTCTCCGCGAAGCCCGAGGTCTCGCACAGGGCCCGGAAGCGGGCGCTGATCTCGTCCGCGAGACGGTCGTGGCCGGCGCGGCGCAGGCCGTCCTCGATCAGGACGGTGGACGGGGCCCAGATCGGGCCGCGCCAGTAGCCGTCGTCCAAGTAGTGCGGTGAGGTGGGCAGTTCGGTGGCGAGGCCGTACGCGGTGAGGTGGGCCTCGATGCGGTCGGCCAGCGCGTCGCCGATGCTCTGGGGCAGGTGCTCGCCGAGCACCACGGGCATCAGGTCGAGCAGACTGGAGCTGGTCCAGGTGGCCCCGCTCTGTGCCGAGCGGGCGACGAATCGGTCGCCGGTCCACAGCTCTTCGAGCATCGCCGCTTGCGTGCCGTCGGCCGTTCGCGTCCACCTGCGCGCGTCGTCCTGCAGCCCCAACGCATGTGCGAGTTCGGCGAGTTCGCGCATCTGCAGCACGAGGAAGGCGGCCAGATCGGCGCTGACGATCACACGCTCGGGGTCGAAGGTGGTCGCGTTGTCCCAGCCGCTGTCATTGCCGTGCTGGTAGTGCGGGAGCGCTGCCCCGGGTGCCCGCCGCATGGTGAGCCAGAAGTCCGTCCAGCGGGCCAGCCGGTCGTACACCTCGGTCAACTCCGCCTCGCCGAGCGGCTTGGGGAGCCGTCGACGCAGGTGGCGCAGGGTCCAGCCGTGGATAGGAGGCTTGACGAAGTTGTAGAGGATCTCCGAGTGGGCCACCGAGTCGGGTAGCGCGCCGGTCTCGTCCTGGTGGTCGAAAGGCAGGGCGAACTGGTCCAGGGCGAGTCCGGGGCTTCCAGGGGCCAGGGCAAGGGCGTTGAAGCAGTGGTCCCAGCTCCACACCTTGTCCATCCAGTGCTTCGACATCAGCACCGCGGGCCGGGTGACGAAGCCCTGCGGCCGTACGGTCGCGGACCACAGGACATACGCGGCGAGTTCCGCGGCAGGCGTGCCCGACGAGCGCCAGGGCGCGACGGTGTCGACGAAGGAGGAGAAGGCGCCGTGCGCGGCGTCCACGACCTGGCCGAAGGATGCCGAAGACGCGTACGGGCGGCGCGCGGTCTCGTACTCCTCGACCGCGGCCTCCCAGACCGCGCTGGCCTCGGCGCCGATCGTGACACCTCGCGCGGCGCTGCCCAGCGTCTGCGTGCCGGACGCCTCGGCCACGGTCCCCGACAGCACGGTGACGCGGTAGCGCCGCCCGGTCTCGTACGAGGTGAACACATACGCCCCCGTGCCGGGTTCGCGGTAGAAGTAGGTGCCGCTGAACGGGGTCAGCACGGTCGCCGCCGCGCCGATGCGCAGGCCCAGCCCGTCACCGCGCAGGCGTACGGTGTCCGGCGACTCGTAGGCGAGGTCGATGCGGCCTTCGGCACCGATCCAGCTGAGCTGGCTTGGCGTCGCGTGCGGCCTGGTGGCGGCGCGATCCCCAGTGGGCAGGTCGAGCGGGAGGAGACGCAGCACGGCGTGCATGCCGTGCTGGTGCGAGACGAGGTGAAGGTCTTCGGCGATGGTCTTCTCCGCCACCACGGGCGAAATACCGAACCATGACCCGCGGGTGCTGAACGGGATGTCGTGGACGGAGAAGGCCGGGCCGGACGGGGCGGCGGTCATGCAGCGTGACTCGTTTCTGGAGCAGGGGTGATCGGCTCTTGGGCGTGCAGGAATGACGGGCCGGCCAACAGGTGGACCGTGACGGGGTGAAGAGGAGTCAGTCCTTGACGGCGCCGGCGGTCACGCCGGCGGCTACGTAGCGCTGGGCGAGGACGAGGATCACCGCGGCGGGCAGCGAGGCCACGACGGCGGTGGCCATGATGGCGTTCCACTCCTGGTTGTTGTTGCCGATGTAGTGGTAGATGCCGAGGGTGATCGGCTCGTGCGCGCCGCCGCTGGCGAGGGTGCTGGCGAAGACGAAGTCGGACCAGGACCACAAGAACGCGAACAGCGACACCGTGACAATGGCGTTGCGGCTCATGGGCAGCACGATCGACCAGAAGGTGCGCACGGGCCCGGCCCCGTCCGTCTTCGCGGCCTGGAGCAGTTCGCCCGGGATTCCGGACATGAACGCGGTGAAGATCAGCACGGCGAACGGCACGGCCAGCGTGGAGTCCGCGACGATCAGGCCGGGCACCGACTGGAGCAGGCCGAGGCTGAGGTAGATGGCGTAGAAGCCCATCGCCATGATGATGCCGGGGATCATCTGGGCGACCAGGAAGAGGAAACCGAGTACGCCGCCGCCGCGCGGGCGGAGTTTGGCCAGTGCGTAGCCGGCGGGAGCGGCGAGCGCCACGGTGAGGACGACGGTCCCCAGGCCGATGACGAAGCTGGTGCCGAGGTAGGGCAACTGCTGGTCCAGGACGGCTCGGTACCCCTCCAGAGTGCCGTGCACGGGGATCAGGTCCGGCGGGCTCTTGCGCATGTCCTGGTCGCGGGTGAAGGACACGTTGAGCATCCAGTAGACCGGGAAGAGCATCACCGCGGTGAACAGCACGCCGATGGCCGTCTGCCACCACGTACGGCTGGTGCTTCGGTTCATGACAGTGCCTGCTTCCGCTGGACCCTCACGTAGACCAGGCCGAACACCAGGGCGGCGACCACGAGCAGGTTGCCGACGGCCGCTCCGGGGCCGAAAGCGGGCAGCAGGTTGCCGAAGCCGAGTTGGTAGGACCAGGTGGCGAAGGTGGTGGAGGAGTCGGCCGGGCCACCCTTGGTCATGATCCAGATGATGTCGAAGACCTTGAGCGTGTAGACCAGGCCGAGCAGCAGAGTGATCGCGGACACCGGTCGCAGCAGCGGAAAGGTGATCCGCCAGAACCGCTGCCAGGCGTTCGCCCCGTCGAGGGCCGCCGCCTCGTAGAGGCTCGCGGGGATGGACTGCAGGCCGCTGTGGAGGACCACCAGATTGAACGGGACGCCGATCCAGATGTTCGCGACGATCACCGAGGCGAGCGACCAGCCCGGCGCGGTCAGCCAGTTCACCGGCCCTATGCCGACGGCGTGCAGTACGGCGTTCACGACACCGGAGTCGCTGTTGAGCATCCACGACCAGGTGGACGCCGAGACGATCAGCGGGAGCAGCCAGGGCACCAGGAAGAGGGCCCGCAGGATTGTGGAGAGCCGGAAGTGCTGGTTGAAGAAGACCGCGAGGGCCAGGCCGATGGCGTACTGGAAGACCAGACACACGGTGGTGAAGACCACGGTGTGGAGCAGGGCCGGGGCGAAGGTCGGGTCGTCGAGTACGGTGCGGAAGTTCTGCAGGCCCGTGAACGGCGCATCGCCCTGGACGAAGGACCGGACCGTGTAGTTGCGCAGGCTCAGGTCGATGTTGCGGTACAGGGGATAGGCGTAGAAGAGGACGAGGTAGAGGGTCACCGGGGCGAGGAATCCCCAGGCGGCCCACTGCTGGGAGGTGGGGCGGCGCCGTGCCCGGGGTGGTGCGGTGGGGGCCGCACCACTGGTGTGGCGCACGGGCCGCCGGTGCGGCACTTTCGTCGTGTGGCTCATCAACGGGCTCTGATTCCCGCTTACTTGACGGCGGACTGCGCCGCGGCCAACGCGTCCTTCGGCGACTGCGAGCCACTGAGGGCGGACTGGACCGCCTTCCACAACTGCTCGGAGATCTTCGGGTACTTGGTGCCCAGGTCGTCACTGGTGCGTCCCTTGGCCGCCTTGACCGCGTCGACCCAGGGCTTCAGCTCGGCGTTCGCCGTGACCTGCTTGTCCTGGACCTCGGTGGTGGGTGCCACGTAGGACAGCGTGGTGTCGGTGTTGAGGAGGTTGTCGGTGCTGGTCAGGCAGGTCACGATCTTCTGTGACGTCGTGTAGCGGTCGGTCTTGCCCTGGACCGGGATGGTGACGAACTCGCCTCCGGTCGGGGCGGCCGCGCTGCCGCCGTCGGCGGCGGGAACGGGGATGACCCCGTAGTCGAAGCCGGCCTTCGCGGCGTTGGCGAGCTGCCAGGTGCCGTTCTCGCTGAACGCGTAGTCGCCGGTCGCGAACTCCTGCCAGCTGGTCGTCTGGGTGTTGTTGAGGACCGAGTTCGGCGCGTAGCCGTTCTTCAGCCAGTCCTTCCACAGCGTCAGCGCGGAGACGGCCTGGTCGGAGTCGAGCGCGGTCAGCTGGGCGTCCGATCCCCAGTACCAGGGCAGGAACTGGAAGGTGCCCTCCTCCGTGCCGATCGCGGAGAACGTGATGCCTTTCTTGCCGGCCTTCTTGACCTTCGCCAGCGCCGCCGTCAGCGACTTCCAGTCCTTCACCGAGGCTATGTCCACCCCGGCCTGCTTCAGCACCGCCTTGTTGTAGTAGAGGGCGAGGGTGTTGGCGCCGATCGGCGTGCCGTACGTCTTGCCGCCCGACTGTCCGGCCGCGAGGAGGTTGGCGTCCGCCTTCGAGGTGTCCAGCTTGTTGTCCTCGGTCGTGGTGAGGACCCCGGCCTCGGCCAGCGTCGACACCACCGGGTTGTCGACGATGAGGACGTCGGCGGAGTTGTCCTGCTGGGCTGCCAGCAGTGCCTTGTTCGCGAGGTCGCTGGTGTCGAACGCGGTGCGCTTGATCTTCACCCCGGCCTTGGTGCCGCAGGCGTCGAGCAGCTTCGCCCACGCGGAGCTCTTGTCGAACTGCGGGTACGGGTCCCAGATGGTGTACGTGCCGCTGTCCGAGGCCTTGGTGCCGGTGCTGCCCGTACCGGAGGAACAAGCGGTGGCGGTGCCGGCGACGGCGAGGACGGTCACGGTCGCGGCGGTGAGGCGGAGCCGTCTTACGGAGCTGTGCATGGCACGTTCCTTTGTTTTCTGGCACGGGTGTGCTCAGGGCGGGTGACGGGGGAAGCGGGCATGCCGAACAGCCACGGCGAGCGGTGAGAGAGAACGGAGGATGCCCGTGATGCGTGGTCAGGAGGGGTGGTGCCGGAGGCCGAGGTCAGGTGGCCTCGGTGGACGGCCTGCCGGTGGCGGGCCCTGTACTGGCGCGTAGCGAGATGGGCGGTGCGAGCAGGTGGTGCCGGGGCGGCGCGTCGGGGTGGTCGAGCCGCTCGACGAGGAGGTCGACGGCGTGTCGGCCCATCGCTTCCGCCGGTACGTCCGCCGCGGTGAGCTGCGGAGTCACCGTCTCCGCCCACCGGCCTGCCACGACTCCGGTGACGGAGAAGTCGCGTGGTACGTGACGGCCGGCCTGGGCCAGCCCGCGGTACAGGCCGCCGAGTGCGGCCTCGTTGAGGGTGACCAGGGCCGTGGTGGCCGGATCGTCGTGCAGGATCTGTTCCAGACACGCCTGGCCGGACGGGGCGTCGTCCCCGCAGCAGTACGTCCGCACGGTCAGCCCGCGCTCGGCCGCGGCCTTGGTGAAGCCGTCAAGCCCGCGGTGCGCGGACTCGTATCCGGCCCGCAGCAACTGCTCGGGCCGGTTGACGAAGGCGACCCTGCGGTGGCCGAGGTCCGCGAGGTGATGAACGCAGGCCCCTGCCAGCGCGGTGTGGTCCAGGCCGACCCACCAGGTGCCCTCGGGATGCGCGGTCCGGCCGATGGCGACGGAGGGGAAACCGAGGGCGGCCAGGTGATCGGCCCGGTCGTCCTCCAGTCTGATCTCCATCAGGATCGCGCCGTCGACCCGCCGCTCCCCCAGCAGCCGCTGGAACGAGCGGTCGCTGTCGACGCCGCTGGGAGACAGCAGCACGTCGTAGTCGCGGGCCGCGGCCGCCTCCACCACACTGCCGATGAAGTCGAGTTGCATGCCGGTGTAGTGGTTGCCGGCCGGCGGAAAGACCAGGCCGATCGTGTTGGTCCGGCCGTTGGCCAGGGCGCGCGCACTGGCGTTGGGCTGGTAGCCCAGCTCGTCGATGACACGCTGGATCTTCCGGCGGGTGTCCTCCGACACGGGGCGCTTGCCGCTCAGCGCGTAGGACACGGTGCTCCGCGAGACACCGGCCCGCCGGGCGATCTCACCGATGTTCACGGGCACTCCTTGGTCGAACCGGTTCGATGCTGTGCAGGGGCAACGACCGGTCATCGAACCGGTTCGCGTGAAGTGAAGGTAGGAACAACCACTGCGGCTGTCAACACCTCTCACCACACCTCTCGTAACACCTCTGGAATCCAGGATGAGCTGACACGACTCCCCGCGCCAGAGGTATTGCCGCCGGATTTCCGCGGTGCTAACTTCCCGGCCCAGCAGCATCGAACCGGTTCGATGATGTTCGCCCAGTGTCCGAACCCGCATGGAAACCACGGAGACCTCAGTGCGACGAAAGAGAACGACGGGAGCCGGTGCCGCGGTGGCGGCGGTCCTGGCCACCCTGCTCGCCGCCCCTTCCGCCGGCACCGCTCACGCCGCGGACCCGGAACGGCTCGTCATCGATCTGGCCACCGACACCGGCGCCTTCCACGGCGGCGCGGCCGGCTCGCTGTACGGGATCTACGGCGACGGGGCACCGAGCCGCAACCTCATCGAGGGCATGCACCTGCGCACCGTGTCCACCAAGGCGCAGGACGGCCCCCAGCACCCGGGGGCGGACGCGCTGGAGGTCCTGCCACCGTTCGTGGACTCGGGCGGCAAGGACGTCTACATCTACATGACCGACATCTACCGCGGGTTCCCGTACCAATGGCCGGGCGACAGTGGCCCCGAGCGGCTCGCGGACTTCAAGGAGAAGATCAAGAAGCAGGTCGCCCAGGTCAGGACGATGGGCACCTACAAGGACAACGTCGTCTACGTCCCGTTCAACGAGCCCGAGGGGAACATGTTCGGCTCGGGCACGTGGAGCTACAACAACGTCTCCTGGCTCAACGACCCGCAGTACTTCTTCGCGGCCTGGAAAGAGGTCTACCACCTCATCAAGGACCTGGACCCGGACGCCCGGATCGCGGGCCCCAACACCTCTCTCCTCTTCGACCAGGTCAAAGGCTTCCTGCAGTACGCCAAGGCCAACGACGTCGTCCCGGACGTGATGACCTGGCACGAGCTGTCGAGTCCCGCCGCAGTCCGCACGAGCGTGGCGAAGTACCGGCAGTGGGAGCAGGAGGCAGGGATCGGACCACTGCCGATCAACGTCAACGAGTACGGCCACAACTACCACCTCTCCGTGCCGGGCCAGGTCGTCCAGTGGGTCTCCGCCATCGAGGAGTCCAAGATCGACGCCGATCTCGCCTACTGGAACATCGACGGCAACCTCAACGACTCGGCCGTCGACGCCAACCGGGCCAACGGCCAGTGGTGGCTGTTCAACGCCTACGGCCAGATGTCCGGGCACACCGTGCAGGTGACCGCCCCGCACCCCAACCAGCAGTACACCCTCCAGGGCGTGGCCACACTCGACACGAAGAAGAAGCAGTCCCGAGCGCTGTTCGGCGGCAAGAGCGGCAACGCGGACGTCGTCTTCAAGAACATCGACCCCAAGTTGTTCGGCACGACCGTGCACGCCACCGTGCAGGAGATCCCGTGGTCCGGGCAGGTCGGAGACTCGGCCCAGCCGCTGCGGCTCGCCGACCAGGAGGTCGCGGTCGGTGAGGACGGCTCGGTGACGCTGCCGATGACCGGCATGAACGAGATGTCCGCGTACCAGGTCATCCTCTCTCCGGGCGGCCACGGCGGGGCGCAGGCCCACCCCTCGGTCGGCTGGCGGGGGACGTACGAGGCGGAGAACGCCACCTACACCGGCAAGGGCTACTCCAGGAACGGGCCCGAGGGCACGCCGTCGAACGTCGGCAAGTTCGCGACCAGCGGCAACTACAACGTCGGCGGACTGCGCACCGGATCCGACGGGGTGCTCGCCTTCGACGTGGACGTCCCGCAGGACGGCACGTACGACCTCAACGTCTTCGCCAACTCCTACAACCTGTACGGCCTGGTGAAGGAGCAGGGCCCCACCAACGTCTTCCTCCGCGTCGACGGCACGGACCCGCAGGAGTTGCTCCTGCCACTCGGCTACAAGTGGGTGGTCTGGGGACACACCGACACCACCGTGGAGCTGACCGCCGGCCGGCACCGGATCACGCTGGCGGCGCAGGACGCGGACCTGGGCGTCATCAAGGGCGACGCGATCATCGACAAGATCGACCTGTCGCTGCGCGACGAGAACGTGGCCGGCCCCGCGATCTACGAGGCCGAGTACGCCACCCTCACCGGGACCCGGCCGCACTACACGGATCCGGGCGCCTCGGGGCCGGGCGCGGTACCGCTGCCCAAGGGCGCGTCCGCGACCTTCTGGGTCCACTCCCCCGACGACGGTGAGGCGACCCTCTTCCTCGACCACCTCGCCGGCGGCCGGGCGGAGGTCTCCCTCAACGGCGAGAAGCTCGACGTTGCCAAGCCGGGAGCCGGGAAGAAGGGCACAGACGTTCTGCGGGTGTTCCTGTCCGGAGGCATCAACAAGATCACCGTCACCGGCGCCTCTCACGGACTCGTGCTGGACCGGCTGCGGGTCGCACCTTCCAGCGGCACGCTTGTGACGAAGGTGTACCAGGCCGAGGACGGCACCCCGGGCGGGGCCGCCAAGGTCACCGACGCGTACACCTTCGCCAGAGGCGGCACGTCGGTCACCGGCGTCGGGGACGGCAAGGCCAACGCCCTCACCGTCGACGTCCTCGCCAAGCGGTCCGGGCGGCACGCGGTGACCATCCGCTACTCCAACGCCGAACAGGCACCGGCCACCCACTACAACCCCGACCCGATCACCCGCCACGCCGACCTCTCGGTCAACGGCGGACCGGCGCGGCGGGTGCTGTTCCCGACCACCTTCCACTTCAACGCCTTCCGGGAGCTGACCGTCCCGGTGACGCTGAAGAAGGGAACCAACCGACTCACCTTCACGGCTGAGGAACTGCCCGACTTCGACGGCGACACCTACAACCAGTACGACCAGCGGTCCCCGTACGCACCGGTGATCGACCAGATCGCGGTCACCCCACTGTCGGAGAGGTAACCGCAGGAGACGTACGTGACGCCGCATGCGAGACGCGGCAGGCACGGGCGGCCGTGATGGCCCGTGCCTGCCGCGCTCCTCGTGGGGTCGTAGCGGGTGTCGTTATCGACGAAGCGTTTGAGCCAGGTGACGCTGTATTTGACGACTGTGGTGTTGGCGCTGGCGAAGGTGAAGCGGTCGGCGCCCTTGAGCTCGACGAACGCCTTGTCGTGGTCGTTCGGCAGCGCGTTGTATGCGGGTAGGTGCGGTCTTCCTTTCCGCCGCCAATGTGAAGTTGTTGAGTGGCCTGGGGCCTGCGTTCATGGACGGAGTACAAACCGGACGCCGGTGACCACGTCCACGGGAGTGGTCCAACGACGGCAACCCAAGACGCAGCGGCGTGCGACCCTCACTCACCCGTTGGCGTCCGCGCACGTGACCCCCGCCCGCTCAGCATCGACACTTTCCAGAGCAGGCTTCCGAAACCGTCCCAGCGCACGTCAGCCACACCAGACAAACCAATGCTCACCTGCTCATCCCACCAGGAGGTACCCATGAAGATGCTCATCGACTTCTCGTAATTTGGTGCGGCCGCAGATCAGAACCATGCTGAGGACTCCAGCTCGCCCTTGCCTGGCTCCTGACACAGGGCGAGGACATCGTCCCCATCCCCGGCACGCGCAACCTCGATCGGCTCCAGGAGAACATCGGCGCCGCCCACGTCAGCCTCACCGATGCCGACCTCGCCCACATCAAGGAGATCCTGCCCACCGGCGGCTACGGCGCCCGCTACCCCGAAGCCATGATGCCGACCTGGAACTGAGCGGCCTGCTTGTGCGGGAACCGGATCCGAATCACTCCAGGAAGCAGCGACTGAAACTCATGCCCCGGGGCCGTTGGTCCCTCGCCGGCTGCGGTATGCACATCAGGTCCAAGCGCCCACCGGGATGAACGAGCTGTCGTCCTGGATGGGGGCGTCGGAGGCGGAGTACTCGTCCACCCACAACTGGTAGGAGCGGTGGCGGATGCAACGCGTGGGGAAGTTGTGGGACATCAGCCGGACCGACTCGTCCTGTGATCCGGTGACGGCGTGGAAGGTCGCGTCCTGCTTGAAGGTGTCCGAGCCGTCGCTCGCGTCCAGCCTGATGCGGAAGCTGTAGTGCCGTAGGTATCGGCCGTCGGCGCTGCGGAAGGAGAAGCCGGTGGCGTCCGCGAGGCCGGCCACCACCGTGAAGCCGGCCTGCTTCTTGACGGTGTCGCTGCTGTCTTCGGTGACCTGACCGAGGATGCCGAGCCCGTCGGAGCCGTAAGCGGCGTAGTAGTCCGGCACGTTGACGGACTGCAGCGACCGGGCCGCCCCAACGACCAAGGCGTGGCTGGGGTCCAGCAGGTCGTACGCGGTGAACACCTCGTCGATCAGGGCGTCTTCGTCGGCGCCGGGCTTCGCCCCCTCCGTCTCGATGCGGTCGAGTTCGGCGGTGAAGGCCGCGTAGCTCGCCTGCGTCCAGGCCGCCTGGTCGGTCTCGCGGGCTTGGGCGAGGACCTGGGCGAGTGTCTGCGCGGTGACGGTGAACTCGCTGAAGTCGGACTCCGCGGCCGTGCTGGAGGCGGCGGTCGTGAAGGTCCCCACGTCCTGGCCGGTCACCGCGCTCGCGACGGTGGCGGTGCCGACGGTGGTCCAGGTATTGCCGTCGGTGGAGCGGTAGCCGGTGTAGTCGGTACCGGAACGGACGAGCTTGAGCCAGGTCGGGTAGGTGGTGCTGCCGTCCGTCTCGATGCTGCAGTCGAGGGTTCCGTCGCCGTCGCTGTCCCACTGGAGCGCGACGCCGTGGCCGGGCGTCACGGAGAGCGTGAGGTACCCGGGCGAGGTGCCGGTGCCGGTGATGTCGTCGCGGACCATGATTCCGGCTCTTGCCCAGGCGGCGGTGGAGTCCTGCGAGGTCACCGCGACCGTGGCGATGGACGCCTTGGGCAGGGCACCGGTCAGATAGATGGCGCTGTACTGGTCGGTGCCGCCCCAGACGTCGGATCCGTCGCCGTAGATGGCGAGGTCGGTGCCGGACTGGCCGTAGGCCGCGGTGGCGGCCGTCGCCGAGGTGAACGTCTTGTAGGGGGCCTGGACGGGCTGTCCGAGGACGGTGGTCGCGCCCGCCGTCACGCTGACGTGGTCGAAGACGGTGGTGTTGAGGGCCGACGGGGTACGGGAGGTGACGGCGAGCCCGACGTAGAAAGGGGCCGAGCCGAAGGTGGAGATCGTGTCCCGGCCGATGACCGACCAGGTGGTGCCGTCGGTGGAGGCGGAGGCGGTGAACTTGTTGCCGCTGCGCTCCATCCGCAGCCAGGTGGGAGTGGCCACGCCGCTGCCGCTCGCGTTGGTGGTGGTCGTGCCGCCGGCCACCACCTGGCGGCGTACGAACTGTTTGACGCCGGTGTCGCCGCCGCCGGTGCTGGTCAGGATCGCGCCTGCCATCTGGCCGAACGGCGAGAGGGACTGGGTCATCAGCAGGCCGACCTGGTCGTCGTTGCCCGCGTTGGTCCGGCTCGCGACCCGGGCGATGAACGTGGTGTCGCCGGTGACCGGCAGGTAGGTGTACTGGGCGGTCATGCCCTGGCCGTTGACGTTGAGGTCTGTACCGGCGCCGCGCACGGTGAAGCTGGCGTCCGTGGCGTCGTAACCGGTGATGCCCGGTGTGCGCAGGGACACCACGCCGTAGATGCCCAACAGCCGTTCGTCCAGGACGTAGTCGCCGATGTCCTGGTACGACCACGGCGCGGGCGGCGGTGTCCCGACGCCGAGTTCGAGCGTCGCGGTGTCGGTGCCGGCGGCGTTGGTGGCCGAGATCCGGACGGTGAAGTCCCCCGTGCCCGTGGGGGTGCCGGAGATCAGACCGGTCGCGGCGCTGACGCTCAGCCCGGCGGGCAGTCCGGTGGCGTTGAAGGACGCGGGATCGTTGGAGGCGCCGATCAGATACTCGAACGGCACACCCGTGTTGGCGTACGCGGCTGACGCGCTGCTCAGTTTCGGCGCGGGCGGCGTCGGCATCGTCGCGTCGACCTCGGCCGAGACGGGGCCTGCCCCGCCCACGTTGGTCTTGGCGATCACGTAGTAGTAGGTCGTGCCGGGCGTCCCGGTGGGGTCGCGGTAGCCGGTGTGGACGCCGAAGCCCACCGGTCCCACGCCGGTGGCGATCGCCTCGTAGGGGCCGCCCGGTGAGGTGCCGCGCTTGACGGTGTAGCGGCCGGACAGGTCCGTATCGCTCCAGGTCAGCTCGATCGCGCTGGTCCCGGTAGTCGCCGCCAGTGCGGTGACGGTCCCCTTGGGCGCGGCCACCTGCCAGTGCGTGGAGGACTTGCGGACCACGGTGATGTTGTCGAAGGCCGCCGTTCCGGTCTCCGCGTAGGACTCCGCGACACCCAGGCACGAGCAGTTCACCAGGCCGACGTAGACGGTCGTGCCGAGGTCCAGTTCGGTGGAGCCGACCTCGGTCCAGTGCACGCCGTCCGGGGAGATCGAGCCGGTGAACGTGTTCTTGACGCGCTCAAGGCGCACCCAGTAGGGCATCCGCATCCGGTACCCGTCGCCCGCGGCCTCCACGTAAGGGGCCGACAGCGGAGTCGCCGAAGCCGGCAGTGACCCCAGATTGGAGATCGGGTACGAGGCGGCCGTCGAGATCGCGGTCTGCTGTGCGGGCGGAACCGGGGTGCTGCCGGTCGCCGAGGTCGTCGCCCCGGTGGCGTCGCGGGTGGTCCACACCCCGCTCCAGGCGGCGAGGGTGAGGCCCTGGAGCAGCATCGCCGCGTGCGCCGAGCCCGCCGCCGTCGAACTGCGCATCATCACGCCGACCTTGCCGTACTGCGAACTGAGCGGGTACACCACCCGCGCGGTGATGGTCACGTTCCCGCTCAGCGACATCTGCGCGATCCGGAAGCTGTCGGCGGTGCCCGCGATGTCCGCGCCGCTGGCCTCCAGCGTGAACCGCTCGCCGTCGAAAGTCGTCAGCCCCGACGCCTGAACGGTTCCCACATTCCGCGACGACCAGTTGCTGGGCAGACCGGCCGTCGCGCAGGCCTCCAGAGAGGCCACACTCGTGCCCACCGCGTTGGTGGCAGTGACCGTGTAGTAGTACGTCGTGCCGATGGTGACTTCGAGATCGGTGTACTTCGTGGCCGTCAGCCCGGTGGCGATCGTCTGGTACGTCCCGCCGCTGGTGCTCGCCCGCGCGACCGAGTACGTCGCCGCCGAGGTGGCGCTGGCGGGGTCCACCGACCCCACCCAGGCGAGGTCGACGGAGTCCGATCCGTTGCTCGCGGTCAGCCCGGCCGGAGCGCCGGGGGGCGCGACGGGAGTCGACGAGGTCGGCGCCTCGCGCGCGCAGGTGAGTGTGCCCCAGGACGGGTGGTCCTGGTCGTAGCCCTCGACGAACCGGGCCCCGCCGGTGCCCCGGAAGACCGCCTGCTTCGTGTACGGCGCCGGCAGGCCCAGCACGCTCACGTAGTGCGCGTAGGCCAGTTCGAAGATGGGGCGGGACAGACCCCGTACGAGGGTGGTGACCTTGGTCTTGATGTATTTGCCGGTGCGGTCGAGGTCGGCCACGAAGCTCACGTCGTCGTTGCCCAGGTTGTACTTCGCGTCGTACTCGTAGCCGGCGAGAATGCGGTTGCCCGCGAAACCGAAGAGGTCGACGCCCTGGTTCCACGCCACCTGGGCCGCGCCGGCGAGCAGGCCGAGGGCCAACTGCTCGTGCGTCTGGTCCCGGCCGCTCTCCTGGCCCTGCCCGGACGTGTTGATGATCCGGTGCCTGATGCTGCCGTTGCCCGCACCGGCGGCGGCGTACCGCACCGCGTCCTCGAACATCACGCGGTCGT
Source organism: Streptomyces sp. NBC_00554 (assembly GCF_041431135.1). Taxonomy (NCBI): domain Bacteria; kingdom Bacillati; phylum Actinomycetota; class Actinomycetes; order Kitasatosporales; family Streptomycetaceae; genus Streptomyces; species Streptomyces sp. NBC_00554. Next base: position 9,628,895 of record NZ_CP107799.1, on the reverse strand, counting down.
CGCAGAAGACGCCGATGCCCAGGACGGTCTGGATGATTCCCGCGTCCCAGCCACCGTTGGCGAACAGGGCGTAGCCGGACTGGGCCTTGTACCAGACGTCCTTGAGGGACTTCTCGCACCGCGCGATGTCCTCAGCCGCCCAGCCGTCGTAGCCGGTGTGGCGCAGAAGCTCCGCCGCGTTGACGAACTTGAACCCCTGCAGGGACGCCCCGAGTTCGCCGTCCGCGCCGGTGATTCCCTCCAGGCTCCTCGACCAGATGTTGACGATGTCCCGCGCCTTGTCCGCGTACCGGACGTCCTGCGTGATGTACCACATCAGGGCGTTCTGGTAGGCCGCGGCGGCGTCATTCGGCGCCTGGTCCTGGTAGTTGTACGGGCCGCGTCCCCAGGTGGTGATCTGGCCGGTGTTCGCCGCCGTGTAGTCGTAGGAGGACCGGCTGTCCGCGGCCATGGCCTGGTATCCCGAGTAGACCGGGTCCTCCTGGGCGGCGACCGCGGTTCTCATACGGTCGAGGTCCTCCTGGGTGTGCAGGATCCCCGGGTGGGCGAAGGTGAAGCCGGCGGCCCCGTCCTCCACGGGTATCTCGGCGTGCGCCGTGCCCGACGCGAGGAGTGTGGTGGGACCGGCTGCGGCGACAACGGATGCGGTCATGGTCCCGGTGCCGCCCAGGAACGACCGGCGGCTGAAGCGTCTCGCCATGTCAGCCCACCACCAGGGTGAGGGTCCGGGTGCCGGTGCCGACGGCGTTGGTGGCACTGAGCTCGACGGACGAGGTGCCGGTGTCCGTGGGCTTGCCCGAGATGGCTCCGGTGGACTTGTTCACGGTCAGGCCGTCCGGCAGGCCGGTGGCCGCGAAGGCGTACGGGTGGTTGGACGCCTCGATGGTGTAGGCGAAGTCGGAACCGGCGTTCCCGGTCACGGAGTCCGCGCTGCTGATCGCGGGCAGCACTGCGGTGAGCGAGGCCCCGGAGTCGACGAACTTCAGGTTGGAGACATGCTCGTTGGTGTACATCGGGACGAAGTCCGAGGTCTTGTACCAGGAGGCGTGGCCGTCGGTGTCGGAGACGAGCGTCCCGTTGATGACGAGGTTCTCGAAGATGACGTCCTTGATGGCGTGGTCCGCGTCGTAGCCCACCATGTGCGAGGTGGAGGCGTGGGTCCCGGTGTAGCTGAGGTCCTTGATGTAGACCATCTCGATGCCGCGGCCGGCGGAGGTGTTGTACGACTTGTTGAACATCACCCGCATGTTGATGAGTTGTCCCCAACGGAAGTCCTCCACGCGGACGTCCTCGATGCGGACGTTGCGGATGAGGTTGCTGTCCCCGGCGTTGAGTGCGAAGCAGCCCTGGTAGTCGAGTTGTGGTTCGCGATGGTCGAGGATGTCGATGTTCTTGAAGGTGACGTTCTCGATGGTCTCGGGGTTGTCGGTGTTGCCGTGCGTGCCGATGTTGACCGGGTGCGCCACGTCGGCCCACAGCGTGGAGTTCTTGACGACGATGTTGCTGCTGTCGCCGACGAAGTCCCAGCGATGGTTGTAGACGGCGACGCAGTCGTCGGAGTTGCGCATGAACACGCCGTCGATCACCACGTCCTGGCAGCAGAACAGGTCGATGCCGTCGCCCCAGCCCGTGGCGGACATCGAGCGAAGGTTGCGGATGGTGAGGTTCTTGGTCTGTCCGGCGCTGATGGAGTGGCCCCAAGGGAGCATCATCGTGACGCCGTCGATCTCGATGTTCTCGCAGTAGTCGACGCCGCAGGCGCCCCCGTTGGGTGCCTCGTAGACCAGGCCCCGGCCCAGCAGCTTGGCGTTCTGGACGTGGTCGAAGACGACGCGTGCCTTGAGCACCGCGCCGCCGGCCAGGTAGACGGTCTTGCCGCTGGGCACCGTGACCTTGCCGTCCGAGGGGGCGTGCACGCCGGGGCCGAAGTAGATGACGTCCGGGTCGTCCTCGCTGGGCGGATTGGTGTCGATCGCTCCGGCGAACAGCTGGAGGTTGTCGAAGAGGTCCTCGTTGAACTCGATGGACAGGTTGCGCGGTTCGGTGAGGCTGAAGGTCAGGGTGCCGCTGCTCTTGTCCAGTTTGTGCGCGATGTCGTACGAAGTGGGGCGAATCCTGGCCTTCCGAGCCGTGTCCTGGGTGTAGGTGACCGAGACCTGGACCTCGCCCGAGAAGTCGAAGTACGCCATGGACGAGTTCTGTGTGGTGCCGCTTCCTGTTCTCGGATCGATGGTCATGAACCTCGCGCGGTAGACGTCGACTGCCTTCCAGGTGCCGCCTGGGGTTCTCACCTTGACGGCGAAGCTGTCGTTCGTGGCGATGTCGTCGGGGATGGAGTAGGTCGCCACTTGGTTGGCGGAGTCCGATGCGTCCGCCGCCTGCACAGGGCTCGTCAGGCTCGACACGTAGCCGGCGACGGCTACGGCACCAGCGGCGTGCAACAGCGTCCGGCGTGACAGGGGGGATTCGGGGAGGCTCATGTCGGGGGTATCCCTTTCTGGGGGCCGCCGCCCGCGGGGAACTCGGGCGGCGGCTGGATGGTGGGCCGGGTTGTGCGATCAGGCCCAGGCGGTGACGGGGGTGAAGGAGCTGTCGGCCGGGAAGGTGCCGGAGACGAGGTCGTAGGTGTCCACCCACAACTCGTAGTTCCGGTGGCGGATGCAGCGGCCAGGGAAGTTGTGGGACACCAGACGCACCGATCCGCTCGTGGAGCCGGCCAGTGCGTAGAAGGTGGCGTCCTCGTTGAAGGCGTCCGTGCCGTCGCTGGTGCCCAGCTCGACGCGGAAGGCGTAGTGGCGCAGATAGCGGCCGTCCGACGCCCGGAGGGAGTAGCCCGCCGAGTCGGCGAGGCCGGCCACGATGGTGTAGCCGGCCTGCTGCTTGACCGTCGACGAGCTGCTGGAGGTGACCTGAGTCAAGGCACCCAGGCTGTCGGTGCCGTACGAGGCGTAGTACGTCGGGTAGTTGACCGACTGGAGGGAGCGGGTCGCCCCGGTGGGCAGGGTGGTTCGGGTCTGTTCGGTGGAGGTCAGCTGGGTGAGGCCGAGGTGGTCGTAGCCGCCGCTCGTCGAGCCGTAGTCACCTCCCCCGCCCTCGGGTTCGACGATCTTGGCGAATGCGGCGGTGTTGGGTACGAATAGGCCCCTGCGCACGGCGTAGTGGTTGTACAGCTGCGCCCAGATGGGCCGGACCTGAGCCCGGCTGGCGGTGGACGGCTCGGTGAAGGTCTGCCAGCCCTCCCAGACGCCGGGGGCGCCGTAGTGCCAGGTGTAGTCGGTGAAGGGGACGTCCTCGCCGAGGTTGTAGCGGGCGACGTACTCGATCGCCTTCATGAAGCGGTTGCTGTCGTAGCCGTACAGGTCGTAGCCCTGGTGCCAAGCCATCTCGCAGATGCTGGCCATCAGGCCGATGCCCAGCATGGAGTGCCCCTGGTCGCGGCCGCTCTCCTGCCACTGCGCCAGGCCCTGGTCGTTGTACACATAGGGGATGGCGTTCGCGATGGCGCCCATGCCTGCGCCGGACTGGAAGTACGTGATGGCCTGGTCGATCTTGGCCTGGTCGTCGCAGAGGATGCCGGTGGCCAGGACGCAGGCGATGTTGCACAGGTCCCAGCTGGCCCAGTAGTTGGTGATGTACGCACCGTTGTGGTTGACCAGGAAGTCGTTGCTGAGCGGGTAGAACACGTTCCGCATCAGGTTCTGGAACGCGGTGAGGTCGAAGCCGCTGTAGCCCCGCATGATCTCGGCCGCGTTGGCGAACTCGTAGCCGTAGATGCCCGAGGACAGGAACCGGTCGGCGGAGCCGTCGAGCGTCGTGAGCGTGGACGACCAGGCGTTGAGGATGTCGCGGGCCGCGTTGCCGTGCTCGCCGGCGCCCTGGATCTTCCAGCGCAGCGCGTTCTGGTAGGCGGCTGCGATGTCGTTGTACAGGATGCCGTAGTTCTCCGGGGTGCCGGAGCCCCGGTAGATCGTCGCCTGCGGGTTGGCCGTGTAGGTGGGCAGCGAGTGGGAGTTGGCGATCAGCACGGCCCAGCCGTCCTGCCAGGGCTGGGCGGCTGCGCTGACCTTGGAGGCCATTCGGGTGAAGTCGGCTGCGGTGTGCAGCATTCCGGGGTGGACGACCGCGGCCGAGGCCGGGCTCGCCGTTAACAGCGGGCTGGCGAGGGCTGCGACGCCGACACCGGTGGCGGCTTTCAGTAGGTTGCGACGGGTGGTGCCTTTCGGCTGTGCGGCTCTTTCTGTCACGTCGGGCTCCTTTGCCCTTCGGTGGGGTGTTGCGGATCCGTCAGGACGGCACGTCGCCGCCCCGCAGCGCGGGCGTACGATCCGCCCGCAGACTCAGGCCGAATGCCGCGTCCCGCTCGCAGCACAGCCGGCCGTCTCGCACCGTCAGCGGGGCGGCCTGAACGCAGGACCGCTGCCCGTCGGCGGGGTGTGTGAAGTAGAAGAGGTACGCGTCGTCGCCCTGGGAGAGCGCGAAGGCGTGATGGCCGATCGCCTCGTCGCCCGGACGGCTGCCCCTGCCCGCCAGGAGCGGCTCGTCCTGCCGCACCCAGCTGGTCAGGTCGTCGGAGCGGTAGACCAGCAGCCCGGACCAGAAGTCGGTGATCATCCAGTAACTGCCGTGGTGCGAGAAGACGTTGGGCCCTTCCTGTGCCTGGTCGTCCAGTGCGCGGCCGAGGGGCCGCCAGTGGAACAGGTCGGGCGAGTCCGCCGCGTGGATGCGGTTGCCGTCGGCCTCGTCCTTGTGCCACATACGCCAGCTCCCGTCGGGCAGTGGCCATACGCAGGCGTCGATGCCCCGGTCGCTGGACAGGTCCAGGACCGACTCGAAGCGCCAGTTCAGGAGGTCCTGGGAGGTGTGGTGCAGGATGTGCCGGTCGGCGTCCCAGTCGGTGGGCACTCCGGGGACGTACGAGACGTACATGTGGTAACTGCCGTCGTGCCAGAGGATCTCCGGCGCCCAGTAGGTGTTGCGGCCCGGCTCGTGGGCCAGGCCCTGGGCGATGCCGCGGTAGGTCCAGGTACGGCCGTCGTCCGCGCTGGTGGCGATGCCGATGTCGGTGCCGTGCACCCAGCCGACGCCCTCGGTGGTGAGGTTCGCCCGGCGGGCGGTGTAGAACATCCACCAGTCGCCGGACTCCCGGTCGCGGATCAGGGTCGGGTCGGCGGCACCGTCGTGGACCGGATCCCGGAAGAGCGGGGCGGCGGGGGCGAGGGGCGAGGTCACTGCTGGGGCTCCTTCTCGGTTCTGGGCGGGCGGACCGGGGGCGGCGGCGCTTGTCAGGTGTAGAAGTTGCGCTGCCAGCGATGCTTGGCCAGGAGGGCGAACTGCTCGGCGGTCAGCGGCGGTTGGTCTCCGACCGCCGCGTTCCGCTCGACGTTCCTGACGTCGCGCATGCCGACGATGACGCTGGAGACGGCCGTGCCGCCGAGGGCGAAGCGCAGGGCGGTGCCCGCGATCTCGTCCGGTGCGATGCCCAAGTCGTCGACGATCGCGCCGACATGGCGGGCGACCTGGGCGGGCCTGTCGTCGCGGAAGTACCAGTTGCGCCAGTCGTCCTCGGGGAAGGTGACGCCGGGCTTGATCCGTCCGGTCAGGCCGCCCTCGTCCAGGGCGACCCTGGCGATCACGCCGACGCCGTACTCCTGGCAGGCCGGCAACAGGGCGTCCGACGGGGCCTGTTCGAAGATGTTGTAGATGACCTGGACGGTGTCCAGGACTCCGGTGCGGACGAGGGCGAGCGCGTTGTCCGGCTGATGGTCGTTGACCGAGATGCCGAACAGGCCGATCTTTCCCTCGCGTTTGAGGGCCTCGACGGTCTCCAGCCAGTCGCCGCGGCCGGTCCATTCGTCGTGCCACACATGGAGCTGGAGGAGGTCGATGCGCTCCAGGCCCAGCGCGGCGAGACTGGTCTCCACGCTCTCGCGGAGGTGCGATCCGGGGTAGGCGTCCATGGGGTCGACGCCGCGCGACTCGGGGCCGGCCGGGATCTTCGGTCCCGCCTTGGTCGCCACGAACACCCCGTCGGCGCCCGCCGCCCGCTCGCGCAGGGCACGGCCGATGACGTGCTCACTCCGCCCGTAGCCGCGGGCGGTGTCGATGAGGTTCACGCCGAGGTCGATCGCCCGGTGCAGAGCGCGAACGGACTCGGCCTCCGTCGCACCCTTCCAGGCGTTCTGCCCGATACCCCAGCCGCCGTAGCCGATCTCCGAGACGGTGATCCCGCTGCGGCCCAGCTCTCTGTAGCGCACGTCAGGCTCCCGTCACCTGGTTGGAGCCCGCCAGGCGGAGGACGGTGAAGGAGCGGGGTGGCACGGCGCAGTCGAAGGCGGCCCCGGCCTCAATGTCCGACGTGTGGGGTGTGCTGTCGCGGTCCGTGAACTCACCGGTCAGGACGGTCTTCTTGGCGCGGGTGGGGACGCGGTCCGTCCCGTCGAGACGGATGGCGGCCGTGACTTCGTCCGGAGTCAGGTTGGCGATCTTGACCAGCAGATCGCCGGAAATCGTGTCCCGCATTGTGGAGACGGAGAAGGTCTCGGGCGCGGTCCTGTCGTCCTCGGTCTCGTGGATCAGGACGTCGTCAAGGAAGCAGCGGAGAACCGGCCCGGCGACCTCGACCCGGATGTCGTACCAGCGGCCCGTCTCGATCGGCCCCGGCACCCGGTCGACGTCCTCGACGATGCCGTCGCACACGCGCTGGAGAGTGAGGCCCTGGTTGTGCCAGCCGCCCAGGCTCCAGACGTAGTGGTCGGGCGTGTCCACCGCGCCGAAGCCGATGACGAAGCCCTCCTCCCCCTCGGTCTTGCGCGCCTGGACGTCGAGGACGTAGTCCGATCCACCGCTGGTCACCCGGAGCCCTCGGTACTCGGCCCGGGTGTCGACGGTGCTGAGGCGCACGCCACCGCCGCGCAGCGGGTCCGGCGGAGGCGTAGCTGCCGGAGCGCCGGTCACGGTGTTCGGCAGGTACTCGTCCCCGTGGTGGGTGGAGTGCATGCGCTGCACGTGGTAACTCGGTGTCAGCCGTACGTCGGTGCTGTCGAAGTGGACGAGGTCCACGGTCCACTGTGTGTGGCCGGACCTGGCGAGCAAGGGTGCGTACGAGGCCAGGGCCACGATGTCGCCGTTGCGCTCCAGGGCGTTCATGTACGCCGCCTCGGCGAGCGCGTTGAGCAGGGTGTCGCCCTTGGACGCCCACTCGCCGAGGTACACCCTCGGGCCGCCCCGGTCGTAGGCGTCGTACCGGCCGGTGTTCTGGAGGAACCAGCGCGGGCTGAGGTAGGCGTGCTCGTCGACCACCGCGAGATCGAGCTTTCGTGCGAACTCCCAGCCCTCCCGGAAGTCGGCACCGGCCGGGTTCGGCCCTGCAGTGCCGATGACCTTGATGTCCGGATGCCGGTCCGCGAGCGCCGTGTGCAGCATCTCGAACCGCTCCCGGAACGCCGGGGTGATCTCGTCCTCGTTCCCTACGCCGAGGTACTCCAGGCCGAACGGCTCGGGGTGGCCGGCGGCAGCCCGCAGAGCGCCCCACGGGGAGTCGGCGGGCCCGTTGGCGTATTCGACGAGGTCGAGAACATCCTGGACGTACGAGGGCATCTCGTCTATCGGGATGCCCTGTTGGCCGCCCGGGGTGTTCTGGCAGCAGACACCTGCCGCCACCACTGGCAGCGGCTTCGCGCCGATGTCCTCGCAGAACTGGAAGTACTCGAAGTAGCCGAGCCCGGCGGACTGGTGATAGCCCCACAGGTTGGACTGCTGACGTCTCGTTTCGAGCGGGCCGACGGTGTCCTTCCATCGGTACACGTTTCCGAGCCCGAGGCCGTGGGCGACACAACCACCGGGAAAGCGGAGGAACTTGGGCTCCAGGTCCGCGATCGTCTGTGCCATATCGGCGCGCAGACCGTTCCGTCTGCCCCGGAAGGTGTGCTCCGGGAAGAGGGAGATCAGGTCGAGATGGACGGTGCCGGGGGCGGTGGCGAGCACGAGCAGCCGGGCATCGGGGTCGGTCGCGGTGGCGGTGAGTACCGCCTCGTGATGTGTCCAGGTGTCCTGCAGTCCGTCGAGCCGGACTTCGGCGTACGTGCCGCCGGAGCCGGTCAACCGGACGACCAGCGAGGTCAGTTCACCCTCCGGCCGTCGAGCGAAGAGACTCAGGGTGTACGAGGCCCCCGCCTGGACCGGGATGCCGTCGAAGCCGTGGTTGAGCAGGCCCACGCCGCCGCCCGGGTTGGTCACCTCCACCACCGCATAGTGGGGGTTGGCCGGATGGAGCGGGTCGGCCGTCTCCGTGCGCAACTCGCCGCGTCCGCCGCCGAGTTCCACCGCGTCCCACGCTGTCAGGGAGTGCCACCCGGGCGCGTCCTCGGCGGTGTACTCGAAGGAGCGGTTCTGGACAAGCTCGGCGTACAGCCCGCCGTCCGCCGCGTAGTTGATGTCTTCGAAGAAGGCGCCGAACAGATCCGGGCTGATAGGCCGTCCGGCACCGGGGCGCGCGTCGACACGGATCGTCGTACGGGATGTCGTACGGGTCGTCATCCGGCGCTCCCTGTGAACGCGGCGGCCACGGCGGCGCCTTCGCGGACGAAGACCGGGATGCGCTCCAGTGGCGCCGGCGCCTCCAACGTCGTGCCGCCCTCGTGGAGTTCGCCGGTGACGGAGTCGGTCCAGCGGGCGCCGGCCGGGAGGTAGACCGTGCGGGCCCGGGCGCCCGCCTCGGTGACCGGGGCGACGAGGACGTCGGGGCCGAGCAGGAACTGGTCGTCGACGCTCCAGGCGTGCTCGTCGTCCGGGAAGTCGAAGAAAAGCGGGCGTATGACGGGGGCGCCGGTGCGGTGCGTGGCCTCGGAGAGTTCCAGCAGGTACGGGCGGAGACGCTCGCGGAGGCGCAGATGCGCGCACAGGATCGGATACGCCTCCTGTCCGTAGGACCAGACCTCGTTCGGCCCGCCGGTCATGTCTGCGGAGAAGGTGGGCCAGTTGGGCTGTCGGTCGCCGTGCAGCCGCATGACCGGACTGAAGGTGCCGTACTGGAACCAGCGGACCATGACCTCCTGGTACGCCGGGTCGGTGGGGTCGCCGCCGCCGAAGCCGCCGATGTCCGTGTTCCACCAGGGGATGCCGCTCATCGCGACGTTCAGCCCGGCCCGCACCTGCTGTGCGAGGGACTCGAAGGTGGGGCGGATGTCGCCGGACCACAGGGCGGCACCGTAACGCTGGCTGCCGGCCCAGGCGGAGCGGATCAGGCTGAACGGGCGGTCGTCGCCGTCGTCCGCGAGCCCTTCTGCGACGGCCCGCGCCTGTGCGAGGCCGTACAGGTTGCCGACCTGGACGCCGGGACCCGCCGCATAGACCGCGCGGGCGGCCGACTCCGGGGTCAGGTCGGGTTCGCAGGCGTCCAGCCAGAAGGCGGCGACGCCCAACTCGCGGTAGTGCTCGCGCAGTTGCTGCCAGAGGTAGCGGCGGGCACCGGGTTCGGTGGAGTCGAGGTAGGCCATCGGCTGATGGTTCCCGCCGTGGCCGCGGGACGGCCAGGGGAAGGTCAGCAGGCCGCCGTGGCGGTCACCGACGAGAAGTCCCGCCTCGCGCAGAGCGGTGTAGTTGTCGCTTCCGGGCTCCACCGTGGGCCAGACGGACACGGCGAGCTTGACGCCGAGTGCCTCCAACTCCTTGACCATGCCCTCGGGGTCGGGCCAGTCGGTCCGGTCGAAGTCCCAGTCGCCCATGTGGGTCCAGTGGAAGAAGTCGCAGATGATCGTGGCCAGCGGCAGTCCGCGCTGCTTGTACTCCCGTGCCACGGCGAGGAGTTCGTCCTGGGTGCGGTAGCGCAGCTTCGACTGCCAGAAGCCCGTGGCCCAGTCGGGCACCAGGGGTGGATGGCCGGTGACGTCCGCGTACGCCCGCATGATCTCGGCCGGGGTGTCACCTGCCGTGATCCAGTAGTCGAGTTGGCGTGCTTCGTCCGCGACCCAGCGGGTCGTGTCGCCGCCCAGCTCGACCCGGCCCATCGCGGGGTTGTTCCACAGCAGACCGTAGCCGCGGGAGGAGTGCAGGAAGGGGATGGAAACGATGGTGTTGCCCTGGACCAGGTCGATCACCAGCCCCTTCTGGTCGAGGCGGCCGTGCAGATGCTGACCGAGACCGTGGACGCGCTCGTCGTCGTACGCCTCGAAGCTCTGCTCGATGCGGTAGGCACCGTCACCGAGCGGTGCGAACGTGCGTGGCTCCGGGTACCAGGTGTACGGGCGCTTGTCGGCGAGGAGTTCTCGGCCGGTCGCGGTGTGCAGGAAGCGCAGCTTGCCGTCCTGGTCGGCCTCGACGGTGATACGGCCGTTGACGAGCCGGGCGGTGCCGTCCGGGTGCGCGGTCGCGGTCGCGGTGGCGATGGAGTCGGGCGGAGGGATGTCGAGGGCCCCGGGCAGCGTTTCGTCGATTCCTTCTACGGTGCCGCCCCCGTCGGCGTGGGTGACACTGCTGCCGTCCAGGCTGCGGCCGGCGACCGTGTCGTCCGGGTTCCGGAGCGCTCGGGCACGGACCCGTACCGCGTGCGGGCCCCAGGGTTCGACGACGAGGATCTCGTGCGGGGCGCGCCGTTCCAGAGCGCCGTCCTGGGTGGTGAAGACAGTCATGGAGCCGGGGCTTCCTTCTCAACTCTGGGCGGCGGCCGACGCGTTGGCGCTGCCGGTGGCCAGGCGGATGACGTTCCAGGACAGCGGCGGCAGGGTGGAGGTCAGTACGTCACCGGTGACAGCACTGGCGTCGGCCGTGCGGGGAGTGACCCGTTCGGGGTCCGTCAGGGTGTTGCGGGCGTCGGGGTCGTCGCCGGTGAGCAGCAGATGCTCGACGACACGGACGGCACCGAGACCGCGGAGGTCCACTTCGAGCGGTAGTTCCCGGGTCAGGCCGCGGTTGACGGCGAAGACGGTGATCGTGCCGGCCTGCTCGTCGTGGACGGCCGTGGCATGCAGCAGGGGGACCTCACCGAAGCGCCCGGTGGTGTGGGTCGGGCTGTCCACCTCGACGCGCAGCACCCGGCCCCGGCCGTACTTCGACGCCTGGGCGAAGGGGAAGAAGGTGGTCTGCCGCCAGGAGGGACCGCCCGGCTCGGTCATGATCGGGGCGATGACGTTGACCAGTTGAGCGAGGGAGGCGGCGGTGACCCGGTCCGCGTGGCGCAGCAGGGCGATCATCAGTGAGCCGACGAGTACCGCGTCGGTGAGCGTGTAGTTGTTCTCCAGGAGCCGTGGAGCCTGCGGCCAGTCGTCCTGGGGACGGGACTCGGGCGGCGACTCGGGCTCGGTGTGCCAGACGTTCCACTCGTCGAAGGAGATCATCATCTTCTTCTGGGACTTGAGTGTGGCGCCCACATGGTCACAGGTGGCGACCGCCGCCTCGATGTACCGCTCCATGTCCACGGCCGAGGCGAGGAACGAGTCGCGGTCGGGGCTCTCGCCCTTCATCTCGTAGTAGGCGTGCAGGGAGACGTGGTCGACCTTGTCGTAGCACTCGGTCAGGACCGTCGACTCCCAGGTACCGAAGGTCGGCATCGCGAAGCTGGAGGAGCCGGCGACGACGAGTTCGAGGCCGGGGTCGATCATCTTCATGAGGTTGGCGGTCTCGCGGGCGACCTGGCCGTACTCCTCCGCGCTCTTGTGTCCGATCTGCCAGGGGCCGTCCACCTCGTTGCCGAGGCACCACATGCCGATGCCGAACGGCTCCTTGTTCCCGTGTGCGGCCCGGAGGTCGGACAGCTCGGTGCCACCGGGGTGGTTCGCGTAGTCGAGGAGCCGGCCGGCGTCCTCCACGCCACGGGTGCCGAGATTGACGGCCATCATCGGCTCGATGTCCGCCTTGGCGCAGAAGCCCATGAACTCGGCGAGGCCGAACTCGTTGGTCTCGGTGGAGCGCCAGGCCGGTTCCAGGCGCCGGGGCCGGCGGTCGACCGGGCCGACGCTGTCCTCCCAGCGGTAGCCCGAGACGAAGTTGCCGCCCGGGTAGCGGACCGTGGTGACGCCGAGTTCGCGGATGAGCGCGAGGACGTCCTCCCGCAGGCCGCTCTCGTCGGCGTCGGGGTGTCCGGGCTCGTAGAGACCGCTGTACACGCAGCGGCCCAGATGCTCGACGAAGGAGCCGTACAGCCGTGGATGGACGGTGCCGATGCCGAAGGCGGGGTCGAGGGTGAAACGGGCAGCGGAGGGCGAAGACATGCTGCGTCCTTGGGGATCGAGGAGGGGGCCGTTGCTTCAAGTACCCTTGTTTCAGGCGCTGTTGGTTCACGTGTCCTTGCTTCAGGCGCCGTTACTTCAGGCCCGAGGTGGAGACCCCGGTGACGAAGCCGCGCTGGAGGACGAAGAAGAGCAGGAGGACGGGGAGGATGTAGAGGACCGAGCCCGCCGCCATGAGGTTGTTGATCGGCGCCTGGTTGCTCTCGTTGACGTACTGGGTGGCCACGGCGACGGCCAGTGTGGTGTGGTCCGTGCTCAACAGCAGCGACGGGGCGATGTAGTCGCCCCAGACCCAGGTGAACGACAGCAGCATGCTGGTGGCGAGCACCGGCCAGGACTGGGGCAGGAAGATCCGCCAGAAGATACGGCCGTAGCCGCATCCGTCGACGATCGCGGCCTCCTCCAGCTCCCGGGGCATGTGGGCGAAGAACTGCCGGAACAGGAAGATCAGGTAGGGCGCTCCGGCCAGTCCCCAGAGAACCCAGGGCCAGTAGGTGTCGATCATCCCGAGCCTGGCGAAGATGATGTAGGTGGGGATGAGGGTGATCATCGCCGGCATCATCATCGTGGACAGCAGGACGCCGAAGACCAGCCGCTTGCCCCGGGCGGCCATGCGGGCGAAACCAAAGCCGGCCCAGGCCGAACTGAGGGTGATCAGCACCGAGTAGATGGTGGCGATGATCAGCGAGTTCCTGGCGTAGCCAAGGTAGTTGAAGAAGGTCAGGGCCTTGGAGAAGTTCCCGAACTGCCATTTCTCGGGCAGCCAGTGCACCGGGTAGGCGGCCATCTCCGAGTTGTCCTTGAAGGCGGTGACGACCAGCCAGCCGAACGGGCTGACGAACAGCGCGACCAGCGCGATGAGAACGAGGTAGAGGCCGGTGCGACGAGCGAGAATCATTTGTTGGTCTCCGGCTCGAAGTTGTAGAACACCGCACCGGAACTCAGCCTGAAGATCAGCGCGGTGACGACGAGGATCACGGCGAACAGCACCCACAGAAGCGCGGACGCGTAGCCGAAGCGGCCGTTGGCGAGATACTGCGCGAACACGTTGATCATGTACAGGTAGTTGCCCTGCGGCACCGAGGTGACCGCGGCGGGGCTCGGGTTCGCGGCGAGCAGCATCGGCATGATGCTCTGCAGTGCGCCGATGACGCCGGTGATGACCTGGAAGAAGATCACGGGCGAAAGGAGCGGGAGGATGATCCGCCGGAACGTCTGCCAGGAGTTCGCACCGTCGATGCGGGCGGCCTCAAGCAGTTCCTTGGGCATGTCCTGCAGACCGGCAAGCGAGATGATCATGGCGTTGCCGCAGCCCCAGAGCGTGAGCATGAGCAGCACGTACCGGGCGTAGGGATCGGCGAGCCAGGTGACCGGGCTTCCGCCGAGGAAGCCGAGGATCCCGTTGGCCGCGCCGGTGTCACGGTCGAAGACCATCTTGAAGGCCATCGCCGCGCCGACCGGCGGGAACACCGCGGGCAGGTAGAGCAGGGTGCGGTAAATGCCCCGTCCCCGAATCGGACGGTTGATCAGCACCGCGAGGGCGAGTCCGGCGATGATGCCGGTCGGCACGACGGCCGCGACGAAAATCCCCGTGCGGACCAGTGTGTCGCGGGTGACCGGGTCCGAGAGCAGTTCCTTGTAGTTGTCCAGGCCGATGAAGTGCGTGTTCGGCGAGATGCCGTCGGAGTCGGTCAGGCTCAGCCACAGCGCGTATCCCAGCGGATACAGAGTCAGGCCCAGGAAGCCGAGCAGCCACGGGGTGACGCTGAGCCAGAAGACCCGCTCCTGCTGGCGACCGCGGGCGCCGAGGCGGACGCGTGGCCGCCCGTCCGTCGGCCGGGAGGGCGGGGGCGGCTTCGCGGGCGCCTCGGCGAGCCGGCTCGTACTCGATTGATCGGTACTCGCCTGATCAGTACTCATGTGACCGGCACTCACTTGATCAGCTTCTTGCCGTTGGCGAGCTGCTTGTTGATCCCCGAATTCAACTGGTCCGCCAGCTTCGTGACGGAGGTGCTGCCCTTGATCGCCCCGGGAGTCAGCTGGTAGATCACGGCGTTCATGGCGTCCATCCGGATGTACGGGGTGAAGGGCAGCACGGAGAAGTAATCCAGCTCCTTGCTCTGCACCGCGTACGCCTCCTTCTGGAAGCCCTCGGTCTTCGGCAGGAGCGGGCGCAGGGACTTGAGCGCGGGGAGGCCGGCGCCGGTCTCGGCGCGCTTCTTGGCGGGCGCGCCGCCCAGGAAGTACTCCATCGCCTGCCAGGCCGCGTCCTTGTTCTTGCCGGCCTTGGGCATCCACAGGCCGGTGCCCGTGTAGCAGGTGCTCATCCGCTTGCTGCCGAGCTGGGGCGCGGGGGCGAAGCGCGCGGTGGCGGCGATCTTCTCGTCGGTGACGATCTGTCCGCCGAACCAGTAGCCCTGGGCCGTGATCGCCATCCTGCCGGCCTGGAACGTGGGCCAGTCCCAGCCGTTGGGGTCCGGGTAGGCGAGGGAGGGGGTGATACGGGACTTCGCCAGGTCGATGTACCAGGCCAGCGCGTTCTTGGCCGCGTCGCCCGTGAAGTCGACTTCGGAGTAGTCGTCGTTGAAGAGCTGTCCTCCGGCCTGAGTGGTCATGATCATGAACGTCTCGAAGGTGCCGCCCATGCTCAGCCCGTACGCCTTGGACTTCTTTCCGCTCGCCCCGAGTCGCTTGCCCACGTCGAGCAGCTTGTCGTAGGTCAGCGGCTCGGTCTCGCTGAGGTAGGGCTCGTCGGCCGCGTCGAACAGCGCGGTGTTGTACCAGAGCGTGTAGTTCTGGGAGTAGTCCTTCACCATCCCGTAGCGCGGCCCGCTGCCCTGCTTCTTTCCGTCCCACCGCCAGATGTCGTTGACCGGATCCAGGTCGGCGGCCTTGAGGACCGTGCTCTTGGCGAAATAGTCGTCCAGGTCCTGCGCGACGCTGTGCGAGGCGAGATACGGGGCGTCCGAGCCCTCGGCGCGCACGATGTCGGGTGCGCTGCCGCTGGTGAGCATGGCGGTCAGCCGGGTGAGGTCGTACTTGACCACCTTGAGGGTCATGCCGAGTGTCTTCTCGGCCTGCTTGATCTCGGCGGCCGTGCCCAGCTCGGTACCGCTCGACATGATGGTCAGAGTGGTCTTGCCCCCGGAGTCGCCCGAGGACACCGAGCCGGCACAGCCCGAGAGCAAACCGCCCGCGGTGGCCGCGGCGGCGACACCGGTGGAGGTCGTGAGGAACCGACGCCGTGACATCGGAGCACCAGTTGTGGACCGCATGACTGCTTCCTGCCTTTCCGGCTTCTTCGCAGGATTTCTGTTGACGGGGAGCGGGCACGGCGCGGCCGTGGGGAGGGCGCGTGGAATTCCCGCCTGACTGCGGTGGGGACGGTGGAATCGCGGGCCGTCGAGATCGGCTCCGCCTCACTCGGTGAAGGAACAAAGCTCTGTCACAGCACGGTTTTTGACCGGTCAAATGCCGCTGCGGAGTGACGTTAACTACGTGTGTCGGGAGCGTCAAGAGGTCGCGCACAACCGGTTTCTACTGCCGCCAGGAGGCTCCGAAAGGGGGTACCGGGCACCTTGACCGGTCTCCGAGGCCGCTGCAAGAATCCAGAACACAGGTCGTTTTACCGGTCAAATGAGAGGTGGACCCGCCCCGTGGTCACCATGGCCGACGTCGCGAAGCGCGCCGGCGTCACCAAGCAGACCGTCTCCAACGTGGTCCGAGGGCGCACGGTCGTCAGCCCGGAGACCAGGGCGAGAGTCGAGGCGGCCATCGCTGAACTGGGTTACACACCCAACCTGGTGGCCCGGAGCCTGTCCACGGGCACCACCATGACCATCGGCTTCATCGTGCCGACCATCGCCAACCCCTTCTACTCGGAGGTGGTGGAGGAGGTGGAGATGCTCCTTGAGGAGCGCGGTTATCACCTGTTGCTGGCCACGACCCGGGGTGACGGGGACCGCGCCCGGCGTCAACTGGCCACCCTCTCCAACCGGTCGGTGGACGCGCTCCTGGTGGCCGGCGACTTCGACATCGGCGAACAGCTGTCCCCGCGGAGCGAGTTGGAACTGCCGGTCGTTCTGTGTGCCTGGGAGATCGATCCTCCGGACACGCTGCCCGTGGTCACCATCGACTACGAGAAGGCCGGGTATCTGGCCGGGCGGCACCTCCGGAAGCTCGGGCACCGGCAGCTGGCGGTGATCGCGGACCTCCCGGCACACCGTGTCCGGGTGGCCGGCGTCCGGCGGGCCTTCGCCGAGGACGGGATCGCGGTCCCCGACGATCTGGTGTTCTCCGCCCCGGGAGCGACACCCGAGTCCGGCTACGAGGCGGCGCTGCGAGCCCTGCCGCAGCTGCGTACGACGGACCCCGTGACGGCCGTGTTCACCTCCACCGACGCCATCGCCCTGGGGGTGATGGAAGTCTTCCGGCACCAGGGACTTCGGGTGCCGGAGGACGTCTCGGTCGTCGGCATCGACGACATCCCCCAGGCGGCACACGCCCATCCGCCCCTGACCACCGTGGCTCTGCCGAAGCGTCAGATGGCCAGGGAGGCCACCGAGTTGCTGTGGCGAGGAATCGCCAACAGCAGGCCTGCGGCCCCCTCGCTGACCCTCCTGCGGCCCGAAGTCGTACCCCGCGCGAGCTCAGCACCGCCCGGCATCCACTGACTTCCGGTGCGGCGTCGAGAGCGCTGCCCCGCCCGGAAACCCCACGCGTCGAACCCTCCCCTCCCGGCGCGTGCGCCGCCATGCCCACGCACTCCCCCACTCCCCCCGTTGCCCGAAAGCGCACACCGTCCACTGCCCGAAAGAAGGCCCCCGCTGTGATGAGTGAGCCCACCGCACACGAATACCTGGAGAGCTTCGCACCGGGCCGCGGCCGCGAGCGGCCCCGAGCCGCCTTCACCTCCGACGCACCTGAACTGGATCTGACCGGACCCTGGCGCTTCCATCTGGCCGCAGGGCTGCCGCAGGTCGTCGAGGGTTTCCAGGAAGCCGGGTTCGACGACAGCGACTGGGACACGATCCCGGTGCCGTCCTGCTGGCAGATGGAGGGGCTGCCGGGCGAGCCGCGCTTCGGCCCGCCCGCGTACACCAACCAGGTCTATCCGTTCCCGGTGGATCCGCCGCACGTACCGGACGCCAACCCGACCGGCGAGTACCGCCGCGAGTTCTTCCGCCCCGACAACTGGCCCGAGGGCCGCACCCTGTTGCGCTTCGAGGGTGTCGACTCCTGTTTCGCCGTCTGGCTCAACGGCACCCTGCTCGGCGATGGCAAGGGCAGTCGTCTGCCCACCGAGTTCGACGTCACCGACGCCCTGCGACCGGGTCGCAATGTCCTCGCGGTCCGGGTACACCAGTGGTCGTCCGGCAGCTACCTCGAGGACCAGGACATGTGGTGGCTGTCGGGGATCTTCCGGCCCGTCACCCTGGTCTCCCGCCCGGTCGGCGCGCTGACCGACTTCTTCGTGCACGCCGACTACGACCACCTCACCGGCGACGGCACCCTCTCCGTGCGGACCGACGGCCCGGCCCTGCTCAACGTCCCCGCTCTGGGCATCGTCGACGCCGATCCGGCGGGACCGCACCCCGTCCCCGGCGTCGTGCCCTGGTCGGCCGAGCAACCACACCTCTACGAGGGCGAGTTGGTCACTGACGGCGAGCGGATCCCTCTGCGGATCGGTTTCCGGCGGATCGAGGTGGTGGACGGCGTCATCCTCGCCAACGGGCGGCCCCTGCTCTTCCGGGGCGTCAACCGCCACGAGTGGCACCCCGACACCGGGCGCACTCTCAGCCACGAGGACATGCTCACGGACGTACTCCTGATGAAGCGTCACAACATCAACTCCGTCCGGACCAGCCACTATCCGCCCGACTCCGCATTCCTCGACCTGTGCGACACGTACGGGCTGTGGGTCGTCGACGAGTGCGACCTGGAGACACACGGCTTCGGACTGATCGGCTGGCAGGGCAATCCGAGCGACGACCCGCGCTGGCACGAGGCGTACCTGGACCGGATGCACCGCATGGTCGAGCGGGACAAGAACCATCCCAGCGTGGTCATGTGGTCGCTCGGCAACGAGGCGGGCACCGGCACCAACCTCGCGGCCATGGCCGCCTGGGCGAAGGACCGCGACCCGGACCGCCTCATCCACTACGAGGGCGACTACAACTGCCCGTACACCGACGTCTTCAGCCTGATGTACGCCGACCACGGAGAGGTGGGTCTTCTGGGACGGGGCCAGGAAGCGGTCGCCGAGGACCCGGCACTGGACGCGCGACGTCGCCAACTGCCGGTCATCCTCTGCGAGTACGCGCACGCCATGGGCAACGGCCCGGGCGGTCTCAGCGAGTACCAGGAACTCTTCGAGGAACACCCCCGGCTGCACGGCGGCTTCGTCTGGGAGTGGATCGACCACGGCGTCCGGCGCCGCACCCCTCAGGGCCGCGAACACTTCGCGTACGGCGGCGACTTCGGCGAACCGGTGCACGACGACAACTTCTGCTGCGACGGGCTGGTCTTCGCCGACCGCACTCCCTCCCCCGGCCTCACGGAGTACAAGAAGGCCGTGGAGCCGGTGCGCATCACCGTCGACACCACGGTTGGGACGGTACGCGTCCGGAACCTGCTGCACACCCTGGACACTGCCCATCTGCGGTTCCGTTGGTCGGTCGAGGACAACGGACAGCCGCGCGGGGATGGAGAGTTGGCGCTGCCGCCGGTGCCCGCGGGCGCCGGCGGGGAACTGCTCTGGCCCGAGGCGCTCACCAAGCTCTGCGACGCCCCCCTGGAGGACGGCGAGGAGCGGTGGGTCACGGTCGTCGCGGAGCTCGCGGAGGACGAGTCGTGGGCGCCGGCCGGCCACGAGATCGCCTGGGACCAGGCTGCCGTCGTAGGCCCCACGCCGGACGTTCCACCGGTGGTCCGACCCGTGGTCCCAGTCCTCGCCAACGGCACGTACACCCTCGGACCCGCGGTCTTCGACGCCGTATCCGCAACGCTGACCGCACTGGGCGGCCTCCAAGTCGACGGCCCCCGCCTCGACCTGTGGCGCGCCCCCATCGACAACGACCTGCGCACCTGGAACGGCCCCCTCGCCGAGGCATGGCGCAAGGCCGGCCTCAACCGCCTGGAACACCGGCTGGTCGACCTCCGCCCCCACGACGGCGGCCTGGAAGTCATCACGCGCACCGCTCCCGCGGGCGCCGACTTCGCCATGCATACGGTCTTCCACTGGTCCGCCGACGCCGAGGACCCCGGCCTGCTCCAACTCACCCTGACCACCGAACCGGTGGGCACCTGGCCCTGCCCGCTCCCCCGCATCGGCATCCGCATGGCACTCCCGCACGACATCGAGACGGTCGACTGGTTCGGGCTCGGCCCCGGTGAGGCGTACTCCGACACCACCACCGCCGCCCGCGTCGGGCACTTCCACGCCGCCGTCGACGATCTCCAGACTCCGTACGTCCTGCCGCAGGAGAACGGCAACCGGCGCCAGGTGCGCCACGCCCGCCTCACCGACCCGGACGACGTCGGCCTGACCGTCACCGGGTACCCACACACCGATCTCACCGTGCGCCGCTGGACCAGCGAGGACCTCGACACCGCACAGCACACCAGCGACCTGCGCCCCCGCGACCGTGTGTACGTCAACCTCGACGCCGCGCACCACGGCATCGGCAGCGGCGCCTGCGGTCCCCGCACCCAGCCCCAGTTCCAGCTCGACGCCCGCCCGGTCACGCTGACTCTCGGCTTCCGCGCGTGCTGACGCTCTGGTACCGGCAGCCCGCGGAGGACTTCCTCGCGGCGCTGCCGCTGGGCAACGGGTCCCTGGGCGCGATGGTGCACGGACTCGTCGTACGGGAGCGGATCGACCTCAACGCCGACACCCTCTGGTCCGGCGGTCCCTCAGACCACAACGACGACGGGGCGGCCGCGCACCTTCCCGCCCTGCGCGAGGCGGTGCTCCGTGACCGCGACCATGTGCGTGCCGAGGAGCTGGCCACGCGGATGCAGGGGCCGTTCACGCAGGCTTACCAGCCACTGGGCGCCCTGCTGCTCGACCTGGACCACGGCGGGGAAGTCACCGCGTACCGGCGGGCGTTGGACCTGACCGAAGGCGTCGGCATGGTCGCGTACACCGTCGATGGCGTACGCCACACCCGCGAACTGTTCGTGTCGGCGGTCGCGGGCGTCCTCGCGATCCGACTGAGCTGTGACCGCCCGGGGGCACTGTCCTTCACAGCCCGCCTGCACTCGGCACACCCGGGATCGGCGCCGGGCGCGGTCATCACGGGCCGCGCCCCCACTCACGTGCACTTCGAGGCCACCGGCCCCGACGCCGTCACGTACTCGCCCGACGTGGGGACCGGATTCGCCGCAGGGCTTCACGTCCAGGCCGACCGGGACGGCGCTGTCGAGCGCACCCCGGACGGATGCCTACGCGTCACCGGAGCGACGACCGCCACCCTGCTCGTCGCCGCCACGACCGGATATCGGGGCTGGAACCACACCCCGCTCGGCCCGGAGTCCGGCCTGGACGCCGACGTCGTACGGCAGTTGGAGACCGCCTTCGCCCTTCCGTACGAGCGACTGCGCGCCGAGCACGCCGCCGACCACCGGGCCCTCCAGGGACGGACCGACCTGCGCCTGGACCACGACCCGGCTCTCGATGACCTGCCGACCGACGAGCGCCTCGCCGCGGTCAGAGCAGGCGCCGACGATCCGGGCCTGACCGCACTGCACTTCGCGTACGGCCGCTACCTGCTCATCGCCTCCTCCCGTCCCGGCTCCCAGCCGGCCAACCTCCAGGGCATCTGGAACACCGCGGTCCAGCCGCCCTGGCAGTCCAACTGGACCACCAACATCAACCTCCAGATGAACTACTGGCACGCAGAGACCACCGCCCTGCCGGAATGCCACGAGCCGCTCTTCGACCTGGTCGACGACCTCGCCGAGGCCGGCCGCCGCACCGCGCGGGCCTACTACGGCTGCCGCGGCTGGACCGCCCACCACAACGTCGACATCTGGCGCAGCACCAATCCGGTGCAGGGCAGCCCGAGTTGGGCCAACTGGCCGATGGGGGCGGCGTGGCTGTGCGCCCATCTCTGGGAGCACTTCCGGTTCACCGCCGATCACCGCTTCCTCGCCGAGCGCGCGTACCCGGCGATGCGGGAGGCCGCCGTCTTCCTCCTGGACTTCCTCGTCGAGGACACCGACGGACGGCTCGTCACCTGTCCCTCCACCTCACCCGAGCACCGCTTCCGGGCAGCCGACGGATCATTGGTCGCCACCGGCGCGGCGAGCACGATGGATCTCTGGCTCACCGGAGAACTCTTCGGGAACTGCCTCTCGGCGATCGGGGAGTTGGGCCTGCGCGACGAGATCGAAGACTCCCTGCGCACTGCCCGCGAACGGCTGCGCCCGGTGGCGTACGTGGCCGGGGAGCCGCTGCCCGAGTGGTGGGAGGACGTCGAGCCCGAGGACCTCGGACACCGCCATCTGTCCCACCTCTACGGCCTCTACCCGGGTTCGCTGATCGACGCCGAGGGCACGCCGGAGCTGTTCGCCGCCGCCCGCGCCGCCCTGAACCAGCGTCTCGCGCACGGCGGCGGGGGCACCGGCTGGAGCCTCGCCTGGGTCGCCGCGCTCGCCGCCAGGCTCGGTGACGGAGACCTCGCCCAGCGCAGCATCAACTCCCTTCTGGCGGGCTCCACTTCGGACAACCTCTTCGACCTGCATCCGCCGGAGCTGTTCCAGATCGACGGCAACTTCGGTGCCACGGCCGCCATGGCCGAACTGCTCCTGCAGAGCCACACCGGCGAACTACGGCTCCTGCCCGCGCTGCCGTCCGCCTGGCCGCGCGGTAGCGTCCGGGGCCTGCGGGCCCGGGGCGGCGTCGGCGTGGACCTCGACTGGCAGGACGGCGCGCTCACCGGTGCCCGACTGACCCTCACCGCACCGGGCCCTTACACGTTGACCGCCCCCACCGCCGGGCGCCTCCTGCGGGTGACGGACGGCGAGGGCCGGCCCGTCGCGGTGGACAGCACGCTCCTGCCGGGCGGGTTCGTGCGCACGGCCTTCACGGCAGTCGGGACATCGGTTCACCACGTGCGCCCTCGCCTGCGGTGACTGGCGGGGGCGCGATCAGGTCCAGGGCGCGACGACGGTGAAGGAACGGCTGGCGCGGAACGCGGTGGTGTTCTGGGCGGGGTCGACCCAGAGTTCGAGGTTGTCGCGGTAACGGAGGTAGCGACCGGGGTAGTTGTACGACTCCAGGGAGACCGACCCGTCGGTGGAACCGGGCCGGGCGCAGAAAGTGGCGTCCTTCCGGAAGACGGCCGATCCGTCGTTCGCGTCCAGTTGGATTCGGAAGGCGTAGTGGCGCAGGTATCTGCCTGAGGCGTCCTCGATCGAGTAGCAGTGGGAATCGGCCAGTCCGGTGACGAATCGGAAGGTGGCTTCCTGCTTCGCGGGCTCGGGACTGGTCGCGGCGACGGGACTGAGGAAGCCGAGATTGCCGACTTCACGCACATAGCGGCCGGATTGGTCGACCGATCGCAGGGCGTGGCGCCCGAGAAGCGTCGAGGCGGCCGTCGATGTCGGGGTGGCGGACGTCGTCGGGGTCGGCGGTGACGACGGGGTGGCGGACGATGTCGGGGCCTGGACCTGTGCCTGCGCCGCAGGTGGTCGTACGGGCGCGTCGGACCGTGTGTAGGCATACAGAGCGCCGGCACCAGCGAGGACCACCGCCCCGGCCGTCAACGTCGCCACCGGCTTGGTCGCCAACCTGCCCAGCACGTGTGCTACCCGGCCTGCGCTGTCGGGAGCGTGCGCGGTCCCACCCGCCGCCGAGGCCGAGGGCATCGACTTGGCCAGCAACAGCCCCGCCAGGCCGATCGGCACCGGCACCAGCGCGAAGCCGCCCAACAGCCCCTCCGCGGGGACCAGTTCGGAGGTGTTGAACAGGCACTGCGGGCAGTCGCGGACATGACGCGCCAGCCGCTTGCGCCACCGCGCGTTCGGCCGGCCGTCCCAGGAGGCCAGCTGCGCCTCCAGTTCCGCACAGCGCGGCGACGCGGCCAGAGCCCGCACCACGGCCCGCCCGGACTCCAGCCGCTCCTTGACCCGCTGCACCCGTACCGCGGCATGCTGCGGCGCGAGTTCGCAGGCCGCCGCGAGTTCGGCACGGGTCAGCTCCCCGGCGGCCTCCAGCCACCACAGCGAGAGCACCTCACGCTCCTCGTCCTCCAGCCAGCGGGTCGCCTCCACCGCCTCGCGCCGCTGTCCCGACAGGGCCAGCCGGAGAATGGCCAGATCGGCGAAGTCCGCCTCCGGGGCCGTCTCCTGGACAGCCTCGTCCGGCAGATCCGCCTGCGGCCGAACCTGCCGACCGCGCCACCGATCGCGGACCTGCCGTACGGCGATGGCAACCAGCCAGGACCGGAACCGCTCCGGTTCCTCCAGGCCCGACAGCCCGTCCAGGGCCCGCAGCATCGTGTCCTGGACCACGTCGTCGACGTCGCTGTGCCCGTCGAGGGCCCGCCCGACGATGTTGTAGACCAACGGCAGACAGGCCCGCACGAGGTGCTCCAACGCCTCCGGGTCGCCCGCCCGCGCCGCCACGACCACCGCGACGTCCGGCCGTTCCCGCACGTCCTGCGAGCGATCCCGTCCCACCTTGTCCCGCCCCACCTCGTCGACGAACGCCCGATGCTGACGTTCCGAAGGATGGCAGTGTGCCAGAGGCGTTCGAAACTCCCTTCCGCGGTTTCTGTTATCCGCGATCCGCCCGCACGTCTCCTGTGTGTATGCCGAATCCGACAGGAGCCAATTCAGTGTCAATGAGCCAGGACGACAGCCGACCGATGATGAGCCGACGCAGCGTGCTGCGGATCACGGGCGCGGCCACCGTGGCGGCCGGCCTCGGGACAGCCGCGGTCGGCGCCGCCGCCTCTCCCGCGACCGCCGCTCCCGCCTTCGCACATCCGGGGATGCTGCACACGCAGGCCGACTTCGACCGTATGGCCGCCAAGGTGAAGGCGGGCACCGGTCTGTGGAAGGAGGGCTACGCCAAGCTGGCGGGCAATCCGCGCGGGCTGAGCACCTGGAGGGCGAACCCGCTCGCGACAGTCATCCGCGGCGCAGACGGTGACAATGTCGCCACGCTCGCCTGGGACGTCCACGCCGCCTACCAGAACGCGCTGCGCTGGAAGGTCACCGGCGACACGGCCCACGCGGACGCCGCCCGCGACATCCTCAACGCCTGGTCGGCCAAACTCACCACGCTCGACGGCAGCGCCGACCGGTTCATCGCGGCGGGCATCCACGGCTACCAGTTCGCGAACGCCGCGGAGATCATGCGCGGCTACAACGGCTTCGACCTCGCCCGGTTCAAGAAGATGATGCTGGCCGTCTTCTACCCGATGAGCAGCAGCTTCCTCGCCAAGCACAACGGCGCCTACGACTCCAACTACTGGAGCAGTTGGGACCTGTTGAGCGTGGCGTGCGTACTGTCCGTCGGCATCCTCTGCGACGACCAGGACAAGGTCGACGAAGCCGTCACGTACTTCAAGACCGGCAAGGGCCTGGGCTCCGTCAAGAACGCCATCCCGTTCCTCCACCCCGGCGGCCTCGGACAGATGGTGGAGGTCGGACGCGACCAGGGACACGCCCTGCTGAGCGTGGGCCTGTTGGGCACCATCTGTGAAATGGCGTGGAACCAGGGCATCGACCTGTACGGCTACGACGACAGCCGCGTCCTCAAGGGCGTCGAGTACGCCGCCAAGTGGAACCTCGGCCACGACGTCCCCTTCACCTCCTGGACCTGGCACAAGGGCGCGCCCGGCTCGTGGGAGGGATGGGAGACGTTCACGGAAGCGTCCACGTGGTCCCGAGGTCAAGTGCGCCCGATCTGGGAAGGCCTCTACAACCACTACGTCAACCGCCGTGGCCTCGACGCCCCGTACGTGAGCGCTATGGCCGCCAAGGTCAGGCCCGAGGGCGGCGGCGGGGACTACGGAACCGGCGGCGGCCTCGACCACCTCGGCTTCGGCACCCTGGCCTTCACCCGGGACAAGGCGATCGTCTCCGCCACCGCGCCGACACCGTCCGCGAGTACGTCCGACACGGCGTCCACCTCCGACACCGGCGCCGCGAACCCTGCCGCCGACGCCTCCGACGGAACCCAGCCGCAGGGCGGCCGGGGCGAGGACCTCGCCGCCACCGGCACGGGCGGCATCGCCGCCGCAGCCGCCACCGGCGTCCTCGCCATCGCGGGCGGCTTCATCGCCCTGCGCCGCAGAGGCGCCCGCGGCAACAGCTGAACACCGGCCGACTCGGGCGGAATTACAGGCCGGGGCGGGTCGGCACTGTCCTGCGCGGTGCGCGCCGACAGCGCCGACCCGCCCCGGGCATGGGCCTGCAGTGGCACGCCCTACCCGATGGCGGGTTGTTCGCCGGTCGTGAGGTAGGCGATGACCATGTCGCCCAGCAGGGTCCGGTAGTGATCTCGGCGGTCCGGTGCGGTGAGGTCCCGTCCGAAGAGGGCGCCGAAGGTGTGCCGGTTCGTGATCCGGAAACAGCAGAATGCGCTGATCATCATGTGCAGATCGACGGCGTCCACCCCGGCGGTGAAGACCCCTTGTTCGCGGCCCGCGCGGAGAATCCGGTCGATGATGGCGATCACCGGGGCGTTGAGCGAACGCAGTGTCGGCGAGGCGGCGATGTGCTCGGCCTGGTGGATGTTCTCGATGCTGACGAGACGCATGAAGTCCGGGTGCGCCTCGTGGTGGTCGAAGGTGAGACCGGCCAGCCGACGGATCGCTGACACCGGGTCGAGATGCTCGACGCCGAGTTCTTGTTCGCTGTGCCGGATGCTGGCGTACGCCCGCTCCAGTACGGCCGTGAACAGCTGTTCCTTGCTGCCGAAGTAGTAGTAGATCATGCGTTTGGTGGTCCGGGTGCGGTCGGCGATGTCGTCGATGCGGGCGCCGGAATAGCCGATGCGAGCGAACTCCTCCGTCGCGGCCTCGAGGATCTCGGCCTGGGTCCGTGTGGCGTCCCGGGTACGTCTGGCAGCGGGCTGTCCCTCTGTCAGTGTCAGGGGCCGCGGGGGGACGGAAGCTGGCATGAGGTTCCTCACCGGGTGGGACTGCCGACGAGGTCGGCGAGGTCTTCGAGCATACGATCGATGTGCGGCTCGCAGCCGGTGAACAGCCGGAACGCGTCGGCGGCTTGGAAGACGGCCATGCCGCCGCCATCGAGAGTGCGGCAGCCGAGGGCGCGTGCCGTGCGGAGCAACTCGGTCTCCAGGGGGCGATACACGACCTCGGCCACCCACAGCCGTGGGTGCAGCAGCTCGGCCGGGATCGGCAGCCCCGGGTGGCCCGCCATACCGGTGGGGGTGGCGTGGACCAGGCCGTCGACGCGGGCCAGCTCGGCCGCCAGGTCAGGCAGCGGCGCGGTGCTCGCCCGGCCGGGCCCGAAGGTGCGGTTGAGAGCGGCGGCGAGGACGGCCGCGCGCGTCTGGTCGGCGTCCACGAGGACGAGCCGGTCGGCGCCGACGGTGAGCAGCGCGTGAGCGACGGCGGCCCCGGCCCCGCCCGCCCCGAGCTGCAGGACCGAACCGGTCGGTACGTCTGGCAGTCCGCGCGCGAAGGACTGGGCGAATCCGGTGCCGTCGGTGTTGTGCCCGATGGCGCGCCCGGCCCGGAAGACGACGGTGTTGACGGCGCCGATCTCCGCCGCCTCGGGCGCGAGGTCGTCCAGGTGCTCGATCACGAGTTGTTTGCAGGGGTGGGTGATGTTGAGGCCGTCGAATCCCAGGGAGCGGGCGGACTTCAGCAGTTCGCCCACGGCCGTGGCCGGCAGCACCAGTTCGTCGATGTCGATGATGCGGTAGAGCAGGCGCAGACCGTGCCGGTCCGCTTCCCGCTCGTGCAGGGCGGGGCTGAGCGAGGGGCCGATACCGGCTCCGATCAGCCCTGTGAGAAAGGAGGAACTCACGGTGGAGGGGGTCACGGTGGAGGAGGTCACAGTGATCGCGGGGTTCCTTCCGGCAATCGGAGGTTGGTGCGCCTGCGGCCGTCTGCACGGGGGCGGACGGCCGCAGGCGCGGCGGGGACGGGGGACAGGGTCAGACGGCCGTCGACTCCGCCGACTCGCGCTCGGCGGCCTGGGCCTGGCGCATGCCCGGCTTCATACCGAGCTCGGCGGTGGGCACGTTGTAGGTCTCGCGGGCGGTCAGCACGGCGATCGAGCTGACGGCACACATCGAGGCGGTGAGGATCCCGACAGCGACCCAGTTCTTGCCGTCGGAGCCGGAGAGCTGTGCCGCGTAGGTGACGGCGAATCCGGTGATGGCGAACCCGCACTGGGTGCTGATGGCCATGCCCGACAGGCGGACCCGCGTGTTGAACATCTCGGCGTAGAGCGAGGGCCAGATGCCGTTGGAGGCGCTGTACACCAGGCCCATGGTGGCTGCGCCGGCCAGGAAGATCAGCGGGTAGCTCTTCGAGGTCACGGCAGCCAGATAGACGAAAATCATGACGGCGCTGCCGATGGAGCCGATGAGGAAGACGGGCTTGCGGCCGATGCGGTCGGAGAGCTTGGCCCACATCGGGAGCGCGATCAGGGCCACCAGGTTGGCGAAGACACTGACCCACAGCATGGTGGTGCGGTCGAGGCCGACGGCACCGGTGGAGTAGGACAGCACCCAGACCCCGCCGATCGTGCTCACCGCCGCGATGAGCGCCGCCGAAGCCACCCGCAGCATGTCGGCCCAGTGGTCCCGGAGGAGTTCGACCACCGGCAGCTTGGCCACCTCGGCGCGCTCCGAGATCTCCTCGAAGGCCGGGGCCTCCTGCAGGTTGCGCCGGATGAAGTACGCGGCCAGGGTCACGAACGCGCTCAGCAGGAACGGGATGCGCCAGCCCCAGGTGAGCAACTGGTTCTCCGGGAGGGAGGCGATCGGGATGAAGACCAGGGTGGAGATGATCAGGCCGAACTGAGTCCCGTTGAGGGTGAAGCTGGTGAAGTAGCCGCGTTGGTTCTCCGGCGCGTGTTCGAGCGTCAGGGAACTGGCGCTGGACTGCTCACCCGCGGCGGACAGCCCCTGGAGGAAGCGCAGCACCACGAGCAGGACCGGGGCCAGCGTGCCGACCTGGCCGTAGGTGGGCAGGCAGCCGATCAGGAAGGTCGACAGGCCCATCAGGAAGAGCGTGAAGACCATGATCTTCCTGCGGCCGATCCTGTCCCCGAAGTGCCCGAGGAAGACGGCGCCGATGGGGCGGGCCGCGTAGGCCACACCGAAGGTCGCCATCGAGATCAGGGTCGCGGTGGCCGGGTCGTCCGGGTCGAAGAAGACCTTGGGGAAGACCAGCGCGGCGGCACTGCCGTAGATGAAGAAGTCGTAGTACTCCAGGGCGCTGCCGATCCATGCGGCGAGGGCCGCCTTTCGGTGCCCACTGGGTGGAGTCTTCGACTCCGAGGCGTCATCGAGCGAACGAGCGGTCACGTGTGCTCCTCTTTGAGTACCGCGAGTGCTCCCGTTGCGGGAACGGCCGGGGTGAGCGGGGACAGAGGGGGGACGAGCGCGGCGGACGACATCACAACTCGCTTACGGGGATGCCGTGTCGAGCGGACCTGCCGGATGGCTGGCGGGGATGGCAGCCAATTAACGTACTAGGAAGTTAATAGGGGACTGTGGGGTCACTTCCGGCCGACGTCAAGACATCCGGCGGAAATTTATTCGTCACGCTTCACCTCTTGCAGCGGAGGCGTCTCGCCGCTAGATATAACGAACCAGTGAGTACATTGATCGGCCACGAAGAGGTGGGCGCTTATGCCAGGGATACAGGTGGAGACCCTGCTGGGGCCCATCAGTGGCGCCGCGGAGGGCTGCCCGGTCCTCTCCTGGAAGGGCATCCCCTACGCCGCGCCTCCCACCGGGGAGCTGCGCTTCCGGCCGCCGGCTCCTGTCAAGCCCTGGACGGCGGTACGGGACGCCACGCGCTTCGGTCCCCAGGCGGTCCAGTTCACCCCGGCCTCCCGCGCCTCCGGCCAGGGCGTCGAGGGCGAGGAGAACTGCCTCACCCTCAACGTCTGGGCCCCGGCGGAGCCGGCCGCGCCCAGGCCGGTGCTGTTCTGGATCCACGGCGGCGCGTTCCTGCACGGCAGCGGCGGTCTCTATGACGGCGCGTGGCTGGCCGAGGTGTGCGACGCGGTCGTGGTGACCGTCAACTACCGGCTCGGCCCGCTCGGTTTCGTCGACCTTGAGCACCTCGGTATCGCCGACACCGCCAATCCCGCACTGCGCGACCTGGTCGCGGCCCTGGAGTGGGTGCGCGGGAACATCGCCCCGTTCGGCGGCGACCCCGGCCGGGTGACGCTCTCCGGCCAGTCGGCCGGCGGCATGCTCACCACCACCCTGCTGGCGGTCCCGGCCGCCTGCGGGCTGTTCCACCAGGCCCTGGTGCTCAGCGGCGCCGCCCGCAACGTCCACACCCCGGACCAGAACGCCGAGGTAGTCGACCGCTTGCTCACCGCCCTGGAGACGACCGCCGACCGGCTGGCCGACGTGCCGGTCCGGGCGCTGCGGGACGCCGCGGCGCACGTCGTGGCCGGCGCGGGCGACGAGGTGCTGCGCGGCGACGGCTTCTGCCCCGTGGTGGACGGCGCCGTGTTGCACCAGGCGCCGCTGGCGGCGGTCTTGAGCGGTGAGGCCCGGCACCTCCCGGTGTGGATCAGCCACGTCAGCCACGAGATGGACATCTTCCTCGGCCCCCCTGCCGCCCCGGTCCTGGCCGGCACGGACAGGGCCGGTCAGGCGGCCCTCGGCGAGCAGCGCTGGGCCGAGCTCGGGAAGGCGTACGTGTCCCTCCCCGAGGCCGGCCGCGACCCTCAACTCGACCTCCTGGACGACACGATGTGGCTGATCCCGGCCATCCGGCTGGCCGAGGCACAGCACGCGGCCGGCGGCCAGGTCTGGTTCAGCCGCTTCGACCACGTGCCCGGCCTGCCCCCGTACGACCGGCTCGGCGCGACCCATGGCGCCGACAACCGCTGCCTCTGGGCCCGCCCGCCCGCCTTCAACAACCTGGCCGGCCTGCCGCCCGCCCCGCCCATGGGCCCGGCCGACCTCGCCGTCACCGCGACGCTGCACCGAGCGGTGCGGGCCTTCCTGCACACCGGCGCCCCCGACTGGCCCCGCTACGAACCGGAGGACCGCGCCACGATGATCCTCGACGACCGGCCACGGATCGCATACGACCCCCGCCGCGAACGCCGCCTCCTCTGGGCAGGCCTGCCCGAGGACGCCGCCCCCTGACCCTCTCTCAAGATCGGCCGGAAGGGGCGATACAGGTACGGCCGACCGTCCGTCCCTTACCCTGGGCAGGGAGGCGATAGCGTGGCGACGGCCGGGTCGAAGTACGTGGTGCAACGCCTCGACGGGGTCCGTCAGGCCAATCTCGCGGTCGTGTCGCGCACGATCGACCGCCTCCGGATCGCATCGCAGACGGCGATCTCCGACGAGACCGGGCTTGCAAACGGCGCCGCGGCGAACCTGCTCGCGGAGCTCCGCCGGATCGGGCTGGTCGAAGATACGGAGATCGCCGGGACCGGCACCAGGGGACGACCCCGCCGGGCGGTGCGGCTGGCTTCCCGCTTCGCGCTGGCGGTCGGAGTCGAGGTGAGCGTCGAGGCAGTCGCTATCAGCGTCCGCGGTACGGACGGGGTCGAGTTGGCGAACAGCTACGCCCGCCAGGAGCGACGGCCGGACTCGCTGCCCGCGGCGGTGCTCGATGTCCTCGCGGAGTACGAGAAGCTACTCGGCACGACCGGCCTCCCGCCGCTCACGGCGAGCCTCGTGATCGCGCTTCCTGGCGTTGTGGCCTCACAGCACCTGCGGGTGCCGCCCTTCGGGTGGACCGACGTCCTGATCCCGGATCTCATCCGAACCGCACCCCCGACCGTCCGACGGCTCGCCTTCCTCAACGACGGTGACGCGGCCGTGATCGCCGAGGCCGCCCTGCGCCCGGAGGTCGAGTGTGTGGCCGCGATCCACGGCAGTGACGGCATCGGCGGCGGGGTCAGCCTGAACGGACGGCTATTCTCCGGTGCCGGCGGGGCCGCCGGGCAGTTCGGGCATGTGGTCATCGAGACCAGTGGGCGACCGTGCCACTGCGGCAACCGGGGCTGTCTGCGCCAGTACATCTCGACCACCGCATTCGCGGAGGATTTGCAGGAGGGGGCGACGCTCTCGGAGCTGGGTCACCGCGGTTACGCAGCGGATCTCGCCACGCGCGCGCGTCAGGGTGACTCGGCGGTCTCCGAGCGGGAACGTCGTGGATATGTCCGCGCTCGCCGTCGGCCGGCGGACGGCGAGCGGGCAGGAGCTGCGGGCCGGGGCGTTCAGCTCGCGGGAAGCACCCCAAGAGCCTTGGACGCCTTGGTGAAGGCCAGCGCCGCCATCTCGTCGACCGGGAGGTCCCGGTAGCCGGGGTAGTTGACCTCGATGCAGTACGGACCGCGGAAACCGCGTTCGTGCAGGCCCAACAGCAGTCCCTGGACGTCCAGTTCACCGTCGCCGGGCAGCAGGCGCCCTTGTCGTGCCTCGGTGAGGAAGTCGCCGTCCACGACGCGGCCGTCATTGAGCTGGACGGCCACGATCCGGTCGGGCGGCAGACCGTCGAGGTCGGCCAGGCTGGAGCGGGTGTTGTAGAAGTGCCAGACGTCGATCATCAGCCCGGCGTTGGGGGCGCCGGAGGCCTCCACCACCGCGCGGGCGGTGGCGACGTCCTTCAGCCCGGACCAGGGAAACGCCTCGACCGCGACACGCAGCCCGTACGCGGCGACACGGTCGCAGATCGTACGGAGCCTGGCACCCGCCGCCGCGATGTCGAGCTCGTCCCCGGTGAACTCGCCCGCCGTGACGTGATGCGGCCGGAACGCCCGGGCGAGCGCGCCCACGGCTGCGGCGGTGTCACCGCCACCGGTGCCCGCCGAGGCCCAGCCACTGAGGAACTCGATTTCCCGCAGGGCGAGTCCGTGAGTACCGAGCACGGCACGCATGGACGCGTCGCTCGCCCCGGCGACCCGCATCAGCCGGTAGTCGTCGGTGTGCAGGCCGATGCCGGTGAAGCCTGCGGCGGCCGCCGCGCGGCAGCGCTCCGCGAACGGCACTCGGGCGGGTTGCGCGAAGCCCGCGCCGGACAGGGTCACGAAGCTCGCGGTCAGCTCCCGCGTCATGGCAGCACCGGGGTGGCGTGGGAGTGGAAACTCGGGGGCACGTCCAGGCCCCAGGCGGTGGAGCGGCCCTGGCCCTCGGTGGTCCAGGTGACCGGCTCCCAGTCGGGGGCGAAGATGTGGATGCCGCCGGAGAACACCTCGATGCGGTTGCCGCCCGGCTCCAGGACGTAGAGGAAGAAGCCCTGGGTGCGCGAGTGCTTGGCCGGGCCGAACTCGATCTCGACACCCAGTTCGCAGAAGATGTCGGCGGCGCGGAGCACGTCCTCGCGGTTCTCGACGGCGTACGCGAGGTGGTGCAGCCGCCCGCTGACGCCGGGCACCGGTTCGCGGGTGATGGCGAGGTCGTGGGCCTTGTTCATCAGGCTGAGCCAGGCGCCGACCTCGGGCTGGCCGGGCGGGATCAGGTGCTCGCGGAGCTTGAAGCCGAGGGCCTCGCACATGATCTCTCGCGTGCCCGGTACGTCGTTCGCGAGGACGTTGATGTGGTCGATGCGCGCCGCGCCGACTCCCCGGGTGACGGAGGACTGGGGCTGGTTGGGCAGGTAGGAGGCCTTACCCGTCGGGGCTCGGTACTTCTCGGTCTCGTAGTAGAGCTCCATGCGCTGGCCGCTCGGGGCGATGAAGGAGTACGCCTTGCCGTGCCCGAAGTCCCCGTCGATCCACTCCCCGTCGACGCCGCGTTCCTCCAGCGCCGCGGCCCGGCGGATCAGGGCCTGCGGGCTCACCGCGCGCCAGGCGACATGACCGAGGCCGGCCCGGTCGGCGGCGGTCAGTTTCAGGGTCGTCAGGTCGTGGTCGCCCCAGGCGCGCAGATAGGCGCTGCCGCCGGATTCGTGCACCAGGTCGAGCCCGTAGACCTCGGTGAAGAAGGCCAGGCTCTGGTCGTACACGGGGGTCAGCAGCTCGGCGTGGCCGAGGTGGGCCAGTTCGTAGAGCGGCTCAGTCACGCTCGTTCTCCTTCGCCTTCTTTTCCAGCTCCGCGATGTCCGCCAGCACCTGGGGGCCGCGGTTGATCGCGGAGAATCCGGTGAACAGGAACGCCAGGTCGATGACGGCGTGCAGCTCGTCCCAGCTGGCACCGGCCCGTAGCGCGGCGAGGCCGTGCAGCTTGGCGGCGTCGCTGAGCTTGGCGTGCAGGATGCCGAAAAGCACCAGCTGGACGGTCTTCTGGTCCAGCGCCTCCGGATACATGACCATGTTGCGCAGTCGCTCCTGCGCCAGCAGCAGTTCCGGGTTGTCCTTCTCGGACGCCTCGAAACGGGAGGCGACGCGCGGCGGGACGAAGCCCAGCATCCGTTCGTACGTCGCCCGGAAGTCATCGATGCTCTCGGGGCGGTCATCGCTCATTGGGATGTCTCCTGTTCTGCCTTGGTGATGTCGCCCGCAGCCCAGTGCTCCGGCGGGATTTCGTGGACGAGGACTCGGATGGCCCCGTCGGGGGCGTCCAGGGAGTCCCGTACGGCGGCATGCACCTGGTGGATGAGGTCGCGGACCATCGAAGGAGGGCGTCCGGCGACGATGCTGATCTCGACGAGTGGCATGTCAGGCCCCGACCACCCGCAGGGTGCCGAGGTGGGTGAATTCGGCGCTGATCTCCCGTCCGGGCTCGACGAAGACGGCGTCGGTGAGGCCGCCGGTGAGCACGATCCAGCCGGGCTCGATGGCGATGCCGCGCGCGCCGAGGGAGTTCGCCGCCAGCGCGAGTGCCTCGGCGGGGTGGCCCTGTACGGCGGCGCCTGTCGCGGAGTCGGTGATCTCGCCGTCGATGCCGAGCAGGCAGCCCTCCAGCGCGAGGTCGAGACCCTCGGGCGGCAGGCCGGTGCCGCTGACAACGAAGCGCGACGACGAAGCGTTGTCGGCGACCACGTCGGGGAGGGTGAACTTGAAGTCGGTGAAGCGGCTGTCGATGACCTCGAAGCCCGCGTGCACGCTGCGGACGGCGGCGAGCGCGGTCGCGGCGGTGACGCCGGGCCCCTCAAGCCGCTTCCCCATGACGAAGACGATCTCCGGCTCGACGCGCGGGTGGATGAGATCGCCCATCGGGACCGGGACGCCTTCCGGGAGCACCATCGCATCGGTGAGCCAGGCGGTGAGCGGGGAGTCGATACCCATCCGCTGCTGCTTTGCGCGCGAGGTGAGGCCGAGCTTGACGCCGACCACCTGTTCGCCGCCGGCAACCTTGCGCTGGAGCAGCGCGTCCTGCACCTGGTAGGCGGTCGGCAGGTCGAGGTCGGGCCAGTCGTCGGTGATCTTGCCGCCGTCCCTGCGGTCGGTCTCGCGGCCGAGCAGCTCCGTGACGGCGCGGTCGATGGTCCAGTCGCTCATGCGGGTACGCCTTCCGAGGCCTTGGCCGTTGTCGTGGCGCGGGTGGAAAGGTCGATCGCCACGTCGATGATCATGTCTTCCTGGCCGCCGACGTACCCGGCCTCGCCGACCGCGCGCAGGATGGCGTGGGCGGGCACCCCGTAACGGTCGGCGGCGCGCTGCGCGTGCAGCAGGAACGAGGAGTAGACGCCGTGCCTGCCCTGTTCGATGGCCGGGCGGTCGGCGATGGGCAGCCGGGGAATCAGCGGGGTGAGCACCTCGTGCGCGGCGCGCAGCACGCCGTCCACGTCCAGGCCGGTAGGGACCCGCATCCGTTCGAAGACGGTGGCGAGCAGCTCGGTCGGCGAGTTGCCGGCGCCGGCGCCCAGCGCGCACAGGCTGCCGTCGATCTGGAGGGCGCCCGCCTCGTAAGCGGCGATCGAGTTCGCAACGCCGAGCGAGAGGTTCTGGTGGCCGTGGAAGCCGATCTGGGCGTCGTCTCCGAGCTCGGCGGCCAGCGCCGACACGCGGTCGGTGACGTCGGCGGGCAGCAGCCAGCCCGCGGAGTCGACGACGTACACGCACTGGCACCCGGCGTCGGCCATGATCCTGGCCTGCCTCGCCAGCGCCTCGGGACCGACCCGGTGCGAGAGCATCAGGAATCCGACGGTCTCCATGCCCAGTTCGCGAGCGGCCCCGAAATGCTGGACGGAGACGTCCGCCTCGGTGCAGTGGGTCGCCACCCGTACGATCCCCGCGCCCGCGTCATGGGCCCGGTGCAGGTCCTCGACGGTACCGAGGCCGGGCAGCAACAGGACGGCGATACGGGCCTGGCGGGCTTCGGCGACGGCCGCCTCGACGAGTTCGATCTCGTCCGTGTGTGAGAAACCGTAGTTGAAGGAGGACCCGGCGAGACCGTCGCCGTGGGTGACCTCAATGACGGTGACGCCCGCGTCGTCCAGGGCGCGGGTCACGGCCCGTACCTGGTCGACGGTGAACTGATGGGCTATCGCGTGACTTCCGTCGCGCAGCGTGGTGTCGGTGATGCGTACGGCCGGTCGGGGGTCCGTGGTCGTGTCCGCGGTCATCGGGTCACCGCCTTCTGTCGCCGGCTGATGAGTTCGCCGACGCGGACGGCGGCGGCGGTCATGATGTCGAGGTTGCCTGCCCAGGGCGGCAAGTAGTCGCCGTTGCCGCGGACTTCGAGGAATACCGCGACCCGGGCTTGCCCCTTCCACTCGGGGCGCGGGTCGTCGAACTGCGGCTCGGAGCGCATCTGGTAGCCGGGTACGTAGACCCGTACCTCCTCGACCATCCGTTGAATGGACTCGGTGATGGCGTCGCGGTCGGCGTCGGCGGGAATGGCGCAGTACACCGTGTCACGCATGATCATCGGCGGGTCGACGGGGTTGAGGATGATGATCGCCTTGCCGCGTCCGGCGCCACCGACGGTCTCGATCGCGTGGGAGGTGGTCTCGGTGAACTCGTCGATGTTGGCGCGGGTGCCTGGGCCGGCCGAGCGGGAGGCGATCGAGGCGACGATCTCCGCGTACGGCACCGGCACGACCCGGGAAACGGCGGCCACGATCGGGATGGTGGCCTGCCCGCCGCAGGTGATCATGTTGACGTTCGGTGCGGCCTGGTGCTCGGTGAGGTTGACCACCGGGCAGACGAAGGGGCCGGCCGCGGCGGGGGTCAGGTCGATGGCGGTGATCCCGGCCTCGGTGTAGCGGTCGGCGTTGGCCAGATGCGCCTTGGCGGAGGTGGCCTCGAAGACCAGATCGGGCAGCTCCGGCCGGCTGAGCAGCCAGTCCACGCCTCCGGCACTGGCTTCGACGCCGAGCTTCTCGGCTCGGGCCAGGCCGTCGGAGGCGGGGTCGACGCCGACCATGTAGCGGACGTCGATGTGCTCATTGCGCAGCAGCTTGACCATCAGGTCGGTGCCGATGTTGCCGGGCCCCACGATGGCGGCGGTGGCGGTCATGCGTCCTCCCCCTGGGTGCGGGCGAATCGTGCGGTGACGGTGCCCAGCCCGCCGAAGGTCGCGGTGACCGAATCACCACCGGCGACGGGCACGGCGGCGCAGACCGAGCCGGGCAGGATGACATGGCCCGGCTCCAGGGTTACGCCGAGCCGACCCACCGTGTTGGCCAGCCAGACCAGGGCGTTCAGCGGCGAGCCCAGTACAGCGCCCCCGGCACCGGTCCCGACGACCTCGCCGCGCCGGGTCAGTACGCAGCCGGACAGCCGCAGATCGACCGCACCCACCGGGACGGGGCGGCTGCCGAGCACCACGCCGCCGGCCGACGCGTTGTCCGCGACCGTGTCGATCAGGCCGATCTTCCAGTCCCGGATGCGGGAGTCGATGATCTCCAGGGCCGGCAGGACGTAGTCGACCGCCGACAGCGCCTGCGCGGCGTTCACCCCCGGGCCGGTCAGCGGCCGCTTGAGTACGAACGCGATCTCCGGTTCGACCTTGGGGCTGATGAACTCGTCCAGTCCGATCGGCAGGCCCTCCAGATGGAACATGGACTCCATCAGATGCCCGTAATCGGGCTGGTCGACGCCGAGCTGGCGCTGCATGGCCGCCGAGGTGAGCCCGACCTTGTGGCCCTGGACGCGCTGCTCGTCCTCGGTCCAGGTGCGGACCTGCTCAAGCTGGATCGCGTAGGCGTCATCGACCGTCAGCCCGGGGTGGGTCCGGCTGACCGGGTCGATCGGCTCGCGGCTGCGCCGCGCGGCCAGCAGCTCCTTCGCGACCACGGCGTGCGTGGCTTTGTCCATCTGCGGCTCTTTCCTCGGGTGATGGGCGATCTCCTCGCAGCATGTTGCGCCAGGTCCCACCCGGCAACCCATTGATCCGCTGAGCGGAACAAGATCAACCGTCTTCGTCTCCGGGTTGATCCGCTCAGCGGATCATCCGGCTTGCCCGCCCCTCGTCACGGGAGGACAGTCCTCCCGTGACGTGACACCCCACTGACTGGACGCTACGAAGGGAACGTCATCGCCCGACACCCCCTGGGAGCCCGCTCAGCTCTCGCCCGTGGAGGGGCTCGGCCCCCGCAACTCACGGCTTACGGCCAGCCCCGCCGTACGCACGGCGGGGCCCACCCGGCGCAGGTTCAGCCTCCCGCTCCAGCCCGAGATGGACATCGCCGCGACAGGCCGGCCGTCGGCCCCGAGGATCGCGGTCGCGACACACCCCACCCCGGGGCCGGTCTCCTCGTTCTCGTACGCGACTCCCGCGCCCCTGATCCGTTCCAGCTCACGCCGGAGCAGGCCAGGCACGGTGATGGTGCGCGGGCCCACCGGCGCGAGCCCGTGAGCGCAGACCGCGTCGACGGCCTCCGCATCACCGAAGGCGAGCAGTACCTTGCCCACGGCCGCGGCGTGCGCGGGCAGCCTGCCGCCCACCCGCGACCCCATCCTCGGGGCGTCCTTGCTCCGCAGGATCTCCACGTAGACCACCTCGGTGCCGTCCAGCACCGCCAGATGCACCGTCTGCCGGGTCGCCTCGCGCAGATCGGCCATGTACGGCAAGGCGATCGCACGCAGATTGCGGTGCCGGGAGGCCAGCTCGCCGTACTCGAACAGGCGCGTTCCCATGTGCAGAAGCGCGTCCTCGTTCTCGTCGCGTTCCAGGAACCCGTAACCGACGAGGTCGCGCACCAGACGGGAGGTCGTGGACTTCGGCAACCCGGCCCGGCGGGCGATCTCCGACACCCGAAGCTCGGCATGAAGCGCGTCGAAGGCGCCGAGCACGGCAGCGACCCGTGCGACACCAGAGTCAGGAATGTTCCGTTCAGCGGGACACATCGACGAAGCATGACGGGGGAACCGGACGGCATGCAAGCGTCTGCGTCGGCCTCGTCGGCGCGGGTACGGACATCGCCGTCACCCGGCTGTTCCAAGTGGTGGCAGCCCGTGACCTGCTCCTCCGGGCCGCACCGGCATGTGCGCGTTCCGGACAGGCGAGGCATGCGAGTGCGTCACGGGCCGCCCGGCCAGCACGAGCGGATGCCCCCACCATCAGTCACGGCTGCTCCTGCGCACGCACCGAGAAACGACCCTGCCCCATCCGACCCGCATGCCCGCATCGATGAAGGAGCCGCACATGCTCAACGCCACCACCGAGACCGCCCCCGGACGGACCGTCCTGTTCCTCAACGGCCCCAATCTCAATCTGCTCGGCGTACGCGAGCCCGACAAGTACGGTTCCACCACGCTGCGCGAGGTCGAGGAGACCGTGGCCAAGGTTCTGTCCGCACACGACCTGACCGCGCGCTTCGTACAGAGCAACCACGAAGGCGTGCTGGTCGACGCGATTCATTCCGCGCGCACCGAATGCAGCGCGATCGTCATCAACCCCGCCGCGTTCACACACACCTCCGTCGCACTCCGCGACGCGATCGCCGCCGCCGCTCTGCCGACCGTCGAACTCCACATCACCAACGTGCACAAGCGCGAGGAATTCAGGCACCACTCCTACATCTCGGCGGTCGCCGACACCCTGATCGTCGGCGCCGGCACACACGGCTACGTCCTGGCCGCGCTGCACGTCGCACATCTTCTCCCCGGCTGACTCACGCCCCGGGCGAGACTGCGCTCAAGGCTCACGGACCCCTCGCTCACAACCCTCACACGGGTGAGCTCCGGAGGTCGGAGCCGCTGGGGTTCAGCCCGTCCAGCCGTCCGCTCCTTGCAACTGCGCGCACATCTGGGTGAGTTGCACGTCCAGTACGGTGCAAAGACGGCTGAAGGTCCAGTAGTAGCGTGGGCGTCCTGTTGCTCTTCGCCAGCCACGACACCACAGCGAGCATGATCGGCCTGTCCACCCTCACCATGCTGACCCACCCACGTCAGCGCCAGAACCTCGTCGACCATCCCGAGAAGGTCGGCCCGGTGGTGGAGGAACTGCTGCGCTATCTCACCATCGTGCAGTTCGGCCTCGGCCGGGTCGCCAAGGAGGACGTGGAGATGGGCGGACAGCTCATCGGCAAGGGCGAGTTGGTCGTGGTCGCCATGCCAGCGGCGAACCGGGATCCCCGCGTCTTCACCGACCCCGACCTCCCCGACTTCGACCGCAGGATGACCCGCCGCCTCGCCTTCGGCATCCACCAGCGTCTCGTACAGAACGTGGCCCGCGCCGAGCTCAAGGCCATCCTCCCCCGCGTCTTCCAGCGCTTCCCCGACCTGAACCTTGCCGTCCCGGCCGACGAGGTTCCCATGGACACCTACGGCACCAACTACGCCGTACGACAGCTCATGGTCACCCGCTGACCCTGCCGAACCACGTGTCGGCTCGGCCTGCCGCCCTAGGGGCTGGGGGCAGCCGGCTCGGCCAGGGTGATCCTGCCTGGCTGCGACGCACCGCGACGAGACCTCCCGCCACGGCCAGGAGCCCAGGTCGTGGTGACATCCACCGCTGCCTGATCCGGCCGGGGGACGACGGCCGTGCCGGTCCTGCTGGTGGAGTCCGTCGCCTCCCGGCCGGCCCGTCGAGCCGACGCCCGACGCCCGACCGCTCGGCGCACCGCGCTCACGGCACCCGGCCCACCGACTGACGGATGACCAACTGCGTGCTCAGCACCACGTGGTCGTCCCCGGCGAGACGCTCCTCGCGTCCCAGCGCCAGACGTACGGCGGTACGGCCCAGTTCTTCGTACGGCACCCGGACCGTGGTGAGCGACGGCGTCAGGTCGGCGGCGAAGGGCACGTCGTCGAAGCCCACGACCGACACGTCGCCGGGGACGTCCAGACCGGCCTCGCGGAGGGCAGCGAGCGCTCCGACGGCCACCATGTCGGTGCCTGCGAAAACCGCCGTGAAGTCCAGTCCGGAGCGCAGGGCGTCCCGGGTCCGCCGATAACCCGAGACGCGGGTGTACGAACCCGAGCTGTCCAGTTCCCCGGCATACGGCACACCATGGGCCCGCAGAGCTTGGCGGTAGCCGGCCCGGCGATCCTCGGAACTGCTCTGCAGCGGCTCGCCACCGAGGAAGAGGATGCGCCGGTGGCCCGCCGTGAGCAGATGGTCGGCGGCCTGGAAAGCGCCTCCCTTGTTGTCGTACTCCACCACCGTGACCGGCAGCCCCTCGGGCAGCGGCGGGCGCCCGCACAGCACCAGCCGGGATCCGGCGGCGTCCAGGGCGGTGGCGTACTGCGCCATGCGCCGCTGATAAGCCTCGCTCGGAACCGCTCCGCCCACGAGGACCACTGCCGCTGCGTGTTGCTCTCGCATGAGCTGCACCAGGTCGTCCTCGCGATCCGTGTCGCCGTGGGTGGCACAGACCAGGCTCAACCTGCCTCGGGTGGCCGCCTCCTGCTCGACCCCGGCGGCAACATGGGCGAGCGAGGGGCCGGTGATGTCCTGGATGACCAGCGCGATGGGGCCCGCGACCCGGCCGGACAGTGCCTTGGCATGGACGTTCACGACGTAGTGAAGTGACTCGACCGCCGTCATGACGCGGGCCCGGGTCTCCTCGGACACCGGGTAGTTCCCGGCCAGTGTGCGGGAAACGGTTGCTACGGACACACCGGCCCGTGCCGCGACGTCTCGGATCGTGCTGGGCTTGTCCTGCCCGGCGCTGCCGCGCAGACGCTTGCTGTTCCCGGTTCGAGGACTCGTCGTACGAGCTCCGGTCTCCTGATCCGTCACAGCTCGACGTTACTGCATCGGAAGCCGCGTGAAGCGGGGAGCAACGAGAACTACCACCATCTCAACAGTAAACGTTTTCCGGGACGATCACTGAGGTGACTCCGGTTGGTCCGCCACTCGGTGAGGGCGTCGGCGTCGCGGAAGTATCCTTCACCAGGTCTTCCATACGTGCGTTGGTCTCGCTGTAGCCGCTCTGCTCCTGGCTTCGCACCGTAGTGAAAACAGCCACGTAGTAAGGGGGTTCATAAGCCTCGACGGGTGTGACAGGCGCTTCGGAGCGATCGCTCATGACGCCACGGTAAGGCAGGGTGCGCCCAAAGATCCGGCGTCTTTCCTGAACGGGGCCTGCTCCAGCGCGGTCGATCCAGGGAACGCGCCGGGCTTGCACAGCAAGGCGGGTGATCTCGCTGCGGCCTTCGAGGACGATCAGGTCGTCGGCGTGCGGCAACACCCGCGACCGGCGGCAGCGGAGACCCCACCGTCCGCGGTCTGAGCGCCCGGCCCGAAGGAGAACCCGCCTCAGGCGCTTTTGACGAGGTCCGACCACGCAACCCGGTGGGCGGGCTCGTCGCCCGCGGCGAGGCGTTCCAGCTCGTCGACCACCGTGCGGCCGAGGCGCTCCAGTTCGTTGCCGAGCGACCCGGCGATGTGCGGCGTCAGGAACACGTTCGGCAGCCGGTACAGCGGGGAGTCGGCGGGGAGCGGCTCGGGTTCGGTGACGTCGAGCACCGCACCGATCCGGCCGCTGACCAGTTCGTCGGCGAGTGCCACAGGGTCGACGAGAGCGCCCCGCGAGGTGTTGATGAGTACGCCGCCGTCCGGGATCAGCGCGAGCTTCGCCCGGTCGAGCATCCGGTAGGTCTCGGGGATGTCGGGGGCGTGCAGGCTGACGATGTCGCTGGTTCGCATCAACTCGTCGAGCGGAAGGCGTACGACGCCCAGCCCGGCGGCCTCGGCATCGCCCACGTACGGGTCGTACAGCGTGACCGCCAGGTCGAAGGGGCGCAGCAGTTCCAGGAGCCGTCTGCCGACTCTGGACGCCCCGATGATCCCGATGCGCCGGCCGAGGTTACCGATCGGCCCGTGGTCGCCCGGCGCCGGGTGGACGTGCTCGGTCCGGAAGCGTTCGCGCAGGCCGAAGGCGCCCTTCCCGGCGAACAGGATCGCCGCGAGGGTGTATTCGGCGACCGGAAGCGCGTTGGCCCGTACTGCGCTGGAGACGGCGATGCCGCGCTCCCAGACCGCGTCACCGAGCAGGCCGCGCACGCTGCCCGCGGCGTGCAGGACGGTCCGCAACCGGGGCGCGGCGGCCAGCGCGTCCACGCCGACGTGCGGACAGCCCCAGCCGGTGATCAGGATCTCCGCCTCGGCCATCGCGCGTACCGCTTCCGGATCGGCGAAGTCGCGTACGACCAGCGTGGGATCGACCTGTGCCACCTCCTGGAGCCGGGCCATCAGCCGGGGCGGGAACAGCTCGGGAAGGTGCACCGGGTCCATGACGAACAGGGCGCGTGGCAACGGTGACATGGGCATGGAGCTCCCGCTTCGGCCTGGGAAGGAGTGGAATCAGGAAGAAAACGTATTCCAAGCTACTGACGAGATCGTCGACAGGTCAACGGGTCCTCCGGCACTGTCGTTGACTTCCCATGGCCCGACAATCGCTCACCGAAATCAACAGGTTCGACAAATAACCAGCTCAAAGCCCATACAGAGGGACTGACAGGAGGGATCGGCGAAACACATGCGTTCCCGCCCCTTGTCGTCAGCCCTCCCTGAGCCCTACGGTCCCACAGCAAACGGTTACCGAATCATGTCGGGCCGCAGCCCTTCCCTCCCCTGAGCCGACCGCGCCGTCCCCCCATCGCAGCGCTGTCCCGTCCTTCCCCGGAGGACCTGATGAGTACCTTCCGCACGAGATCCGTCACCGGCGCGGCCGCCGCCCTCTCGCTGTCCCTCGTCCTTGCCGCCTGTTCCGGCGGCGGCGACTCGGACGCCGCCGCCGAGCCCAGCACCCAGGGCAAGGTGGGCCTGGAGTTCTGGAGCTGGACCGAGGGCATCGAGGCCCAGACCAAGGTCTGGAACAAGGAACACCCCGAGACCCAGATCAAGTTCGTGAAC
Source organism: Streptomyces sp. NBC_00554 (assembly GCF_041431135.1). Classification (NCBI taxonomy): domain Bacteria; kingdom Bacillati; phylum Actinomycetota; class Actinomycetes; order Kitasatosporales; family Streptomycetaceae; genus Streptomyces; species Streptomyces sp. NBC_00554. Next base: position 9,585,341 of record NZ_CP107799.1, on the reverse strand, counting down.
GCGGCCGGCGACACGGTCTACCAGAAGCTCCGCGCCGCGGTGACCTCCGGCGACGCCCCCTGCCTGTCCAAGATGGACGGGATGAACCTGGCGAACTTCGCCGCCGACGGGCTGCTCACCGACATCACGAAGATCGCCGCGAAGTACAAGTCGAGCTACACAACACCGGCCTGGAACGCGGTCACCCCCGGCGGCGCCACGTACGGCATTCCCACCGGCTCCTCCCCGCTGTTCACTGCCTACCGTGCCGACCTGTTCGAGAAGTACGGCATCGCGGCTCCCAAGACCTGGGACGACCTGATCACGGCAGGCAAGGCGGTGCAGAAGAAGGACAAGAACGTCAAGATCTTCAACATGGCGGGCGAGGACCCGAGCACCCTGGTCGACCTGTCTTGGCAGGCCAACGCACAGTGGTACAAGGTGGACGGCGACCACTGGGCCATCAACTTCACCTCACCCGAGGCGCTGAAGGCGGGCGACATCGTCCAGGAGTTGGTCGACAACAACCTCGCCTCGAACGCCTCGTACGCCGATCCGGGCGTCTTCAAGACCTGGGACCTCGGCAAGACCATCCTGATGACCACGTCCACCTGGCAGTTGCCGATCTACGACACCAACTTCCCCAAGTCCAAGGGCGAGTGGCAGCTCGCGGACGCCCCTCTCTTCGACACCGCGCGCCCGCAGACCTCCAGCAACTTCGACGTGACGGCCGTACTGAAGGGCTGCAAGTACCCGGACCGCGCGGCACAATTCGCGGCCTGGCTGTCCAGCAGCAAGGAGTCGCTGACCACGCTCACCGACCCCGCGTCCAAGTCCGGTCTCTTCCCCGCGGTCAACGACGTCTCCCCGTACGTCGACAAGATCATCCCGACCGACATGTTCAACGGGAAGTCGGACAGTGCGAACGTGATCACCACGGCCGCTTCGCGAGTGGGCGGCCAGTGGCAGTACGGGCCGGACTACGCCGCCATGTACTCCGAGATGCAGAAGCAGTGGGGCAAGGTCATGAAGAAGCAGCTCACCGTCAAGGCGATGCTGAGGCACCTTCAGGACTGGGTCCTCGCCGACCTGAAGAACAAGGGCGTCAAGGCCGTCGCGGGCAGTTGACCGGCCCCGCGCACCACTTCGACACCCGCACGTACCTCACCTGGAGACATCCGTGTCCACCCTGACGCGACCGCCCCGAGTCGCCGCCGGCTCCCCGGTCCGACGGTCCTCCCGCCGCCGGACCGGAAGGAGGGGAGCTTACAAGGGCGTACTCTTCGCCCTGCCCTTCCTCGTGGGCTTCCTGTTCACCTATGTCCTGCCGATCGCCTACGCCTTCGGCCAGAGCCTGCACGAGAAGAAGAGCAGCGGCCTCGGTTTCGGCCCGACCAAGGTCGTCTACACCGGCTTCTCCAACTTCTCGGCGGTCCTGTCCGACGGCGCCTTCTGGTCGAGCATGATGCGCACGCTGCTCTTCGGGCTCGTGCAGATCACCGTCATGCTGGCGATCTCGCTGCTGTTGGCGCTGCTCCTCGACGGGGTAGCGGCGCGGGCGGTGCGGTTCTTCCGGGCCGGACTGCTCATCCCGTACGTCGTCCCGAGTGTCGTGTCCACCCTGATGTGGCTGTTCCTCTACAGCCCGACGATCAGCCCGATCGTCGATGTCGCCGCCCGTGCGGGGGTGCATCTCTCGCTGTTCGGCGGCCTCAACACCTATCTGTCGCTGGGCAATCTGCTGACCTGGCAGGGCATCGGCTTCAACATGATCCTGATCTCCGCGTCGCTGCAGGCGCTGCCTCGCGAGCTGTACGAGGCGGCCCGGCTCGACGGGGCCCGCGAGTGGCGGATCGCCTGGTCGGTCAAGGTGCCCAACATCACCGGCATCCTGGTGCTGACCGGCATGTTCTCGCTGATCGGCCGACTGCAGTTGTTCGCCGAACCGCTGCTACTGAGGTATGTGGCGCCGGAGTCCATCAGCACCGACTTCACGCCGATGATGGAGATCTTCGACAAGGCGTTCAAGACCGGCAACTACCAGTACGCGGCGGCCGAGTCGCTGGTCCTGGCCGTGGTCACCGGCATCCTCGCCTTCGTCTTCTACCGCGTCACGAACAGGAAGATGTCATGAGCAGCGCCACCCGGGCGGCCCGCCCGAACAAGGCCGCCGGTGCCTCCGGTGGCGGGGTACGTCCCACTCGCGGTGCGATGGCCCTGACCACCGGACTGCTGATCGTCTTCCTGCTGTACTCGATCGCGCCCACGTGGTTCCTGCTGGTGTCGTCCACCAAGAACCAGACCGACCTGTATTCCACCTTCGGCCTCTGGTTCTCCGGCAACCACTTCGTCGACAACCTCCAGGCGATCTGGAACTACCACGACGGCGTGTTCGGGCGCTGGATCGGCAATTCCGTCCTCTACTCCACCGTCGGCGCGGCCGGCTCCACCTTCATCTCACTCGCCGCCGGGTACGGCATCTCGAAATTCGGCTTCCGGGGCCGGGGTGCCCTGTTCGCGGTCATCGTCGGCGCCTCGCTGCTGCCGAGCACTCTGCTCGCCTTCCCGCTCTACCTCGTCTTCTCCGACATCGGGCTCACCAACACGATCTGGGCCGTGCTGATCCCGTACTTCATCAACCCGTTCGGCGTCTACCTCGGCAAGGTCTACGCCGACACCTCCGTGCCCACCGAGCTGATGGAAGCGGCCCGGATCGACGGGGCCGGCGAGACGCGGATCTTCTTCTCGGTCGCGCTGAACCTCATGCGCACGGGTGGCGTCACGATCTTCATGCTCGACTTCATCAACATCTGGAACAACTTCTTCCTGCCCCTGTTCATGCTCAACGGCGAGCGCACCTTCCCCGTCACCCTGGGCCTCTTCTCCTGGGTGCAGCAGGCACAGACCGCCCGGGACATGAACACGCTCGTCCTCACCGGTTCCCTGCTGTCGATCATTCCGCTGGCGATCTTCATGTTCGCGCTCCAGAAGTACTGGCGCAGCGGAATCCTCATGGGCAGTCTCAAGTAAGACCGACCGGCAAATGGGGGGTGGGAGAAGGAGCGGGGCTGGGTGCGTGCAGCTGCAAGGCGGAGGATTGAGGCATGGCGGAGCCATGGTGATTGACGACAACGCCGCAGATGTGCGTGCCCAGCCCCGCGACGCCGCCCCCCATTTGCCGGTCGGTCTAAAGGACCGGCCGTGTCGCACGCACCCGGACGTCGCGAAGTACTCAAGTACGCCGGTACGGACGGCGTCGCCGTGCCCGGCCTCGGCCGGGCAACGGCCCCGCAGGCCACCGCAGCGCAGCCCGAGGACTCCCCCGGCCGGCGCGGACACTCGCTCCTGGACATCCTTGCCCTCGGCGACACGATGCCGCTCGAACCCGACGCCACCGTCCCTTCTGACGCACACGCCGACTTCGCGTACGCCGTCTACCGGGAAGACCCCCCAGTGACCGACCTCGGCCGCATCCGGCTCTTCTGCACCTGTCTCGGCCCTGCCCACGCCCCCGCTCTGCTCCTGGTGCACGGCTGGGGCGGCGACGGGAGGGAATGGTCGCGGCACGCCGAGGAACTCGCCGGAACGTTCCACGTCATCGTGCCCGACCTGCGCGGCCACGGTCGCTCCGAGGTGCCGCAGGACGGCAACACCCCGGTGGAGATGGCCGACGACCTCGCCGCTCTCGTCACCACCCTCGGCACCGGACCCGTGGTCGCCGTCGGGCACTCCATGGGCGGCCAAGTGGTCAACCTGCTCGCCGTCCGCCATCCGCAGACCGTACGGTCGGTCGTCGCCCTCGACCCGGCTCACGGCGCACACGGCAGCGAGGTCGACGGAATTCCCGGCCGACTGGCCGAGTACCAGGCGAACGGCGCCCTCGCGGCGGCCTCCTTCGTGGCCGGGGCCTTCGCGCCGGATGCCCCGGCCGGGCTGCGCACGGCCCACGTCCGCAGCATGCTCGGCACGCCGGACCACGTCATCGCCCAGTCATACGCTGGCATGTACGCGGACCCCGGCGCGGTCGGCATCCGCCCACACAGCGAGAAGTACCTGCGGCGACGCCCGCAGCCCGCGCTGACCGTGTGGACGTCCGAGGAAGCCGCGGCCTGGGAGCGCACCACCCTGCACGTGCCGGGCTCCCGCGTGGATCACTGGGCCGGAACCGGCCACTATCTCCACGAGGAGCGGGCGGAGCGGACGATCCGACTCCTCGGAGACTGGACGACGGAGACCTTCACGTCGGGCTCGTGAAGCGGGCTGCTCGCCTGCGCGCGGCAGGCGGGCAGCTCCGGCACGAGACCCTCTCACTGAACCAGTTGGACCAACTGCGGCGTGCGGTCCAGAACGGCCGAGCGAATACCGGCGGACGTGTCCCGCATGCAGGCCGTCCGCAGTTCATGGACCGCGCCCCTGGATGCGCTCCGCCCGGCGCCCGGTGACGACACCGCCACCGTCACCGCCCGGCAACTGCGTGATCTGCTCCAGCGATTGATCACGGCGGAGCACTGGCGCAGGGCGCCCCGGACGACCGTCCTCCCCATCGAGCTCACCGCACAGCCTCAGAACGAGATCACCGAGCAGTTTCGCTGCCGGACCACGCCGTCCCCGCGTGACAACTGCGCCCCGTCCGAGGCGGTCCGTCCGGTGCGTCGAGTGAGACCCGTGGATGACGGACGGCGCGTAGCAGCCCCTGCGCGGTGTTCACCAGAGCCCACTGACGTGGCCTTCCCGCAGGCAGTGAGGCATTCGCAACGCACCCGAAACCTCCACCCGGACCCGCGGACTTCATCTCCTGTACGGGCCACCTTCGGCGAATCGCAGCGGGCCATTGACACGTCCAGGGCCGTGAATCATTCTGGTCATACGATCTGGTCATTTGATCAGAAGCCGTCGGCGCAGGCTGCCGGCTCCGTCGCGACAGAGCGGCGATGCCTGGTCGGCCGGGGCCCGCACCCCCATGTCACACCCGTCGAACACACACCCACCTCGGTGCGAAAAGGGATGATCAGCGATGAGTGCTACCACCACGAACGTCACACTGCGATCGGTGCCGAACAGCACCCCGATCGAGGAAATCCTCGCGATCGTGGCTGACGACGGCGGCGTGATCATCAAGCAGTTCCTCACCCCCGACCAGGTCAGCCGGTTCAACGCCGAGGTCGAGCCCGCGATGCAGGCACTGAGCCCCGGCACGACGAACGAGATGGAAGGCATCGCCGACTTCCACGGAACGAACACCAAGCGGCTGACCAACCTCGTCACCCTGAGCAAGACGTTCCGCGAGGAGATCATCGACCACGAGCTGGTCAAGCCCCTCTCCGACGCCATCTTCAACGAGGAGTCCGGCTCGTACTGGATGACGACCGCCCAGGTCATCGAGATCGGCCCCGGGAACAAGGCGCAGCCGCTCCACCGGGACCTGGAGAACAACTACCCGTTCGTCGGAATGGGCCCGGCCGGCCCCATGGTCATGATCAACTTCCTGATCGCGCTGACCGACTTCACCGACGAGAACGGCGCCACCCGCGTCATCCCGGGCAGCAACCACTGGCCCGATTACGAGGACCGCGGCACCCCCGAGATGACCATCCCGGCCGAAATGCAGGCCGGTGACGTCCTGTTCATCAACGGCAAGGTCGCCCACGGCGGCGGAGCCAACCGCACCGCGGACTGTTACCGGCGTGGTGTCGCCTTCGCCCTGCAGCCCGGATTCCTCACCCCCGAAGAGGCCTACCCCTTCATCGTCGACCGCGAGCTCGCCCGGTCGCTGCCCGAGCACGTGCAGCGCCTCATCGGCTTCCGCTCCCAGTACCCCACCGGCTCCCCCGGCCTGTGGCAGGTCGACTACACCGAGCTCGCCGAGTACCTCAAGTTCTGACTCCCCTCGTCTGCAACTTGCACCAAGAGATCGACACGATTGGAGAGTCGGCCATGACCGACCCCGCTGTTTCGGTGGTACTCGAGGACGATCCGACCCCGCTCGTGCTGACGGTCGGCCGCACCCTTCGGGCCGGCACGCGTGACCCGGAGTCACTTCGCCTGATCGCGTCCCTCCGGGAGACGGTCGTCGTCAAGTCGAAGGACGACCCGCAGGCGGTCACCATCCGGTTCGGAGAAATCCAGGTCGGGGTTGGTCATGGCATCGCATCCGATCCGCACGTCGTGCTCACCGTCGACCTGACCGACCGCTTCGCCGTCGAGTCGGTCGACGGAGCAGAGCCCGACGCGCCGCTTGTGACCACAGTTCTCCGACTCCTCCAACCGCCGCTGCCGCACTGGCGGGACGCGGCTTCGCGGTTCTGGGAGATGACCTCCCGGGACCCCGGAATGCCACGGGAACTAGTCGTCGTATGTGAGGAGGAGGAGTTGGTCCTCGGCGGCGGTCTGCCGCGATACGTCCTGAGCGGCGAGGCCGAGAAGCTGTCCCGCGTGCTGTCGGGGACCGACGTGTTCCTCGACGAGGTCTACACGGGCTCACTGGCCGTTCGCGGCACCATGACCCAACTGTCCGTCATGGCGGGCGCTTCGCTGAAGGTGAGGTTCCATGCCTGAGAACATCGACGCCTGGCTCGCGGAACACCGCATCGACAGCGTCCGGATCGAAGGGACGAACCTCGAAGGCTCGTTCATCGGCAAGAACGTCTCGCCACGGAAGTTCACGTCCGGGCTCAAGTCCGGATTCGCCTTCGCCGACGTGGCGTTCGGGCTCGATCTGGGCAACGCCCCGCAGTTCGGGTTCGCCATGCCTTCCTGGCGGGGCGACCTCGCCGACATCTTCCTGCACGCCGACCTGTCGACGCTCGTCGAATGGTCACCCGGGCGGGCGTCAGTCATCGGCGGATTCTGGGACCCGGACGGCAATCCGGTGTCGGCATGTCCGCGCAACGCGTTGCAGCGGATGACCAAGCTGCTCGCCGAACGCGGATACGAGGCGAAGGTCGCCGTCGAGATCGAGGCCACCGTCTTCGAGGAGTCGATCCAGGAAGCCCGGAACAAGGGCTATCGCGGCCTCACTCCGCTGGGCGGGAGCGCCGGTTCGGCCTACCACCTCGCCAAGTCCAAGGACTGGGAGGACTACATGCTGGCGGTCGCCCGTCGGCTGGAGGAACTGGGTATCCCGTGGGAGGCCTGGGGCGACGAAGCCGCCTCGGGGCAGATCGAGTTCAACGTCGCACCGGCCGATCCGGTGACGGCCGCGGACTACTGGGCACGTACCCGTCAGGTCATGCGGGAGGTCGCCTTCGAGCAGGGCCGCTGTGTGACGTTCATGGCGAAGTGGTGCGACGAGTACGGGCAGGCCTCGCACATCAACGTCTCGCTGGAGCGGGACGGCGAGAACGCCTTCTACGACGAGTTCGGCCCGTCGCAGGTGATGACCCACTTCCTGGGCGGGGTCATGGCCACCCTGATTCCGGCGACCTCGTTCGCGCTCCCCGCGATCACGTCGTACCGCCGCCTGCAGGAACTGGAAGGACCGCCGACGACGGTCGCCTGGGGCGTGGCCAACAAGAGCACGGCGGTACGCGCCGTCGTGGGCCACCCGAAGTACTCGCGCCTGGAGTACCGGACGCCCGGCGCCGACGCCAACATCTATCTGGTGCTGGCCGCGGTACTGGCCGGCGGAGTGGCCGGGCTCGACGGCAAGATCGATCCGCCCGAGCCGTTCGACGACATGGCCTGGTGCCTTCCGCCGGGGATGCCAAAGATCCCGAACACCATCAGCAAGGCCGCGGAGGCACTGCGGGCCGACACGCTCCTGACCGGTGTTCTGGGTCAGGAACTCGTGGATTACTGGCTCGGCACGAGGCAGTGGGAATGGCTGCAGTTCCACACCACGGGCGGCGACCCCGACACGGGTCTCACCGAGTGGGAGTCCAACCGCTATTTCGAGCTGCCGTGATGGGGGCGACGATCGAGGCGGCGGTCCTCAACACCGCACCCGGCGCGCTGGAGATCGAGAAGCTCCAGCTGGACACCCCCGGACCCGATGAGGTGCTGGTCCGAGTGGTCAACGCGGGTCTGTGTCACTCGGATCTGCACGAGATCGACGGGACGTTCGAGACGGAGCCGCCGATCCTCCTGGGGCACGAGGCCTCCGGGGTCGTGGAAGCCACCGGTTCCAACGTCATCGGGCTGCGTACGGGCGACCACGTGGTGACCTGCCTGTCCGTGTTCTGCGGACGGTGCCGGTACTGCACCAACGGCCAGTTGACGTTGTGCGAGAACCGCAATGGACTCTCGCACGACAGGCCCAGGCCACGCCTGCTCAACGCCGCAGGGCAGCCAGTACGTCCGACAGCGGGGATCGGGGCCTTCGCCCAGGCCATGGTCGTACACCAGAACGCCCTCGTGACCATCCCCCAGGACATGCCTCTGGCCACCGCGAGCATTCTGGGCTGCGCGGTGACCACCGGACTCGGCGCGGTCTTCCGCAGTGCGCGGGTCCAACCGGGAACCAGCGTCGTGGTCATCGGTACCGGTGGCATCGGCATGGCCGCGATCCAGGGCGCGAAGATCGCCGGCGCCGCTCAGGTCATCGCCGTGGACATCGTCCCGGAAAAGCTGAAGGCCGCAGAGCGGTTCGGCGCGACCCACACCGTGAACGGGCGGGACGTGGATCCGGTCGAGGCGGTGCGCGAACTCACCCGCGGCGGCGCCGACTTCAGCTTCGAGGCCGTAGGAAACAGTGTCACAGCGGGACAGGCATTCTCCATGGTCGGACCCGGCGGCCTCGCCACGGTCGTGGGCATGGTGCCGGACACCGTGCCCATCGCCATCAAGGGCTCGGAGCTCTATCTCCAGGAGAAGCGGCTGCAGGGCTCCTTCATGGGATCCAACCAGTTCAAGGTGGACGTGCCCCGGTACGTCGACCTCTATCTGCAGGGACGGCTGCTGCTCGACGAGATGGTCTCCGAGCGCGTCACCCTGCGCGACATCAACAGCGGCTTCGCGTCGTTGAGTTCGGGCAACGCGACCCGGGTGGTCGCCGACATCGGGGAGATCTGATGCGACCGCTGGTGGGAATCACCGGACGCCGGCTGAGCGCGAGCCTGGTCCACGGCATGGACAAGAGGTTCGCCGGGCGTCACTTCGACTCGTTCTTCTCCGACTACGCGCGCTGTGTCGCCGAAGCCGGCGGCATCCCCGTACATCTGCCGTTCGAGGCGGGAACCGCGGAAGCGGTGGAGCGTCTTGACGGCCTGATCATCACGGGTGGCCAGGACGTCCACCCTCGCCTGTGGGGCGGGGACGACAGCACGGTGCCGGCCGACGCCGACCCGCGGTACGCCACCATGGCCCACGACGTCGAGCGCGACGCGTACGAGGCGGCGCTGATCCGCGCCGCGATCGACCGCGGCGTGCCGGTGCTCGGGGTCTGCCGGGGGCACCAACTGCTCAATGTGGCGCTCGGTGGCCGCCTCGTGCCCGACCTGCCGCCGAGCGCGGTGGAGCACTACTTGCCGAACGAGGCTCTGACCGACGGCGAACCAGATCACTTGGTGACGTTCACGCCCGGCTCGCTGGCCGCGTCGGTGTACGGCGAGAGCGCGCAGGTCAACTCCTGGCACCACCAGGCGGTGGACGCCCTTGGCAGCGGGCTGGTCGTCTCGGGGCGGGCCTCCGACGGTGTCGTGGAGTCCATCGAGCTGCCGGGTCGGCCCGTCCTGGGCGTTCAGTGGCATCCCGAATGGCAGGAGACCACCGACCCCGGCTTCGCCTGGCTGACGGCAGCCGCATCCGACAAACACCGCAACGCCGGTCTGGCCACGGCCCGTTGAGCCCGGTGAGCTCGTTGAGAGGAAAGCGATACCCATGAGCAGCACACGCAAGCCCGCACCCACGACGAAGGACGAATGGCTCGCCCTGCTCCAGTCCATACGCATTCCCCAGGGAATGTGGGTGGACGGCGACTGGGCGGGTGCCCGCAGCGGGGCGACCACTCCTCTCACGGCGCCGCGTGACGGCCAGGTCGTCGCGCACCTTCCGGCCGCCGACGAGGCCGACATCGACGCGGTCGTGAAGAGCGCGCACCAGGCCTTCGTCAGCGGCCGCTGGTCACGGCTCCAGCCGCGTGAGCGGGGCGAGGTGTTGATCCGCTGGGCAGACCTGCTGGAGGAGCACCGCGACGAGCTCGCGCTTCTCATAGCGCTGGAGATGGGCAAGCCGGTCACCGACGCCTGGGCCGTCGAGATGCGCACCGTCATCGGCCTCATCCGCTGGTACGGGGAACTCGCCGACAAGATCATGGACGAGTCTCCGCGCGGCCGGGAGAACGCTCTGGCACTGGTAACCCGGGAGCCCCTGGGGGTGATCGCGGCCATCACCCCGTGGAACTTCCCCATGACCCTGTCGACGTTCAAGGTGCCCGCCGCCCTGATCGCCGGGAACAGCGTCGTACTGAAGCCGGCCAGTCAGTCGCCCCTGTCGATGCTCCGCGCGGCGGAACTCGCCCACCAGGCGGGCGTTCCGGCCGGAGTGCTCCAGGTCGTCACCGGCAGCGGCCCGGTCACCGGCGCCGCTCTCGGCCGGCACCCGGACATCGCCACTCTGACGTTCACCGGCTCCACCGACGTGGGCAAGCAACTCCTGACCTACGCGGGCGAGTCCAACGCCAAGCCGGTCTGGCTGGAGCTGGGCGGCAAGTCGCCGAACATCATCTTCCCGGACGCCCCCGACATGGACGAGGCGATCAGGACGGCCGCCTGGGCGATCGCCTTCAACTCCGGTCAGATGTGTACGGCAGGGTCCCGGCTCATCGTCCACGAGTCCGTACGGGACGAGGTCGTCGCGGGTGTGGTCGAGCACCTCAAAGCTCTCCGCATCGGCGACCCCCTGGACCCGGCCACGCAGTTCGGCCCGCTGGCGAGCAGGCGCCACCGTGACGAGGTGCTGGCCGAGATCACCAAGGGCTCGGAGACCTCCGCCAAGCTCGTCCTCGGCTCCGACCAGCCACTCGACCAGCCCGGCTGGTACGTCGAACCAGCGGTGTTCGTCGACGTCCGGCCCGACGACCGGCTCGCCCAGCACGAGATCTTCGGTCCTGTCCTCTCCGTCCTCACCTTCACCGACGAGGCCGAGGCCATCGCGATCGCCAACAACTCCGACTACGGCCTGGGTTCGTCGGTGTGGACCGGCGATCTGAGCCGCGCCCACCGGATGTCGCGGGCCATCGAGGCCGGTCTGGTCTGGGTCAACTGCTTCGAGGAAGGCGACTACTCGGTCCCGTTCGGCGGGCGCAAGCTGTCCGGCCACGGCGCGGACAAGAGCGTGCACGGGCTGGAGAAGTTCACCGCCCTGAAGACGACCTGGATCGCGCTGTGAGAGCGACGCGGGTGAGCGTGCTCGGCATGGGCCTCATGGGATCGGCGGTGGCGAAAGCCTTCGTCGATGCCGGACACGACGTGGCCGTGTGGAACCGCACCCCGGCCAAGTGCGTGGCACTCGCGGACCAGGGTGCCCGGACGGTATGGACGCCGAGTGAGGCCGTGGCCTGGGGAGAAGTGACGGTCGCCGTGCTGTCCGACTACCGGGCGGTCGGGGAGGTCGTGAGGTCGATAGCCCCGGGGTGCGCGGCCGCCGGGACGGTGTTCCTCAACCTCACCACCGGGGACGCCGACGCGGCGGCGGACATGGAGAAGAGCTTCGCGTCCACGGGCATGACCTACCTGGACGGAGCGGTTCTGGCGTACCCCAAGGACGTCGGCACTACGGCGGACATCCTGGTCTCCGGCCCCGAGGCCGCCTGGCACACGTGCCGCGACGTACTCGCCGCGATGGGTTCGGGAACGGTCCATACCTCGGCGGCCATCCACGAGGCGAATGTCATCGACACCGCCGCCACGGGCAGCTTCTTCTGCACCGCCCTCGGCGCCTTCTACGAGGCGAGCGCCTACGCCTCCCACCACGGGGTTCCGGCGGACCGGCTCGCCGTCCACGCCCTGCGGTTTCTCGATCTGCTCCGCGCGGAGATCCCAGAGGGCGCGGGACAGATCATGTCCGGTGCCTACGAGACCGATCAGGCCACCATCCACACCTACGAGGCGGCGATGGCCTTGATCACTGACACCGCCCGTGCGATCGGCCACCCCGCGCACATCACCGCCGGATTCCTGGCGAACCTCCGGGCGGCACAGGCCGCCGGACTCGGTGACAGATCCCTCGCCGCCACCCATGAGGTCCTCGGGAGGGCCGGATGACATTCGTGACCCGTGAGATCCATCTGGCCTCCCGGCCGGTCGGCTGGCCCACCCACGACAACTTCCGCCTGGTCGAGACCGAACTGCCGGAGCCCGGCCCCGGGCAGATCCTCGTCCGCAACACCGTCATGTCGGTCGACCCGTACATGCGGGGCCGGATGAACGCAGGCAAGTCCTACATCCCGCCCTTCGCGGTCGACGCGCCCCTTGAAGGCGGGGCCGTCGGTGAGGTGATCAAGTCCTCCGACGACGCGTTCGCGGTCGGCGACATGGTCGTCCACGACCACGGCTGGCGCGAGCATGCCGTGGTCGACGCCGTACAGGCCACACCGATCGACACCGGCCGCGCCCCAGCCTCGGCCTACCTCGGTGTGCTGGGCATGACCGGTCTTACCGCATACACGGGCCTGGTGCGCATCGCCGAACTGGAGCCGGGCGACATCGTCTTCGTCTCCGGAGCCGCGGGCGCGGTGGGCAGCGCGGTCGGCCAGATCGCCCAGAACCTCGGTGCGGCCAAGGTGATCGGCTCGGCCGGCTCACCGGAGAAGGTCCGCTACCTCCTCGACGAACTCGGCTTCGACGCCGCCTTCGACTACCACGACGGACCGGTCGCCGAACAACTCGCCAAGCACGCCCCGGACGGCATCGACGTCTACTTCGACAACGTCGGCGGCGAGCATCTGGAAGGCGCGCTCACCCACATGCGGGACTTCGGCCGGCTCGCCCTGTGCGGCTCCATCGCGTCGTACAACGACGACAGCGCGATCCACGGGCCGCGCAATCTGGGACTCGCCATCGTGCGACGGCTGAAGCTCCAGGGATTCATCGTGTACGACAACGACGACCTGGCCGGTGAATTCCAGGCACGGGCCGCCGAATGGCTGGCGAACGACCAACTGACGTATCAGGAGACCTATGTGGACGGTCTCGATCATGCCGTGGACGCACTTCTCGATGTCTTCCGGGGTGCCAACCTCGGGAAGATGCTCGTGCGTCTCGCGCACTGAATCCCCTTGATGTCCCCCTGAAATTCCAGGTATTCCCGAGGAGTTCGGCATGCGGAGAATTCGAGCAGTCGTGTACGGCGCTGGCGCCATGGGTGCCCTGGCCACCAGGCTCATGACCGAAAAGGGCGTCGAGATCGTCGGCGCCATCGCGCGAAATCCCAGTAAGGTCGGCCGCGACCTCGGAGAGTTCGCCGGAATCGGCCGGCTCAACGTCCCGATCGAGGCGGATGCCGAACAGGTGCTGGCCACCCGCAGGCCGGATGTCGTCCTGCACGCGACGCAGAGTTTCCTGCCGGAGATCAAGGACCAGCTGGCGCTGTGCGTCCGCAGCGGCGCGAATGTGGTGACGATTTCCGAGGAGTCCTTCTATCCCTGGTCGTCCTCCCCCGGCATCGCCGCCGAACTCGACGCGCTGGCCAAGAAGAACGGCGTGACGATCACCGGCTCCGGCCACCAGGACTCCTTCTGGCTCCACCAGGTCAGCGCACTCCTGGGCACCGCGCACCGCATCGACTCCGTCTACGGCAAGGCCACCTGGAACGCCGACGAATACGGCGCGGAAATCATCCAGAGCAAGCACGTCGGGGAGACCCTGGAGCAGTTCCAGGAGTCCATCGCGTCCGAGCACCGCCCGCCGACCTTCGGCGGCAACCTGCTCTCGGCGCTGGCCCAGGCCACGGGCCTGACCCCGAAGGAACGGAAGACGGAGGTGAGCCCGGTCATCGCGGACGAGGACCGGTACTCGAACAGCATCGGCGTCACCCTCTCCAAAGGAACGGTGATCGGTTACTCGGACATCGACGTGATGACCACCGTCGAAGGGCCCACCTTCACCTTCGAGATGTCGGGCTACGTCTTCGGTGAGGGCGAGAGCGACATGAACCAGTGGGTCGTCAAGGGCGAGCCCGACCTCTACCTCGACAACGGCCGGGTCCCCAGCTACACGACGACCTGTACGCAGTGGGTGAACCGCATCCCGGACGTCATCAACGCCCAGGCCGGTTTCGTGACACCGGACCAGCTGCCCCCGCTCCGGTACCGGGCTCTGCCGATGCAGAACTACGTCGCCCCCGGGACTCTCGCGTAGCGCGCAGCCGTACCGGCACGGACATCCACTGAGATCGAAGGAGACACACATGACACGCACCGTCGCGGTGGTCGGGCTGGGACAGATGGGCCGCAGCGCTCTCGGCATCCTGCTCGACCGGCTCCCCGACACACAGTTCGTGGCCCTGGACCGGTCCGAGGAAGCGGTCAAGCACGCGGAATCGTTGGCGCCGGAGCGGGTGACCGGGCGGATCACCGACGTCTCGAAGGGCGAGGTGGACCTGACGGGAGTCGACGCCGTCGTCAATCTCACGGGCCCCTTCTTCGCCGGTTCCGACGCCGTGGCGCGCGCGGCACTGGCCGCCGGTGCGGCCTACGTCGACATCTGCGACGACGTCGAGGGGACCGAGGCCATCCTGGCCCTGGACGACGAGGCGAAGAGGGCGGGACTTCCCCTCATCACCGGGGCCGGCCTCTCCCCCGGCGTCTCCAACTGGATGGCCAGCCGCCTGCTGGACGCCCACCCCACCGCGGACGGCGTCCAGGTCGTCTGGCTCGTCCACGAGAGCGACCCGGGCGGTCTCGCCCCGCTGCGGCACATGCTGCACATGGCCGTGAGCACCTGCCCCGTCTATCGGGACGGGAAGTGGGAACAGTCTGCCGGTTTCGTACCGTCGACCGCCGCGTCGTACGCGTTCCCCGAGCCGCACGGTGTCATCGAGGCCTACGACACCGCCCACCCCGAACCGGTCACGCTGTCCCGGCACTACCCGCAGCTGACGTACGCGAGCTGCAAGGGCACGCTGCGGCCCGCCTGGGCCAACGCCGCCTTCTCCACACTCGGCCGGATCGGCTTCGGCCACACCGACGTCACGGTCGACATCAACGGCACGCAGGTGGAGCCGGCCGAGTTCCTGTGGAAGCTGATGTGGGCCCGCTACAACCGCAAGCCCGAGAAGCAGCCGAGCGCCTCTTCCGCGGTCCTCGTCCAGGCTCTGGCGGGCCAGGAGGTCCTCGGCTCCCTCGCGATCACCGACGACGCCCCGATGTCACGCACCACCGGACTCGGCGCCGCCGTGGCGGCGGTAGTGCTCCTGGACCACGGTGCCCTGCCGGGCGCCTGGGGACCCGAGGCACTGCGCTGGGACGTCGCACTTCCTCTGTACGAAGACATCCTTGTGTCCCTCGCCGGCGAGGGCTCCCGCATCACGCGCGTGCAGCCCACGCCCGCGGCCTAGTCCAAAGGTTGCCGCCACCATGCAGACAGAGAATCGGAGCGAGCCGGTGCGGACGCTGCCGGCTGCCTTGCGCGGCTGGGCGCGCGAGAGTCCGGACCGAGTGGCCCTGCGCCACGGGGCCGAGCAGCTCACCTACGCCGACCTGGACGCCAGCGTCGACCGCGTCGCCGGAACACTGGCGGCGCGTGGCGTGGCCAAGGGCGACCGAGTCGTCCTCATCGGTCAGAACAGCGTGGCCTGGGTCGTGGCGTACCTTGCCTGCCTACGCCTGGGCGTCGTCGTGGCCCCGGCCAACAACCGCCTGAACCCAGGGCAGTTGAGCGACCAGTGCGAACTGATCGAGGCGAAGGCCGTCCTCTACGACGCCTCCACCGCCGAACTCGTGCGGGACAGCGCGCAGTCGGACCGTGAGGTGATCGAGCTCGGCGAGCTGCTCGGCCGGGCCGACGAGTCGGCCGAGCCCGCGGCCCCTGCCCTTCCGGACGCGCCGACCCCCGACGACCTCGCCCTCATCAGCTTCACCTCCGGCACCACGGGTGTCCCCAAGGGCGCGATGCTGAGCCATGAGGCCCTGTTCAAGGGCGCCCTCGCGGTCGCCGAGTTCCACGGCAGCACTCAGGACGACAGCACGCTGATCCTCGTACCGATATTCCACAACACGGGATTCAACGACCAGTTCGGGCACATGCTCGTCGTCGGCGGCCGAACCCATCTGCTGACGAAGTACCGTACGGCCGACGCGATCGCCGAACTGCGGGAGCGGCCGGTCACCTTCCTCGCCGCGGTACCGAGCATCCTGCGCATGCTCATGATGTCCGAGGAGGCCGAGCACATCTACGGCCCCGCCTCGAAACTCTTCTTCGGCGGCAGCCCGATGCCCGCGGCCTGGATCGACGAACTCCTCGACCGGTGGCCGCACTTGCGACTCACCCACGCCTACGGACTGAGTGAATTCACCTCGATCGTCAGTTTCCTGCCGCACGAACTCGTCGCCTCCAAGGGCGAGTCGGTCGGCCTGCCGGCGCCGCGCGTACGGCTCAAGGTCGTGGACGACCAAGGCCGCGAACGGACGGCGGGCCGGACCGGCGAAGTATGGGTGGCCGGACCCACCCGGATGATCGGCTACTGGCAGCGGCCCGAGCTGACCAACCAGCGGTTCCACGGACAGTGGCTCCGCACCGGCGACCTCGGTTACCTCGATGCCGAGGGCCTGCTGTGGTTGACCGGGCGGGTCGACGACGTGATCAACCGGGGCGGGGAGAAGATCCTGCCGTCCTTCGTCGAGTCGTGCATCGCCCAGCGTCCCGACGTCGGCCAGGTCGTGGTGTTCGGCATCGAGGACCCGGTTCTCCAGCAGCGCGTGGCCGCGGCCGTCGAGCCTCGCCCGAACGCCGGGTTCGACGAGCACGCCGCCCGTGACCATCTCGTACAACGGCTCCCCGACTACGCCGTCCCCGAGCGGTGGGTCGTCTACAACAAGCTGCCGCTGACGGCCTCGGGGAAGGTCGACCGCCGCGAGGTCGCGCGACAGGTCTCGCAGCAAGCGGCCTCGGGGGCACCTGGCATGCTGTGAGCCCGAAATTACTGGCCTTTCCGGGTAGAATTGGTGATTTCAGAGCGGCTTTTTGATGCACACCTGAGGCTGTTTCCTGCAGTGGCTCCAAGGCGGCAGGTGATGGAGTGAGCGAGAGTGAACCTCGCGCCACAGGTCCGGACACCTCGGCGGAACGGGTCCGGGAAGCACGGCTGCGCCTGCTGAAGACAACCGACGGCCTGGGCAACACCGAGATGCTGCGACTCACCTTGCATCAGGCCGTGGCCGAGCTCGGCGGCCTCGGCGGCATGGTGCACCTGTCCGAAGCGGCGGACCCCGGGTTGCGCCTGGTGGCGGCCGTCGGGCTCCCTCGTGCGTTCGCCGACGCATGGGAGGATCTCGCCCCGGACGAGACGACGGCCCCCGTCCTGGCTGTCCGGACCTGCTCCTTCGTATGGCTCCGGGCCGAGCCGGGGCTCCGGTCCAGGACGCTTTCCGAAGGCACCGGCCTGGCAGCCGTCCCCCTGCCCGGCCCGGAGGGGCCGATCGGTGCGCTGTCCGTCCTCATGGCCACGCTCGGCGAGCCGGACACGGACAAACGGCTGTTTCTCCAGGTGCTCGCCGATCGGGCCGCCGAGCGTCTGCGGCAGTCTCCGCCGGCCCCGAGTCCGGTGAGCCCCGCCTGGTGGCAGGAGCCGTCCGGTACCCGTCTCCAGCACGCCATGCGGGCAGTCGAGGTCGGAGTCTGGGACTGGGACCTTCGCACCGGCGACCTGCTTATGGACGAGGCGGCGCTGGCCATGAGCGGACTGGACCCGGACACCTTCGACGGGCGGATCGAGAGCTGGACCGCGCACGTCCATCCCGACGACGTGCCCGTACTGGCCGCCGAGGTCGACAAGATCATCGCGGACCGGGGTGTCTTGAGCTTCGAGTACCGGTTGTGCCGACCGGACGGCAGCATCAGCTGGATCGAAGACCGCGGACAGCTCATCTTCGGCGAGGACGGAGAGCCGGTCCGCATGATCGGGACCGCCTGGGACACCACGCAGACCCGCATGGCCCGGGACTCGGTCGGCCGAGCGCTGCGGAACATGAGCGACGGGTTCTTCGCTGTCGACGCCGACTGGCACATCACCTATGTCAACGTCCAGGCTGAGCGATTCTTCAGCGCCGCCGGGAATCTGCTGGGCCGCGTGCTGTGGGAAGCCGTCCCCGCCGCCAGCGCTCTCGGCCTGGAAAAGCGGTCCCGGCAGGCCGTCGCCGACGGCACACCCGTCGGCTTCGACATCCAGTCGCCCGCCACACATGCCTGGTATCACATGAGACTCGTTCCGGTCCCCGGCGGCCTGACGGTCTACTTCACCGACGTGACCGAGCAGCGGGCGCACGAGGCCGAGCACGCCCGCGCCGAACGCGCCGCGGTCGAACGTGCGGCGCGCATGGAGGAACTGACCAGAGCGCTCGCTCAGGCGCTCACCGTGCAGGACCTGGTCCAGGCGATCGCGGATCACGTGCTGCCTCCGTTCGGCGCCACGGGGCTGATCATCCAGGCCGTCGAAGGCGAGCGGCTGCGCGCGGTGGGGGCAGTCGGGTACCCGCAGGAGTACATCGACCGTCTCGCCAGACACCGGGTGGCGGAGGTGTCGCCGGTCGCCGAAGTGCTCCGCAGTCTTACCCCCAAGTTCATTGCCTCCCTGGAGGAGTTCACCCAGCTGTATCCGGAGCTCGCCGACTACCTCACCGCCGGGCGGAAGCAGGCCTGGGCGTTCCTGCCGCTGGTCGCCTCGGGGCGTCCCGTCGGCTGCTGCCTCATCTCCTTCGCCCGTCCGCACCGCTTCACCGACGAGGAGCGGACCTTGTTCACCGCGCTGAGCGGGCTGATCGCCCAGTCCTTCGAACGAGCCCGCCTCTACGATGCCGAGCACACTCGCGCCCAGGAACTGCAGCGCGGCATGCTCCCCCGCGCGCTGCCCGTGCTCCCCACGGTCACCGCCGCCGCCCGATACCTGCCGGCCGGCGAAGGCATGGAAGTCGGCGGCGACTGGTACGACGTGATCCCGCTTTCCGGAGCCCGTGTCGCCCTGGTCATCGGCGACGTCATGGGCCATGGCCTCGCCGAAGCCGTCACCATGGGACGGCTGCGCACCGCGGTCCACACCCTCGCCGACCTCGAACTGCCCCCCGACGAACTCCTCGCACACCTCAACGACCTCGTCAGCGACCTCGGCGACGACTTCTACGCCACCTGCCTGTACGCGGTCTACGACCCCAGCACCCGGGTCTGCACCTTCGCCGGCGCAGGCCATCCACCGCCCGCCGTCGTCGATCCGGACGGCTCCGTACGCTTCCCCCGGTTCACCCCCGACCCACCTCTGGGCGCCGCCGGCCCGCCGTTCGAGACCGTGGAGTTCGAACTGCCCGAAGGCAGTCTGCTCGTGCTGTACACCGACGGCCTGATCGAGTCCGCCGACCGGAACATCGACGACGGCATGGCCCACTTGGCGCGGACCCTCACCGCCGCCGTGGCCGATCTCGCCCAGCAACCCTCGTCCGGGTCGACTACCGAAAAGCGGCGGACCGGCCCCGACCGCCGGGGGAATGCCGCCGAGGACGTCAGCCGCGTGTGCGACGCCGTCGTCTCCGCTCTGCTGCCCGCCCAGGAGCAGTCGCTCGACGACGCCGCGCTGCTCGTCGCCCGCATCCACGGCCTCCCCGCCGAGGACATCGTCTCCTGGCCCCTGCCCGAACACCCCACAGCGGCAGGCGAGGCACGTCGCCACGTGCGCGAGCAGCTGGATCAGTGGCACCTCGACGACCTCGCCATGACCACAGAGCTCCTCGCCAGCGAGCTGGTCGGGAATGTCATCCGGCATGCGAAGGGGCCTTGCCGACTCCGCCTGCTGCGTGGCCAGTCCCTCGTCTGCGAGGTCTCCGACGGCAGCCCTACGACGCCGCGCATCCGCCGCGCCTCGGACACCGACGAGGGCGGTCGCGGACTCCAACTCGTCGCGGCACTTTCCCATCGCTGGGGCGCCCGCTACACCGCCACCGGCAAGTGCATCTGGACCGAACAGCTCCTGCCGGAACCGCCGCTGGATCAGCCGGCGTACCTGTAGAAACCACGACCGCTCTTGCGCCCGAGGTGACCCGCGGCGACCATCCGGCGCAACAGCGCGGGAGGTGCGTACAGCGGCTCCTTGTACTCGTCATACAGCGTGTCGGCGATGGACTCGACAGTGTCGAGGCCGACGAGGTCGAGCAGCCGCAGCGGCCCCATGGGGTGGGCGCAGCCGAGTTCCATCCCACGGTCGATGTCCTCGGCGCTCGCCGAACCGGCCGCGACCATCCGCACCGCGGCCAGCAGATACGGCACCAGCAGGGCGTTGACCACGAAGCCCGAGCGGTCGGGGGCCTGAATGGTCACCTTGCCGAGCTGCTCGGTCGCGAATCGACGCGTACGGTCCAGAGTGTCCTGACTCGTGGTGAGGGCGGGGATCAGCTCGACCAGCTGCTGCACCGGTACGGGATTGAAGAAGTGCATCCCGATGACCTGCCCCGGGCGCTCGGTGGCGACCGAGAGATCGACGATGGGCAGCGAGGAGGTGTTGGTGGCCAGGACCGCGTGCGGATCGGCGACGACCTTGTCCAGGGTCCGGATGACGTTGGTCTTGATGTCCCGGTTCTCGGCAACCGCCTCGATGACGAACTGACGGTCCGCCATGTCCCCGAGGTCGTGGGTGAACGAGAGCCGGGCGAGGGCGAGGTCGCGTATCTCCTCGCTGAGCTTGCCGCGCTGGACGCCGCGGTCGAGGGAGTCGGTGATGCGGCGCCGGCCGCCATCGGCGGCCTCGGGGGTGGCCTCGGCGACGAGGACGTCGACGCCGCCGCGCGCGGCGACCTCGGCGATGCCGGAGCCCATCAGGCCGCAACCGACGACACCGAGACGGGAGATGGTTTCCATGGTGGAGTCCTTTGTGTCTTGTGTGTCTTACGGCAGGTTGCGGGCCATCACGATGCGCTGGACCTGGTTCGTGCCCTCGTAGATCTGGGTGATCTTGGCGTCGCGCATCATGCGCTCGACCGGGTAGTCGCGGGTGTAGCCGTAGCCGCCCAGGAGCTGGACGGCGTCCGTCGTGACCTCCATGGCCACGTCCGAGGCGAAGCACTTCGCCGCGGCGCCCTGGAAGGTGAGGTCCTTGTCGCCGCGCTGGGACTTCGCCGCTGCCGCGTACGTCAGCTGGCGGGCGGCCTCGATCTTCATGGCCATGTCGGCGAGCATGAACTGGATGCCCTGGAACTCGGCGATCGCCTTGCCGAACTGCTTGCGCTCCTGGACGTAGCCCTTGGCGTAGTCCAGCGCGCCCTGGGCGATGCCGAGGGCCTGGGCCGCGATCGTGATGCGGGTGTGGTCCAGGGTCTTCATGGCGGTGGCGAAGCCGGTGCCCTCTTCGCCGATCATGCGGTCGGCGGGGATGCGGACGTTGTCGAGGTAGACCTCGCGGGTCGGGGAGCCCTTGATGCCGAGCTTCTTCTCCGGGGCGCCGAAGGAGACGCCCTCGTCGGACTTCTCGACCACGAAGGCGCTGATGCCCTTGCTGCGCTTCGTCGGGTCGGTGACCGCCATGACCGTGTAGTACTCGGACTCGCCCGCGTTGGTGATCCAGCGCTTCACGCCGTTGAGGACGTAGAAGTCGCCGTCGCGGACCGCCTTCGTCTTCATGCCCGCCGCGTCGGAGCCGGCGTCGGGCTCGGAGAGGGCGTACGAGAACATCGCGTCGCCCTTGGCGAGCGGGCCCAGGTACTTCTTCTTGAGGTCCTCGGAGCCGGAGAGGATCACGGGGAGCGAGCCCAGCTTGTTCACCGCCGGGATCAGCGAGGAGGACGCGCACACGCGGGCCACCTCCTCGATCACGATCACCGTGGCAAGGGCATCCGCGCCCGCGCCGCCGTACGACTCGGGTACGTGCACGGCGTGCAGGTCGGAGGCGACCAGGGCGTCCAGGGCCTCCTGCGGGAAACGGGCTTCCTCGTCCACCGCGGCCGCGAACGGCGCGATCTTCGCCTCGGCCAGCGAACGGATCGCGTCACGGAGCATGTCGTGCTCCTCGGACGGGCGGTACAGGTCGAAATCGTGGCCCATGGGCACACCCTTCACGACGATCGACGGGAATGGCACTGAGTACCCCACGATAAGGGTACTCAGTGCCACAGACAATGTCGTGACGCCTGAGAGCCGGGTGTTATGTTCCACATCATGAGCGAGGAGCGGGGCACGCACAGTGACACCGGCGGGGCTGCGAAGCCCGCAATGCGGGAGTCCCTCATCGCAGCGGCCTTCCAGCTGTTCCTGGAGCGCGGATTCGAGCAGACCACGATCGACGACATCGTCGCGCTCGCGGGGGTGGGCCGCAGATCCTTCTTCCGCTACTTCCCCTCCAAGGAGGACGTGGTCTTCCCCGACCACGAGCGTTGCCTGACGGACATGACCGAGTTCCTCCAGCAGCAGAGCCCTGACGGCGACCCCGTGGCGCACGTCTGCGACGCCGCCCGACTCGTACTGCGCATGTATGCCGAGAACCCCGCCTTCTCCGTGCAGCGTTACCGTCTGACGAAGAAGGTGCCCGGCCTCCGCGCCCACGAACTGTCCGTGGTGTGGCGGTACGAGCGCACTCTCGCCGAGTATCTCCGTGCCCGATACGCCGCCCGGCCGGACGGAACGCTGCGCTCCGACGTCATCGCGGCGTCCGTGGTCGCCGCCCACAACCACGCTCTGCGCTCATGGCTCCGCTCAGGCGGCCGGGGCGACGCCATCAAGGACGTCGACCACGCGCTCGACTATGTGCGCGACACCTGGAGCGAGGACCCGGCCGGACGCGGAATCGACGGCCGGGACGACAAGGAAGACGTGATCGTGCTCATCTCCAGGCGCAAGGGTCCGATGTGGCGGGTCATCCAGGGTATCGAGGCTGCGCTCGACGAGGCATGATGGCACCGAGTACCCCAGGATGGGGAATTCAGTACCCTGCCAGCTCAATGTGACTACTTCCGCCTGCGTCGCGACTCCACGAGCAGTTCGATTGCCTCCCCCGCCAGGGCAACATCGGCATCCAACCGGGCGCGGTCGCCGTATCCATGCCATTGCAGACAAAGACCATCAAGATGCGAGGCCACCATTCGAGCAAGCGGCTTCACGAGTTCCGCGTCATCGTCGTCCCCCAGAGCCTTACGCAGCACCTCGGCGAACCGGTCGATGAAGAGGTCGTAGGCCCGGGTGGCCAACCCCGGATGCGTGCTCTCCTGCCGCAGCGCCCACATGTACAGGTCGAACTGCGCACGCGCGTAGCCGTCGTTCTCCAAGTACCAGTCCATCGTGGTGACCAGGAGTGACGCCGCAGTTTCCCCCAGGCCGGAGCTCTCCTTGCTCGCGCCGATCCGTTCGAGCAATTGATCTGAAGCGTGTTCAAAAACGGCGAAAAACAGCTGCTCCTTGGTATGGAAAACGTAATGCAGAGTAGCCAGAGGCGCTTGGGCCGCGTCGGCGATACGACGAGTCGTCGCACCGCGCACTCCACGCTCCCCAATCACCCGCACCGTTGCCTCGATGTAGTCCTGTCGGCGCTGATCCATGGGAACCCGAGCCATCCGAGGACCTCCCTGATCTTTTGTCTGAGTCATATGAACGAGTCGCTACGTAGTCTAGACCTCTACCGTCTGCGACGAGCAGACACATGTCCGGATCAGGCAGGCGACCTCCGCGTTCCCCAGCCGGGCGAGGAGTCGATCCTATGACTTGATCACTTGACCAGAACCTAGGGTGCTGAATACGGTGATGACCGCTGTCTCTTGCCGCTGCTGCCAGGAGGACGTTCATGAACGCCGTCTCCCACACTCCGTTGACGCCGCTGTCCTTCTTGGACAGGACGGCCCGCGTATGGCCCGACAAGCCGGGAATCGTCTACGGGAACAGGAGCCTGAGCTACGGCGAACTCGCCACCCAGGCGACCCGCGTAGCCCAAGCCCTTCGCGCGAGCGGTGTGCAGGACGGCGACCGAGTCGCCTACCTCATGCCGAACCTGCCCGAGATGCTCGTCGCGCACTTCGCGGTACCGCTGGCCCGAGCCGTGCTTGTCGCCGTCAACACCAGACTCTCCGCCGAGGAGATCGCCTACATCCTCGACCACTCCGGCGCGAAGGTACTGGTCACTGACTCGGCCTTCCTCTCCACGGTCGCGGCCGCCGTCCAGGACGTCACGACGGTCACCGAGGTCATCGTGTTCGAGGACACCGAGGCGGGGGTGGGCACGGACGCAACGGCGAGCGCGGCTGTCGGATCGCGGCTGGTGAGTTACGCCGACTTCACGGCCCGTGGTTCCGACGACCCCATGGACTGGTCGGTCGAGGACGAACTCGCGCCGATCTCCATCAACTACACCTCGGGAACGACCGGCCGCCCCAAGGGGGTCGTCTACACCCACCGGGGCGCCTACCTGAACTCCTTCGGGGAGATCGTCCACTCCTCCCATCACCAGGACAGCGTCTATCTGTGGACACTGCCGATGTTCCATTGCAACGGCTGGTGTACGCCGTGGGCGGTCACCGGCATCGGTGGGACACACGTATGTCTGCGCGAGGTGCGCGGCGACGCGATCTGGCAGCAGATCCGCAAACACCGGGTCACCCACCTCAACGGGGCGCCGACCGTGGTCACCACGATCCTGAACGCGGCGCAGGCCGGCCATCTCGACTACCGGCTGGTGATCACCACCGCGGGTGCGCCGCCGAGCCCCACGACGATCCTGCAGATGGAGCGCATGGGTTTCGGGATCGTGCACGTCTACGGACTGACCGAGACCTATGGCCCGTACTCCGTCTGCCAGGCCCAACCGCAGTGGTCCACCCTTCCACCCGACGAAAGGGCGGTGGTCCAAGCCCGTCAGGGCGTCGGCATGATCCAGACCGAGGGCCTGCGCGTCGTGGACGAGGACATGGTCGACGTACCGGCCGACGGCAGTTCCATGGGCGAGATCGTGATGCGGGGCAACAACGTGATGGCGGGCTACTACTGCGATCCGGAGGGCACTGCCAAGGCCTTCGGTGGCGGATGGTTCCACAGCGGCGACCTCGGCGTCATGCACCCCGACGGCTACGTGGAGTTGCGCGACCGCGCCAAGGACGTGGTGATCTCCGGCGGCGAGAACATCTCCACCATCGAGGTGGAACAAGCGCTGATGAGCCACGAGGCGGTCCTCGAGGTCGCGGTGATCGGAGTGCCGGACGAGAAGTGGGGCGAGCGGCCGAAGGCGTTCGTCGTACTCAAAGCGGGCCTGCAGGCCACCGAGGCAGAGCTGATCGAGCACGTGCGAACGAAGATCGCCCGCTATAAGGCTCCGCGGAACGTCGACCTCGTGACCGAACTGCCGAAGACCTCGACCGGGAAGATCCAGAAGTTCGCCCTGCGCGAGCCGGAGTGGGCCGGCCGCACTCATCGCGTGCACGGCTGATGAGGAGAGCGCGGCCGTGGCGACACCAGGTTGCGGACTCATGGGCTCCGCGCCGGCGAGGGCAGGCACGTCCCTCGCCGATCGCCGTCACCACGGCCGCCCGGTCGCCGTACGCCAGGGCCGCGTGATCCAGGTACGAAACGAGGTCGAGCGCCTCGAACGAGAGGTCACCGACCGTCAGTTGGGCCTCCGTTGCGGTCGAGGTGAAACAGGTCCCGGTCCCGTCCCGGAGTTCCGCCGCCAAGAACGAGCATGGGGGCTTGCCCGCTCGAACCTCATCGAGCGGACAAGCCCCCCGGGGCGCCCCACCACGAGCCGTCCCCCCTGACGGGCCGGTGGCGGGCAGTCGTGTATTGACCCGCGGAGTTGTTGACTCTCGACCTTGCCGTTGGTCTGCGGCCGGTAGGCGCGGGTGAGTTTGCCGGCCGCGCCGAGGTCGGTCAGGGCCTGGCGCCAGGCAAAGCTCTAGCGGGAGGGCCAGGCGTTGTTGGTCAGGACCCGTTCGACGCGGTCGATACCCAATGCGGCGAAGAAGGCCGCGGCCCGTCGCAGGAAGGCGGCGCAGGTGAGCGCCTTCTCTCTCGTGGGCGTGGATCTCGCTGTAGGCGAGACGGGTGCAACCAGCACTGCCGCAACGCTCCCTAGACCAACTGCACCCTGCGGTCCAGAACGGCCGAATGAATACCGACGGACGTCTCCCGCATGTAGGCCGTCCGCAGTTCGTGCGCTTTCCGGTATTCCTCGGTTGCGAGGGCCTCACGCATCTCCGTCTCCGACTCGAAGCCGATCCGCACGATCGCGTCGATCGGCTCCTCCTCCCCGTCCGTCACGAGGTCCGTCAGGTAGTACTGCACGTACTCCTTGACCTGGGGAAGCGCCACATAGGTCGGTCCGTACTCCAGTTCCATGAATCGGCGAAAGTCCTCCGTGGAAATCTCCGGGCGCTTCCTGATCACCGTCATCAGCCTGAGCATGTCGCTACCACCTTCCTGAACACCTGTTCATTGCAAGCTATCATGAACGGGTGTTCAATGAATCTGTGACCAAGACAGACAACCGCGACCTGCGCTCCGAACTCGTGGCCGCCGCGATCGGCATGCTGGCGGAGCCCCAAGCGGTGGCCGTTCCGTCGCTGCGCTCAATCGCCCGGGCCTGCGGGGTGGCCCCCTCGGCCGTGTACTGGCACTTCCCCTCCGAGGCGGACCTGCGCTCGGCGGTGCTCGACGCCGAATACGCCTCGCTGGTCGAAGCGGTCGAGTCGGCGCTCGATGCCGCGGACGAGGCCGACACCCAGCTGGTCGTCGCCGGCGACGCCTACATTGCCTGGGGCGCGGCCCACCCGGGCGCGTACCAGCTCCTGTTCGAGAGCGGTGACGCACTGCCGGAGACCAGAGCCGCGCACGGCCCCCGCCTCCAGGCGCGCATCGTCGAACTCGCGCGGCTCGTCGACCCGGACGCACCCTTCGCCTCCGCACTCCTGCTGTGGTCGGCATGGCACGGTGTCGTCTCCCTACGGCTCCACAAAACCGAGTGGAACTGGGGAATGACCGCACAGGACGCGAATCGCCGGCTGGTCCAAGCACTGGCAACCGGCAGGACCAAGACGACCAATGCGGACAGGCCCACCGCTCTCTAGGAAGCCGCCTTGCCCGTCGTAGCCATCAACAACTCGCTGTGACTGGCACTTTCACAACACGCTCCAGCCGGCCGGTCACTAGAATGCCGCCGCGGCCTGGGCGGAGGACGGGTCGCCCTCAAGCACGTAGTGCGGGTCGGTCATCACACCGTTGACCTCGATCCAGCCCATGAACGGCGGGCTCGCCTCGTAGCCGAGAAGGCGCTGGACACGGTCCGGCAGCTGCTTGACGACGTCGAGGGGAACAGAGAGGTACTGGTTCTCCTCCTGCCGGAGGTAGGCCAGGTCGAGGGTCAGGGTCAGCCCGGTCCGGGAGATGTCGGTGTTGTTGGTGCCGCCGGCGTGGTAGGTCGCTCCCAGCCAGATCAGCGCGGATCCCGCCGTCATCTCCGTCGGGACCGTCTCCTCCTGGCGGGGGCCGCGCTCGTCGTCCCACAGGTGGCTGCCGGGGATCACCAGAGTCCCGCCGTTGTCAGCGGTGAAGTCGGTCACGGCCAGCATGATCTGCACCCGGGCCTGGCGACCGCCCTCCGGGTGGCGCCACTGCCAGACCGCGTCGTCCCGGTGCAGCGGCTGAGAGCCCTCGCCGGGGTGGATGTCGATGAGCTGCGTCACGCCGATCTGGATGTTCGGAACCAGCTCCGCGCGCTCCTCGCCGAACCACACGGGGGCCGGGATCTGGAGGTAGCGCTCCGCGGCACCGTAGAACAGCGGGTGGGTGATGAGATCAGCCATGCGAGGACTGTGCTTGAACAGGGCGCCGAGCCGACGCGTCTTGGCTCCGGCGAAGTCGTCCTGCCCCCAGCCGACCCGTTCCAGCTCCGGCAGGAGGTCGGCCTTGATCGCGGCGAGGAGCTCGCTGTCGATGAAGTCCTTCACGATCACGCCGCCGTCACGCGCGATCACATCGCACACGTCATCCACGGTCGTGGTCGGTTCGAGTGTGGTGAGACCCATGGTGTTGCCCTCACAAGTTCAACGATGTTGTTCGCCCGGGCCCGGTGCGGCGGAGGGGGCGAGAGAGGTCGATGGCACAGTGCACAC
Source organism: Streptomyces sp. NBC_00554 (assembly GCF_041431135.1). Taxonomy (NCBI): domain Bacteria; kingdom Bacillati; phylum Actinomycetota; class Actinomycetes; order Kitasatosporales; family Streptomycetaceae; genus Streptomyces; species Streptomyces sp. NBC_00554. Next base: position 9,557,152 of record NZ_CP107799.1, on the reverse strand, counting down.
AACATGCAGATCAAATGACCAAGTCATTTGATCCGATCGTGGCCTCAGGATGAGCGGATGTCAACGGCGCGTGGGCACACATCCGGCCGGAGTGCGGAATACGTGAGCGCGCATCCCGCACTCCGGCCGCCTTCTCCAAGACTTGTGACTCCGATCCAAAACTGAACCGCTCACGGCCTGCCAGGGCAGTGGAGGATCCCTCTTGTCGCTCGGCGGGGGTGTGTCGGTCGAGTCGGGCCGGCAGATCGTCCAGGTCGGTGGTGGTGAACTCCTTCGGAAACACCGCGGTGAGACGGTCGATGGCCTTCTTCCCCCGGTGGGAGGAGCCGTTGTCGACGGTCCAGAGGACACCTCTGGCGCTTGCATAGGGCTCTTGGGTCATGACCTGAGTGACCATGGCCATGAAGGGCACGATTCCGGTCTTCGGCTCGCAGCGGCCGAAGACCTTCGCATGGTGGACGTCGTAGGCGGCAAGGTAGGCCACGGCACCGCCGCGGCCGTACTCGTGGTTGACGCGCATCGCCCGGGCCTGGCCCGGGGCCGGCGTCGGATGGCAGCGGGCTCGGACGAAGGTCTTCTCGTCGCTGGAGGCGACGTACCCGTCTGGCCCGAGCGGGACACCCTCGAACATGCGGGCGTACAGATCCAGAACACGCCGGACCTTGGCGCGAAAGTCCAGGTCGCGGATGGTGATCCAGGACCGGTACTGCCAGGGCTTGAGCACGTCCTCGCGCAGCCCGCCGGACCCGCGCCAATCTCCAACAGAACTCAGCGTTCCGCGACCGCCGACTCGAGCAGGGACAGAGTCCGGTTGTCCGCGTCCACGTGTGCGCGGACGCCGAGGGGCAGCGGCAGGTTCGGCGAGGTGTGGCCGAAGTCGACCTGGGCGAGGACAGGGATGTCACGCTGCGCCAGAACGTCGAGCACAACGTCGCGCAGACCGACCTGGTCTCCGCCGCCCTCGTAGGGCGTGACCTCACTCGGGATGCCGACCACCATGCCCGCGATCCGGTCCAGCACACCGGACAGTCGCAAGGCATGCAGGTCGCACCAGATCCGCGTGACCGGCCGCTGTACCTCTTCCCAGAACAAGACGGCGCTGTCGAACCGTTCAGCGGCCAGTGCGAATGGTGTCGCCTGCAACTGGACCAGGCGGTTCAGCAAGCCGCCGACCAGTGGTCCCTGCGCGCGGCCCGGCCGCCAGGTTTCCCAAGTCCCCCTTGCCGGCAGCACGCCCGGCGCCTCGGCCTTGGTAAGCACACGGGCGTAGAGGTCGACGAGTTCGGACCGACGGGCCTCGTCGCCCAACGTGTACCAATCGCTGCCGAAACCGTGGGTGACGATGTCGGCGTGGAAGCCGACGAGGCCGGTCTTGGCGTACAACGCCATGTGCAGCAGCGAGATGTCGCTGTAGCCGAGGATCGGCTTCGGGTCGGCCCGGACCGCATCCAGATCGATCAAATCGAGATAACCAATGGTCGCCTGGCCACCGGTGTGCGCGACGATGGCCCGCACCTCCGGATCCCGGAGCAGCGCATTGAGCTCGGCAGCCTGCTCCGCCGGAGCGCCCGCCGCCCACCAGCGGCTCCGCGCGGGGTCGACCATCGGGCTGACCCGCACGCGGAAACCCATCCGCTCCAATATCGCCACACCGCGAGCGAGCAGCGGCTCCTCACCGGGCTCGAGCTGGCCCGAGGGCGCGGTGACGACCACGAGATCGCCGGAACGCAGCGCACGGGGACGACGGACCGTAGGCATAGGGCCTCCTTGTTGATCGACAACGGCGGAGAACCACGCAGGTACCGCTGGTACCGCCTCCCCGACGTGGTCAAGCCAAGCCCCGGAATCCCGGCAGGGGCCCACCAACCGCCTCAACGCTGACACGACGGTGACCCAGGGATGGCGGGTGCCGACGAAGAGTTCGTCGGCACCCGCCGAGGACTCCTTCGGCTGTACCTGCCAGCCCCGCTTCGCCGTCCCAGACCACTAACGGATCGCTACGGAATCGGGCCCCGATGTCACCCCCTGAAGGACTTCCGGAGCTGACCACTAAGGCCGCGTGGCACTCTCGTCCCGACTCGCTACGAGGCCCCGTTCCTTCAAGGCCGTCAGCACTTGTTCGCCGATCTGCTCGGCGGAGCCGACGGCATGGATCGTCAGCAGCCTGGCGGCGTAGTGGGCAAGGAGCGGGGCGGTCTGGTTGCGGTAGATCTGTTGCCGGTGCCGGATGACCTGCTCGGTATCGTCCGCACGGCCACGGCTCAACAGCCTGCTCACCACGACGTCTTCGGGGGCGGTGAACTCCAGGACCGCGTCGATCCCGCCATCCGCGTCGGGGAGCATCGACCCAAGTTCTTCCGCCTGCCGCACGGTTCGCGGGAAGCCGTCGAGGAGGAAGCCCCGCTGTGCGTCCGGTTCTGCGAGCCGCCGGCGGATCATCTCGCCCGTGACGTGATCGGGGACCAGTTCACCCGTGTCGAGATACCGCTGGGCATCCTGCCCCAGTGGTGTCCGACGGCTGACGTGTTCGCGGAACAGCTCGCCGGTGGAGATGTGAGGGATGTCGAGATCGTTGCGGAGGATGGCCGCCTGGGTGCCCTTGCCTGCGCCAGGAGGGCCGATGAGTACAAGTCGCATCTGCGTACGGGTACCTTCCGATCAAGCCGCATCCATGACATGCCGGTACGGCGTCGCTCATGCCCAGTGGGGCGGGTTCCATCATCAACAGGCCCGGCCTGTAAGTGTCTACGCGGTCCCGCTCGTTGTCGCCTCCCCCGTAAACCGATAGTCACGGGGCTTGAATCGCTTCGTCTGCCACCAGTAGGAGACAGTCGTACCCGGCCACAGCGTGTCGATGCGGCCGTCCGCCGACTGGTACCAGCTGCGGCAACCACCGGATACCCAGACGGTCTTCTTCATCAACCGCTGAGTCTTGCCGTAGGCGCTCGCCTGAACCTCCGGGCGCAGTTCGAGAGCACGTGTCCCCTTCGTGCGCGCGTGCTTGATGGCGCCGACGATGTAGCGGGTCTGGGCCTCGATCATGAACACCATCGAGTTGTGCCCGAGTGCGGTGTTCGGGCCCAGCATCATGAAGAAGTTCGGGAACGCCGAGGTCGAGATGCCGAGCTTCGTGGCGGCGCCGTCCCTCCAGGCGTCCGAGATCTCGACACCGTCCCGCCCGAACACCTTCATCGGGGCGAGGAAGTCGGTGGCGGCGAAGCCGGTGCCGAAGACGATCGTGTCGACCCGGCGCGGTGAGCCGTCCGCCGCGACGACCGCGTCCGTCGTGATCTCGCGCAGGCCGGTCGTGACCAACTCCACATTGCTGCGCTGAAGCGCGGGGAACCAGTCGTCCGAAACGAGGCGGCGCTTGCACCCGGGAGCGTAGTCGGGGGTCAGCACGGCCCTCATCGCCTCATCGGGTACGGACTCCTCGATGAAGTCCAGCGCTCGTTGCCGGTAGCGCTCGACGACCTTGGGGTGCCCGAGGAACCCTCGGGCCAGTGTCTCGAACTCCCAGTACGTCGCCCAGCGTCGCAGCCGCTGTACGAGGGGCAGCCGACCGTAGACACGGCGCTGCTGCGGGGGAATCTCCGCATCGCCGCGAGGCGTCACCCAGTGCGGTGACCGCTGGAACACATAGAGTTTTTCGGCCTGTTCGGCCAGGTGGGGAACGAACTGAACCGCACTCGCACCTGTTCCGATCACCGCGACATGACGTCCGGTGAAGTCGTGGTCGTGATCCCACTGGGCAGAGTGGAACGCTTTTCCGTCGAAGGTCTCCAGGCCGGAGATCTCGGGCACCACCGGCTTGCTCAGCACTCCGGTCGCGTTCACGACGAACCTGCCCTGGATCGACTCGCCCGCCGCGGTGACCACGGTCCAGGTACCGGTCGTGTCGTCGAAGCGCATCTCCTCCACCTCGACCCCGAACCTGAGATGCGGACCGAGTTCGTAGACGTCGACAACTTGCCGCAGATAGGCGTGGAGTTCCGCCCAGGACGGGAAGTGCCGCGTCCAGTCCGGGTTCTGGCGGAAGGAGTAGGAGTACAGCACGCTCGGTACGTCGCAGGCGGCGCCCGGGTAGGTGTTGTCCCGCCAGGTACCGCCGACATCCGCGCCCTTCTCCAGAATGACGAAATCGTCGATCCCGGCAGCCTTGAGCTTGATGGCGGCGCAGAGCCCGGAGAAACCCGAGCCCACGATGACGACCGTGGAATGGTCGCCTTGGAGATGAGTCATGACCGTCCTCTGTCGACTGAGGGCCAGGGATGGTGTCCTCCGAGCCGCGACTTCCAGTGGGGTCGACGGCGAGGACTTCTGATCAAATGACCTGATCATACGATCAGAATGCGTGCCGCGCTTCCGCGTGTCAATGCCCGGAGAACACCGGGAGCCGCGGCGGCCGACCCCGGCCTAGCCGCCGAGCGCGTCGCGTAGCGCCGCGAGCAGTCCCGCGACGCGCGGATCCGGGCCTCCGGTCATCTCCGTCTTCAGAAGGTTCTGCACATACCCGAAGCCGACCCGGGCATCACGGTCGGCGAACCCGAGTGCCCCACCGACACCCTCATGCCCGAAGGAACTCCCGGACAGCATCGGCAGCCCTGCGGTGGGCAGCATGAACCCGCTGCCGAACCTCGCGTCCAGTCCGGTCACCCGGTCTCGCCCAGCGCTTCGCTCGGCGGTCGCGGCCGTGACCATGTCCTCGCCCAGCAGTCTCAGTCCGTCCACCTCGCCGACACAGGAGGCGTAGAGCCGAGCCACAGAGCGGGCGTTGGTGATGCCGTTCGCAGCGGGAAGCGATGCCCGGCGAACACTCGGGGTGTTCCACTCGTCGGCATCGGGCGTCCTCAGCACACCGTTGACGGTCATCGCCCGAGTCAGCAGCGATGACGGGTCCCCCGACGCTCTCCAGTCGCCGCCGATCGCTCGCCTCAGCTCCGGATCGGGAATCCTCTCCGCGAGCGAGGGGTCGGGCGAGGCAGCGGGGCGACCGGACAGCGGATCGTCGACCAGAGCGGCAACTCGGTGCTCCACACCGTCGGGCAGACCGATGAAGAAGTCGAGGCCCAGCGGACCGGCGATTTCACTGGAGAACAGGCGTTGGATCGTCCGGCCGGTGGCACGTCGAACCACCTCGTCGAGAAGCCAGCCGTACGTAAGGGCGTGGTAGCCGAACTCGGTGCCCGGCGCCCAGAGAGGTTCCTGTTCGGCGAGTGCTCGCGCTGCGACGCCGTACGCGAGGATCTCCGCACGAGTGAACCGGCCGTCGAGAACGGGCAATCCAGCCTGATGAGCGAGGATCATCCGGACCGAGACACCGCCCTTCCCATGACTCGCGAAGGCCGGCCAGTAGCGTGCGACGGGAGCGTCGAGGTCGAGCTCCCCTCGGTCGGCCAGCAGACAGCAGAGGACCGCCGTGGCACCTTTCGTCACTGAGTACGCCAGCCCGACCGTGTCCGCGCGCCACCGCTGCCCGGTGACGACATCGGCGAGCCCGCCCCACAGGTCCGCCTTCAACTCACCGTCGACATAGACCGCGCAGGACGCCCCCACCTCGCCGCACTGCGCGAAGTTCCGATCGAACGCCTCTCGCAGCGGCTCGAAGCCCGGTGCGACGAACCCCTCCGAGTGCATGGTCTGCGACTGAATCGACATGACGCTCCTCGCTGCGACTGGGGCGCCCACCGGTCCGAGTCTCGGTCCGAAGCCGGCACAGCCGACACCTGCCGCATCGGCGGACACGGGATGCACAGACCCCTTGCGGGGCGGCGAACGCCATCGTAATCTAATGACCTGATCAGATGACCAACTAGTGGTCCACTGTGGAACGGCCTCACCAGGCTGTCAACCCACCCCCGGAAGCAGACCCGCACTCTCCATTCCGGTCCCCAGAATTCGTGAGTTTTCTCGAAAACCTTGACAGGCCGCTTCAGTAGCCCATTACTAGGCCGACAAGATTCGCCAATGCCTCAGTCGGGGGGCGGGGCCATCATCAGAGAGTGTGCATATGAGTTCTGTGTCAGCGGCGAATGAGCCGAAAACTCCCACCGCAGCATCACCTCAGGAATCACAGCTCCGCGGAAATCTCGGCACCGCCCATCTGCTCTTCACGGTGCTCGCCTTCAACGCCCCACTCGCGATCGTCGTCGGGTTTCTCCCGGTGGTCATCGGCTACGGAAATGGGATCGGCGCGCCCATGGCGTTCGTCGCCGCCGGGGCGATCATCGCCCTTTTCGCCGCCGGATTCACCACCATGGCCCGGCACCTGCCGAACCCGGGGGGCTTCTACGCCTACATCACGGCAGGTCTCGGCCGGGTCATGGGTCTGGGATCTTCGTTCGTCGCGTTGCTCTGCTACTACTTCATGGTCATCGGTAGCTACGCGTACGGCGGCCTCGTACTGGAATCACTCGTGCGCGACACCTATCACGGACCCGATATCAAGTGGTGGGTGTGGGGTCTCCTATTGCTGGCGATCGTCGGAACGCTGGGCTACCTCAAACTCGATCTCTCAGCGAAGATTCTTTCCGTGCTTCTGGTCTGCGAGATCGTCATCGTCCTCGTGTATGACGCCTGTGTCGTGTTCCAGGGAGGCGCTTCGGGGCTCGGCACTTCGTCATTCACTCCGCACTCCATATTCTCCGGCTCGATCGGCATCGCCCTTCTTTACGGCATCACATGCTTCGGCGGATTCGAGGCGACCACCATCTTCCGCGACGAAGTACGGAATCCCGACCGCACGATTCCCCGAGCGACGTATCTCGTCATCGGCCTCGTCACCGTCTTGTATGCGGGCGGCGCGTGGGTGATGATCCAGGCCCTGGGCGCGGACAAGGTCGTCGCCGCCGCGGCCACCGACCCCACCGGGTCGTTCATCTCGAGCCTTGAGACATACAGCGGCCGCGTCGCCGTGGACATCGTGACCGTGCTGCTGAACACGAGCATCTTCGCCGCACTGTTGTCGGGCCACAACATCACGTCGCGCTACATGTACAACCTCAGCGCGGACCGCATCCTGCACCGCTCCCTCAGCCGGGTGCACGGCCGTCACGGCTCACCGCACCGCGCGTCCCTCACCATGAGCGTCTTGTCGCTGCTCGGGTTGGCCCCCTTCGTCGCCCTCGGGTCGGACCCCTCGAAGCTGTACGCCGTACTGGTCGGGATCTTCGGCTACGCGCTCATCGTCCTGCTCCTGGTCACCGGGATCGCCGTTCCCATCTACCTCAGGCGAAACCGGGTGGCCTGGGCGAATCCATGGAACTCGGTCATCGCTCCAGTCCTCGCGCTCGCCGGCCTCACCGTCTCCATGGTCCTGGCGACGCAGAACTTCAACCTGCTGATCAGCGGCTCGCAGTCGCTCGCGAACACGATGTTCGCGGTCGTGTACGGAACCTTCGCGGCGGGCGTCGTCCTGGCGCTCGTCTACCGGAAGACCAAGCCCGAGGTGTACGCCCGCATCGGCCGACAATAAGCGTGGACAAGGACGGTACGTGTGCTGACAACAGCGGCACACGTACCGTCATGCGTCGGCGAACGTCGCATCGCCCGGCCACCGGCCGGTGAGCATGCGGATCGCGTAGTCGGCGTAGGTATACGCGATCTGCTCGGCGCCATGCGGTCCGTCCGGACGGAACCATGCCGAGACGCCCATGCCCATGTCGAGAATCGCGTACGAGGCGAGCCGGGGTTCCACGACGGTGAAGTCGCCTTCGGCACACCCCCGTTCGATGACGGTGCGCAGTCCCCGCTCATAGGTCTGTCGCAGCCGCAGCACCTGGTCGCGGTAGGGCTGCTCCAGGTTCTCGATCTCACGGTTGCCTACGAACGCCTGCTCGCGATGTGCCGCGTGATAGCGGACATGCGCCTCGACGATCCGCCGCAGTTGTACGGACACGTCGCCGCCGGCGTCGAGCGCCGCCTGCTGGTCGGCGATCAGCGCCCGCATCGTCTCGACCATGATCTCCCCGAGCAGCACCTGCTTCGAGCTCACGTGCCGGTACAGACTCGGACCGCGGATGCCGATCGCCGCGCCGATGTCGGACATCGTCGTCGCACGGTAGCCACGTTCGGCGAACAGTCTCAGCGCCGCCGCGGAGATCGTCCGCGCGTCGACGGTCTGCTGCCTCTGCGGCATGTCGGCATCCCGTCCCGCCCGGCGCGACCCGTCTTCGTCATGAAGCGCCTCAGTCATGAGGTGAGGGTAACTGCTACTGATCGTTAGCCGTGGCGATGTGGCTTATTACTCATGACCCTTGACAACTCTCTGATCAAACGATCAGGATCGCAGCTAATGACCATTAGCTTATGAGGAGCGGCATGACAGTCCGGCGTACCGCGCTCGTCACCGGCGCATCCCGCGGAATCGGCAGAGCCATCGCGGAGCGGCTCGCGCAAGAAGGATTCGATCTCACCCTGTCCGCTCGTGCTGACGGGCCGCTCAAGGACGCCGCCAACCAACTGCGCGCCCATGGGGGTCGGGTGGAGACCGCGTCCGCGGACATGGCGGACCCGGAGCAGGTCGAGGCCCTCGCCGACACGCATCTCCAACTGCACGGCGGCATCGACGTCTTGGTGCTGGCCGCCGGTATGGGAACAGGCGGCGGGCTGGCCGCCTACCCCCTCCACAAGCTCGACACCATGATGGCGGTGAACCTCAGGAGCAACTTCCAGCTCACCCAGCGACTCCTGCCCGCGCTCCGTACGGCCGGATCCGCGCCGTCCGGACCGGGGGCGAAAATCATCGCCATCGCTTCGATCACGGGAGTCGTGAGCGAGCCAGGCCTGGCGGCGTACGGCGCCACCAAGGCGGCCCTGATCTCCCTCTGCGAATCGATCACGACTGCCGAGGGTTCCCGGGGTGTGAACGCAACGGCGCTGTCACCCGGTTACGTCGACACCGACATGGCGGCCTGGGTGCACGAACGCGTCGACCCCGCCACGATGATCCAGGTCTCGGACATCGCGGAACTCACCGTGGCGCTGTGCCGCCTGTCGCGGTACGCCGCAGTACCCAACATCGTGGTCACCAGGCCTGGAGAAACACTGTGGCGCGCATGACCACCGCAGGGGGAACCGGGGCCGGATTCGGCCCGGGCAACGACATGACGAGCCGGACGGAGTCACCGTAGATGGCCTTCGATTTCTCTCTTGCACCAAGAGTCGTGGAGTGGCGCGACAGGATCGCCGAGTTCGTGACGGACGTGGTCGTCCCTCGCGAGCAGGAGGCGTTCGCGCACGGCCTGAGCGACGAACTGCGCCGAGAACTGCAACAGGCGGCGAAGGCCGCCGGGATCTGGGCGCCGCAGGCACCGGCGAACCTTGGCGGTGGCGGCTTCCGCTTCGACGAGGCGGCCGTCCTGTTGGAGGAGGCCGGCACCAGTCTGCTCGGCCCTCTGGCCCTCAACTGCGCGGCCCCGGACGAGGGCAACATCCACCTGCTCAATGTGGTGGCCACGCCCGCTCAGCGGGAGAAGTACCTCGTGCCGCTGGTCAACGGCGACATCCGCTCCTGCTTCGCGATGACCGAGCCGCCGCCCGGTGCGGGCTCCGACCCGTCAGCCGTACGCACCCTGGCGACCAAGGTCGCCGGTGGCTGGAGCATCTCGGGTGAGAAGCATCTGATCACGGGGGCCGAGGGCGCCGCGTTCACGATCGTGATGGCGCGTGACGGCGAGAACAGCGGGGCCACCATGCTGCTGGTCGACACTGACACCCCCGGTTTCGCGGTGAAGGAGCATGCCCGCACCATCGACTCGACCATGGTCGGCGGTCACTGCCGGGTGCTGTTCGAGGACGTTTTCGTGCCGGACGACGCCGTGCTCGGTGAGGCCGGGCTGGGATTCCGGTATGTGCAGGTCAGGCTGGCGCCCGCTCGCCTCACCCACTGCATGCGGTGGCTCGGTGCCGCCCGTCGCGCGCACGAGATCGCGCTCTCCCGTGCGGTCGACCGGGAGTTGTTCGGACAGCGGCTCGCCGACCTCGGGATGGCGCAACAGATGATCGCCGACAACGAGATCGACCTGGTCGCGGCCCGAGCGCTGCTGTGGCAGGCCTGCTGGGAGGTGGCCGAGGGCGGCAAGGGCACCGAGTCGTCGTCGCGCGCGAAGGTGTTCATCAGCGAGGCCGTCGGAAGGGTCGTCGACCGCTCGGTGCAGCTCGCCGGAGGGCTGGGCACCAGCGAGGACCTGGTCATCGGCCGTATCTACGCCGATATCCGCGCCTTCCGTATCTACGACGGAGCCTCAGAGGCGCACCGTATGTCGATCGCCAAGCGGGCCGCACGCCGTGCCGGTACCGCCGAACACGGAAGCGGGGTCCGGTCATGAGCACCGATCTACCCGGCCTGCCCGCCGCGAACATCGAGAAGTGGCTTCAGGAAACGCTGCCGGATCTGCTGGACGGCGGTCCTTGGCAGGCCGAGCTGATCTCCGGCGGGCTGTCGAACATCACCTACCGGCTGCGCCTCCCCCACGGAACCGTCATCCTCCGACGGCCGCCGCTCGGCCAAGTGCTCCCCAGTGCGCACGACATGAAGCGTGAGTACCGCGTCCAGACCGCGCTCGCGGGGACCGCTGTGCCCGTGCCCCGGACGCTTGCGCTCTGCACGGACCCCGATGTCCTCGGCTGTCCCTTCTACGTCATGGCCGAGGTGCCCGGGGCGGTCATACGCACGGCGGAGGACACCGCCGGGCTCAGCCCCGAGGCGCGCTCGGCGCTGGCCGACGGTCTGGTGCACACCCTCGCGGACCTGCACAGCATCGACCCTTCGAGCGTCGGCCTGGCGGACTTCGGACGGCCACACGGCTACTGCGCGCGCCAGGTCTCCCGGTGGGGCGAGCAGTGGCGCCGCTCGCACACGCGCGAACTCCCGGACATGGACGTACTCCTGAACCGACTCTCCGACCACGTGCCGGAGAGCTCCGACGCCTCGATCGTGCACGGCGACTACCGCCTCGACAACACCATCGTCGACCTGAGCGGCCCGCCCCGCATCGCGGGCGTCCTCGACTGGGAACTTTCCACGCTGGGCGACCCGTTGGCCGATCTGGCCATGACGCTGACCTACTGGCACGACCACGACGACGCGGACCGCGAGCTGATTCCCGTCGCGGTGGGTGTCACTACGCAGCAGGGCTTCCCCGCCAGTTACGAAGTGGCCGAGAAGTACGAATGGTTGACCGGCCGGGACCTGAGCCTCCTGCCGTTCTACATGGCCTTCAGCGCGATGAAACTCGCCGTGATCCTCGAAGGCGTCCACGCCCGGTATCTCGGCGGCCAGACAGTGAGCGAGGGCTACGAAGGCGCCGGCGCGGCGGTCCCGGTCCTGGTCGCGAAGGCCCTTCGCGAGCTGCGCGTGATCGGGCGGGCGTAGGCGGCGGCACGGCCACGGGGCGGGAGCGTTCCTGTCCGCAGCCTTCATCAGGACCTCGGCCCGCAACATCGACTGGAGATCTCCGACAACACCACCTGGCCCTGGCGGCACCAGCTCACGGCCGCATTCGCCCGCCCTGCCCCGACCTGCCACCTGAGCAGCGAACCCGCCCCTGCCCGCCCACGACCGGAGGACCCAACGGGGTGGCGCTCAGTTCATGTACTTGTCGAACCATTCGATGAGCGGGTCCGGGTTGTTGGGGAAGAAGAGGTAGCCGTCCCAGCGGCGGGTGGTGCCGTGGATCCAGTGCAGTTTCTTCTCCTCGGTGGGGATGTTGTCGAAGATCGTCTGGACGTCGCCGGGCTTGGTGAGAGCGTCGTCGTGAACCTGGGCGACGAAGGTGGGCACGTGGCAGTTCTTGGCGTACTCGACGGGGGACATGTCGTCGATCCGGAAGCTGGTGATCAGCTGGATTTCGCGGTCTATGGCGTCGAAGTGGTCCTCGATGCCGAGGATTTCGGTGATCCGCTCGTAGAACGGGCGCAGTGAGACCGGCTGCGGGTTGACCATGCAGCGCACGTCCCGGAAGTACTCCGGGTGGTTGGTCATGGCGATGTAGGTGGCGTTGCCGCCGCAGCAGCGGCTGAACAGGCCGACCGTCATGTTCCTGGTGTCCTCGCGGGACTTGACGTAGCGCAGGGAGCCGACGACGTCGCGGGACTCGAAAATGCCGTTGGAGCCGAGTCCGCCGTTGCCGATGCCGCTGTGGCCGAAGTTGCGCATGTCGTAGGTCAGGACGTTGTACCCGGCGTCGTGGAGGTGCTTGTAGTCCGGCATGAAGTTGACTTCGAAGTCGTTGCCGCCGGCGCCGCCGATCTGCTTCCACGGCTCCAGTTGGGAGGCAAGGCCGTACCGGTTGAACCAGATCGGGTGGTTGCAGACGACGATCTTGTCCGACCCCTTGCAGGGGATGAACCATGCATCAAGCGGTACCCCGTCCAAGGACGGGAAGGTCACGTTCTCGTACTCCAGGCCGTACTCGTCCGGCCAGTGCAGGGTCGGCGAGCGGATCGGGCGCCCGAAGGTATTCGCGAGGTTCTTGACGAGTTCATCCACGTTCTCTGCAGCCATCAGTCTTCACCCTCTCCGTCACTGCTGCCAGGCTCGGCAGCAGTCACCACACTGAGCCTCCCCTCACACGAATCTTGAACAATCCTGCCGTTCTGGAACGATCCGCTCCTCAGGTGCCCCGAAGGTCACCCGGCCTCGCGCGCCGCGCGCAGAATGCTCGGCGTCACGTTCAGATGCCGCCGCATCGTTCTGGTCAGATGGCTCTGGTCGGCGAAACCCGCCGCCAGGGCGACCGCCGCGATCGGGGCGTCGCCATACAGCAGGGCCCGCCGCGCACACTCCAGGCGCTGCCGCATCAGGTACTGATAGGGGGCCTGGCCGGTGGCCGCGCGAAACATCCGGGTCAGATGCGAGGTGCTCACACCCGCTGCGGCGGCCAGCTACTCCAGAGTCACCTTCGACCCGAGGTCGGCCTGCATGTAGTCGATCACCGCCGCCAGCCGCCGCGGCGACAGCTCGCCCGCCCGCGCCTTGGGCCCGGCCTGTCCGGCACCGTACACCGCACAGGTGCGAACCAGGTGCGCGCCGACCGCCTGCATCAGAGACTGGGTGTAGAGCGAGTCGGCCGGACCCGGCTGCTCGTACTCCAGAACCAACCGCTCCACGAGCAACGCCAGCAGCGGATCGTCGAAGTGGAATCGCGCTGCCAGCTCCGCCTCTCCCCGTACGTCGCTCTCCGCCGCCAGCTGTTTCATCCAGGCGGGGTCGATGGCCAGCATCATCAGTTCGACGTCTTCTTCCCAGCGACACAGAAGCGCTCGCGTCGCAGCCGTACACCGTCCGAGCAGCGCAGCCCGGCCGCGAGCCCCGACTGCAGGGCGATCACGTGCTGGACAGAGCCTTGTCCGGCGGGGCCGTGTCCAGCGCCGCCGTCTCCCGCTGTACGGTCCGCTCGACCACGGCCTCGTCCAGCGACAGCGCACTACTGGAGAGGAGTCGCAAGTGTGGCTTGATACGCGAAACCGCCATATGACCATCTTCCACTTACAGGTCGCTTCCGCCCTATCGGATCATCGCCTCGGATCCAGTCGGCGAGGGCCCTTCATGAAGCCTGCGAAGCCGTTGCTGTGGGATAGCCGAACTCGGCCATCGCCAGACCGACCCGGATCAGGCACGGGAGTCGGACATGATCAGCCGATCTCGTCGAGGACCGGGCTGCGAAGCCTGGCCCACACTTGGGCCACCTGACCAGAGCGAGAACGATCATGCCAAGTGATATGACACCAACAGAGCAGTCCCAGGCAGCCTGGTACGCCCATGAGCGTCCAAGCCCGTGACCTTCACTGCCGCAAGGTCGATACTTTCCACAGATGGGCTCCCGCCGGCCCTCGTCCGACCAGCCCCAGAAACCTGACGACTCGTCACCAAAGTCAGCATTGGGTCAGCATCAGCCCCGCCAGAACCCGCTTCCGACCACCATGGACCGCCAAGATCGACGACTGACGTAACCCACCCTGACCAGCAAAGGCGCAGGTCAGGGACTCACCTGCTAGTGTCACCAGGAGGTACCCATGAAGATGCTCATCAACGTGGCGGAGACGGTGGTCGCGGACGCTCTGCGGGGTATGGCGGCAGCGCATCCGGAGCTGACGGTGGATGTCGAGAACCGGGTGATCGTACGGCGGGACGCTCCCGTGGCCGGAAGGGTGGGCCTGGTGTCCGGCGGCGGCTCGGGGCACGAGCCGCTGCACGGCGGTTTCGTGGGTCCCGGGATGCTGTCGGCGGCCTGTCCCGGCGAGGTATTCACATCGCCGGTGCCGGACCAGATGCTGCGGGCCGCGGCCGCCGTGAACAGCGGCGCGGGTGTGCTGTTCATCGTGAAGAACTACACGGGTGACGTGCTCAACTTCGACATGGCGGCCGAGCTCGCCGAGGACGAGGGCATCCGGATCGCCAAGGTCCTCGTCAATGATGACGTCGCCGTCACCGACAGCCTCTACACGGCCGGGCGGCGCGGCACGGGCGCCACGCTGTACGTGGAGAAGATCGCGGGCGCCGCCGCCGAGGAGGGCGCGCCGCTGGAGCGGGTCGAGGCGCTGGCCCGCCAGGTCAACGAGAGCTCCCGCAGTTTCGGGGTCGCCCTCAGCGCCTGCACCACTCCGGCCAAGGGCAGCCCCACATTCGACCTGCCGCCCGGGGAACTGGAACTGGGTGTCGGCATCCACGGCGAGCCGGGCCGGGAGCGGCGCGCGATGATGACCTCGCGGGAGATCGCCGACTTCTCGGTGCAGGCGATCCTGGAGGACCTCGACCCGCGCAATCCCGTGCTGGTCCTGGTCAACGGCATGGGTGCGACGCCGCTCCTGGAGCTGTACGGCTTCAACGCGGAGGTGCAGCGGGTGCTGACCGAGCGCGGTGTCGTCGTGGCGCACACCCTCGTGGGCAACTACGTCACCTCGCTCGACATGGCCGGCGCCTCGGTGACCCTGTGCCAGGTCGACGAGGAGCTGCTGCGGCTGTGGAACGCGCCGGTGAAGACACCGGGCCTGCGCTGGGGCGTCTGAAACCAGCTCCGCATCCGGTCAACGTTCGTACCACGCAAGGAGATTCCGTGCTCGACGCCGATTTCTTCCGCCGTTGGATGACGGTCACCGCCGCCTCCGTGGACCGCGAGGCGGAACGGCTCACCGACCTGGACTCGCCGATCGGTGACGCCGACCACGGCAGCAATCTGAAGCGCGGGTTCACCGCCGTGGTGGCCACGCTGGAGAAGGAGGCCCCGGACACGCCGGGCGCCGTCCTCATGCTCGCCGGACGGCAGCTGATCTCGACGGTCGGCGGCGCGTCCGGACCGTTGTACGGCACCCTGCTGCGCCGTACCGGCAAGGCGCTCGGGGATGCAGCGGAGGTCACCGAGGAGCAGTTCGCCGACGCGTTGCGCGCGGGCGTGGACGCGGTGATGGCGCTGGGCGGAGCCGCGCCCGGCGACAAGACCATGATCGACGCACTGGTGCCCGCCGTCGACGCGCTCTCCGGCTCCTTCGCCGCAGCGAGGGCCGCCGCCGAGGAGGGCGCCGCCGCGACGATCCCGCTGCAGGCCCGCAAGGGCAGGGCGAGCTATCTGGGCGAGCGCAGCATCGGGCACCAGGATCCCGGTGCCACGTCCTCCGCCCTGCTGATCGCCGCGTTGGAGGAGGCGGCCGGTGAGTGAGGCAGCAGGCTCCGCCGGCGCCCGCAAGCAGCTCGTCGGCATCGTGCTCGTGTCGCACAGTGCCGCCGTCGCCGCCTCCGTCGCCGAGCTGGCGACGGGGCTCGCGGGCGGCGGCACGACGGCTCCCGTCGTCCCGGCGGGCGGCACGATGGACGGCGGCCTCGGCACGAGCGCCGAGCTGATCTCCGCCGCGGCCGCCTCCGCGGACCGCGGCGTCGGGGTCGCCGTCCTCACCGATCTCGGCAGCGCGGTCCTCACCGTGAAGGCGCTGCTCGCCGAGGGTGACGAGCTCCCGGAGAACACCCGACTGGTGGATGCGCCCTTCGTCGAGGGCGCGGTGGCCGCGGTCGTCACCGCCTCGGCGGGTGCGGACCTCGCCGCGGTGGAGGCGGCCGCGGCGGAGGCGTACTCGTACCGGAAGGAATGATCTCGGCCCGCCGGGAGAGGCGGCTCAGTTCTCCTTGACGAACTTGCGCGCCAGGCTCTCCCCCAGCGTCACCGCTGCCCGGTGACTCTCGATGGGCGAGACCCGGGAGTCCTTGAACACCAGGTAGGTGACCCCCGAGCCCGTCCCGCCGCGGATCGGATCGGGGCGGATACCGAGGCCTCTGGCGGTGGCGTACGAGGCCTCGCCGATGATGTGGCGCGGGCCGATGTCGCCGACGACCGCGTACTGGACGCGGTCCCGGTAGATCACGGCGGCCACCGAACCGGCGCGGACGTCGTGGTCGCGGTGGTTCCAGATGCTGCTGACGCCGGGGACGACGATGTACGGGAGGGTCTCGGCGTCCAGCTGCTGTCCGTCGGACTGCTGGTAGGCGGTGGCGTCGGAGAAGAGCGGGTCGGTACGGCTGTTGCACCGCGGGCCGGGGCGGCCGTCGCAGTCGATGTCCATGTCTGCCTTCCAGAACACGGCGCCCCGTGTTCCACACACCGGGATGTCGGCGCGGGCACCGTCGTCACTGCGGTAGCGCCCGTTCGAGATCTGGACGCAGCCGCGTACTTTCGCGAGCAGGTCGGCGGCCTGAACGTTCCCCTCATGCACCGCCACGGGGGCGCTCGGGCGGGCGGCGGTGGGAAGCGCCGCGGAACCGGGGGCAGGAGCGAGCAGGGCGGCGCCGGCCACGGCCAGCGTCAGCGACTGGACACGCACGATGAGAGACCCTCTCCTGGGGGACATGGACGGTCACTCGCCCAAATTTGGTGCGTATCTGACGGTCCGTCCACTGGGAGGGGTCCGGACGGTGCACGGACGCCGCGACAGGCGGTGTGCGGCCGAGGGCCCGAGCCGCAGTCGGCTCCGGCCACTCGACCGCCTTCGCCGGCGCGGGAACAGCGACGACAGCGGTCCGCGCCGTGGGCATGAACTCCCCTGAGACAGGGGCGAGTTCACGCCGCGTCAAGAATCAGCATACGTACCCCGCGACGGTCCGACGAACGGCCACCGCCCTCTTGATGTGATCGCACCGGCGGTGTCCAATAGGTACAGACCAATCCCGTCGAGGGAAGGCAGGACCGTGCGACGCGTTCCCCACGCGCTGATCTGCGGCTCGCTGCTCGTCCTGACGTCCTGTGGATGGGGCGCGCAGAGCGACGACCAGGGCGGAAAGCTGCCCTCGGCACCGATGGGCGTCACCGCCGCGGCGGGCAGCGCGACCAGCGTGCACGTCATGTGGAACCGGGCTTCCGGGGATCCGGAGGTCACCGAGTACGTGGTGTACCGCGGCATGACAAAGGTCAAGGCAGTACCCGGTACCGACCACATGGTGGACATCACCAGGCTCAAGCCGTCCACGACGTACGTCTTCAATGTCCGCGCCCTGAACGCCGACGGAAACCCCGGACCGCCCAGCAAACAGGTCCGCGCCACCACACCGGCAGCGGTCGCGGCCGACGAAAGGGCCCCGACCAGCCCCGGCCGCCCGAGCGGAAAGACGGTCGGGAGCGGGTCGGTCCAGCTGTCCTGGGAGAAGTCGACGGACGACCGGGGCGTGGCCTCGTACGACATCTATCAGGGCGCCTCGAAGATCCACAGCGTGGGTGGCGGGCAGACCGCGACCGTGGTGACCGGGCTGCGGGCCGGCACCGGCTACTCCTTCACCGTGAAGGCGCGCGACGCGGCGGACAACGTCTCGGCCGCGAGCGACACCGTCCGGCTCACCACCGCACCCGGTTCCGACAGCGGAAAGGGCACCGCGCCGACCGACTTCCGCGCCACCACGCACCTCGCCGACGGGGCGTACTACCTCGATCTGTCCTGGATTCCGCCGGACGTGGACGGTGTGATCACGGAGTATCAGATCCATCTGGACGGGGAAGCGGCGACCTCGCTCGTCTGGGGTGGCACCGCGCCGAGCAAGGAGGCGACGTACAGCTTCTATGTGGGACGGGACGCCGATGTCACGCACCGGGTTCGGATGCGGGCGAAGCTGCCGGACGGCACATGGGGCGGGTACTCGCCGGAGCGCACGGTGACGACGGGCGCCGAGGGATAGTTCGGCGCCGGCGGGACGCACCTGAGCGGTGGCCGGGTGGGGCGACAGGCCGTCAGGCGTCGGCCGGACGATGGAATCCGTCACCTGCCCGGTCCCCGTCCGCATGCGGGCCGGGCCAAAGGCACGTTGGCTCTCACCTGAAGGCAGCACGGGCCTTGCCAATCCTCGGCGGCGCATGGGATGTACCGCCAACCGTGCCGCTGGAGGGCAGTCCTATGCGTACTACTCAGCTACTTCTCCGCTCCGGCCTGACCGTGGCCGCCGCCGCTGCGCTTCCGCTCACCCTGGCCGCTCCGTCGGCCGTCGCACTGGGTTCGGGGATCTCCGTGAGCACCAGCGGTTCCACGGTTTCGGTCACAACCAGTGCCTGTCCGAGCAATGGGAGCAGCTTCGGCAATGCCTCGTTGCTCTCCAGTGGACAGGGAAGTTTCGCCCAGGGGCGCCAGGTGGCCCTGACCGGCACGAGCACCAGTCAGGCTGCTTCCTGGTCGAGCGTGAGTGCCGGCACCTATACCGTCATCGTGGTCTGCCAGGACGGAACGACGGCGGGCACCCAGTCCATCGTCGTCTCGGCCACCGCCACCGCGACGCCCAGAGCCACCGCGACACCGTCGCTCGGGGTCATGGGCGGTTTCGGTGGAGCGGCCAGGGACTACGGCACCGCCACCCTGGTGGGCGGCGCGGCACTGGTGGCAACGGGCACCGTGGCGGGAGCCTGGTACCTGCGCCGCCGGGCCAAGCCGCACCGGCTCTGATCCGGGGTTCGTCACCACGGCGGCCGTCCACCCGACTCCGGTCGGAGGGACGGTCGCCTACTCGTGCGCGGGCAACTGCTCGAACTCCTCCAGCGCGTGGGTCAGCCAACGCGTCCAGAAGGTCTCCAGGTCGATACCGGCGCGCAGTACGAGGTGCCGCAGTCGGTCCTGCGCGGTGTCCTTCCCGGGCGGGAAGTCACGCGTCTGGATTCCCTCGTACTCCTCCAACTGCCGCTGATGCAGGTCGAGATGGCGGCGCAGGTCCGCCTCGATGCCCGCGGTGCCGACGACGGCGGAGGCGCGCAGCCTCAGCAGCATGGTGTCGCGCAGGGGCTTCGGGTCCTGAGAGGCGGCGGTCCAGCGGGCGAGTTCGTCGCGGCCCGCGGGCAGGACCTCGTAGCTCTTCTTCTGCCCGCGGGCCGGCTGCTCGGACTGCAGGGCGCGGATGTGCCCGTCAGCCTCCAGTTTTCCCAGCTCGCGATAGATCTGCTGATGCGTCGCCGACCAGAAGTAGCCGATCGACTTGTCGAACCGGCGGGTCAGTTCGAGGCCCGACGACGGCTTCTCCAGAAGGGCGGTGAGGATCGCGTGCGGGAGTGACATGGGGTCATCCTAGGGAGGGGTCGCAGGGCCCTTACAGTGCCGCCGCCAGCTCCGTGCCCTGCTTGATGGCACGCTTGGCGTCCAGTTCGGCGGCCACGTCGGCGCCGCCGATGAGGTGCACGCTGCCGCCCGCGGCGAGCAGCTCCTCGTACAGGTCACGGCGCGGGTCCTGCCCGGTGCACAGGACGATCGTGTCGACGTCCAGGACCTGGCTCCGCCCCTCGACGGTGACGTGCAGTCCGGCGTCGTCGATCCGGTCGTACTGGACGCCCGCGACCATGGTGACGCCGCGGTGCTTGAGTTCGGCGCGGTGGATCCACCCCGTCGTCTTGCCGAGTCCGGCGCCGACCTTGGAGGCCTTGCGCTGGAGGAGGTGGACGGTGCGGGGCGGGGCGGGCCGCTCGGGGGCGGCGAGGCCGCCGGGCCCCCGGTAGTCCATGTCGACGCCCCAGTTCCGGAAGTACGTCGCCGGGTCCTCGCTCGCCTTGTCACCGCTGTCGGTTAGGTACTCGGCGACGTCGAAGCCGATGCCTCCGGCGCCGAGGATCGCGACGCGGTCGCCGACGGGGGCGCCGTCGCGCAGCACGTCCAAGTAGCCGACGACGCTGGGGTGGTCGACGCCGGGGATCTCGGGGGTGCGCGGGCTGACGCCGGTCGCGACCACGACGTCGTCGTATCCGAGGACGTCCTCGGCGTCGATGCGGGTGTTCAACCGCACGTCCACGCCGTGCAGTTCGAGCTGTGTACGGAAATAGCGGATCGTCTCGTCGAACTCCTGCTTGCCGGGGACCTTGCGGGCCACGTTGAGCTGGCCGCCGATCTCGTGCGCGGCGTCGTAGAGGGTGACGTCGTGGCCGCGCTCGGCGGCGGAGACCGCGCAGGCGAGTCCGGCGGGACCCGCGCCGACCACGGCAACTCGCTTGCGCAGCTTGGTCGGTGAGAGGACGAGCTCCGTCTCGTGGCAGGCGCGCGGGTTGACCAGGCAGGAGGTGATCTTGCCGCTGAAAGTGTGGTCGAGGCAGGCCTGGTTGCAGCCGATGCAGGTGTTGATGGCCTCGGGCCTGCCCGCCTCCGCCTTGGCAACGAAGTCGGGGTCGGCGAGCATCGGGCGGGCCAGGGACACCATGTCGGCGTGGCCGTCGGCGAGCAACTGCTCGGCGAGTTCGGGGGTGTTGATGCGGTTGGTGGTGACCAGGGGGATCGAAACGGCACCCATGACCTTTTTGGTCACCCAGGTGTACGCACCGCGCGGTACCGAGGTCGCGATGGTGGGAATGCGGGCCTCGTGCCAGCCGATGCCGGTGTTGATGATCGTGGCCCCGGCGGCCTCGACGGCCTGGGCGAGGGTGATCACCTCCTCCAGGGAGGAGCCGCCCGGCACCAGGTCCAGCATCGACAGGCGGTAGATGATGATGAAGTCCGCGCCGACCGCTTCACGCACCCGCCGGAGGATCTCCAGGGGGAAGCGCGTGCGGTTCTCGTACGAGCCACCCCAGCGGTCCTCGCGTTTGTTGGTCTGGGTGGCGATGAACTCGTTGATCAGGTAGCCCTCGGAGCCCATGATCTCGACGCCGTCGTAGCCGGCCCGCTTCGCCAGGCGGGCGGCGCGCGCGTAGTCGTCGATGGTCCGCTCGATCTCGGCGTCGGTGAGCTCGTGCGGCGGGAAGGGGCTGATCGGGGCCTGGAGGGCGCTGGGCGCGACGAGGTCCTGGTGGTAGGCGTACCGCCCGAAGTGCAGGATCTGCATGGCGATCTTCCCGCCCTCGCGGTGCACCGCGGCGGTGATCTCCGTGTGCTGCTCCGCCTCCGCCTCGGTGGTCAGCTTGGCGCCGCCCTCGTACGGCCGCCCGGCCTCGTTGGGCGCGATGCCGCCGGTGACGATGAGGCCGACACCGCCGCGGGCCCGGGTGGCGTAGAACTCGGCCATCCGCTCGAAGCCGCGCTCGGCCTCCTCCAGGCCCACATGCATGGAGCCCATGAGCACGCGGTTGGGCAGGGTGGTGAAGCCCAGGTCGAGCGGGTTCAGCAGGTGCGGGTAACGGCTCATCGGGCGGCCCTCCGTGCGCGGTGTCGTGTGTCTGTTGTAAACGACGGGCCGAGCTTTATGCAACTAGTTGCACAATGAGGTCGCTCACTCGGCCGAGTCGAGGGAGAACGCGACATGCCGAGCGAGCGGAGTCGGCCGAGCGGCTAGACCTTGGTGCCGATCACGACGTTGGCGTACAGCTCGTCGGAAACGGCCAGTCGGCTTGCCAGGCCGCTTCGGGTGAAGGTCTCGACGGCCCGGGGTGCCTGGCGCTCGCTCGTCTCGACGAGGAGGCAGCCGCCCGGGGCCAGCCATTCGGGGGCCTCCGCGACGACCCGGCGCAGGATGTCGAGCCCGTCGGAACCTCCGTCGAGGGCGACGAGGGGTTCGTGGTCGCGGGCCTCCGCCGGCAGGAGTCCGACCTCGTCGGTGGGGACGTACGGCACGTTCGCGGCCAGTACGTCGACGCGGCCGCGCAGGGTGTCGGGCAGGGCGGCAAAGAGGTCGCCCTCGTACACGTGACCGGCGAAGGGCTCGACGTTGCGGCGGGCGCAGCGCACCGCGGCCGGGTCGATGTCGGCGGCGTGCAGTTCGGGCCCGCCGAGGGAGGCGGCCAGCGCGGCGCCCACCGCGCCGGAGCCGCAGCAGAGGTCCACGACGAGGGACACGTCCCTCGCCAGGGCGACCGCCTGGTCGACGAGGAACTCGGTGCGGCGGCGGGGCACGAAGACGCCCGGCTCCACGGCGACGCGCAGTCCGTGGAACCCGGCCCAGCCGAGCACGTGTTCAAGGGGAAGTCCCGCGACGCGCCGGTCAACCATGGTGGCGACATCGTCCGGGGTGCGAGCTGTGGCGAGGATCAACTCCGCCTCGTCCTCGGCGAAGACACAGCCGGCGGAGCGGAGCGCGGTGACAACGGAATCAAAGAGAGGGGACAGAAGAGGCATGGAAGCCGAGGGCCTTTCGGTGAGCCGAAGGGCGCTCTCGCGGCCGCCTACTGGCGGTGAGCCGCGTTGCCTTGAGGTGAGAGCACCCGACCTGACCAAGCGTTGATGGGTCCCACCTCCTGGGCAACTCTTTGGCTGGGGCGTTCCACAGCCGACGCGGCAACACTAACAGGAACGGTCAGACGGCGACCGTCTCCTCCAGTTCTTCCTCGGCCTCCTCGACGGGCTCCGGCTGTACGTGACCACGGGCGCGCCCCAGCTCCACGGCACCGGCGACGGCCGTGACCAGGAGGCCGGCCAGCAGCCAGGCGACCAGCGTCCAGAGGTTGCCGGACAGCCCGTCGCCGTCGAAGTAGAGGAGGCCCCGGACGCCCTCGACGAACCCGGCGCCGTTCCAGAAGGCGTGCAGGGTGCCGAAGAAGCCGTTCTGGAGCTCGGGCCTGAACAGACCACCGGAACTGGTGAAGTTGAGCATCACGAAGAGCACCATCATGGCGAGCGTGGTCCACCGCTTGAGGAACGTGTGGAGTCCGACGCCGATGAAGAGGATGCCCGCGGAGTAGAGCCAGCTCATCCCCCACACGCTCGCCAGGCCGTGGTCCGCGAGGTGGAACACCGGCCCGGCGAGCAGCGTGCCGATGACGCTCACGGCACCGGAGATGCCGACCGCCAGCAGCGCCCGAGCCCGCATGGGGAGCTCGCCGCCTGCGGCGCCGAGTGCGGCGACGGACGCGTACGAGCCGATGCTCAGCGCGATCAGCAGGAAGAACAGGCCCTGGCCCGTGGGGTCGTCGGCGGCCGGCGGGACGACATCGGTGACCTTCAGCGGCAGGCCCTCCTGGGCGGCGACCGGGGTGAAGACCTTCTCGACCGCCGTGGCTCCCATGTCGGACGCGGCAGTGGCGACGACCAGCTCCGGCGTCTTCGAGCTCGGGATGTACGCACCCGTGATGTCACGGGACTTGAGCAGGTCGACCGCTTCGGCGCGGCTCGCGACGGTACGGACGTCGAGCTTCTCCCCCGCCTCGTCCTTGACCGACTGCGCGAACACCTTGACCTCGGGTCCGCTGCCCACGACGGCCACGGGCAGGTGGTTCGGCTCGGGCGTGACGAAGGCGCCCATATAGGCGAGCCCCATACCGATGCACATCAGCAGCGGGGTGATCAGGTGCGTGAGCACATGACGCAGCGCCGGTGACCGCAGCCCGGTGACCATGCGAACTCCTACTTGGTCGACATATTGGTTGGCAAATACAACTCTCACTTCAAGTTGTACTATACAACTAGTAGCGCGAGGAGGTTCCCATGAAGGCAGCCGAAGAGCTTGATGAGACCGTTGTCACTGCCGCCGCCGACGCGGCCGTCGAGACCATCCAGCGCGAGATGACGTCCTTCGCCCGGCGGGCCAGGGCCACGGCGGGCCGTATGCACCCCGAGCTGTCCCTGGTCTCGTACACCCTGCTCGGGCATCTGGAGGAGCGCGGCGGCTGCCGTGCCACCGACCTCGCCGCGCACTACGCCCTGGACAAGTCCACGGTGAGCCGGCAGGTGGCCGCGCTGGAGCGGTCCGGGCTCATCGAGCGACGGCTCGACCCGGAGGACCATCGGGTGCAGGTGCTGCATCTGACGGAGACGGGCACGGAGATCCTCGCCCAGGTGACCGAGAGCCGCCGGGTGGCGTTCCGTGAGCGGCTCGCGGGCTGGCCCGAGGAGGATCTCGCGCGCTTCGCCTCGTATCTGCGGCGCTACAACGCGGCGGGCGGGGACGAGCCGGCCGGCGACCCGTCCGCGGATTGACCGGTCAGTGGCCCGTTCGCGGACTGGCCTGTCGGCGACCCGTCCATGCGCTCATGGGCGTCAGGACACCGCCACCTGCTCAGGCACACGCGCCGCGAGGAAGCGGGTCCTGCGGCGGAGCCGGAAGCCCAGGGACTCGTAGAGGCGGATGGCGTTGGTGTTGTTCGCGGCGGTGTGCAGGAACGGGGTCTCGCCGCGTTCGCGGATGCCGTGTGCGACGGCCAGGATCAGCCGGGTCGCCAGGCCCTCGCCTCGGAAGTCCGGGTCGGTGCAGACCGCGCTGATCTCGGTCCAGCCCGGCGGGTGCAGCCGCTCCCCCGCCATGGCGATCAGCGCGCCGTTCCGGCGTATCCCCAGATAGGTGCCGAGTTCGACGGTGCGCGGCAGGAAGGGTCCCGGCCTGGTCCGTTCGACCAGGTCGAGCATCTCGGGCACGTCGGCGGGGCCGAGCCGTACCGCCTCGGCGTCCGGGGCCGCGGCTATGCCGTCGTCGACCAGCTGAACGCCCTCCAGGTTGAAGGTCACCTCCCAGCCGTCCGGGGTCTGCCCGGTGAAACCGGCCAGTGGGGCTTCGCCACCCGGGCCGACCAGGGCGGCAAGGTCAGCCCAGTCGTCGGCGTCCGGGTCGTCGGGGAGGGCCAGCCACGGCGATACGTCCAGGGGGTAGCGCAGGACGCGGCCACGGCGTTCGGCGAAGTGGGCGTGCGGGCCGGTCAGGGCGCCGAACGCCGGATTATCCAGGGGATGTGCGCTCATCCGCCGACCTCGATCACGATCTTGCCGCGCGCGTGGCCGTCCTCGACCGTGCGCAGTGCCTCGCCCGCCCGGCCGAGCGGGAAGGTCTGCGTGACGAACGGCCGCAGCTTGCCCTCGACCACGAGCTTCGCCACCTCGTCGAGCACGGCGGAATTGCGGGCTCGTTCGACGGGCCCGCCGCCGAGCCGCGCGGCGGTCCTCCGGTCGGCGCCGGTGATCAGCTTCGCGGGGTCGCCGAGGAGCGTCGCCGCTGCTTCCTGGACCTCGCCCCCGACCAGGTCGAACACGCCGTCCACACCGTCCGGCGCCGCCCCGCGCAGCCGCTCCGCAAGGTCCGGCCCCGACGGGACGTGCACGGCCCCGAGCGACTCGACGAAGTCCTTCTTGGCGTCGCTCGCGACCCCGATGACACGCACCCCGAACGCGCGCGCGATCTGCGTGGCCGCGACGCCGACACCGCCGCCCGCACCGGTGATCAGCAGGGTCGCGCCTTCGGGCAGATCCAGCTGGCGGACTCCGTCGTACGCGGTCGCCGCCGCGACGGGCAGCGTCGCGGCGTCCTGATACGACAGCTCGGCGGGCTTGTGCGCGGTCACGGTCGCGGGAAGCAGGGCGTACTCGGCGTATCCGCCCGCCACCGGATTGCCGAAGACCTCGTCCCCGACGGCGAACCCGGTCACCTCGGCGCCGACCTCCTCGACGACCCCCGCGACCTCGTTGCCGAACACCGCGGGCAGTTCGCGTGCGGGGCCGCCCGGGCGGCTGTGGCCCGTCCGCTGCTTCCAGTCGACGGGGTTCACGCCCGCCGCGCGTACCGCGACGAGTACCTGGCCGGGACCCGGGCTCGGCCGGTCCTGCTCAACCAGTGCCTCGGCCTCGGGGCCGCCGAACCGCGTGAAGACGTACGCCTTGGGCATGTGCTTCCTCACTCTCCTTCGCTGTCACCGGTTGCCGGGACCACTGTCACCCGCTGGAGCCGTCGGGGCCACCGGCGTCGGCAGTAGCGGCAAGGAAGATCACGCCACAGCTATTCCCAGGCCTCGGGAGAGTTCATATGTCCGCAATGATCGGGGGCCCATGAGGGCCCGGGCATAGGCGGCGGCCACGTACGGTTGAATGCATAAGCACTGATCACACCCGACCCGCGGGCCACCGCTCCCGGCGGCCTGGAGGCACCACCCGTATGAACGTCACCCGAGGTTTCACCGGGCGCCCGCGCGTCCACAACGCCGGACTGCCGCCCGGCCAGTACGACGCGGGCGACGACTGGCCCGTCCTGTCCGCCGAGGTCACCCCCGACCTGGCGCCCCCCGACTGGACCTTCCGGGTCGACGGTCTGGTGGCCGCGCCGCGCACCTGGGACTGGGACGAGGCACACACGCTGCCCGCTTCGGCGTACGAGGGCGACATCCACTGTGTGACGAGCTGGTCGAAGTTCGGCGTGCGCTTCGGGGGTGTGTCCCTGGACGCGTTCCTGGACGCGGTACGCCCGGACGCGACCGCCACTCACGCCGTGGCCTACTCGCACACCGGGTACACCACGAACCTCCCGCTCGCCGATCTGACCGGCGGCCGCGCCTGGATCGTGTGGGAGTACGGCGGGAAGCCGCTGTCCGCCGAGCACGGTGGACCGGCTCGGCTGATCGTGCCGCACCTGTACTTCTGGAAGAGCGCCAAGTGGATCGCCGGCCTGCGGCTCCTCGACCACGACGAGCCGGGCTTCTGGGAGCAGAACGGCTATCACGCACGCGGCAACCCCTGGGAAGAGCAGCGCTACTCCGGTGACTGAGACGACGACCAAGACCTTCGTGCCGCACACCGGCTTCGCCGTGCCCGGGCGGATCGCGGTGAGTACCCGCGCCGCGGCCACCTGGCAGACCGCCACGCTCACCGAGATCCGCCGGGAGACGCCGTACGCCTCCACGTTCCGGTTCGCGGTGCCGCAGTGGATGGGGCACCTGCCGGGGCAGCATTTGATGCTGCGGCTGACCGCCGAGGACAGATATGTGGCGCAGCGCCACTACTCCATCGCTTCTCCGCCCGACGACGCCGGGCACGTCGAACTGACGCTGGACCATGTCGAGGGCGGCGAGGTCTCCGGCTGGTTCCACACCGTGGCCGAGCCCGGCGACACGGTGCGGGTGCGGGGCCCGCTCAGCGGCTTCTTCGCCTGGCCCGGCGACCGGCCCGCACTGCTCATCGGCGCCGGATCCGGTGTCGTACCGCTGATGTCGATGCTGCGGCACCACCGCGGGCAAGGTCTGGACGTGCCGCTGCGCCTGCTCGTCTCGGCTCGCGGTCCCGAAGAGCTCATCTACGCGCAGGAGTACGGCGAGGAGACGACGACCGTCTTCACGCGCAGCGCTCCGGATGGTGTGCCGGTAGGACGTATGGCGGCGACACATGTGGCGCCGCTCCTGGCCGAGCAGCCACCCGGTGGGTGGGAGGCCTATGTATGCGGCTCCAACGGGTTCGCGGAGCACGCGTCGCGACTGCTGGTGGAGGCCGGGCAGCCGGTGGACCGCATTCGTATCGAGCGCTTCGGCTGAGCGGTTCGTGTGGCGTTCTGCCACGCCTGCGCTGCGTTGCCTGCCCTGCGCCGCACTGCACTGCACTGCAGTTAGCTGTGCGGCACCACCGCCACCGGACACATGGCGTGGTGGATGAGTGAGTGCGCGGCGCGGCTCAGGCCCTCGCCCGTCCGGCGCCCGGTGACCAGCAGACCGGCCCGGTTGGACGCCCTCAGCAGCTGGTGCCCGGGGTGGCCGTAGATCACCTGCTCGGAGACGGGCGTCTCCGGGAACTTGTGGCGCCATGGCTGCAACGTGCTGGTCAGCACATGCCACTTGCCGTCCTCCCGCTCGTCCGGATGGCCGGGGACGGGCATGCCGGGCGCGTAGCCGCGCGGCGGGGGCAGGGTCCAGGTGTGCACGACGTGCAGCGGCGCGGAGCGGACGGCCGCGGTGTCGAAGGCGTACCCGATGAGGTCGTCGGCCGGGTGGCTCAGGTCCAGGCCGAGGACGACGGGGAGATAGGGAGCCGTGCTCGGCGGTGTGCCGTCGGCGGTGGGCATCCGTTCGTCCGCGGCGAGTTCGCCCGCGCGCACGACAACGACCGGGCGTGCGGCCCGGTCCGTGACGGCGAGAGCGACCGAGCCGACGAGGAAGCCCGCGAACCCGGTCAGGCCGCGTGAGCCGAGCACCAGGGTCTCGGTCTCCGCGGCCGCCGCGAGCAGGGCGGGAACGGCGGGCGCCTCGGTGCTGCGCGCGATGATGTTCAACGCAGGGTGTGCGTACGCCAGTTGGATCGCGGCCCGGTCGAGTGCGGTACGGGTGCGCCCGGCCGGGACGTCGACGTCCGGGATCCGTGCGGGCACGGCCGGTCCGGGCGATGCGTGCAGCAGACGCAGCGGGAGGCGGCGGCGCTGAGCCTCGCGGGCGGCCCAGTCCGCGGCGTCGAGACTCGCCCGCGAACCGTCGATGCCTACCGTGATGGTGCGGGTGCCGGAGTTCATGGCGCGTGCCTTTCGGGTGTCGGGGCGGGCGTCGAGGACGGCCGCCTGCCAGGACTTGCCGGTGGCGGGCGGGTTCCACAGTGGGCGCCGATCAGTCGTACGGGGGGACGGATTCCCTCGCGGGGGCACGGCCGGCAGGAGGCAAGGGCCTGGCGGCCCCGGAGAGGGCACACGTACGGTGTGATCATCCGCACCCGACACCAAAGGTGGTCCTTCATGGCCCTGTTCGACCTCCCCCTCGACGAACTCCGCGACTACCGCAGCGCGTCCGTCGAGCCCGAGGGCTTCGACACCTTCTGGGCCAAGACGCTCCAGGAGGCCCGCGAACACGAACTCGGCGCCCGTTTCGAGCCGGTCGAGACACACCTCAAGACCGTCAAGGTGTACGACGTCACGTTCGCCGGGTTCGGCGGGCACCCGGTCAAGGGCTGGCTGACACTGCCCGCCTGGGCGAACTCGCCGCTGCCCGTGATCGTGGAGTTCGTCGGGTACGGCGGCGGACGCGGCCTTCCGCACACGCATCTGCTGTGGGCCTCGGCGGGCTTCGCGCACTTCGTGATGGACACGCGCGGCCAGGGCAGCGCCTGGGGCGGCGGCGAGACCCCCGATCCGGTGGGCAGCGGGCCCGCGTACCCCGGGTACATGACCCGTGGTGTCGACGCCCCCGAGAACTACTACTACCGCCGGGTGTTCACGGACGCGGTGCGCGCCGTGGAGGCGGCCCGCTCACATCCTCTGGTCGACGAGGCGCGCACGGCGGTCGTGGGCGGGAGCCAGGGCGGCGGCATCACGATCGCGGTGGGCGGCCTGGTCCCCGACCTGGCGGCGATCGCGCCGGACGTGCCGTTCCTGTGCGACTTCCCCCGCGCCGCGACGCTGACGGACCGAAACCCGTACCGGGAGATCGGCAACTTCCTCAAGACGCACCGCGGCCGCACCGACGAAGTGCTGCGCACGCTCTCCTACTTCGACGGCGTGCACTTCGCCGCGCGCGGCCGGGCGCCGGCCCTCTTCTCGGTCGCCCTGGAGGACCAGACCTGCCCGCCCTCCACGGTGTTCGCGGCGTTCAACGCGTGGGCGACCGAGGACAAGACGATCGAGGTGTACGACTTCAACGACCACGAGGGCGGCGAAACCTACCAGGAGGCGGCCAAGCTGAGCTGGCTGTCCCACCTCGCGGCCGGGTAGGTCTCAGCCCGCCGTCCCCCGCGGTACGACCGTGGACAGGACTGCGGGCAGCGGGTACCAGTCCGCGGACACGACGCTGGCGTGCTGCCCGGCCAGCAGGGCGACCCGGTCGAGTGCCTGCTGCTGGGTGGGGTTGGTGCCGTCGATGGCCGGGGGCACGTTCTGGGCGTCGGTCATGACGACGAGGTAGTGCCGGTCGTCGTACCAGGCGGTGTCGATCGTGCCGTTCGCGTAGGTGGCGGCGTCGCCGTCGAACACGACGAGCCAGGGGCGGATCGTCGCGTCGGTGTAGCGGGTGCGGGGGTCGCCGGTGGCCGCCTTGTGCACGGCGGGGAAGGCGCCCGCCTCGCGCAGGCGTCCGGCGGCGGCGAGGTCGCGCAGATAGGTGGCGTACTCGCGGTCGGTCCACAGCGTGTCGAAGGGGTTGCCCTCCTCGACGGTGCCGGGGATCAGTTCGACGATGAACTTGCCGGCCAGGGCCGAGCGCGCGGGCCAGCCGTCGGCGCGGACGGCGGTGTCGAGGTCGGGGTGGGAGCCGACGACATCGGCGGGGCGGAGCAGGGCGTCGCCGAGCTTCGAGGTGAGCAGGGCGTCCAACTGGGCGGGACCACGGCCGCTGGTGCCCAGGAAGCCGTCCTTCATCTCTATCTTCAGCTGGATCGGGCGGTGGCCCGGGTGCGCGTCGTGCCAGGCCTTGATGTCGGCGAGGCAGCCGCCGAGGTCGCGGTTGGTGGCCTTGGCGCGCAGCTCGGAGGCGTTCGCGGC
This sequence comes from Streptomyces sp. NBC_00554, assembly GCF_041431135.1. Lineage (NCBI taxonomy): Bacteria > Bacillati > Actinomycetota > Actinomycetes > Kitasatosporales > Streptomycetaceae > Streptomyces > Streptomyces sp. NBC_00554. The sequence goes on along the minus strand of NZ_CP107799.1, from coordinate 9,526,650 downwards.
GTTCACGCAGTTGTTGTCGTTGCCGAGGGGGTTGCTGTGCGAGACCCGCCAGGAGGCCCCGAACACATTGGTCCACACGTCGAGTTCGAGCATTCCGGCGCCGGAGTCCAGGGCGTCGGCGAAGTACGGGTACTTCGTCTTCTCGTAGGCGTTGTGGACGCCCACGGATGTGCTGGACGAGTACGACAGGTCGGCGGCCGTCGCCTGGGGTCCCGTGGCGAGGGCCAGCACGGTCGCTGTGCCCACGGCGATCCCGGTCCGCGCCAGCACTTTCACGTGTCTCCGCATTGTCCCCATGCCTCCTGCGTCTGTTCGGTCAACTGGCCAGCACTGTAGGGGTGTTGGGTGGCCTGCGGGAGATCACGCGATGACGAATGCGGTGCGACCGCTTCCGCCCAGTCCGACCAGTCGGTACGTTCCAGCGGTATGTTTCAGCCGGCCCGGATCCGACTCCGGGCTTCTCTACGGGCAACGGAGGTCCCATGTCCCAGCACGCGCCGCACGTTCAAGGCCACTGCGACACACGCTTCTCGGCGGTGCGCACCGCGTTCGAGGAGAACTTCAGCGACCGCGGCGAGCTGGGCGGGGCGGTGACGGTCACCCTCGACGGCGAGAGCGTGGTGGACCTGTGGGGCGGCTGGGCGGACGCGGCACGCACCCGGCCCTGGGAGCGCGAGACCCTGGTCAACGTGTGGTCGACGTCCAAGGGCCCGACCGCCCTGTGCGCGCACATCCTGGCCGATCGCGGGCTGCTCGACTTCGACGCCCCGGTGGCCGCGTACTGGCCGGAGTTCGCGGCGGCGGGCAAGGAGTCGGTGCTCGTACGGCACCTGCTGTCGCACCGCGCGGGGCTGTCCGGACTCCGCGAGCCGCACACGCTCGCGCAGCTGCTGGACTGGGAGCTGACCGTCGAGCGCCTCGCGGCACAGGAGCCCTGGTGGGAGCCGGGGTCGCGGTCCGGCTATCACGCGATCACGTTCGGCCATCTGGTGGGTGAAGTGGTGCGTCGGGTCTCCGGGCTGCTGCCGGGTGCGTTCCTGGAGCGGGAGGTGACCGGTCCGCTCGGGATCGACTTCACCATCGGGCTGCCGGAGAAGGAGTCGGGGCGGGCGGCCGAGCTGGTGCACCCGCGGGCCGCTCCGACCAGTGAACAGGCGGCGGTCTACGCCCAGTTGGCGCCCGCCGCGCTGGCGGCTCTCACCAATCCGATTGTCGGCGCGACCGAGGCCAACACGCCGCAGTGGCGGGCCGCCGAGATCCCGGCCGCGAACGGCCACGGCACGGCCCGCGCGATCGCCGCGCTGTACGGGATCTTCGCCGGGCGTGGCTCGTACGGCTCACGGGAGGTGCTCTCACCTCAGGCCGCCGAGCGGGTGCGCGAGGGGCAGGGCAGTTGTCGCGACCTGGTGCTCGGTGCCGGGTTCGAGTACGAGACGGAGATCGGGCTCGGGCTGTGGCTGAGCGGGCCCAACGGTTCGTACGGGCCCAACCCGAGGGCTTTCGGACATGACGGCTTCGGCGGATCCTGCGGTCTCGCCGACCCGGAGGCGGGCATCTCCCTGGGGTACGTCATGAACCGCATGGGCCCGCACATCGCCGACGACCCAAGGAAGATGGCGCTTGTGGACGCCCTGTACAGCGCGCTCTGAACACTCCCGCGCCGCACGGGGGTGCGGGCTGAAATCGGCCGAACTGCCCGGCCGCTCTTCCCTGGTGGTTTAGACCAATGCTTAGATCTGGTCGCGCAGTGAGCCCGCACGGCTACGTTTCGTCACCACGTACGTCACCACTCAGGAGGGGCGCGGACATGGCCCGCACCGTCCACCCGTCCGACCACGAGCCCCGCTATTCGCAGATCGCCGCGCAGTTGCTCGGCGATCTGCGCGACGGGACCATTCCACCCGGTGAACGCCTGCCGGGAGAAAGGGAGTTGGCCAACCGGTTCGGCGTGAGCCGCGAGACCGTTCGGCAGGCACTGCAGATGCTGCGGCGCGGCGGTCTGGTCTCCACCGACCGGCGCGGCAGTCACGCGACACTGCCCGGCAGCACCGCGGAACACGTCCCGTCCCTCGACTTCCCCGTCGGGGCACAGACCACCGAACCGTGCACCGTCCACCGGACCACCGTGACCTGGGAGGCTCCCCCACCGGAACACGCGCACGCGCTGGGGCTCGCCCCTCGCCGGCCGACGCTGGTGCACCGCTACGAGTCGGCCGCCGCGGACGGAAGCGGACTGCGTACGGCCGTGACCTCCTTCTCCGCCGTCGCGGTGACCGAGGTCGAGGAGCTGGCCCGCTACCGCGACCGGGCCGACGGCACGGCGTCGGCCCAACTGAGGCGCGCCTACGACTGGATGCGCAAGGCGGGGCTGACCCTGCACCACCGGGACTCGATCACCCAGCTTCCCCGGTCCGTACTGGTCACCCGGCGCGTCCACGACCAGTACGACCGCCCGCTGGAGATCACCGACCTCGTGGTGAATGCCCAACAGGACGCCCTGGTCTACGAGTTCACGCTGCCGGCCGCGGGGTGAGGTCTCCGGGGCGGCGGAAGTACACGCGTACGGTGGAGCCCGCGGGCCCGAGATCCTCGGCGACGAGGTCACTCAACTGCCGTACCACCCACATCCCGTGGCCGCCCGCGGCCCGCTTTCCGGGCGGCAGATGACCGGGGAACCGCGCGGGCGCCGGGGAGTTGTGCGCGCCGTCGTCCGCGACCTCGCAGATCAGGTAGTCGGGGTCGCTGCGCAGCCGCAGCACACCTCCCCCGCCGCCGAACCGCACGGCGTTGGCGACCACCTCGTGCACGGCCGCGACCATGTCGTACGTCCGCTGCTCGGGCATTCCCGAGAGGCGGGCGTACGCGGCGACGGCCGCACGCAGGGCCGCCGACCGGCCGCGACCGAAGGGGATGTCGTCGGCGCCGTCGGGCAGGCGGCCCGCCATGGGGGTACCTCCCACGCCCTTAAGGCAGTGGGGGATGGCGGCGTCGCACTCGGCGTAGAAGTCGGCCGGGGCGGTGTAGCGGCTGCTGGAGGCCGAGATACGGGCGCCGAGGGCGAGTTCGGGATGGGTGCGGGTCGCCGTGTGCACGATGTCGGCGGGGACGGTCCGGGTGTCGTAGGGGCAGACGATCCAGTGGCCCGAGTCGGCGAAGGCGACGTTGAGCAGCGACTCGTAACGCGTCCACTCGCGCGCCTCGAACTCCGTGCGGCCGGTCCAGACCGGTTCGCCGATGATGCGGACGCGGCGGTCCGTGCCGTGGTCCGCGCAGTACGCGTGGTACTGGCCCAGGGTGCGGGAGGGGTAGCGGTACCAGTCGTCGGCGTCGACGAACTCGACGTCGTGGGCGCGAGTGCCGAGGGCTGATTCGAGGAGGGTGATGTTGTGGTCCTTGGCGACGGCGAGGACGGCGTCGCCCGAGTCCAGGCCGTCGAGGGTGAACTCGAGGGTCCCTTCGAGGAATTCGTCGTCCGAGCCGTAGCAGAGCGCCTGGTGGACGAACCCGGTGCGGGTCATGGCACTTCTTCTCCTTGTTCCAGACGCAGGCCGGGAACGCGGTCCCAGCCGGTCACCCGCATCACCCTCTGGACATGCGGGGCGACGCCGTACAGGACGAGGGTGCCGCCGCCCGCGTACAGGCCGAGTGCCGAGAAGACCAGCAGACGCAGGGCGCCGACGTCGACGAAGCTCAGGTCACGCAGGTCGAGTCGGGCGCGGATGCCGGTCGCGGTGCGGGCGCGGGCGCGGGCCGTCTCGTCGTGCAGGGCGCGGGCGACCGCGGTGACGTTCGTGTCGTCGATCTCCCCTGCGAGGGCCAGTCCGGGGGGTGCGAAGGTGCGGGTGATGGAGAGCAGGTCGTCCTGCCAGACGAGGTCGGCGGCGACCCGGCCGTGGTGCAGTCCGTCGAGCCGGGCCAAGTCGCCCTCGTCGAACACGCGTCGGTCGTACTGACAGATGCCGAGCACGGGCAGGGTGGCGAAGACGGGGTCGAGGAGCAGCTCACTGTCGTGCAGCATCTTCAGCCCCTTGTCCGCCCCGCCGCGCAGCACCTCCATGCTGACGCGCAGGCCGAGGAAGCCGTCGCCGACCGCGCGGCGCGCCTCGCGGCGGATCACCTCGTCCAGATCCCACAGTCCTTCGGGCGTGGCCAGATGCGGGTCGACCGCCAGCCCTCCGGCGGCGATCTCGTCGTCCACGGCGCAGCCGTGCGCCTCCAGGAAGGACAGGGCAAGCCCTGCGGGAATCTCTCCCGGGGTCAGCACGAGCCCGCGCTGCCCGCTGGCCAGTCCGTCGAGGAGGAATGCGGCGAGTACGGTCTCCCGCTCCTCGTCCGTGTCGTAGCCGAGCAGCAGATGGTCTCCGGAACGCATCTGCCCGACGACTCGCAGTGCCGGTACTACGGCCATCTCCCGCACCCCCCAAGGATTGGTGTGCTGGGACCCATCCACGCTACGCCGGAAGCGGGCCGCGCGTCAGAGGGTTATGGTGACCGCCATCCGGTCGGGTGAGGGGGAACGATGGCGGCCTCAGTACGCAAGGGCAGGACCGGCAATCTGCCCGCCGAGGCCAACGCCTTCGTCGGACGGAAGGGCGAACTCGCCGCTGTCTCCGGTCTGTTGGACACCAACCGTCTCGTCACTCTCACGGGCCCCGGGGGTGTCGGCAAGTCACGGCTCGCGCTGCGGGCGGCGGACCTCGCGCTGGAGGATTTTCCGGGCGGGGTGTGGCTCGTGGAGCTTTCGGAGCTGCAGGACCCGGGTCTGCTCACCAACGCCGTGGCGCAGGCCACGCGGCTGGCCGAGCAGACCCTGCTGCCGCTCCTGGAGGCGCTCTCGGAGCATCTCGCCCAGGCCCCGCTGCTGCTCGTCCTCGACACCTGCGAGCACGTACTCGACGAATGCGCGCGGGTGGTACAGGAACTCCTCGCGAGGGTGCCGGAGTTGCACGTGCTGGCCACCAGCCGGCAGCCGTTGGGGGTACCGGGCGAGCATCTGCTGACGGTGGCGCCGCTGCCGCTCGGCGAACGGGACGACGCGGTGGCGCTGTTCGCGACGCGCGCCGCCGCGGCCGTGCCGTCCTTCGCGCTGACCGACGCCAACCGGGCGGGCGTGGCCGCCGTGTGCGCCCGTCTCGACGGGATTCCGCTGGCCCTGGAGCTGGCGGCGGTACGCCTGCGCGGCTTCCCTCTCGACCGGCTCCTGGAGGGCCTGGACTCCCGCTTCGAGCTGCTGGTCTCGCCTGCCCGGCCGCGGCTCGCCCGGCATCAGACACTGCGTACGGCGATCGGCTGGAGCCACGAGCTGTGCACCCCGCTGGAGCGGCTGCTCTGGGCCCGGCTGTCGGTCTTCGCCGGCGGCTGGGACGTGGAGGCGGCCGAATTCGTGTGCCATGGCGGCCCGTTGGACGCCGAGGAGATTCTCGCGCTGCTCGCGTCGCTCACCGAGAAGTCGATCGTGACGCGTGAGGGCGACAGCGCGGCGGTGCGCTACCGGATGCTCGACACGGTCCGGTCCTTCGGCGCCGAGTGGCTCAGCGGTCTCGGCGAGGAGGAGGCCGTACGCCGTCGCCATCGCGACTACTTCCGCTGGATCGCCCGGCAGGGCGAGGCCGAGTGGCTCGGTCCCGGACAGCGGATGTGGGCCGAGCGGCTCACCGCGGAGCACGCGAATCTGCGGCTCACGATGGAGGAGTGCCTGGCTGCGCCGGAACCGGAGACCGCGCTCGAACTCGCGGGAATCCTCTGGTACTTCTGGTTCGCCTGCGGCTTCGCCGAGGAGGGGCGCGGCTATCTCGAACGGGCACTGCTCCGGGAGAGCGACGGCGGCCCCGAGTACACGCTCGCCATCTGGACACACCGCCTGGTCACCGTCGTACCGGACGATCTGGATGCCGCGGAGTCCGTGAGCGCCGCGTATGTGTGGCTCGCCGAGGAACGTCAACTGTCGGTACCCGCTCTCCCGTTGACCGGTGCGAGCCTGGCCGTGCGCGGGGAGTCGGCGCGCTCGGCCGTGCTGTACGGGAGTGCGCCGCAGGGGCCCGGGGGTGGCGGCGGCGCGGAGTTCTTCCAGCTGCTGACGCTCGCCGTGCAGGCGTACCTGCTGGCCGGCCAGGGCGCCTTCGAGCGGTGCGCGACGGTGGCCGAGCGGCTGAGCGCGGACTGCGCGACACGCGGTGAACTGTGGATGCGGGCCTGGGGTGACTTCTTCGTGTCGCTCTCCCGGATCGGCCTGGGCCACCCGGAGGAGGCGCTGCGGGCGGGACGTGAGGCGCTGGCCGCCAAGTGGCGGATGAACGACCGGCTGGGTGCCGCCGCGGTCGCCGATCTCCTGGTGGTCGCGGAGGCCTACCGGGGCGAGCCGGAGCTCGCCGCCCGGCTCCTCGGCGTCAGCAGACGCCTCTGGTACGCCGCCGGGCTTCCGCGGCTCGGTCACTCCGAGACGACCGTCTTCCGCCGGGAGTACGCCCGTCTGCTGCGCGCGGACCTTGGGGACATCCGTTTCGCCCAAGCCGTGCGCGAGGGCCACGACTTGGGCCCGGACGCGGCGGTGGCGCTGGCCCTGGGGGGCACGTGGCGGGCGGAGCCGTGAGGTCCGCGACAGGAAGCGTGCGGCTGCGGCGCCTTGCGTCACCCCGTGGCTCGGGTGATGTTCACAAAGCCTCCCGTACGGGGGCAGTAGCTCTCTGGACGACCCGGGCCTGCCGGGCGAGGGCCAGCAGCCTGCCGTCCGCCGACCACACCGTGCTGTCGTCGACGGCCCAGCCGCTGCCTGCCTGTTCGGTGCGGATACGGACCAGGGTCCAGCCGCGAGGGGCACCGTCGTCGAGCGCGTCGGTGAAGTGGACGGTCAGCTCGGCGGTCGGCACGGGGCGCGGGGTGCGCCAGTGCGCGTAGAGGCCGGGAGGCAGGACGTCGGTCAGGGTGACGACCGCCTCCGCGTCCAGGGGGCGGTCGTCGGCGAACCGCACCCAGGCGACGAGTTCGGCCTTCTCACCTCCGGCGAGTGGCAGGTCCTCGGTGGCGGGGCGTATCTCGACCTGTTTGGCGAAGGGCGCAAGACCCACGGGCAGGTCGAGGGGCGGGCAGTCAGGCGCTCCCGGCACAGCGGGCGCGGTGCTGCTCTCGTACGAGGGTCCCGGGCGGCCCGGACCGAACACCGCCGAGCCGACGAGCACCGGCCTCCCGTCCTGCTGTCCGGTGAACGTGCAGGTCGAGGCACGGCGCCCGGCCGACGGCACGGTCACCGTGAGCGGCAGGGGGCGTGCGTCGACCGGGGCCAGGAAGTGGGTGGTCAGGGTGCGTGCCGGGTGTTGCCCTGCGGCGGCCGCGCGATCCCGTACGGCGGAGAGCGCCGCCGCCGCGACGTGTCCGCCATGTGCGCCCGCCCATGACCACCACAGGGGGTCTATACGGGCCACGGCGTCGCTCGTGGCGTGCGTGCTGTCCGGTGGTGAGGCCCTCATCGCGTTTCCTCGCACGGTCGGGTTCCGTATGGGGCTCGAGTTATCAAGTTTGAGAACTCGATTCAGCAAGTTTGAAAAGCAGACTCACTATAGCCTCAAGAGTTGGAAAACCAAACCCTCACCAAGGCGAGCGTGCGCTCCAACCAGTCGACCTGAGCTGAGGTACCTACGCGGACGTCGGACCGCTTACCCGCGTGGCCACGACCATCCGGCACCGCGGGCTGTCGTCCGGGCGTCGGCCGAACTCGGGCAGGGCGTGCAACTCGACCTCGAACCCGGCCCGCTCCAGTTCCCGGCGTACATCGTCGAGCCGGAACGCCCGGTAGTACATGACGAACGGCGGACGCCAGACAGCGTTGCGCACCCGCATCACCAGGTCGAAGGCCAGCAGGGCCCAGTACGCGGGCGAGCTCGGCCGGGGCGGAGCCATGATCGGAAACGCGAAGCGCCCGCCCGGCCTCAGCACGGAGTGGACCTCGGCGAAGAGCCCCGGCAGCTCACGCGGCAGGAAATGGCCGAACGCCCCGAAGCTCACCACCAGGTCGAAGACGGGCGCGAAGGGCAGGGCACGGGCGTCACCGCGCACCCATCCGACACGCGGCGCGCCGTCGGGAAGCGCACGCCCCGGCGTCTTGGCTTCGCCACGCTCCGGCGCATTGGCTCCGCCATTCTCCGGCGCCTTGGCTTCCCCACGCCCCGGCACTTCGGCTTCCCCACGCCCCGGCACTTCGGCCTCGCCGCGCTCCCGCGCGCGAGCCGCATCCACGCGCCCCCGCCCCACCGTCAGCATCCCCGCGCTGATGTCGACCCCGGTGACGCTCTCCCGGCACAGCTCGCGGAGCACCTCCATGCCCGCGCCGGTGCCGCAGCACAGGTCGAGTCCACGGTCGAAGGGGCCGATCCGGTCCAGTGCCGTTGCCACGGCATCGAGGATCGAGTCCGGTGTCCGGAACGGGGTGTGGTCGAACTTCGGTGCGAGCAGGTCGTAGCCGTGCTCGACGGACGACAGGGCCTGCACGGCCAGTTCGCGGAGGGTGGGACCTTGCGGGGTGAACATCGCGCTCAGCATAGGGGCAGCGCGTGCCTCACGCGCCGGTCTAAGGTCCACTTCATGACTTCGTTCCGCCCCGCTCCCAGCTGGCTGGCCGACGCCGTCTTCTACCAGATCTATCCGCAGTCGTTCGCCGACTCGAACGGCGACGGCATCGGCGACTTCGACGGAATCGCCGAGCGCCTCGACCACCTCGCGTGGCTGGGCGTCAACACCGTCTGGCTCAACCCCTGTTTCGTCTCACCGTTCCGGGACGCCGGATACGACGTCTCCGACTACTTGAACGTCGCGCCCCGCTACGGCTCGAACGACGACCTCGCCAAGCTCGTCGACGAGGCGGGCAGCCACGGCATCCGCGTACTGCTGGACCTTGTGGCCGGTCACACCTCCGACCAGCACCCCTGGTTCACGGCCTCGGCGAACGACCCGGCCGACGACCGGTACATCTGGGCGGCCGAGGGTCCTGACGGAGGCCGCCCCGACGGCTTCGTCGACTCCCCCGGCACCCGCCCCGGCGCCTACCTGCCGAACTTCTTCGCCTTTCAGCCCGCCCTCAACTTCGGCTACGCGCAGGAGAATCCGGCCGAGCCCTGGCGTCAGCCGGTCGACGCCGAGGGCCCGCGCGCCAACCGTGCGGCTCTGGGTGCGGTCATGGACCACTGGCTGGGGCTCGGTCTGTCCGGGTTCCGTGTCGACATGGCCGCGTCGCTCGTCAAGGACGACCCCGACAAGACCGAGACGGCCAGGATCTGGACGGAGCTGCGCCACTGGCTGGACGACACGCATCCGGACGCGGTGCTGCTCTCGGAGTGGGGCGAGCCGGAGGTGTCGATTCCGGCGGGCTTCCACACGGACTTCTTCCTCCAGTTCGGCGGCCCCACCGACGGTCGCGCGCTGCGGTCGCTCTGGAGCAACAGCGAGGGCACGGTCAACGAGTCCTGGGACCCGCTCGACTGCTTCTTCGACCCGAGCGGCCAGGGCACGCCGGGCCTGTTCGTCGAAGCCTGGCGCAAGGCGTCGGCCGCCGTGGCCGACAGCGGCTTCATCTCCCTCCCGACCGCCAACCACGACTTCTCCCGCCTCAACTGCGGCCCCCGCACGGCCGAACAGCTCCCCGCCGCCTTCGCCTTCCAGCTCACCTGGCCGACTCTTCCGGCGATCTACTACGGCGACGAGATCGGCATGCGCTACGTCCCGGGCCTCCCCGACAAGGAGGGCAGCGTGCTGGGCCCGCGCTACAACCGCGCGGGCTCCCGCACCCCGATGCAGTGGGACGACGGCCCGAACGCGGGCTTCTCCACCGCCCCGGCCGACCGTCTCTACCTCCCGCTCGATCCGGCGCCCGCCCGCCCCACGGTCGCGGCACAGCGTGCCGACGAGACCTCGCTGCTCCATTTCGTACGCCGCCTCATCGCCCTGCGCACAGCGACACCGGAACTCGGCTCCGGCGGCTCGGTGGAGGTCCTGCATGCCGGCTACCCGTTCGTGTACGTACGGGGCGGGCGGTACCTCGTCGTCGTCAATCCGCAGCGGAATGCCGTGAGTTACGCGTACGACATCCCGGTGGCGCCACGGCCTCTGGAGGTGTCCGGCGTCCGGGTCGACGGCGGGACCGTCGCCGCGGAAGGCTTCGCGTACGGGATTTTCGACCTCGGCCGATAGCCCGGCGCAGACCGGTGCCCGGCATCCCGTGGGATGCCGGGCTCCCCCGTGGGGCGTCAGAGATCGCTCACTGAACGGTCAGGACGATCGCCCCGGAGTAGGTGCCGCCCGGCTCGACGGCGGTCGCCGTGCCGTCGACCGTCATGGTCACGGACTTGCCGCGCGGCGCCCGCACGGCCGCGCCGGCGGCGAGGGCCAGCTTGGTCAGGTACGACGTGCCGGTCACCGTCCAGGCCGAGCCGCTGTTCAACTGCACGACCACGCCGTTGTTGACGGCGGGCTGCACGGTGTTGGTGACCTCGCCCAGCTCGTAGAAGTTCGAGGCGTCGATCGTGCTGACGTGGTGCTTGGCCCCGGTCGCCGAGATGACGCCCTGGACGGTGGAGTCCTCGAAGGTGAGGAGCATGTTCTTGCCCTTGCGCATGCCGTTGTAGAAGTCGCCCTTCAGGGCGATGGAGCTGAAGGTGGCGGCGCCGTCGGCGGTGTGGACGGCGGTCACGTCGAAGGCGGAGTCCTTCGTCGGGTCGCCCGTGGGCTCGGTGTAGACGCCGGTGTTGAGCATCTTGCCGTCGACGTTCACCGGGCCCGGGTCGTCGAGCTCGATCATCTGCAGGATGATCCCGTTGCGCGGGTTGAGCCGGGCCCCGCCGGAGCCGTCCACGGTGATCGCGGTCTGCTGCCCCTTGTTGAGGAAGGTGGCCTTCTCGGAGTTCACGACCGTGCCACCGTCGAGCTTCAGCGTGCCCGCGCCGAAGAACATGTAGCCGAAGTGGCCGGAGTTGACGACCGTGTTCCGGACCGGGAGCGCGGCCAACTCGGCTGCGCTCAGCCCGAGTCCGAGCGAGGAGTTGAGTTCCGCAACGGCTGTCCTGGTGCTGTCTCCGTAGTGGACCGAAGCGGCGGGGCCCGCGATGATCGTCGCGTAGCTGCCGACGTCGAACCGCGAGCCGAGGACCCGGACAGTGGCGTCCCCGATGGCGTACGTGCCGTAGCCGTACGTGCCCGTGTTGCCGACACTGCTGTTGATCGCCGTCAGTTGGAGGCCGCGACCGCCCTCCACCGACAGGGCTCCCCAAGTCTCCGAGAACACCGAGGAGTTGATGTACGTGGCCTTGGTGTTCGCGCCGATCAGGTTGGTGGCGCGGACGTTGCCGTCGAGGCCGAGCATCCAGGGCACCGACTCCATGTACGGGGTCTCCACGGTCGCCTGGTAGTCGGCGGGCAGGACGCCGTTCCTCGCCCGGAGCTCGGAGTTCTTCACGATGACGTTGGCGCCGTCGTTGGCGATGACGGTGGTGCGGACCACGCCCTTGGTCGCTATCCGGGCGCCGTCCACGACGAGCGTGGTGGACGAGCCGGTGCCTACGACCGCGGCGCCGTAGCCCGCGAAGTCGCAACGGCCGTTGCCTGTCAGGGAGATGACGGGCTTCTGGAGCGTATAACTGGCGTTCTGCACGAAGACGCCGTCAAAGCACTCGCCGGTCGAGGTGATGGCGACGCCTTTGGCGAGGGTGTTGGTGAGTTTGCCTCCGCGCACGCTACTGAGGACCGACTTCGCGGTCACCACGCCGTCGGCGCCGACGTAGACGGCCTGCCGGAACGGGAACGTGAGGGTCTCGTACGTCACCGCGTTGGCCTCCGCGACAGTGAGGACGACGGCACCTCGATACGTGCCGGCCGAGATGAGCGTCTCGGTTCCGCCCGTCTCGGTGAGGAGTTGGCCGGTCTCCACACCGTCGACGGTCAGCGTGACGCTGTAGCCGTCGGGCGCGGTGATCCTGCCGCCTTCGGCGATGGACAGCTCGCTCACGCGCGTGGTCGTGGAGAGTTCGTATGTCTCGCCGGAGCCGACCGAGATCTTCGTGCCGGACGCGATTCTCGTCGGCGCGGCGGTGGCCGAGGCCGCCGGAACCAGCAGGGCGCCGGCCGTGGCGGTGCCTGCGATCAGGATCGAGCGTCGGGTGATCAGCGTCATTGCATGCCTTCCGAGGGTTCGAGTACGCCGTCGCGCAGGGTGACCGGCCGGCCGCCGGATACAGGGTGGCGAGGGCTCGGGCCGAGGCACCGAAGGTGCGCACGAGGGAGTGAATCAGCCCTGCACACCGGGGAACAGGAGCCGTGCGCACGCATATCGGAGCCCGATGCTTCGGATCGGGCCGCCCGCTTCATGGCGGTCACACAGAGTGTCCACAGGGCATGCGGAAAGGCGGGGTGGGCGACCGAAGTCACCCGCCCCGCCGTCGGGTTGGAGCATCCGGTCAGGCGGGTGCGATCATCCCCGCCGACAGATCGATGTCCGCTCCGCACAAGCCCGGCATGGCGAGCATCGCCACCAGCGCCCGGGCGACCTCGTCCTCCTCCACCAGCCGGTTCAGGGCCGCGCGGGAGGCGAAGTCCCGCTCGGCGGCCTCGACGGTGGTGCCGGTCAGCTCGGCGGTCAGACGAAAGTTTCGGTCCATGCGCGGGCCCCGAACCGGGCCCGGGGAAAGGGAATTGACGGAGACGCCGTACGGCCCGACCTCTCCCGCCAGTGTCCGGGTCAGGCCGAGGAGCGCCATCTTGGACGCGGTGTACGGGGTCCGGTTGAGCAGCGGCCGTTTGCCGCTCACGGATGCAATGTTCACGATGTCGCCGTGCCCGGCCTCGATCATCGGCGGCAGGAAGGCCCGGCACTGCAGGTACACCCCGCGTACGTTGGCCGCGAACACGTCGTCCCACTCGTCCGGATCGATGTCGGTGAGCGGCTTGACCGGGCCCGCGACGCCAGCGTTGTTGACGAGCAACGAGACGTCCTCGTCGATGAGTTCGGTGGCCAGCGCGCTCACCGACTCAGGATCGGAGACGTCACACACCGCCGTACGAGCCCGGCCGCCCTCCTTCACCACGCGGGTCGCCGCGTCCGCGAGCGCCTGTTCGCTCCTGCCGACGAGGATCACCTTGGCGCCGGATCCCGCCAGGGCTAGCGCGAAGGCCCGCCCCAGCGGTCCGCCGCCGCCCGTGATCAGCGCCGTACGCCCGCGCAGTGTCATGCGCCGTTCCAGGGCAACTCGTCGCCCGCGGCCTTCGCGGCCCGTACGTCACCGGAGCGGGCGTGTCCCTCGAACAGCTCGACACGCGAGGCGCGCCCGCACAGCCGGCCGAGCAGTTCCTGCGACCCGGTGTCGGTGACCTCCTGGTACGTCACCGTCTTGAGGTATTTCCCCACCCACAGACCGCCGGTGTAGCGGGCGGCACCACGTGTGGGGAGCACATGGTTCGTCCCGATGACCTTGTCGCCGAACGACACACAGGTGCCCTCGCCGAGGAAGAGAGCGCCGTACTGGGACATGCGTGTCAGGGCCAGCCGCGGCTCGGCCGTCAGGACCTCCACGTGCTCGAAAGCGAACTCGTCGGCGAGCGCGTACATCTCGTCGACGGTGTCCACGACGTGCACCTGCCCGTGGTCGCGCCAGGCGGGCCCGGCGAAGTCACGCGTGGGCATGCCGGGCAGGAGGCGCTCCACTTCGGCGATGGTCTTCTCGGCCACCTCCCGGGAGGTGGTGATGAGGACGGCCGGGGAGTCAGGACCGTGCTCGGCCTGGGAGAGCAGGTCGACGGCGCAGACGAAGGGGTCGGCGGCCTGGTCGGCGAGGACCAGGATCTCGGTCGGGCCCGCGAACAGGTCGATCCCGATCTCGCCGAAGAGCTGCCGCTTCGCCTCGGCGACGTACGCGTTGCCGGGCCCGGCGATCAGGTTGACCGGCCGCATGGTGTCGGTGCCGACGGCCATCGCGGCGACGGCCTGCACCCCGCCGAGCAGCCAGATCTCGTCCGCGCCCGCGAGGTGCGCGGCGGCGACGGTGGCCGCCGGGATCTCGCCGTGGATCGGCGGCGTACAGGCGACGACGCGCGGGACGCCGGCGACCTTCGCCGTCACGATGGTCATGTGCGCGGACGCGGTCAGCGGGTAGCGGCCACCGGGTATGTACGCGCCCGCCGCCCGCACCGGGATGTGCTTCTGCCCGAGCCGCACGCCCGGCAGTGTCTCCACCTCGAACTCGCCCATGGAGTCGAGTTGGTGGCGGGCGAAGGAGCGCACCTGGTCCTGCACGAACCGGATGTCGTCGATCACCTGCTGCGGGACCGAGGCGACGATCTTCTCGATCTCCTCGGCGGAGAGCCGGAAGGAGTCGGGGCTCCACTTGTCGAACTTCTCGGAGTACGCGCGCACGGCGGCGTCACCGCGCTCGCGGACGTCCGCGATGACGCCCGTCACGGTCTCGCGCACCTGGTCGAGCGAGGCGGTGACCTCGGCCTTCGGGACGGCCTGCTTCATTATCGTTGCCACAACTGCGGCCCTTCTGCGGGGTAGTCGGATCAGACCGGCGGAGCGACGAACAGCACGTCCGGGTCGTTGAACTGCTCCTTGGCGACCGACTCGCTCATCGGGTCGGCGGTGCCCCACTGGTCCTGGGTGACCGGATCGTCGACGTCATGGCGGCCGGGGTGCCACAAGTCCTCTTCGAGTACGGCGAGTTCGGTCGTGTACTCGACGGTGTTGCCGTGCGGGTCGTGGAAGTACGCGAAGGTGTTGTCGCCCGCGAGATGCCGGCCGGGCCCCCAGGTGAGGCGGGTCCCGGCGCGCAGCGCGCGCCCGGTGCCGCGCATGTACTCCTCGACCCCGCGCATCTCGAACGAGGCGTGGTGCAGGGAGACATGGGGGCCGCGCGCGATGGCGAAGGAGTGGTGCAGGGGGCTGCACCGCAGGAAGTACATGAGGTCGCCCATGTGCGTCGAGTACAGGGTGTCGGTGAGCCGGAACCCGAGGTGCTGGACGTAGAAGTCCCGCAGCCCTTCCGGGTCCTGGGAGTTGACCACGCAGTGCGACAGCCGGACGGGGATCGCCTCGCGCTCCTCGATCCTGCGATGGGTACGGGTCTCGACGTCCGCGGACACCTCGACGACACGCCCGTCCGGGTCGAAGAAACGGAAGCCGTATCCGCCGCCCGGGGTGTCCAACACCTCTGGTTCGCCGATGAGTTGGATCCCTGCCCGGCCGAGCCGTACATGCAGCTCGTCCACGGCGGCCGGCGAGACCGCGCCGAACGCGACCAGGTCCATCCGCTTCCGCTCGTCCTCGCGGATCCGGACGATGTACTGCTCGGGGCTGCCCTCGGCGGCGAAGAACGCGATACCGCTGTCGTTCGCGACCTCGGTCAGGCCCCAGGTGGTGCCGTAGAAGGCGCGCTGCGTGGCGAAGTCCGGTACGGCCAGGTCGACATGGCGCAGATGGGTGATGGGCTGGAAGCTCATGCGTGGCTCCTGACGGTGTTGCGCTGGTGACCCAGGCCCGTGATCTCCGACTCCACGACGTCCCCGGGCTTGAGGAAGACACCCCAGTGCGCTCCATTGCCTGCCGGGGAGCCGGTGAGCAGCAGGTCGCCGGGGAGCAGGGTGGTGGTCGTGGAGACGTACGCGATGAGCCTCGGGATGTCGAAGATCATGTCCTTGGTGGACTCGTCCTGCCGGACAACTCCGTTGTGGCGCAGGGTGATCCGCAGGTCGGAGGGATCCCCGGCGAAGGCGGCCGGCACCAGGAAGGGCCCGGTCGGAAGGAAGGTGTCGGCGTTCTTGGCGGTGAACCAGTCGGTGCCGATGGCCTTCAGGTCGGGCCGGTAGAGCCGGTCGCGGGTCGTGAGGTCGTTGCAGATGGTGTACGCGGCGACATACTCCATGGCCTCCTCGGCGGGGATGTTCTTGCCCGACTTGCCGATGACCAGGGCGAGTTCGAGTTCCCAGTCGTGCTGTTCGCCGAGCGCGGGCAGCACCACGTCGTCGTACGGGCCGCAGATCGCGCGCGGCGAGCCGAGGAAGACGTACGGGACGCCGCTGCGGATCCGTTCGTCCATCATTTCCTCGGCGTCGGCGCGCGCTTCCTCGGGTGTGGCGCCGTGCACGCTCTCCTTCTCGGCGGCGACCAGATCGACCACATGCTTGCGGTAGTTGGCGCCGCTCTGCAGGATCTGGCCGGGCTCGACGGGGGCGAGGACGCGGAGGTCGGCGAGGTCGTACCAGCTGTCGTCCGGCTCGACGGCGAGGAGCTCCAGACGGGGGAAGAGGGCGTCCCAGTCCTCGACGACCGCCCGCACGGACGGCGCCAGATCGGAGAGGCTGCGTACTCTCCGCCCGACGACGAGGCCCGGGAAGGCGCCGAATCCGTCGGCTGCGAAGGTGCCGAGCGCGAACGGTCCGGTATGGGTGGGGAGTCGGTCGGGCACGGGTGCTCCTCGCGGGGATGGGTGGCGTGTCACCGACGCTAGGCAGCGCACGGGGTGCGGCGGAAATAGCGATCCGCGATGCCTGGCATCAGGGCCCCGGGCGCCCCGTGATCAGCGGCCCATCGTCGTACGGGATGGATGACGTGCCCCTTGCCGATGCCTCGATCCGTTGACCCTGCATCCGGGCTCCCAGCAGGCTCGGAGCACCGTCTGACCCGAGGAGATGCGCGTGATCGTGGAGCATGCCGAGCTGACCGTGGTGGCCGGCCGTGAAAGGGACTTCGTGGCCGTCTTCGAGAAGGCGCGCGAGGTGCTCGCCGAGGCCGACGGCTTCCGCTGGACCGAGCTGCTGCGCTGCGAGGAGCGGCCACGGACGTTTCTGCTGCTGGTCGGCTGGGAGTCGGTCGAGGCCCACACCGTGGGGTTCCGCGAGTCGGAGCGCTTCCAGCGGTGGCGGGCGCTGGTCGGCCCGTTCTTCGCCGAGCCACCGTCGGTCGAGCACTTCCGGCTGCTCGGCGACCGCTTCGCCGGCTGACCGCGCCACTCCTCTTCTACGTTCGCAAGGGCCGGCTGACCGTGCCACTCCCCCTCTTCTACGTTCGCAAGGATCGCCCATGCCCGTACAGAAGGTGCTCGTCGTCGGCGGCGGCATCACCGGAAGCGTGCTGTCCCTCGCACTCGCCCAGCGCGGCGTCGAGGTCGAGCTCGCCGAGATAGCGCCCCAGTGGTTCGGTGTGGGCCACGGCATCACCATCCAGGGCAACGCCCTCAAGGCGCTGCGCTCCGTAGGCGTACTGGACCGGGTGCTCACCCGCGCCGTCCCCTTCGACCGGATGCGGCTGCGCCGGGCAGACGGCGGCCTGATCGCGGAGCTGCCCACCCCGCACACGGGCGGCGACGAACTCCCGTCGACGGCGGGCGCGCTGCGCTCGGACCTCCAGAACGCGCTGTGCGACGCGGTGTACGCGCACGGGGTGCGGGTCCGTCTCGGGCTGAGCGTCGAGAAACTCGACCAGTCCGCCGATCACGTGGACGTCACCTTCACCGACGGTTCCGCCGGACGCTACGACCTGGTGGTGGGCGCCGATGGCATCAACTCCGCGATGCGCTCGCTGATCGGCATCACCACCGAGCCCCGTGCGGTCGGCATGTCGATCTTCCGGGTGGTCGCGGAGCGCCCGGCCGAGATGGACTGCGCCGAGGTCTACTACGGCGGCCCGCGCTACAAGGCCGGCTACTCCCCCATCTCGGCGGACCAGTGCTACGCCTATCTCCTCGACGAGAACCTGGACGCCTCGCTGATCGGGCCGCGCGCTCCCCTGTCGCTGCTGCGTGAGCGCGGCGCCGGGTACGGGGGCGTGTGGGGCAAGATCCTCGCCTCGTTGCCCGAGGACACGGCGGTGGACTACCGGTGGATCGAGGCGATCCTCGTCGACGAGCCTTGGCACCGCGGCCGGACGGTGATCATCGGCGACGCGGCGCACGCCTGCCCGCCGCTCATCGCCCAGGGAGCGGCGATGTGCGCGGAGGACGCGGTCGTACTCGCGGAACTGGTCACCGGTGCCGAGCCGCTCGACCAGGCGCTGGACACGTTCATGGCGCGCCGGCTGCCCCGGGTGCGGGTCGTCCTGGAGAACTCGCTGCGCCTCGCCGACTGGGAGATCCACCCCGACACACCGGGCGCCGACCCCGGACGGATCATGTCCGAGACCCTGGACTATCTGACGGCGGCGGCATGAGCACCCCCGTCGTCGACTTCCACGGCCATCTCGCGGTCCCCGCCGCCGACGCGCTCTGCGCGGGAACTCCGGGCCTCGCCGCCGAGCTGGCAGCCGAACAGCGGGCGCACTCCTCCGCGTCGCTCACCGTCAATCGCGCCCAACTCCAGCGCCTGGCGCCCAAGTTGACGGACGTCACCGTCCGGCTTGCCGACCTGGACGCGATGGGCGTCGACATCCAGGTGGTCGGCCCGATGCCGATGCACCACTACTGGGCGGACGAGGATCTCGCCGTACGCCTGGCCCGTACCGTCAACGAGGCGGTGGCCGCGCACTGCGCCAACGCACCCGAGCGGCTGTACGGCCTGGGCACGGTCCCGCTTCAGCACCCCGACCTCGCCGTCGCGCTGCTCGACAGGGCGGTCACCGAGTACGGCCTGTACGGGATCAGTGTGTCCACCACCGTCGACGGCCGGGAACTCGCCGACCCGGCGCACGACGCGGTGTGGCAGAAGGCCGAGGAGCTGGGCGCCGTCGTGTTCGTGCACCCCTGGGGCTGCTCGCTCGGTGAGCGGCTGGCCGGGCACTATCTGGGCAACACGGTCGGCCAGCCCGTGGAGACGACGGTCGCGCTGTCGCATCTCATCTTCACCGGCGTCCTGGACCGTTTCCCCCGCCTCAAGCTGGTGGCCGCGCACGGCGGGGGCTATCTCCCGACGTACATCGGCCGCTCGGACCACGCCTGGCACGTGCGCGAGGACGCGCGCGGCTGCGCCGAGCCGCCGAGCGCGTATCTGAAGCGGATGTGGTTCGACGCGCTGGTCTACACCCCGCGCGCCCTGCGCGCTCTCGTCGAGGAGGTCGGCGTGGACCGGGTCGTCCTCGGCACGGACTTCCCGTTCGACATGGGGGTCGACGATCCGGTGGCACGGCTGGACGCCGCCGACCTGTCACCGGCCGACCGTGCCGCCGTCGCCGGGGGCAACGCCCTCGACCTGCTCCTGAAAGGACGTATCCGATGAGCCTCGGTCCCATCGAGGAAGAGCTCGCCAAGGCCCGCTCCGCGTACCGCAATTGGGGCCGCTGGGGCGAGGACGACGTGCTGGGCACGCTCAACCACATCGACGACGCGATGCGCGCCCACGCCGCGGGCCTGGTCCGCCGCGGCCGGTCCTTCTCGCTCGCCCAGGAGTTCAACGAGGACGGCCCGCAGCGCGGCTTCCGCGGCCGTATCAACCCCGTCCACTATATGAAGGACACCGGCTCCGACGCGGCCGCCGGGACGCAGGGGTTCCCGCACGGCTTCGGCGGCGCCGACGACCATGTCGTGATGCCGCTCCAGGCCTCAACGCAGTGGGACGGGCTTGGCCACATCTACGACAACAAGCAGGCGTGGAACGGCCGTCCGTGCACCATCGTCAACGGCGACGGCGACTCGGTCACCGGCATCGAGCACATGAGGAACGCCTTCACCGGCCGCGGTGTCCTGCTCGACGTGGGCCGCGCGGTCGGCGACGAACACGGCGAACTCCCGGACGGATTCGCGATCCTGGAGGAACATCTGCGCGCCACGATCGAGGCCCAGGGCGCCACCTCCTCCGTACGCCGCGGAGACCTGGTGCTCATCCGCACCGGGCAGTTGGGCAGGGTACGGCGGCTCGGCGAGTGGGGCGGGTACGCCGCCGGGGACGCCCCGGGCCTCTCCTTCACCACACTCGGCTGGCTGCATCGCACGGAGATCGCAGCGATCGCCTCCGACACCTGGGGACTTGAGGTACGCCCGTACGAGTTCCCCCAGCCCGCGATGTCTCCGCTGCACCAGATCGCGATCCCCAACATGGGTCTCCCGCTGGGTGAGATGTGGGACCTGGAGGAGCTGGCCGAGGACTGCGCGGCGGACGGCGTCCATGAATTCCTGCTGGTCGCGGCGCCTCTTCCGGTGACCGGCGCGGTCGGCGCGCCCGTCAATCCGATCGCGGTCAAGTGAGTGCCCCGATGAACACCGACAGGTTCTCCGGCACGCTCCACTTCCCCGGTGACGAGGACTTCGAGGAGGCGTGCTTCGGGCCGGTCTTCAACGCCCGTCGCCCGTCGGACCGTTCACCGGCGGCCGTACTGAAGGCGGTCTGCGAGCAGGACATCGTCGAAGGAGTACGGCTCGCCGTCGAGCGCGGCTGGCAGGTCGCCGTACGCTCCGGAGGGCACAGCTGGGCCGCCTGGTCGGTGCGTGACGAGGCGCTGCTGATCGACCTCGGGGGCTTTCGGGAGCTGTCGTACGACGAGACGACCGGGATCGTGACAGCGACGCCCAGCGTTCGGGGCGGCGACGAACTCAACCCGTATCTCGGTGAGTTCGGGCGGTTCTTCAACGGCGGGCACTGTCCGTCCGTCGGCATCGGCGGCTTCCTGCTGCAGGGCGGGCAGGGCTGGAACGCGCGCGGCTGGGGCTGGGCGGCGGAGAGCATCGTCGCGATCGACGTCGTCACCGCCGAGGGCGAGCTGCTGCGCGCGGACGAGACGCGGCACAGCGACCTGTTCTGGGCGGCGCGCGGTGCGGGGCCTGGCTTCTTCGGGGTGGTCACCCGCTTCCACCTGCGCACCCGCCCGTTGCCGAGGCACCTGGCGCACACCGTGCACGCCTACCCGCTCGGCCTCTTCGACGAGGTCATGACCTGGCTGCACGGCATGCACCAGACGGTCTCCGACCTGGTCGAGATCGTCGCGCTCACGCAGACTCCACCAGGTCACGAGGGACCGGTGCTGCTGGTCACGGGCGTCTCGATGACCGACACGCCCGAACAGGCCGCCGAGGCGCTGGCCCCGTTGCACGCCAATCCGTACGCGGACCGGGCGCTGTTCCGCGTCGAGGCCCAGCCGACCACGCTCGCCGAACAGATCCGGAACCAGCGCCTCGCCAACCCCGAGGGTCACCGCCATCTCGTCGACAACGCCTGGCTGACCGGGCCCGCCGCCAAGGTGGTCCCGGCGATCCGCAAGGCGTTCACCGAGCAGCCCACCCCCCAGACCTTCACCATCTGGTTCTCGATGTCCCCGCTGCGCCAACTCCCCGACATGGCCTTCTCCTTGCAGTCGGAGATCTATTGCGCAACGTACGTCATCCACAACGACCCCGAGCGGGACGCCGAGCTGCGGGCATGGCTCGACGACGCGATGGCGCTGATGCGGCCGATCACCGCGGGCCAGTACCTCGGGGACTCCGACTTCACCGTGCGGCAGCTGAAGTTCATGGGCGACGCGCAATGGCGGCGGCTCCAGGAGATACGAGCCGTGCGCGACCCCAAGGGACTCTTCGCCGGCTATCTGAGCGCGGGCACCGTCACCAACACCAACCACTGGGAGCAGCATGCGGTTCGCGACATATGAACACGAGGGCGTGGAGCGCGCCGGCGTCGTCCGCGCCGGGATCATTCATCCGCTGCCGCCCGGCACCACCGTCCTCGCGCTCATCGAGCGGCAGGAATTGCACGACGCGGGGGCCGAAGCCCTTGCCACGGACAGCGACTTGACCGTTGATCAGGTACGGCTGCTGCCTCCGCTGAAGCCCCCGTCCATCCGGGACTTCGTCGGTTTCGAGGCGCACATCGAGGGCGTGGCCAAGTCGCTGGACGGTCTGGAGCAGGTGCCCGAGGAGTGGTACAGGGCACCGAACTTCTACTTCACCAATCCGCACGCGGCGTACGGCGCGCACGACAACGTGCCGATTCCCGCGGGGTGTTCGGTCCTCGACTTCGAGCTGGAGGTCGGCGCGGTCATCGGTCGCGGCGGCCGGGATCTCACGCCCGAGGAGGCCCATGAGCACATCGTCGGCTACCTCGTGTTCAACGACTGGTCCGCGCGCGATCTGCAGAAGCCGGAGAAGAACCTCGGCCTCGGCTTCTCCAAGGGCAAGGACTTCGCCAACACCCTCGGCCCGTACCTGGTCACCGCGGACGAGGTGGCGGACCGGCTCGATCCTGACGGCTTCCTCGACCTGGAGATGACCGTCACGCTCAACGGCGAGCTGATCGGCCGAGACACCCTGGCGAACGTGTCCTGGACCTTCGGGGAGATGGCGGCGTACGCCTCCCGCGACGCCTGGGTGCGCCCCGGCGACATCCTCGGCTCGGGCACCTGCGGCTGGGGCGCGCTCGCCGAGTTCTGGGGCCGCGTCGGGGAACGCACGCCCCCGCCGCTGAAGCCCGGCGACGAGGTGACGCTCACCGTGGAGCGCCTCGGGGGCCTGTCCAACCGGATCGTGCCCGGGCGCACGGACGTGTATCTGCCGCGAGCCCGCAAACGGGGCCGGACGCCCCGGCCGTAGCGCTCCCCCTACCCCTTACGACCTGCACACATTCAGGGATCCGATGGCTGCTATCGGATCCCTGTGAGTTCCCTCCCGGCCCCTTCCTCGACGGGAAACCGGTCGTTACGCTCCGGTTTCACCGAGCTTCAACGACGCGGCCGGAAGGAAACACGCATGGGTCTCGGAGCAATCGACCTGAATCTTCTGGTGGCGCTGGAAGCCCTCCTGGAGGAGAAGAACGTCACGCACGCCGGGGTCCGGCTCTCCACCAGCCAGTCCGCGATGAGCGGCTCGCTCGCCCGGCTGCGGCGGCATTTCAACGACGAGCTGCTGGTGCGGGTGGGCCGGGAGTACGAGCTCACGCCGCTCGCGGAGCGGCTGCTTCCCGTCGTCCAGGCCTCCCTGTACAAGGCCGAGGAGGCGATGTCGCTCACGCGCAGCTTCGACCCGGAGCGCAGTCGGCAGCGCTTCTCGGTCGTGATGTCGGACTACGTGATGACGGTGTTCATGGAGCCGCTGCTCCGGGTCATCGCTCGTGAGGCACCCGGCGTCCGCATCGACTTCCATCCGCTGGTGCACGGGCAGCCCGAGAGCGAGACGCATCTGCGCTGCCACGACCTGATGGTGGTGCCGCTCGGCTACCGGCTGCCCGGGATCAGCGAGGCGGTGATGCACGACCGGTTCGTGTGCATCGTCGACCCCGACAACCCGCGCCTGGTCGACGGGCGGCTCACGCTGCGCGACCTCGCCGAACTCCCGCACGCCGCCTCGGCCTTCGGCAAGAGCCTCACCCCCGCCGACCGCCAGTTGGAGACCCTCGGGATCACCCCGCGGGTACAGGTCAGCGCGCCAGGCTTCAGCGTGCTGCCGTTCCTGGTCGGCGGCACCGACCTGGTCGCGATGGTGCCGGAACGGCTCGCGCGACGGTACGAGGGGTTCGCCCGCTGTGTCACCGTGCCGGCGCCCTTCCCCGACGTACCCCTGGTGGAGGCCATGTACTGGCACCACAACCGGCACTCGGACCCGGCGCACCGGTGGCTCCGCGAGACGCTGCGGAAGGTGGGGGCGGCGCTGGACGAGCCCGGGCGGCCGGAGGCGGTCGAGATCGCCGACGTGGATGCCAGCCATGAGGAACGCGCGTTTCCGGAGCTGGCCCCGGCTTCCTAGCGTGGAGCGGGAGCGCCCACCTTTCCGGTGGCCCGCAACCCCCTTGGAGGAAGCCGTGAGCCGTGCACGTCTGGCGGGCCGCACCGTCGTCATCACGGGAGCCGCGCAGGGCCAGGGTGCCGCCGAGGTGGCCGCCGCGGCCCGCGAGGGCGCCACGGTTCTCGCGACGGACGTACTCGACGACCTGGGCGAGAAGCTGGCCGCGTCCCTGCGCGCCGACGGCCTGGACGTGCGCTACGAGCACCTGGACGTGTCGTCCCCGGACGACTGGTCAGCCCTGGCCTCGTCCCTTCCGGCCGTGCACGGACTCGTCAACAACGCCGGGATCCCCATGCGCGCCCGCCTCGGATCGGTCGAACTCGCCGACTGGGAGCGGGCGTTCGCCGTGAACACCACCGGACCGATGCTCGGCATCCAGGCCCTCGCCCCGCTCATGGGCGAGGGCTCCTCCATCGTCAACGTAGGTTCGGTCGCGGGTCTCACCGCCCATCACGCGGTCGCGTACACGGCCAGCAAGTGGGCGCTCCGAGGACTGTCGAAGGTGGCCGCCCTGGAGCTGGCCCCGCGCGGCATCCGTACGAACGTGATCCACCCCGGCTATATCGAGACCCCGCTGATGGCGACGGCCAACCCGGTGTTCACGCGGGCGCACCTGTCGATGACTCCGCAGGGCCGCCCGGGCACCTGCGACGAGGTGGCGCCGCTGGTCGTCTATCTGCTCTCCGACGAGTCCTCGTACGTGAACGGCGCGGAGATCACCGTGGACGGCGGCTACTCGGCGCACGGCGGGGTGAAGGCGATCACGAACGCGCTCGACGCGCGGTGACGACGAGGGGCGGCGGTCCACCCAGCGCGCCGATACGGTGCCGCCCGGGCTTCAGTCGCGCGGCCAGGGACGCCCGTCGAGACGCTCGACATCGCTGTTCAGCCGGCTGAGATAACCGGCGAACTCGGCCACCTCCTCCGCCGACCACTCGACCATGACCTTCTCCAGACCGCTGATGTTCTCCGCCCGGTCGGCGGCCAGACGGCGCTCGCCCTCAGTGGTGATGGCGAACTTGCGGGCCATGCCCCCCTCGGGGTCGGGCATGCGCTCGACGACCCCGTTCCGCAGCATGGCGGCGGTCTGCCGGTTGAGGGTGGAGGTGTCCAGGCCGAAGGCCGCGCTGAGCTGGCCGATGGACATCGGACCCTCGACCTGGATACGGCTGAGCAAGAGATAGGCACTCCGGTCGAGGCGCCCCTCCATACCCCGTGCGCGCGGGGTGAGCAGGGCCATGTACCGCCCGAGCAGCATGGTCTCGAACTCGATCAGGTCAAGGGGCTTGTCCACGCGACGCTTCCTTCGGCTCCTGGCTCGCTTCCCCGCAGGGAAGCCACCTCCCCCGACAGTTATACCAGGCACGATGTGTATGATGCATGCGACGTGCACGATGCATATGGCTTGCATGATGCATCTCGCCATGATCCGGAAGAGCAACAGGGAGTACCCCCGTGGACAGTTCCAAGCCCACACCCCGCTCCGGCGGTGTTGTCGGCATCCTCGCCTTCGCGGGCATCGTGGCCGCGCTGACGCAGACCCTGGTCGTGCCGCTCATCGGGGAGCTGCCGACCATGTTCGACACCTCCCCCTCGAACGCTTCCTGGGTGATCACCGCCACCTTGCTGGCGGCTGCGGTGGCGACTCCCGTCGCCGGACGCCTCGGCGACATGTACGGCAAGCGGCGCATGCTGCTCGCCTCCCTGGTCCCGCTCATCCTGGGCTCGGTGGTCTGCGCCTTGTCCTCCTCGGTGGTCCCGATGATCGCCGGGCGCGGTCTCCAGGGCCTGGGCATGGGCGTGGTGCCCCTGGGCATCAGCCTGCTGCGTGACGTGGTGCCGGCGGAGAAGCTCGGCTCGTCCATCGCGATCATGAGCGCGTCCATGGGTGTGGGCGGCGCACTCGGCCTGCCGTTCTCCGCGGCCATCGCCGAGAACGCCAGCTGGCGCGTGCTGTTCTGGGTCGTCGCCGCGCTGGCTCTCGCGGTCGGCACCCTGATCGCGTTCTTCGTGCCCGCGGGCCGCGAGAACTCCTCCTCGGGCAGCTTCGACGGGCTCGGCGCAATCGGCCTCGGCGCCGTGCTGGTCTGCCTGCTCCTCGGTGTCTCCAAGGGCGCCGACTGGGGCTGGGGAAGCGGCACCACACTCGGACTGCTCGGCTCCGCGATCGTCCTGCTGCTGGCCTGGGGCCGGTGGGAGCTGCGCACCGGCGAGCCGCTGGTCGACCTGCGGGTGACCGCCCGTCCGCAGGTGCTGATGACGAACGCGGCCTCGATCCTGGTCGGGTTCGCGATGTACGCCCAGTCGCTGGTGGTGCCTCAGCTGCTCCAGCTGCCCGAGGCCACCGGGTACGGCCTGGGCCAGTCGATGCTGGCCATGGGCCTGTGGATGGCCCCGGCGGGCCTGATGATGATGGTGATGTCGCCGATCGGCGCCAAGTTGTCCGCCGCCAAGGGCCCCAAGGTCACCCTGTCCGTCGGAAGCCTCATCATCGCCGTGGGCTACGGCATCTCCCTGCCGCTGATGAGCACCGGTTCCACCTGGGGCCTGCTGGTCGTGACCATCGTCTGCAACACCGGCGTCGGCTTCGCCTACGGCGCGATGCCCGCCCTCATCATGAGCGCGGTGCCCCAGTCGGAGACCGCCTCGGCCAACAGCTTCAACACCCTGATGCGCTCGATCGGCAGCTCCGTGTCGGCCGCCGTGATCGCTGTCGTCCTCGCGCAGATGACCACGGACTTCGGCGGCTACGCCCTGCCGTCCGAGGACGGTTTCCGCGTCGCCATGCTAATCGGCTGCGGTGTGGGCCTCGGGGCGGCGATCCTCGCCTTCTTCATTCCCGTCCGGGCGGCGGCCGCGGAGCTGGAGCCCACCGCCACGTCGGACTCCACTCCCGAGGCATCCGAGGTCAAGGCCTGACCTGCTTCATCCCTCGGATCGGCCGCCCCACGACGGGGCGACCGATCCAAATCCGGAGCGTGGCGCTCAACCGCCCAGCCGGAGACCGGCGAGCCAGACGTCGGGCCCGCCCGGCTCACGGTCGGGTGTCCTGCCGTCGAACGGCGCATCCCGCCCCGGAGGCCGGCGCCGGAGCAGGGCGAACACCTTCCTGACACGCGGGGTTGGGACGGTGGCGGACATCGGGCCTCCTGTGTCGTCGGGTCCTTGCACCCCACCGACGAACACGCCCTAAGCCGATCGACACTCCGCGAGCCGCCTCTCCAGGAACCGCCGCTCCGCCTCGTTCTCCACCAACTCCAAGGCCCTGCCGTACGCCTGGGCCGCCTCCGCCGTACGCCCGCCGCGGCGCAGCAGATCCGCACGGGTGGCCGGCAGCAGGTGATAGCCGTCCAGCTCGCCCTCCCCCTCCAACTCCGCCACCAGCGCCAGGCCCGCCTCCGGCCCCTCCGCCATACCGACGGCCACCGCGCGGTTCAGCCGCACCACGGCGGAGGGCACGAAGCGGGCCAACTCCCCGTACAGCGCCGCGATGTCGGCCCAGTCCGTCTCCTCGGCCGTGGCGGCGGTGGTGTGGCAGGCCGCGATGGCCGCCTGGATCTGGTACGGCCCCGGACGTCCGCGCCGCAGGGCCGTCTCCAGCAGGGCGGCGCCCTCGTCGGCCGCGGCCCTGTCCCAGCCCGTACGGTCCTGGTCCTCCAGCGTCACCAGCTCGCCCGTCGCGTCGACCCGTGTGCCGCGCCGGGCGTCGTGCAGCAGCAACAGCGCGAGCAGACCGAGCACTTCGGGTTCGTCGGGCATCAGGCGGGCGAGGACGCGGGCGAGCCGGAGGGCCTCCGCGCACAGGTTCGTGCGCAGCAGATCGGCCCCGGACGTGGCGGCGTACCCCTCGTTGAAAAGCAGGTAGACCACGCCGAGGACGCCCGTCGTGCGTTCGGGCAGCAGATGCGCGGGCGGTACGCGGTAGGGGATGCCCGCGTTGCGGATCTTCCGCTTGGCGCGGACCAGGCGCTGCGCCATCGTCGCCTCGGGGACGAGGAAGGCGCGGGCGATCTCGGGTGTGGTCAGCCCCGCGAGGGTACGCAGCGTCAGCGCCACCCTCGCCTCGATCGGGAGCGCCGGGTGGCAGCAGGTGAAGATCAGCCGCAGCCGGTCGTCCCCCACTTCACTCTCGTCGTCCGAGCCGTCCTGGTCGTACGGCCCCTCGTCCCGTGCCAGCACAGCCGCCTCCCGCAGCTTCGCCGCGCCCGCCGCCTCCCTGCGCAGCACGTCCAGGGCGCGGTTGCGGGCCGTCGTGGTCAGCCAGGCGCCGGGGCGGCTCGGCACGCCGTCGCGCCGCCACCGGTCCAGGGCCCGTGCGAAGGCGTCCTGCGCGCACTCCTCGGCGAGGTCCCAGTCGCCGGTCACCCGGATCAGGGTGGCGACGACCTGGCCCCACTCCTCCCGGAAGGCGGCGGCAACCGCCTCCTCGACGTCGTTCACCGGCGGCTCACTCCCAGACCGGACGCACTTCGACCGAGCCGCCGCCCAGCGCGGCGGGGTGCCGCGAGGCGAGCGAGATGGCCTCGTCGAGGTCGGCGACCTCGATGATGTCGATGCCCGCGACGTACTCCTTGGACTCCACGAACGGCCCATCGCTGAGCAGCACTTCGTCACCCTGTACGCGGACGGTGGTGGCGTCGGTGGCCGGCCGCAGCCGTGCGCCGCCCTTCACGATGTCGCGGCCGCGCACCTCCTCGATGTACGAGAGGAAGCGGGGGTCGTCGGCGATCTCCTGGGGGCTGAGCTCCTCGCCGCCGACGGGGGTGCAGATGAACAGCGCGTACTTCATGACCGGGCCTCCGTGATTCCGGCGTCGAACGGAACCGAGGTGTGCTGGTGGACGATCTGCCAGCGGTCGCCGGCGGCGCGGTAACCGGTGGTCACCCGCGCCGTTGCGTCCAGGGGCTCACCGGTGACGAGCGTGGCGCGCATCCGCACGAGCGCGTGGCTGAACGCGACGCTCTCGTCGACCCGGACGCGGAAGTCGAGCACCTCGCGCTCCACGGGTCCGGTCAGCGTCGAGAACCACAGCTCCTCCGCCTTGCGGAGCGCCTCGATCCCGCTCTGCTCCAGGCCGCTCACGGGGTGGAAGACCTCAACATCGGGCGCGTAACAGGCCATCGCCCGGTCGAAGTCCCGCTCCCGGCCGGCCGCGGTGAGTTCCGCGTCGATCCGGCGGATCTCCGCCTCGGCGTCCTCGTCGTCCCAGAACGCGCGCACCTCCATGGCGCCGATGGTCGCCACGGGGTGCTTGGCAGCGGCCTCGACGGCCTCCTCCAGGGTGTCGCAGTCGAGGATGTCGTACCCGGCGATGTACTCCTTGGTCTCCGCGAACGGCCCGTCGGTGCGTAGCACTTCGCCGTCGCGTACGCGGACGGTGACCGCGTCGGCGGGGAGCCGCAACCGGTGGCCGTGCAGCCGTACGCCGCGCTCGGCGCCCAGTTCCTCGACCCAGGGTTCGACGGGCGCCATGCCGGAGGCGTCGACGGTGTCGTCACCGCAGACCAGCAGCATGTACTTCATGGTTCCTCCTGGTGCTCTTGAGCTTCCACACCCCACCGACGAACGGGCAGGCGCCGAATCGACACCCTTCCAGGTTCTCTTGCGCATGGACGGACACACGAGGGAGCCGGGGCGTTCGGCCCCGGCTCCCTCCTCGTATGCCTATGTACTAGACGGCCGCCGCCTCCGCCGTCTCACCTGTGACGCCGACCGTCGAGCGTGCGGTGTTCTTCCGCACCAGCAGCAGGGTGACCAGCGCACCGAGCAGTGAGGCACAGCCGCAGATCACCACGCCGATGGCCATGCCGTGGCCGAGCGCGGTCTGGGCCGCCGCCCTGGCGCTGTCGCTGCCCGCGTTCACCACGGCGAGGGGACCGGCCGCCGCCTCCATGCCCGCGTCCGCCCCGCTGAGCTTGCCCACAAGGGCCGAGGACGCGGCGCTCATCGCGATGGTGCTGATCACGGCCGGGCCGAGGCCCTGGCCGAACTCGCGCACCAGGCTGGTGGCGCCGCTGGCCATCCCGGTCATGTGGATCGGTACGGCGTTCACTGCGGCCGAGGTCAGCGAGGACACGACGCAGATGAAGCCGATGCCGAGCAGCAGCACCGGGCCGATGAAGGCGGCGAGGGAGGTCGTGGTGATGGGGAGCGCGGCGATCCAGAACTGTCCTGCGGCCATCGGCAGCAGGCCGCCCATCAGGAGCCAGCGGGCGTCGACGCGGGTGAGCATCTTGCTGAGCACCGGCGCAAGGAGCAGCGGGATCAGCTGGAGGATCACGAACGGCATGCTCGCCCGCAGCGCGCTCAGGTGCATCACCGCGCCGAGCCGGATCGAGACGCAGTACGCGGTGCCGATGAAGCCGAACATGCCGGCGAGCGCGACGACGGCGGCAGCGGCGAACGACGGGATCTTCAGCAGGTCCAGGTTGAACATGGGTGAGGCGGCGCGGGTCTCCGCGACGATGAATCCGACGAGGGCCACGGCCGCGAGGGCCAGCGAGCCGACGATCGCCGGGCTGCTCCAGCCGCGCTCGCCGCCCTCGATGATGCCCCAGAGCAGAGCGGTGAGACCGACGGCGATGGTGATCTGCCCAGGCCAGTCCAGGCTGCGGCCCTCGGGGGCCTTGGAGTCGGTGACCAGCTTCCAGCACGCGACCGCGACCACCAGACCGAGGACGACCGGTGGCACGAACGCCCAGCGGAAGTCGGCGACCGTGGCGAGAATCCCGGAGGACAGAGGGCCCACGGCGGAGGCGAGCGAGATGCTGAGCGCCCAGGTGGAGACCGCCTTCGCACGGTCCTTCCCGTCGGGAGTGGCGGCCGCGATGACGGCGAGGGAGCTGGGGAAGAGCGCGGCGGCACCGACACCCGCGAGAGCCTGGCCCGTCCACATCATGGTGATGTTCTGCGCGGTGGCGTTGAGGAGTTCACCGAGCGCGAGGACCAGCCCGCCGAGCACCAGCAGGCGCTTGCGGCCGAACAGGTCTCCCAGTACACCGAAATTCAGCTCGAGAATCGCGGTGGGCAGAATGAAGGCGGAGGTCACCCAGGCCACCTGGGAACCCGAGGCCCCGAAAGCGGCCTGAATTTCCCCGTTGATGGGAGAGGGAACGGTAATACACAACTGCGCCGCGGCCACTGCGAGACAGCAGGCTATGAGTGTCCCTCTGTCCAGTCTTTTCAGGGAGTTCAAGGAGATCGAATCCGTCATCGTACGTGCCCTCACTCTGCGTTCTTCAGATGGTCGTGCTCGACGTTTTTCTCTATGAGTTCGATGAGATTTCCCTCGGGGTCGGTGACCCAGGCCATGCGAATACCGGGTTCGGGGGACGGCCCCGGCTCCATGGCCTCACCCGCTCCGTGGGCCACCAGGGCCGCGTGGACGGGGTCGAGTTCAGGGGTGGTGACCGCGAAGTGCCCGTATCCCTCGGTGAGGGCGGCGGTCAGCGGGTCGGGCGCGCGCAGCCCGGGCGTGGAGCCGGGCCTGGCGAGCAGTTCGAGGCGCCAGCCGTGCGGATGCTCCAGGACCACGGCGCTCAGCCCGGGCCCTTCGAGGGTGAACTCGAAGACGGTCTTCAGGCCGAACGCCTTCTGGTACCAGGCGGTTTGGGCAGGCAGGTCGCGTACGTTGACGCCCACGTGGTCGAGTCGTGTGGTCACGGGCGCTCAGCCCGCCATCGCGCTGTCGCCGCCGTCGACCATGAGGTTCGCGCCGTTGACGAACGCGGCCTCCTCGGAGCAGAGGAAGGCCGCGGCCCGCGCGATGTCCTCGGGCTGCCCCACCCGCCCGACCGGGATCCGCGCCTCCAACTGCGCCTTCGGCCCGTCGGGATCGTCGAGGAAGGGCGCGGTCGCGGACGTACGGGTCATGCCGGGCGAGATCGTGTTGACGCGGATGCGGTGCGGGGCGCCTGCCGCGCACAGGTGCTTGCTCATCGCCAGCACCCCACCCTTGGCGGCGCCGTGCGGCACCATCGGCATGAACGGCGCGCCCCGCACCGCGGCCACCGAGGCGACGTTGAGGACGGCTCCGCCGCCGCGGGCGATCAGGTGCGGCCAGGCCGCCTGCGTACAGAAGTACGGGATGTCGAGCTCGTTCCTGATGGTGAAGTACCAGTCCTCGGCGGGCATGGTCTCGAACGGCCCGTTCCGCAGGGCGGAGGCGTTGTTGTAGAGGATGTCGATCCCGCCGAAGGCCGCGATGCCCGCGCCGATCCACTCCCGGGCGCCCGCTTCGGTGGACAGGTCCACGGGGGCTAGGGATTTCATGACTCCGCCGGCCTTCTCGACGAGTTCGACCGTTTCGGCAGCGGCGTCGGAGTCGATGTCGCAACCGAATACGGTGGCGCCTTCGTCGGCGAATATCTGAGCCGCGGCCCGCCCCATTCCAGCCCCCGTGCCGCTGATGAAAGCGATTTTCCCGGCCAGTCGACCCATGATTGCCATGTCCCTTGTCCAGTGCCGCCGGTGTGCGGTGCTGGAAGCGTAGGTACGGCCTTTGACCAGAACAAGAAAAGGGTCGGCTCAGGGCCATCGCGGTGTCGTATGGCTGGTATGCGCGGCGTCAGCCAGGGGAGGTTCCCGGGCGGTCGATTCCGGCCGCGTCGCGCCCGGCGGCCGGGTAACCGGGAAGGACGATCGCGCCTTGGCCGGCCGTCAGCGGGCCCTCTCGGGCCGTACGGTCAACCCGGCGCCCTCGAAGGGCTGTTGAGCGGGCTACGGGCGTCGGACATGTCGGTGAGGGCGTCACCCGACGTCCAGCACCGCCTTCCCCCGCAACCGCCGGTTCCCCAGTGCCTCCACCGCGTCCGCGATCTTGTCCCACGGCCCGCGCCAGCCGACCTGCACGCGCAGCCTCCCCGCCGCGACCAGGGCGAGCAGCCGGTCCAACTGCGCCCGGCGGTCGGTGAGTCCGGCGCCGTTGTAGACGGAGACGATCGTCTTGGGGGTGGGGCTGCCCAGTGTGGAGCCCACGGGGAGTGAGGCTTCGTGTCCGGCGGCCCAGCCGACGCTCTGGAGGCTGCCACCGGGGGCGAGCAGGCCGTAGGCGGCGACCAGTTGATCTCCGCCTACCGTGTCCACCACCACGTCGACCGGGAGGGTCACCCCGCTGAGCCCGATCGCCACCTCGTCCGCCCCGAGCTCGGCGAGACCACGGGCGCTCTCCTCGGAACCGGCCACTCCGATGACGTACGCGCCGCCGAGCGCCGCGAGCTGCACCGCGAAGCCCCCGACGCCACCTGACGCGCCGGTCACCAGCACCCTGCGGCCGAGCAGCGACCCCGCCTGTTCCAGGGCCCGCAGAGCCGTGCCCGCGGCGACCGGCAGCGTGGCCGCCGCGCCGAGCTCGACACCGTCGGGCACCACTGCCACGTCCGCCACATCCATGGCCCGCAGCGCGCCGAACCCGCCGCCTTCCGCGAATCCCACCACCCGGCTGCCGACGGCAGGGCCGGTGCCGTCCGCGGAGGCCGTCACGACGACCCCTGCCGCGTCGAAGCCGATGACCTCGCCGGGCGCGGCCCGCTCCGCGAAGAAGAGCTCGGCCGCGTTCAGGGACGTGTGCCGGACCTCGACCAGGACCTGCCCTGGCCCGGGTACGGGATCAGGGGCGTCGCCCAGGCGCAGCCTTCCGAGTGCCGTGGGATCAACGATCAGTGCGCGCATGCGAGGACCCTCTCTCGTGGTCGGCGACTCGACACCCACCAACTCGCGCCGATCCGGAGTTCTTCCCGCCGCTCCCCGGCCGCGCACGATTGGATGTCCCCATGACCGAGATGGACGGCGGGCACCGGAACGGACGCGAGCACGAGCACGAGCACGAGCGGATGATGCGGGCCAACCAGGCCAACTGGGACGCGCGTACCCCCGTTCACCTCGCCAGTCGGTTCTACGGGCTGCACGAGAAACTCGACCCGGCCCGCTGGTTCGCCGCCTTCGAGTGGGAGGACCTCGGCGAACTCGCCGGCCGCGACGTGCTCCACCTCCAATGCCACCTCGGCACCGAGACGATCGCCTTCGCCGAGCGCGGCGCCCGCGCCGTCGGCCTCGACATCTCCGAGGCCTCGGTGGCGGCCGCTACCGACATCGCGGCACGGGCGGGCGCCGACGTCGCGTACGTACGGGCCAATGTGTACGACGCCGTCGAAGCTCTGGGCGGTCGGCGGTTCGACGTCGTGTACACCGGCAAGGGCGCCCTGTGCTACCTGCCCGACCTGGACCGCTGGGCCACCGCCATCGCCCAACTCCTGCGCCCCGAGGGGCGGTTGTACATCGCCGAGTTCCATCCCCTGCTCAACTCGCTGGGCCCCAAGCCGGCGCCGGACGAGGGTGGTGAACTGCGTTTGCGGCACGACTACTTGGGCGGCAGGGACGCCGTCCACCGGGACGCGACGTACACCTACACGGACGGTCCGGCCGTGCGCGGCGCGACCGACAGCTACGAGTGGATGCACGGGCTGGACGACGTCATCAACGCGCTGATCGGGGCGGGCCTGCGCATCCGGCGGCTGCGGGAGAGCGACGAGCTGCCCTGGCCCCGGTGGCCGCAGATGACCCGTACCCCGTCCGGCTGGTGGCGGCTGCCGGAGACCGAGCCCCGCATCCCGCTGCTGTACGGCCTGCTCGCGGGCCACTGAGACACACATCACAGCCGATCCCGGCCATGGGGTGCTACAGTGCGATCAGCACTTGTGTACGCCCCGTCTCGGGCGCCGGTGTTTATCTCATCTCTTCCCGCTGACACGCCCGTCGACTTCCGACCGGCGGAACAGCTTTCCAGCACATCACTTCTTGAGCACGGCCACAGGCAGTTCCTGCCGTCCGCCGTACGCGCTGTGATGTCTCCCCGCCGCACGGATGCGTGAGCACGCCGCCTCCCCCGGCACACCCCCCTCCCTTCCTCATGACCTCATGAACCCGTCCTTGAAAGGACCACCCATCATGACCACCACACTCGAACACCCTCCAGTACGACAGCAGCAGCTCCCGGCCCAGGCCACCGGTGTCCTCGACATCGCGCACAACGGGCAGGGGTACCTGCGCGCCGCCGCGAGCTGCCTCCCCACGCCGACCGACGTCCAGGTCTCCGCCGCGCTGATCCGCCGTTACGGCCTGCGCAAGGGCGACACCGTCGAAGGCGTACGCGGCGGGCCCCGCGCCCTCGCCGAGGTGGAGCGCATCAACGGGCGTACGCCCGAAGAGCTGCGCCACCGCCCGCACTTCCGTGACCTCACCCCGCTGCACCCTCGCGACCGGCTCCGCCTGGAGCACCCCGCGAGCGGTGTCGCCGGACGCCTCGTCGACCTGGTGTCACCGGTCGGCAAGGGCCAGCGCGGCCTGATCGTCGCCCCGCCCAAGACCGGCAAGACGGTGCTGCTCCAGCAGATCGCCGCGGCCGTCGCGGGCAACCACCCCGAAGTCCACCTGATGGTGCTGCTGCTCGACGAGCGGCCCGAAGAAGTGACCGACATGCGGCGCTCGGTCCGGGGCGAGGTCTTCGCCTCGACCTTCGACCAGGCGCCCAAGCAGC
This sequence comes from Streptomyces sp. NBC_00554, assembly GCF_041431135.1. Taxonomy (NCBI): domain Bacteria; kingdom Bacillati; phylum Actinomycetota; class Actinomycetes; order Kitasatosporales; family Streptomycetaceae; genus Streptomyces; species Streptomyces sp. NBC_00554. The sequence continues at coordinate 9,491,457 of NZ_CP107799.1, read as the reverse complement.
ACATCGCACTCGCCGAACTCGTCATCGAGCGCGCCAAGCGGCTCGTCGAGCAGGGCGAGGACGTCGTCATCCTGATGGACTCGCTCACCCGGCTGTGCCGGGCGCACAACAACGCGGCCTCCTCCGGTGGCCGCACCCTGAGCGGCGGCGTCGACGCGGCCGCGGTGCACGGCCCCAAGCGGTTCTTCGGTGCCGCACGCCTTGCCGAGGAGGGCGGCTCGCTGACCATCCTCGCCACCGCCCTGGTGGAGACCGGCTCCCGTGCCGACGACTACTTCTTCGAGGAGCTCAAGAGCACCGGCAACATGGAGCTCCGCCTCGACCGCACCCTGTCCTCCAGGCGGGTGTTCCCGGCCGTCGACATCACGCCGTCCGGCACCCGTCGCGAGGAACTCCTCGTGCCCGCCACCGAGTTGAACACCATGCGAGGACTGCGCCGCGCCCTGCAGACACGGGACGGACAGACCGGCCTGGAAACCCTCATCGAGCGGATGCGCGCCACCCCGGACAACGCGTCCTTCCTCCGCCAGGTCCAGCCCACGCTGCACGCCTGACCACTGCCGTCCGCACCTCCCGCGTGCGGCATCCGGGTGCTCGATCCCGCCGTTCGGGCCTGGCACCCCGGCGTACGGCATGTACGTTCCTACGTTTGCGGAATGACCATCGGATTCTCTTCCCGCGCCGCCGTCCGCTGTTCCGCCGTCTGTGTGGCCGGGGCCCTGGCCCTCGCACCGAGTGCGGCCGCCGCCCGAGCCGGCACGGACCCGGGGACACCTAGAGCCTCGGCCTCGCAGCCGCCGCTGTACCGGGCCGGGACGCAGGTACGGCCAAGAGCCGGAGCCCCCGAGGTCCCCGAGGACGTCTCCGCACTGTCGTGGCTGGTGGCCGACGCCCGCACCGGCGGAGTGCTCGCCGCGCACAACGCGCACCGCAAACTGCCGCCCGCGAGCACACTGAAGACCCTTTTCGCCCTCACGGTTCTCCCCGTACTGCCCGGCGGCATCCGGCACACCGTCACCGAGGAGGAACTGCAGGGCATCGGCGACGGCAGCAGCCTGGTGGGCGTCGCCGAGGGACGCACCTACCGGGTGGCGGACCTCTGGCGCGGTGTCTTCCTCAACTCCGGCAACGACGCCGTCCACGTGCTCGCCGCGATGAACGGCGGCTGGCGCACCACGGCCGCCCGGATGCAGGCCAAGGCCCGGGCCCTGGGCGCCCTCGACACACACGTCCGCTCCCCCGACGGATACGACACCCCGGGGCAGGTCTCGTCGGCCTACGACCTGGCGGTGTTCGGGCGGGCCGGGCTGCGCAACGCCGACTTCGCACGGTACTGCTCCACCGTCGAGGCCATGTTCCCCGGTGGGGGCGGCTGGTCCTTCGAGATCGAGAACACCAACCGGCTGCTGACCGGCGCCGACGGGGTGGAGCCGTACCCGGGCCTGATCGGCGTCAAGAACGGCTCCACCAGCAACGCGGGCAGCACACTCGTGGCCGCCGCGCGCCGGGGCGGGCGCACCCTGATCGTCACCGTGATGAATCCTCAGGCGGGCGGCGGGTTCACGGTGTACGAGGAGGCCCGCTCGCTGCTCGACTGGGGTTTCAAGGCGTCCGGGCGGGTAGAGCCCGTCGGGTCGCTCCTCGACACGCGTCCCGTGCCGGCGGCTGGACCCGCCGCCGCCCTGCCGGTCGCGCTGCCCGCGACCGACGGACCCGGCTGGCCCGCGGCTGCCGCGATCGCGGGCGCGGCCTGTCTCGGCGCGGGAATCGTCGCCCTGGCCCTGCGGATCAGAGTCGGCCGGCCGGCGCGCGGCTGACCGACCGGCAGCCACAGCAGCAGCCCGAGCGTGATCCACGTATACGCGTTGCTGCCGACGAAGCCGTCGACGCCGGACGCGTCGTCGAACCACAGCCACACCACGCTGGTGCACAGGATCGCGTACAGGATGCCCGCGACCCGCAGCCGGCGCCTGCGCAGCAGCACGGCGAAGGCCGGCAGCAGCCAGACGAGGTGGTGCACCCAGGTGATCGGGCTGACGAGGCAGGCGGTGAGGCCGGTGAGGGCGAACGCGGCCGTCCAGTCCTCGGCGGCCACCGCACGGGAAGTCCGCCAGGCCCATACGCACAGGACCACCAGGGCGGTGGCCGCCCAGAGGGCCTTGCTCGGTTCGCCCGGCGCGGCGAGCCGGGCCAGGACGCCCTGCAACGACTGGTTGGAGACATAGCCGAGGCGTCCGATGCGGTCCGTGTCCCACAGCGCGTGGGTCCAGTAGAAACGCGAGGCGTCCGGCGCCACCCAGGCCGCAAGGGCGGTGGCCGCGGCGGCGACGCCCGTGGCAACTCCGGCGGCACGCCAGCGCCTTGCCAGCAGCAGCATGCCGATGAAGATCGCGGGGGTGAGCTTGATGGCCGCGGCGAGGCCGATACCGACGCCCGCCCGGCGGCCCCGGCCGGTGGCCAGCAGCCACAGGTCACTCAGGACGAGGGCCAGGAGCAGCAGGTTCACCTGGCCGAAGGTGAAGGTGTCGCGGACCGGTTCGAACAGGGCCAGCAGGCAGGCCGCCAAGGCGAAGCCGAACCAGCCGTAGCGGCGCAGCGCGGGCCCGACGAGGATCCACACCACGGCTGCGAGCGCGGCGAGGTTGAGGAGCAGTCCGATGGCGATCGCGGTGTGCAGTCCGACCAGCGCCATGGGCAGCATGCTGAGGGCGGCGAACGGCGGATAGGTGAAGCCGTACGTCGTCCCGGGCACGAGGTAGTCGTAGATCCGCCCGTCGTGGTGGGCCCAGGCGTCGATCGTCCCGTAGTAGACGCGCAGGTCGAACCAGTCGCGCAGGAGCGGCACGGTGGCGGTGAACACGGTCACTGCGGCGGTGAGTCCCAGTACCAGGAACAGGCGTCCCCGGTCCGTACGGGGAAGTCTCGGAGTAACGCGGGGAAGTCCGGGAAAGGAGCGCGGGCGTCTCATGCGGTGCGCTCCAGTACCGGCGCCTGCGCCGCTTGATGGGCCTGCCAGAGGACGACGAGGGCGAGCAGTCCGCCGGAGACGGCCAGGATCACCTGTTCGGCGTCCGGCGCGTACCCGCTCGGCAGCACGGCGAGCGCGAGGACTCCGCTCACGGCCGCGACCCGGTGGCGCACCGAACCGCTGGGCGCCGCCGCGGCGATGAGGAACAGCCCCCACAGCGCGTACCAGGGCCGGATCGCCGGACCGAACACGGCAACGGCGGCGAGGCTCAGGCCCAGTGCGTAGATCGGTCCCGGCCTGAGGCGCAGCCATATGAACAGGACGATGAGTACGGTCACCACGATTCCGGCCGTGTGCCAGGCGGGCAGGGCCAGCGGTGCGAGGCCGCTGCCGAGTTTCTCGAGTAGGGTGCCGGTGGCACGGCCGAGCAGGCTGGTGAGCGACCAGTTGTGCGGCGACACGGGGGTCTTCAGAGCCGCGATCCAGCCGTAGCCCGTGCCGGTGACGGTGGTCACCACGACGGTGGTGGCGAGAGCGGCGACGGCGGTGGTCAGGGTGGAGCGCACCACCCCCCGCCGCCCGCGCAGCGCGATCACCGCAAGCAGGCCGAGCGCGGCGGGCGCCTTGACCAGTGCCGCGAGGGTGATGAGGACGACGCCCACGACCGGCCAGCGGCCGCGCGCGGCCACCAGTCCGGTGCCGAGCAGTCCGAGCATGATGGCGTCGTTGTGCGCTCCGGCCACCAGGTGCAGCAGGACGAGGGGGTTGAGCGCGCCCAGCCACAGCGCGGCGGCCGGATCGGCTCCGCTGTGCCGGGCGAGCCGGGGCAGCGCCGCCGCCATCAGGCCGACACCCAGCAGGGCGACCAGACGCATGCCGAGCAGTCCGGCCGGGAGCTCCCCGCGGGTGAGGCCGGACAGTGCGGAGGCGACGGCGAGGAAGACCGGGCCGTACGGCGTCGTGCTCTGCTGCCACACCGGCGCCACCTCGTCGGCGAGCGGACCGCCGAGCTGCGCCGGGCCGTGCGCGTACACGTCGATGTGCGCGTCGACCATCGCGCCCTGCGCGAGATAGCTGTACACGTCGCGGCTGAACAGCGGTGGCGCGAGCAGTAGCGGTGCCGCCCAGACGGCCAGAACGAGCAGCAGGGACCGCGGAGTCGGCGGTTCGGGGCCGCGTACGACGGTGCCGAGCAGCGCCCAGGCCGCTATGAGCAGGACGACGCCGAAGTACACGCCGACCAGGCCGAGTACGGCCTCGGCGGACTCGGGGGCGAGAAACTCCCGCGCGGGCAGGGCTCCGGCCGTCTCACCGCCGAGAGCGAGAAAGGCGGAGCCGGCCAGACCGAGAGCCTGACAGCGGCGGAGATCGACGGGAAAAGCCATGGCCAACACTCGAGAAGCGTGTCAACGCCGAGTGGCCGTAAAGCGACGTACTTCTCTCCGGACGGCGGCCTGCGCGTGACCTCCGTGTGAGATCCGCGCGACCAGGACCGGTTCCGGGCACGGACAGCCCCCGCCGGGACGGCGGATCAGAAGACGGACACGCCTGTCAGCGTCGTGAACCGGTCGAGAGCCGCGACGCCCGCCACCGAGTTCCCGCTCTGGTCGAGACCCGGACTCCACACGCACAACGTGCACCGCCCCGGCACGACCGCGATGATCCCGCCGCCCACACCGCTCTTGCCGGGCAGCCCCACGCGGTACGCGAACTCGCCCGCCGCGTCGTAGGCGCCGCAGGTGAGCATCACCGCGTTGACCTGTTTGGCCTGGGTCTGGGTGAGCAGCCGGGAGCCGTCGGCCCGGAGGCCGTGCCTGGCCAGAAAGCCGGTGGCCAGCGCGAGATCGGCGCAGGACGCCTCGATCGAGCACTGCCGGAAGTACTGCTCCAGAAGCACCGGCACGGGGTTGTCGATATTGCCGTACGACGCCATGAAGTGGGCGAGGGCCGCGTTGCGGTCGCCGTGCGCGGCCTCGGAGGCGGCGACGTCCTTGTCGAAGGTCAGGTCCTGGTTGCCGCTCTCGGCGCGCAGGAAGGCGAGCAGGGACCCGGCCGCGTCTCCGGTCTGTGTCTGCAGGCGATCGGTGACGACGAGGGCTCCCGCGTTGATGAACGGGTTGCGCGGGATGCCGTTCTCGTACTCCAGCTGCACCAGGGAGTTGAAGGCGTTGCCGGAGGGCTCGCGGCCGACGTGCTCCCACAGCTCGTCGCCCTCGCGGGTCAGGTCGAGGGCGAGCGTGAACACCTTGGTGATGGACTGGGTGGAGAAGGGCACCCGCCAGTCCCCCACGCCGTAGACCGTGCCGTCGAGCTCGGCGACGGCCATGCCGAAGCGGCGCGGGTCGCAGGCGGCGAGCGCCGGGATGTAGTCGGCGGGCCGCCCGCGGCCGGGGGTCTGCGCGATCTCGGTGGCGATGCGTTCGAGGACCGGCTGAAAGGTCAGCGACGGGGACATGATCACCATTGTGCCGTCCGGCCGGTCCCGGTGCTCATCGGCTCAGAGCGCCCGCGGGGCGGTCCCCGAGGTGGCCTTCGGGGTGCCGCTGCCCGCGAGCACCTCGGGCCGGAGCAGTGCCTCAAGGCGTTCGGCGGGCAACAGGCCCTTCTCCAGGACGAGTTCGGCGACTCCGCGGCCGGTGGCGAGGGCCTCCTTGGCGATGTCGGTGGCCGCCGTGTACCCGATGTGCGGGTTGAGCGCGGTGACCAGGCCGATGGAGTTCTCGACCGCCGCGCGGAGCACCTCCGTGTTGGCGGTGATCCCGTCGACGCACCTCTCCGCGAGGGTCAGGCAGGCGGCACTCAGGTGCGTGATGCTCTCCGAGAGCGAGTGCAGGATGATCGGCTCGAACGCGTTGAGCTGGAGCTGTCCCGCCTCGGCAGCCATGGTGATGGTGACGTCGTTGCCGATCACCTCGAAGGCGACCTGGTTGACGACTTCGGGGATCACCGGGTTGACCTTGCCTGGCATGATGCTCGAACCGGCCTGCACGGGCGGCAGGTTGATCTCGTTCAGCCCGGCGCGCGGCCCGGAGGACAGCAGCCGCAGGTCGTTGCAGCTCTTGGACAGCTTGACCGCGATCCGCTTCAGCACGCCCGACATCTGGACGAACGCGCCGCAGTCCTGGGTCGCCTCGACCAGATTGGCGGCGGTGACCAGCGGCAGCCCGGTGATGTCCGCGAGATGGCGGCGCGCCGACTCCGCGTATCCGGCGGGGGCGTTGAGCCCGGTGCCGATCGCGGTGGCCCCGAGGTTGATCTCGTGGATCAGCTCGACGGCCTCGGCGAGGCGGAGCCGGTCCTCGTCCAGCATCACGGCGTACGACGAGAACTCCTGGCCCAGTGTCATCGGCACCGCGTCCTGGAGCTGCGTACGCCCCATCTTCAGGACGTCACGGAACTCGACCGCCTTGCGGGCGAAGGCATCCTGGAGCACGGCCATCGCCTTGAGCAGCCCGCGTACCGCGAAGACCGTGGCGACCTTGACCGCGGTCGGGTAGACGTCGTTGGTCGACTGGCCGAGGTTGACGTCCTCGTTGGGGTGCAGATGCAGGTAGTCGCCCTTGGCGTGGCCGAGGAGCTCCAACGCCCGGTTGGCGACCACCTCGTTGGCGTTCATGTTCGTCGAGGTGCCGGCGCCGCCCTGGATGACGTCGACGACGAACTGGTCGTGCAGTTCGCCGTCCCGGATCTCCCGGCAGGCCGCGACGATGGCGGCCGCCTTGCGGGGCTCAAGGAGGCCGAGTTCCTCGTTGGCGCGAGCGGCGGCCTCCTTGACTGCGGCGAGGGCGTCGATCAGGTGCGGGTAGGCGGAGATCGCGGTACCCGTGATGGGGAAGTTCTCCGTGGCGCGCAGGGTGTGGATCCCCCAGTACGCCTCGGCGGGTACGTCACGGTCTCCGAGCAGGTCGTGTTCGCTGCGGTGGGCTACGGCGACGGTGATCATGGCTGAGCGGTCCTCTTTCGAAGGGGGAGGCGTAGAAGAATGGGTAAGCGGCAGCGGACCTAGGGGCGCGGGGAACTGCGCGACCAGCCACAACGGCCCCGCACCCGCCCCACAACCCTCGTCGCACGGCGCTCAGGCGCACATGTCATGCGCCGGCAGCGGATCAAGCGCACGGGCAGGGCGGACGTGACCGACCACCACGCCACCCCCGAGCAGCGGCGCACCGCCGAACTCGGCAAGGGCTGCCGGGTCGACCCCGGCCCGGACCAACGCAGCCGCGGTCACCGGAACCCGCGCCCGATCGGCCCCGTCGGCAATCTTCACGGCGACAGCCCGACCATCCGGCAGCGCCGCGACCTGCACACCTTCGAAGCCGTCCTTGGCGAGCAGCCCCGGCACGGCCCGCATCAGCGCGGCGACATCGCGCCCGGAGCCGGAGGCCATCTCGGCGTGTTCACGCATGGCGTCGGCCACCATCGCCTCGGGGGTGCCCGGGGCCGCGGTGGTGATCCGCGCAGCGGCACGCGCGAGCCCGTGCAGTGAGACCGACAACAGGGGCGCCCCGCAGCCGTCGACGCTCACCCGCGCGATCGCCTGCCCGGTGAGGTCCTCGACGATCTCCGCGATGGCCTGCTGGAGCGGGTGCCCGGGGTCGAGGTAGTCGTCGAGCGACCAGCCGTTGAGCTTGGCGGTGTACAGCATGGCGGCGTGTTTGCCCGAGCAGTTCTGCGCGAGCCGGGAGGGCATCCGTCCCTCACGGACCCAGTCCTCGCGTACGACCGGGTCGAAGGGCAGGTCCCGGACGTTGCGCAGCTGGTCCTCGCGCAGTCCGGCCAGCTCCAGGATCCGCCGGGTGCCGGCCAGATGGCGTTCCTCGCCGGAGTGGCTGGCCGCGGCCAGCGAGAGCAGCTCGCCGTCGAGCGGCAGTCCGGCCCGCAGCATCGCCGCGGCCTGGAGGGGTTTGAGTGCCGAGCGCGGGTAGAAGGCGGCCTCGATGTCGCCGATCTGCAGCTCCACGCGGCCGTCGGCGGCCAGCACGACGACCGAGCCGTAGTGGATGCCTTCGATGACTCCGCCGCGTACGAGATGGGCGACGGGTGCGTGCAGGGGCTCGCGGATCACCGGAGCCGCCGCGAGTGAACTGCCGTACCTGACTGCCTGGTTCACGCGTCCGCTCCGTCGCGTATCCCGGCGACCCGGCGGCGCACTCCGTACCAGCCGGCGACGAGAGCCGCCGCGATCAGCGGGAGACACAGCACGGTCGTCCGTCCGGCGCCCCCGTCGGCGTACATCAGAACGAGCACGGAGAGCAGGAAGCCGATGGTCACGACCTCGGTCCACGGCGAACCGGGGAGGCGGTAACTCGGCCTGGACAGCTCGCCGTTCTCCGTCTTGCGCCAGAACAGCAGGTGGCAGAGCATGATCATGCCCCAGGTGGCGAGGATGCCGATCGCCGCGAAGTTCAGCACGATCTCGAAGGCGTCGGCGGGCACGACGAAGTTGAGGCCGACGCCGAGTACGCAGATGCCGCTGGTGAGCAGGATCCCGCCGTACGGGACCTGGCTGCGGCTCATCACTCCGGTGAACCTCGGTGCGGAGCCGGACATGGCCATGGAGCGCAGGATGCGACCGGTGGAGTACAGGCCGGAGTTGAGCGAGGACATGGCGGCGGTGAGGACGACGAGGTTCATGACGCCGCCCGCTGCGGGGATGCCGATGTTCGACAGGACGGTGACGAAGGGGCTCTCTCCCCCGGTGTACTTGTTCCAGGGCAGCAGCATCGACAGGAGGAGCACGGAGCCGACGTAGAAGATGCCGACGCGCCACATGATGGAGTTGATGGCCTTCGGCATGATCTTCTCGGGGTTCTCGGTCTCGCCCGCCGCGACGCCGACCAGTTCGACGGAGGCGTAGGCGAAGACGACGCCCTGGATGATCAGGAGCATCGGCAGCATGCCGTTGGGGAAGACGCCGCCGTTGTCGGTGATCAGGGACGGGCCGGGAGCATGACCGTCGACGGGGTGCTGAGTGACAAGGAGGAAGATACCGATGAGCATGAACGCGACGAGTGCGCCAACCTTGATGATCGCGAACCAGAACTCCAGTTCACCGAACATCTTCACCGATATGAGGTTCACGGTGAGGACGACGGCGAGCGCGATGAGCGCGATCACCCACTGCGGGACGTCGGAGAACATGCCCCAGTAGTGCGTGTAGAGGGCCACGGCGGTGATGTCGGCGATGCCGGTGGTGGCCCAGTTGAGGAAGTACATCCAGCCCGCGATGTACGCGCCCTTCTCGCCGAGGAACTCACGGGCGTACGAGACGAAGGCGCCCGACGACGGCCGGTACAGGACGAGTTCGCCGAGCGCGCGGACGACCAGGAAGGCGAAGAGGCCGCAGACCGCGTAGGCGACGAACAGCGAGGGCCCGGCGTCGGCGAGGCGGCCTCCGGCGCCGAGGAAGAGGCCGGTGCCGATGGCTCCGCCGATGGCGATCATGTTGACGTGCCGGGACTTGAGCGACTTGCTGTAGCCCGCGTCGCCGGCGTCGACATGGCCGGTCGCCGCGTGCGCTTCTTGTTTCAGGGACTGCTCGCTCACGCCTCGGGTCCGCCTTTCGTGGGGGTGTCCGTGCGCTCGGGGTGCACGATGGAGGTGAGGGTGTTCTCGACGCGGTCGAGGTGGTGGGACATGGCTTCCACCGCGTCGTGCTCGCTGCCGTCGATCAACGCCTCGACGATCGCGCGGTGTTCGCGGTTGGACTGCTCGCGGCGGTCGCCGAGTTCGTTGAGGAAGGCCGACTGGCGGGCCAGTGCGTCCCGGATCTCTTCGATGACCCTGCGGAAGACCGGGTTCTGGGAGGCCTCGGCGACGGCGATGTGGAAGATCGTGTCCATCGCCACCCACGCGGTGGTGTCGATCTCACGCTCCATCCGCTCCAGGAGATGCGCGAGGTGGTCGAGGTTCTCCGGGGTGCGGCGCACCGCCGCGTACCCGGCGACGGGGATCTCGACGTGGCGGCGCACTTCGAGCAGGTCGCTGGCCGCGTAGTCGCCGAAGGTGGGGTCCTCAACGGTGTTGGCGAGCACGAAGGTGCCCTTGCCGGTACGGGAGACGGTCAGGCCCATCACCTGCAGGGCCCGTAGCGCCTCGCGGAGCACGGGGCGGCTGACCTCCAGGCGGCGGCACAGCTCCGCCTCGGAGGGGAGCTTGTCGCCGATGGCGTACTCGCCGCGCTCGATGGCGCTGCGGAGGTGGGTGAGCACCGCTTCCATGGCGCTGACGCGCCGCGGTACCGAGCCACCTGTCTGGCTGTCTGACAGGTTCACGGAGGTGATACTCCGGGGAACGGGAGGCGGCTGTCAAGGGTGGAAGGCGTGAGAGCCGGTGCCCGAGGAACGGGCACCGGCTCTCATACCGCGGGCGGATTCACCGTCGCACCGTCGCAGGACTCAGCTGAGCACACCCGCCCCGAGCAGGCCGAACAGCGCGACGCCGATCACGAGCCGGTAGATCACGAAGGCGTTGAAGGAGTGCTTGGCGACATACTTCAGCAGCCAGGCGATGGAGCCGTACGCGACCACGAAGGAGACCAGCGTGCCGACGACGAGCGGGGCCGCGCCGACCCCCGTACCCAGGGCGTCCTTCAGCTCGTAAAGACCGGCGCCGGTCAGGGCGGGGATGCCGAGGAAGAAGGAGAGCCGGGTGGCGGCGACGCGGTCGAGGTCCAGGATGAGCGCCGTGGACATGGTGGCGCCGGAGCGTGAGAAGCCCGGGAAGAGCAGGGCGAGGATCTGGGAGCAGCCCACCAGCATCGCGTCCTTGAACGAGGTGTCGTCCTCGCCGCGCTTGTGCCGGCCCATCTGGTCCGCCGCCCACATCACGCCGCTGCCGACGATCAGCGAGGCCGCGACCACCCACAGCGAGGCGAGCGGGCCTTCGATGAGCGGCTTCGCCGCCAGTCCGACGATCACGATCGGGATGGTCGCGTAGATGACCCACCAGGCGAACTTGTAGTCGTGGTGGTAGCGCTCCTCGCGGTCGCGCAGGCCCCGCCCCCAGGCGGAGAGGATCCGCACGATGTCCTTGAAGAAGTACACGAGGACGGCGGCGATCGCGCCGACCTGGATGACGGCCGAGAACCCGACCACGGCGTTGTCGTCGACGGGGATGCCCATCAGCCCTTCGGTGATCTTGAGGTGTCCGGTGGAGGAGACGGGGAGGAATTCGGTCACCCCCTCGACTGCTCCGAGGACGACGGCCTGACCGACGTTGATGACGCTCATGGGATCCAGTTCTGGGAAGTTGGCCGACAGTGCTGTCGACCGTCCTACTACGTGCGGGCAAGCGTCCTTCGCCTACGACCACACAGTCTGCGCGACGGAGACCCCCGCGAACGCCGCTCCGAGGCCCGCCGCGACGCTCGCGATCACGTTCGCCGCGGCATGGAACCCGGCGCCCGTCTCGGTCAGCCGCAGCGTCTCGTAGGAGAACGTCGAGTACGTGGTCAGCGCCCCGCACAGGCCCGTGCCGATCAGCAGCTGCAGGTGGGAGGAGGCATGTCCCGCCGAGGCCGCGCCGGTCAGGAGGCCGAGGATCAGACAGCCCGTGACGTTGACGGCGAAGGTGCCCCAGGGGAAGACCGAGTCGTGTCTCAGCTGCACCGCGCGGTCGGTCAGATAGCGCAGCGGCGCGCCGACCGCGGCACCGATGATCACCAGCAGCCAGTTCACAACTACCTCTTACCTTCCTTGCCCGTTTCGCCCTGCTTCGGCTCCCGTCCGACGTATCGGATGACCTCGCAGTCGTCGAGGATCACCAGCCCCTCGGTGACGAGTGCGTCGAGCGTCGGCAGGAAGGCGCGTACATGCTCCTCGGTGTCCACGATCACGACGGCCACCGGCAGGTCCTCGCTGAGCGAGAGCAGCCGCGAGGTGTGGATCAGCGAGGAGGCGCCGAAGCCCTCGATACCGCGGAAGACGCTCGCGCCCGCGATGCCTGCCGCGCGGGCGCGGTGCACGATCTCCGTGTAGAGGGGCTTGCGGTGCCAGGTGTCGTTCTCGCCGATGAAGATCGTCACGCGCAGGGCGCGACCCGTCAGCCTCGTCATCGCTGCCTCCGCCTGGTCATCGCCGTCTCCGCCCTGGTCATGGCCGCCTCCGACTCGTCATCGCCGCCTCCGTGCCAGTACGCGGCGTGCTGCCGCGACCGCGAGCCAGACGGCCGCAAGCGCCGCGAACAGGGTCGCGGCGAGGTAGCCGAGACCAGTGCCGGGGTGCCCCTCGTCGACCAGTTTCTGAATGTCGACGGCGTATGTCGAGAAGGTGGTGAATCCGCCGAGCACCCCGGTGCCGAAGAACGGCCGCACAAGCCGGTGGGCCGCCCACACCTCGGTGACGACCACCATGAAGACGCCGATCACGGCGCAGCCGACGACATTGACCCAGAACGTGGCCCAGGGGAATCCGCCCGTCTGCGCGGGCCACAACAGCGACGCGCCGTAGCGGGCCGTGGCGCCGATGGCGCCGCCGAGCGCGACCATCGCGACCACCGGTCCCTGGCCGTGCCACGGGGACACCGGCCGCGCGGGAATCCCGGCCCGGTCGACTCGCTCTGGCCGTGGGACTGTCATGTGCGTACGTCTCCTACTCGCCGGGGCCCGGTCGCCCGAGCACGCTCCATCGCAAGTAGGGACCGTTGGCGGCACCGACACCGCGGTTCGGGTACGGCGGGCCCCACCGCCACGCCGCGAGGCAAGATCGCGGCCGGTGAACAGCGTAACGCCGGGTAGGCAGGCCCCGCACACCCAACCGGGGCCCCGGAGGCTCCTACCAGCCCTTCTCGAAGAAGTGGCTGACCTCGGCGATGCGGTACTCGTCGCGGCGGTAGAAGGTGCGACGTCTGATCTTCTTGGTGCGCAGCAGCCCGATCCCGGTGAGGAGGTCGAGGTGGGTGCGCGCGGCGTTCCGGCTCACGCCGAGCTTGGCGGCGAGGGTCGCCGAGCTGATGCCGTCCTCGACGAGGTCGCCGCCCCGCTGCGGCGGAAAGTGCGCGACGGGGTCCCGGAGCCACTCCAGGATGTCCATACGTTGTCCACTGACGGGAACCCTCAGCATCTCGTCCCCCTCCGTCAAGGCGGTCTCCCGCTACTGTGCCGCAGCCCGGGGCGACACGCACGGGCTTCGGCGACGCTCGCAGGGGCCGAACGGTCGGGGGAACGCCGAGGGCCCGGCCGCCGCGGCGGCCGGGCCCTCATCTGCTCAGCGGTGGCTGAACCACGACATGGCGGGCAGCGCCTTGTCGTCGTAGCCGAACAGGGCCTGGTTCTCCCAGCCGTTGCCGGACGCGGAGTCCGTCGGGTCCCAGCCGTTGCCGGTGACAGCGGTCCAGGTGGATTCCCAGTAGAAGATGCCGAGGCCGCGTCCGTTCGGGACGGCCTCCACGATGCTCGCGACGTCCTTCATCCACTTCGTCTGCCCGGCCGTCGAGGCCGCGTAGCCCGAGACCAGCTCACTGGTGAGGTCGATGATGTTCTCGGTCGAGTCCTCGCTGTCCAGGCGGAACGGGTAGGCCGTCTCGGCGAGGTAGACCGGCTTGCCGTAGCGGGCCGCCGCGTCGTCCAGGGTGGTCTGGAAGTCGGCGAGCGTTCCGTGCCAGTAGCCGTAGTACGACAGGCCGATGACGTCGAACTTCACGCCGTTGGCGACCGCGCTGTCGAACCACCAGCGGGTGCCCGCGAGGTCACCGCCCTTGGCGAGGTGCAGCGCCACGGTGGTGGAGGAGTTGACCGCCTTGACCGCGTCGTAGCCGGAGTTGAGCAGCCCCGCGAGCTGCGCCCAGTTGCTCGTCGAGCCCTCGGACCAGAGCATGCCCCCGTTGATCTCGTTCCCGACCTGCACCATGTCGGCCGTGGTGCCCTGCGCCTTCAGGGCGTTGAGGACGTCGTACGTGTGGTTGTAGACGTCGGTCTTGAGCTGGCTGTAGGAGTGTCCGGACCAGGCGGCCGGCTTGGTCTGGGCGCCCGGGTCGGCCCAGGTGTCCGAGTAGTGGAAGTCGACGAGCAGTTTCATGCCCTGCGCCTTGACGCGCTTGGCGATGGCCAGCACACGCGCCTTGTTGTTGTAGCCGTCGGCGGGGTTCACCCACACCTTGAGGCGGGCGTAGTTCTGTCCGGCGGACTTGAGGATGGCGAGCGCGTCGCCGGTCGTGCCCGAGCTGGTCTTGTAGACACCGCCGAGGGCCTCGCTCTTGGCGAGTGACGAGACGTCAGAACCCTTGATGGCGAGGGCTGTCGAGCCCGACGCGAAGGTCAGGTCGTCGACGTTGATCCAATTGCCCGCGTTCGCATCGGAGTTGATGCTGATCGTGCACTGGTTGCTCGTCACGGCGATCGACGTGACGATCCGGATCCAGCCGCTGGCGGAGACCGGCAGGTCGGTGCGCTGCTCCGAACTCCCGCAGTTCTTCAGGGCGAGGTAGGCCGAGTTCTGGCCGCCGCCGGAACGCACCCACGCGGTGAGGGTGTAGTTCCCGTTGGTCAGCCCGGAGAGGTACTGGTAGGTCTCCACCTTGTAGGCCGAGGCCGACCAGTGCGTGAGGCGGTAACTCCCGCCGTGGCCACCGGACTCGGTGTACGAGGCGGCGTTCTGCCCGGCCGCCGAGTACGTCGACCAGCCGGTCGGCGTCGCCGTGGCGGCACCGTTCGACTCGAAGCCGCCGTTGGTGAGAGTGCTCGCCGCGTGAGCGGTCTGCGCGGGCAGCGCGGTGAAGGCGAGCCCGGCGGCCAGCGGCAGCAGCAGGGCCCTGAGTGTGCGTCTGGGATGGAACATCATCGTCCGTCGTCCCTTCGACGTGATGGGGATGGGCGCCCCGGGGTTGGGGCTTGAGGAGGGGGTTCTTCGCCCCCGCCGCCCCTACCCGTCCCGTCTTTGGGGGCTCCGCCCCCAAACCCCCGTTCGGCCTGAACGGCCTCGTCCTCAAACGCCGGACAGGCCGGGTATTTCAGCCCCTCCGGCGTTTGAGGAGCGGGGGGTCGGGGGCTGGCCCCCGAAAGGATGGGACGGGTAGGGGCGGCGGGGGCGAAGGCAACAAACCGGCTCAGCCGTCGAGCCGTACGACCCGGACCGCGCCCGCCGGTACCCCGAGTCGGCCCGCGGCACGTTCGCCCGTGAGGAGTTCGGTGCCGTGTGCCTCCAGCGGCACCTTGGCGTCGGAGGCGGTGTGGTTGATGGCGAACACGTAGGTGCCGGACTCGCCGGTGCGGCGCACCACTTCGACGTCGCGGGGCAGGTCGGCGCGCGGCGCGATCCGCGCGTCGTCGGCCGCCCAGCCGATCAGGGCGTCCAGGCCCTGGGCGCCGAGGCGGGTGGAGACGTACCAGGCGGAGCCCTCGCCGTGGCCGTGCCGGGTGACGGCCGGCCGGCCGGCGGTGAGTCCGTCGGCGTACGTCCACACGGTCTCGGCGCCGCGCGGGACGACGAACTCGGTCCATACATCGCCGGTGAGTTCGGAGCCGTCGGGCCCCGTGATCCGGACGTGGTCGCCCTGGAGGAGGGGCGAGAACTCCTCGACGGTCAGGCCGAGTACGTCACGCAGGGCACCCGGGTAGGGGCCCTCGTGCACGGCGTCGTGCTCGTCGACGATGCCGGAGAAGTACGAGACGACGAGAGTGCCGCCGTTCTCGACGTACTCCCTGAGGTTGCTCCCGGCGGCCTCCGTCATCAGATACAGCGCGGGTACGACGACAAGGGGATACGCCGACAAGTCGGCTTCCGGGTGGGCGAAGTCGACCGTGAGGTGACGGTCGTAGAGCGCCTCGTAGAACGCGTCGGCGCGCTCGCGCGGGTCGTGGTCCTCGCTGGGCCGCCACTGGAGGTTCTGCGCCCACCAGGACTGCCAGTCCCAGAGCACGGCGACGTCGGCGACGGTGCGGGTCCCCTTGAGCGGGGCCAACGAGTCGACGGACGCGCCGAGTTCGACGACCTCGCGCCACACCCGTGAGTCCGTTCCGGCGTGCGGCAGCATCGAGGAGTGGAACTTCTCGGCGCCGCGCCGGGACTGCCGCCACTGGAAGAACATGGCGCCGTCGGAGCCACGGGCGACGTGCGCGAGGGAGTTCCGGGCCATCTGGCCGGGGGCCTTCGCGGGGTTGCGCGGCTGCCAGTTGACGCCGGACGTGGAGTGTTCGAGCAGCAGCCAGGGGGCGCCGGCGCCGACCGAGCGGGTGAGGTCCGCGGCCATCGCGAGGTTCACGTGGGTGCGGCGGCCGTCGGTGATCAGGTAGTGGTCGTTGGTGACGAGGTCGACCTCGCGGCCCCACGCCCAGTAGTCGATCGAGTCGCACTGGCTCAGGGCGGTCATGAAGTTGGTGGTGACCGGGATGCCGGGCGAGAGGCGGTGCAGGATGTCCCGCTCGGCGACGAAGTTCTCGCGCAGGGTGGCGTCGGCGAACCGCTTGTAGTCGAGCGCCTGGGCCGGGTTGCCGACGGTCGGGGTCACACGCGGCGGGTTGACCTGGCCGAAGCCGGCGTAGCGCTGGCCCCAGAAGGCGGTGCCCCAGGCCTCGTTGAGCGCGTCGATCGTCTCGTACGTCGTAGTCAGCCAACGGCGGAAGTGCGCGGCGCAGCTCTCGCAGTAGCAGGCCGAGACGGGCACGCCGTACTCGTTGTGGACGTGCCACATGGCGAGCGCGGGGTGGCCTGCGTACCGGGTGGCGAGCTGGGTGGCGATGTTCGCGGCGGCCGCGCGGTAGTGGGTGTTGCTGTGGCAGATGGCGCCTCGTGAGCCGAACTCGTAGCGGGTGCCGTCTGCGGTGACCGGCAGCGCGTCGGGGTGCTCGCGGTAGAACCAGGCGGGCGGTGCCACGGTCGGCGTACCGAGGTCGGCGCGTATGCCGTTCTCGTGCAGCAGGTCGAGCAGGCGGTCCAGCCAGCCGAATTCGTAGGTGCCCGGCGTCGGTTCGAGGAGCGCCCAGGAGAAGATCCCGACGCTCACCATCGTGACGCCCGCCTCGCGCATCAGCCGGACGTCTTCCTGCCAGACGTGTTCCGGCCACTGCTCAGGGTTGTAGTCCCCACCGAAGGCGAGCCTGGTGAGGCCCCTGGGGGTGGTCTCCGGCATGGATCTCTCCCGTTTAATCGATCATTTGGGAACGTGCACACACATCGCCATCGGCGAGAGCCCAACATAACCGCACAGCAACAACCATTGACAAGTGTCCGGGATGTTTCTCTACTGTGAACGCTCACAGAAGCATGGCAGGTCGTCCGCAGCAGGCGGAGACCCAGGTCAGGGGAGAACTATCCATGCCCATCACGAAGCACAGCCGCCTCGTGGCCACCACCATCGCCGTCGCGCTCGGTGCCACCTCGCTCGCCGCCTGCGGCTCGTCCGACGACGACAAGAGCGAAGCCCAGTCCGGTCCCGCGTCTCTGACGTACTGGACCTGGGCCCCGGGCATGGACAAGGTCGTGGACCTGTGGAACAAGGGGCCGGGGAAAGAGCAGCAGATCACCGTCACGGTGAAGAAGCAGGCGTCCGGCGACACACTGGTCACCAAGATCCTCACCGCGCACAAGGCGAACAAGGCCCCGGACCTGGTCCAGGCCGAGTACCAGGCGCTTCCGACGCTGGTCAGCAATGACGCGCTCGCCGACATATCGGGCGATGTGAACGGCGCGAAGGACAAGTTCGCCGAGGGCGTCTGGCAGCAGACGACGCTGGGCACGGACGCGGTGTACGCGATCCCGCAGGACATCGGGCCGATGATGTTCTACTACCGCGAGGACCTCTTCAAGCAGTACGGCCTGACGGTCCCGACTACGTGGGAGGAGTTCGCGGAGACCGCCCGCGCGCTCAAGAAGAAGTCCCCCGACACGGACCTGACCACGTTCTCCGCCAACGACTCCGGCCTCTTCGCGGGGCTGGCGCAGCAGGCGGGCGCCAAGTGGTGGACGACCGAGGGCGAGAAGTGGAAGGTCGGCATCGACGACGCGGCGACGCAGAAGGTCGCCGACTTCTGGGGCGGCCTCGTCAAGGAGGGCGCGATCGACAACCAGCCGATGTACACGCCGTCCTGGAACAAGGCGCTGAACACCGGCAAGCAGATCGCCTGGGTCAGCGCGGTCTGGGCGCCCGGCACCCTCACCACCGCGGCCCCCGACACCGCGGGCAAGTGGGCGATGGCCCCGCTGCCGCAGTGGTCGGCCTCCGACAACGTCACCGGCAGCTGGGGTGGCTCGTCCACCGCGGTCACCACTGACTCCAAGAACAAGTCGGCCGCCGCGAAGTTCGCCGCCTGGCTGAACACGGACCCGACGGCGGTGGCCGCGATGGCGAAGGAGGGTGGCATCTACCCGGCCGCCACGAGCGCACAGACCGGTGGCGCGTTCGCCACGCCGCCGGCCTTCTTCTCGAACCAGGCCGACTTCTACACCAAGGCCTCCGAGATCGCGAAGACCACCGCGCCGTCCGCCTGGGGCCCGAACGTGAACGTCGCCTACACGACCTTCAACGACGCCTTCGGCGCCGCGGCCAAGAACAAGTCGGACTTCGGTGCCGCCCTGAAGACCATGCAGGACGACACCGTCGCCGACCTCAAGAAGCAGGGCTTCGGGGTCGCGGAGTGACCAAGGCACGCCGGAAGTCGTACGGGGTCAAGGGGGCCCCGTACGCTTTCCTCATCCCCGCGACGGTCCTCTTCGCCCTCTTCTTCGCGCTGCCCATCGGGTACGCGCTCTGGCTGAGCCTGCACAAGGTCCAGGTCTCGGGCCTCGGGCTCGGCGCCGGTGCCCGCAAGGAAGTCTGGGCGGGCCTGGAGAACTACACCGACGCGCTCACCGACTCCGAACTGCTCGACGGGGCGCTGCGCGTGGCGGGCTACGGCGCCATCGTGATCCCGGTGATGCTCGGCCTCGCGCTGCTCTTCGCCCTGATGCTCGACACGGACAAGGTGCGCCTCGCCCCCTTCACGCGGCTCGCGATCTTCCTGCCGTACGCCATTCCGGGCGTCGTCGCCGCGATGCTCTGGGGCTTCCTGTACCTCCCGGACGTCAGCCCCTTCTACTTCATCCTCGACAAGCTGGGGATGCCGCAGCCTGACCTGCTGGACGGCGGTCCGCTCTACATCGCACTGTCCAACATCGCGGTCTGGGGCGGCACCGGCTTCAACATGATCGTCATCTACACCTCGCTGCAGGCCATTCCGGCCGAGGTGTACGAGGCGGCGAAGCTGGACGGCGCCACACCGCTGCAGATCGCGCTGCGGATCAAGATCCCGATGGTGGCGCCCTCGCTGGTGCTCACCTTCTTCTTCTCGATCATCGCGACGCTCCAGGTGTTCAGCGAGCCGACCACCCTCAAACCGCTCACCAACTCCGTCTCCACGACCTGGAGTCCGCTGATGAAGGTGTACCAGGACGCCTTCAAGAACGGCGACATCTACTCCGCCGCCGCGCAGGCCGCACTCATCGCCGTCGTCACCCTCGTCCTGTCCTTCGGCTTCCTGCGTGCCGCGAACTCCCGTAACAAGCAGGAGGAAGCACGATGAGTTCTCTTGCCCTGCGTAAGGCCGCACCGGCCGCGGGTACCACCCCCGGGACCGCCCAGGGGCCGCCGCTGCGCCGCCGGATCGCCCTCGTCCCGACGCTGACGCTGCTGCTCGGCGCCCTCTACTGTCTGCTGCCGGTCGCCTGGGTGGTGATCGCGGCCACCAAGTCGGGCAGCGAGCTGTTCTCCACCTTCACCTTCCTTCCGGGCTCCGGTTTCACCGAGAACGTCAAGGATCTCAACGCCTACCGCGACGGCATCTACTGGAAGTGGATGGGCAACTCCGCCCTGTACGCCGGTCTCGGCGCCCTCCTGTCGACGGCCGTCTCGGCGGTCAGCGGCTACGCGCTCGCGATGTACCGCTTCCGTGGCCGCGAGACGGTGTTCAGCATCCTGATGGCCGGTGTGCTGATGCCGCCGGTAATCCTGGCCATCCCGCAGTACCTGCTGCTGGCGAAGGCGGACCTGACGGACTCGTACGCGTCCGTGCTCCTGCCGCTCGTCCTCTCCCCGTACGGCGTGTATCTCGCCCGGATCTACGCCGCCGCGGCCGTGCCCGGTGACGTGGTCGAGGCCGGGCGGATGGACGGCGCGAGCGAGTGGCGGATCTTCACGCGGATCGCGCTGCCGATGATGGTGCCGGGTCTGGTGACGGTGTTCCTGTTCCAGTTCGTGGCGGTGTGGAACAACTTCCTGCTGCCGTACATCATGCTCAGCGACGACGAGAAGTTCCCGATCACGCTCGGCCTGTTCACGCTTCTCGAACAGGGCTCAAACACCCCGGCGTTGTACACGCTGGTGATCACCGGTGCGCTGCTCGCGATCATCCCGCTGGTCGCGCTGTTCCTGGTCATCCAGCGTTTCTGGAGTCTCGATCTGCTGTCGGGAGCCGTAAAGTCGTGACCATGACCAACGCGGGGGGCCGGCGCAGACCGCCCACGATTCATGACGTCGCGCGCGAGGCGGGTGTATCGAGGGGCACGGTGTCGCGCGTGCTCAACGGCGGGCACTACGTCAGCCCCGCGGCGCAGGAGGCGGTCAACGCCGCCATCCGCAGGACGGGTTACGTCGTGAACCGGCACGCCCGCTCGCTGATCACCGGGCGTTCCGACTCGATCGGCTTCCTGCTGACCGAACCTCAGGAGCGGTTCTTCGAGGACCCCAACTTCAACGTCCTGCTACGTGGTTGCACGCAGGCGCTGGCCGCGCACGACGTTCCCCTCCTGCTGATGCTCGCGGGCACGCAGGACGAACGGCGGCGCATAACTCGGTACATCACCGCGGGCCATGTCGACGGGGTGCTGCTGGTCTCCAGCCACTCCGGCGACCCGGTGGCCGAGCAGCTGCGCGAGGCGGGCGTGCCGCTGGTCGCCTGCGGCAAGCCCATCGGCATGGGGTCCAAGGTCAGTTACGTCGCCGCGGACGACCGGGACGGCGCCCGTGACATGGTCAAACACCTGCGGTCCCTCGGCCGTCGCCGGATCGGCATGGTCACCGGCCCGCTCGACACCCCCGGCGGTGTCGAGCGTCTCGCGGGCTACCGGGAGGTGCTCGCCGAAGCGGGCATCGAGGCCGACGACCGTCTCGTCGTCTCCGGCGACTACAGCCGGGCCAGCGGCGAGGCGGGCGCCGAGCAACTCCTCACCCGGGTACCGGACATAGACGCCGTGTTCGTCGCCTCCGACCTGATGGCACAGGGCGTGCTCGCCGCGCTGCGCAAGGCCGGCCGCCGGGTACCCGAGGACGTGTCGGTCGGCGGCTTCGACGACTCCCCCGCGGCCACCGCGTCCACTCCCGCCCTCACCACCATCCGCCAGCCCTGGGACCGCATCAGCGCCGAGATGGTACGGGTGCTGCTCGCCCAGATCGGGGGCGAGGACCCTGCCGCGGTGATCCTGCCCACGGAGTTGGTACGGCGGGAGTCGACCTGAGAGGTGCGGTGACCGCGCCGCGAACACCGACAGGGCCAGGAGACAGGCGGTCGGTCGCGGCGCGGCTGCGCTGCTCCGCGCCCCAGGCGTCCGCGCGCTCACGCGTCAGTGCACCGGCGCCGTGCGCACCCTCGCGAACCACTCCGGCCTGGCGACGCATGTGTTGCGGCACCGGGAGACGGTGGGCTTCTTGGCTCCCGTACGCGATTCCGCGGGCCGGCGCCGCTAGGGCCTGTCTGACAATTCCCGTCTGCCGCGCGACGCCATGCACGCGCCCCCACCCTCGAACCGGCTTCGCCCGACTCGGGCGGGGGGACCCCCTTCGCCGCACCGGGCGCAGACCCAAGTACGTCCAGTACGAGGGTCAACGCCCGGCACGCCGAGAGCACGCACCTACTGCGACACGAACTGCTGCCGCAGCGGGCGCGAGGCCGCCCTCCGGGCGACGACGGGAATTGCCAGACAGACCCTAGGAGCCGGCTGACGTCACACGCGTCGCGGTCATCCTCCGCGGCGAGGCCGAAGCCGTCCGCTCCCGCGTCGCCGCCGCGCAGGCTTCCCTCGCCCTGATCCAGTGCGCGCCTCTCCAACGGCTCCGCCCACGCGAGGCGCGCCCGCACCGGTCAGGATTCGAGAAGCCACCCGGCGCTCCCCCGCCTTAGCGTGAAACCACCGACGGAATCCGCGTCGGTGGGACAGACAACGCGACAGACACGAGGAGTCGTCATGACCGCAGGCCTGAAGACCATCATCTACCCCGTCAAGGACATCGCGAAGGCAAAGGCCCTGTTCAGCGCACTGCTGCAGGTGGACCCGTACGTGGACGAGGCGTACTACGTCGGTTTCAAGGACGCCGGGCAGGACATCGGCCTGGACCCGAACGGCCACGCCAAGGGCATGACCGGGCCCGTTCCCTACTGGCACGTCGCCGACATCAAGGGAACTCTGGCGGGCCTGCTCGAAGCCGGTGCCGAGTCGCTCCAGGAGGTCCAGGACGTGGGCGGCGGCCGGCTGATCGCCTCGGTGAAGGACGCCGACGGGAACCTCATCGGGCTCCTCCAGGACTCGTCCGCCGAGTAGCGCGGCGGGCACCCGCCGAGCAGGGCGGCAACTGAATGCACCTGCACTAGTTGCACAATCAATGACTGGCCGGATCTCTGTTACCGTTGTGTTATGGCAGCGAAGACGCCCGACGTCCGGCTCGAGGACCAATGGCGGGACATCCTCTCGGTGCACGCGCGCACGATGTGCGAGATCGACCGCGCGCTGCACCCGTACGGTCTCGGCGCCAGCGACTTCGAGGTACTCGACGTCCTCGCCTCCGGCACGGCCGCGCAGCCCGGTGCACTCTGCCGTGTGCAGAACATCGCCGACCGGGTCCATCTGAGCCAGAGCGCCCTGTCCCGCCTCATCGGCCGGCTGGAGAAGGACGGCCTGGTGGAGCGCACCGTCTGCGTCGAGGACCGGCGCGGAGTATGGGTCGCGCTCACCGCGAAGGGACACGACCTGCACGCCGAGGTGCGCCCACTGCAACGCGCCGTCCTCGACCGCATGTTGAACGCGTAACACAGGTAGTCCCCCACCCCGCGTCACCGCAGAAGATCCCGCACCGCGTCGAACGCGGCCGTGACGGTCGCCGGGTCCGCGCCGGGGCGGGCCAGCGCGCTCATGGGGATCGGGGTGACCGGGGGCAGCCCGTCGTACGGGGTCAAGCCGTCCGGTGCGGGCCCGACCGCGGCGAGCAGGGCCACGCCCTGGCCGGTGCGGGCGATGTCGAGGACGCCCGCGAGATAGCCGGCGTCGCCGACCACCGTGGCCGCGACGCCGTGCGCGGCGAGAGTCGCGATGGCCCGGCGGCGGATCGCGCAGGGGTCCTCGATCGCGACCAGCGGGACGGGATCGGGCGTCCCGGGCGGCGTCCAGCCGGGCGTGGCGTGCCAGGTCAGCGGCAGTCCGCCGACCGGGGTGCCCTCGGTGGCGGCGGCCTCGGTGACGTACACCGCGACGTCCACGCTCCCCCGCTCCACGGCCTCGACGAGGCGTGCCGAGCGGTCGATACGGAAGCGCACCCGGCAGCCGGGCCGCACCGCCTGCACGGCGGCGGTGAGCCGGGGCAGGAACTGGTCGGCGGCATGCTCGGTCGAGCCGATGGTGACGGTGTCGCCGTCCACGTCGAGGAGGGCACGCACGGCTTCGTCGTGGACGGCGAGGATACGGCGGGCCTGCTCCACCAGCAGGCGTCCGTCGGGGGTGAACCGCATCCCGCGGCCCTCGCGCTCGACGACCGGGCGGCCCAGCGCCTTCTCCAGCCTGCGCACATGCTGGCTGACCGCGGACTGGCTGAGGGCGAGGGAGTGGGCCGCGCGATGGAAGCCGCCGCAGTCGGCTATCGCGGTCAGGCTGCGCAGGGCCACGATGTCGAGGACAGGTTGGGGCATGCGGTGACGGTAGCCCGATTCCGGCACCGATCTCGATTGCTGATCGATTTCGATGCGGAATCGTCGTTGGACGTATCCGGCCACGTCCGGTCATGATGAGTCCATGCTTCACGCCACCGCTTCCGCTGCCTTTCTGACGCAGCGCCGAGTCATCGACTTCGGCGTGGCGAGCAGCGCGCGTTGTCGCTGACCTGCTGAAGCACTTCGCCGACCGTCACTGACGAGTACGGCCCACCGAGCTTCCTTCCCGTTTCTCTCCCGAGTCGCGCCCTGTCGTACCTGACACGTGACAGCGGGACCTGAGACGCGCGCTCGCACCCCTGCATGTTCGCCCCCCACGCATGCCCAGCCGTCCAAGGGAGTCGCCCCCTCATGCCCGCATCCCCGCCCCCGTCCTCCTGGAACGAACCCGAAGGCCTCGCCGCCCGCGGCACGCTCATCGTGCTGGCCGGGCGCGGTGAGCACGGCGGCGTGTACGAGCGGTTCGGCCGCCGGCTCGCCTTCGACGCCTACCGCGTACGCGCCCTCGGTGATCCCACCACCGACCCCTCGGTGCCCGACCAGGCCGCCAAGCTTCTCGCCGACGAATCGCTGCCCGGCCCGAAGGTGCTGGTCGGTTCGGACAGCGGTGCCCGGTACGCCGCCCACCTGGCCGCCGAGCAGACGCCGGGGATCGACGCGCTGATCCTCGCCGGACTGCCCACCGGCCCCTGGGAGTCGGGCAGTTGGGAAGCCGAGTTCGAGGCGCGCACCGCCTGCCCCACCCACCAGGGCCGGCTCGCGAACGACCCGGAGTTCCGGCGCGGAGCCCTCGGCGCGACGGCCGCTCTGCCGGAGCTGCGTCTCGATCTCGTAGGCGTCCCGGTGCTGGCCCTGCACGGCACGGACGACAAGGTCAGCCCCCTCGACCAGGCGCTGAGCGCGTACGCCGGCCATCCCGGAGTATGGACCGTGACCTTCAACGGCGGCCGTCACGACGTACTCAACGACGCGCTGCACCGCACGGCCGCCGCCGCGGTCGTCCTCTTCCTGGAACGCCTGCGCCTCTCCCCCGAACTGCCCCTGATCGCCGAGGGCCTCGCATGACCGCCCGGGTGACGACGACGGTCGCCGAGCTCGACACTCTGCTGCGCTCCGCCGAACCGCCCGCGGTACTCGACGTCCGCTGGGCGCTCGGCGACCCGCACGGCCGCGACCACTTCGCGGCCGGGCACGTACCGGGTGCGGTGTACGTCGATCTGGACACCGAGTTGGCCGCGCCGCCGAGCCCGGAGGGCGGACGCCATCCGCTGCCGGATCTCGCGGATCTGCAGGCGGCGGCACGGCGGTGGGGTGTGCGGGACGGGCAACCGGTCGTCGTGTACGACGACTTGGGGAACACGGCTGCGGCCAGGGCGTGGTGGCTGCTGCGCTACGCCGGAGTGGCCGAAGTGACGCTCCTGGACGGGGCGTTGGGCGCCTGGCGGTCGGCCGGACTGCCGCTGGAGTCCGGCGCCCCCGCCGATCCGTCGCCGGGTGATGTCGTCCTGCGTCCCGACAGGCTCCAGACCGTCGATGTGGACGGGGCCGCCGATCTCGCCGCGACAGGACTGCTGTTGGACGCCCGCGCGGCCGAACGCTACCGCGGGGAGGTGGAACCGGTGGACCCGCGCGCGGGCCACATCCCGGGCGCGGTCTCCGCGCCGACCGGGGAGAACCTCGCGGCGGACGGCACCTTCCTGCCCGCCGAGGTGCTGCGCAAGAGGTTCGCGGACAAGGGCGCCGACGCGACCTCGCGCATCGGTGTCTACTGCGGCTCCGGCGTCACCGCCGCCCATCAGATCGCCGCACTCGCCATAGCCGGTTACGAGGCGACGCTCTTCCCCGGCTCCTGGTCCGCCTGGTCCGCCGATCCCGCACGCCCCGCCGCGACCGGCCCGTTGCCGTCCTGAGGCGACGCGAGAGGAACCCCCGCCATGACGACGAAACCCCTGGCCACGGCACCACCCGTACCGGCCGGCCCGACCCCCGACGCACCCTCCGCTCCGGCCCCGAAGACCACACCCCGGGTCACCATCCGAGGCACCGCCCGCACCGCCCGCCGCTTCACCGTCCCCCGCTCCGTACGCCGCGCCTCCGGCCCCGTCGGCCTCGTGCTCCTGTGGTTCCTGACCTCGGCCACGGGCGTCCTCCCCGAATCCGTCCTCGCCTCTCCCGTCGACGTACTGCGCCAGGCCGTCGACCTGACCAGGAACGGTGAACTGCCCAGCGCCATCGCCGCGTCGGGACGCCGGGCCGCCATCGGCTTCCTGATCGGCGCGACGATCGCGCTGAGCCTCTCCCTGCTGGCCGGTCTCTTCCGGCTCGGCGAGGACGTCATCGACTCGTCGATGGGCATGTTCCGGGCGATCCCGTGGGTCGGTCTGATCCCGCTGTTCATCGTCTGGTTCGGCATCGAGGAGACCCCGAAGATCGCGCTCGTCGCCCTCGGTGTCACCTACCCGCTGTACTTCAACATCTACGGCGGCATCCGCTCCACCGACGCCCAACTCGTCGAAGCGGCACGGATGATGGGGCTCGGCAGGCTGGGCCTGATCAAGTACGTGATCCTCCCGAGCGCGCTCCCGGGGGCACTCGTGGGCCTGCGGTACGCGCTCTCCACCGCCTGGCTCGCACTCGTCTTCGCCGAGCAGATCAACGCCGACGCGGGCCTCGGCTATCTGATGAGCAACGCCCAGCAGTACTTCCGCACGGACATCATCGTGCTCTGCCTCGCCGTGTACGCGCTGCTCGGTCTGGCCTGCGACTTCGCCGTACGGGTCCTCTCGCGCCGTCTGCTGACCTGGCGCGCCAACTTCGAGGGCGAGGCCTGATCATGACCAACAGCGTGGAAATACGGGGGCTTTCGCGGGCCTTCGACGGCAACACCGTCCTGCACGACCTCGACCTCGACATCCGCGAGGGCGAGTTCGTGGCCCTCCTCGGACACAGCGGCTGCGGCAAGTCGACGCTGCTGCGCATCCTCGCCGGGCTCGACGACGAGATCGGCGGCGAGGTGACCGTGCCCGCGCGGCGCAGCGCCGCGTTCCAGTCGCCCCGCCTGCTGCCCTGGCTGAAGGTGTGGCGCAATGTCGTCCTCGGGCTGCCCGGCCGCCCCGACCGCGCGCTGGCCAACAGGGCGCTGGACGAGGTCGGCATCGCGGAACGGGCCACCGTCTGGCCCAAGACCCTCTCCGGAGGTCAGGCGCAGCGCGTCTCACTCGCCCGCGCTCTGGTCCGCGAGCCCGAACTCCTGCTCCTGGACGAGCCGTTCGGCGCGCTCGACGCGCTGACCCGGGGCAAGGTGCAGCAGCTGGTCGGCGAGCTGTGGAAACGGCACGGCTGCGCGATTCTCCTGGTCACGCATGACGTGGAGGAGGCGCTGCTGCTCGCCGACCGGGTGCTGGTGATGGACGAGGGCCGCATCGCCCACGACCTCACCGTCGACCTGCCCCGCCCCCGGGATCTCACCTCTCCTGAGTTCGTCACCCTCCGCGCCCGCCTCCTCGGCTGGCTCGGCGTCACCCCCACCCTCGAAGGGACCCCCTCGTGATACGCAGACTCGCAGCCGCCGCATTGAGCCTGACCGCCCTGCTGGCGCTGACCGCCTGCGGCGCCGACTCATCGGCGGACACGGCCACCAGCCAGGACGAGGTCACCCTGACCATCGGCGACCAGGCGAAGACCCTCCAGACCATCTTCGCCGCCTCCGACGCGCTCAAGGGCGCGAAGTACAAGGTGAAGTGGGCCGAGTTCGAGGGCGCGGCCCCGCTCTACCAGGCCGTCCAGGCGAACGCCGCCGACACCACGTACTCCGCCGACCTGCCCGCCCTCCAGGCACTCAGCGGCGGCGTGAAGTTCAAGAACGTGGCGGCGCTCAAGAACGACGGCCATCACACCGCGCTCATCGTCCCCAAGGGCTCCGACGTGAAGAACGTCAAGGACCTGAAGGGCAAGACGGTCGTGGTGTCCTCGGCGAAGGGCAGCATCGCCGAGTACCTGCTGGCCAACGTGCTCCAGCAGAACGGGCTCAAGTACTCCGACGTGAAGGTGCAGTACCTGCTGCCGACCGACGCGCAGGCGGCCTTCGCCTCCGGGAAGATCCAGGTCTGGGCGACCTTCGGGGTCTACCAGGCCGTCGGCCTCCAGCAGGGCGGCCGGGTCCTCATCGACGGCGCCGACGGGCGCATCAGCGGGTACGGCTTCATCGGCGCCTCCGAGAAGGCCCTGGCGAGCCCGGCGAAGAAGACCGCGCTCGGCGACTTCCTCAAGCGGCTCGGCACGGCCCTGGAGTGGACGAGCACGCACCAGGACGCCTACGCGGACGCCATCGTGAAGCTCAACGGCGCCGACGCCTCGGTCGCCAAGACGCTCGCCTCGGCCGCGTACAGCAAGGTTCTGCCGATCACGTCCGAGGTGAACGGGACGGTCCAGGGCGTGGCCGACCTGATGAACGGCATCGGCGTGCTGGAACCGAACGTCGACGTGGCGAAGTCCGCCGACACGTCCGTCCTCAAGTGACCAGTGACCTTGGAAAGCAAGTCACCTGTGGCCGCACGTCGCCTTCACTCGCCCGTTGCCTGTGACTGCAAGCCGCCTTTGAAAGCCAGGAGTTCACCATGCCCGTAGAGTTCATCAGCGCCGTCCACACCGACTCGGGAGCGAACGGCCCCGCCGCCGGCGCGCGCACCGGCTTCGACCCCGACTACGTACGCCGTTACGCCCGCGCCCTGGACGACGGCGGCTTCGACCACACGCTGGTCGCCTACCACTCGGCCTCGGCGGACGCCCTCCAGCTGGCCCAGTTCGTCGCCACGCACACCGAGCGCATCCGGCCGGTCCTGGCGCACCGGCCCGGCGTCATCTTCCCCACCCACGCGGCCCGCGCCTTCGCCACGCTGGACCGGATCAGCAACGGCCGGCTGTCGGTACACATCATCTCCGGCGGCAGTGACGAGGAGCAGCACCGGGAGGGCGACTACCTCAACAAGGCCGAGCGGTACGAGCGTTCGGACGAGTACATCCAGATCCTGCGGAAGGTGTGGACGGCGGACGGGCCGGTCTCGCACGAGGGCAAGCACTACAGGTTCGAGGGATTCCACTCCGACGTACGGCCGGTGAACGGGCTCGTCCCGATCTCGGTGGGCGGCTCCTCGCAGGACGCCTACCGGGTGGGCGGGCAGCAGGGTGACATCTTCGGGCTGTGGGGCGAGCCGTTGAAGGAGACGGCGGAGCAGATCGCCGCCGTGAACGCGGTCGCGGACGCCGCCGGGCGCCCCCACCCCCGTATCTGGGTGTCGTTCCGCCCGATCATCGCGCCCACCGACGAGCTGGCCTGGGAGAAGGCGCACCGCACACTCGGCGTGCTCAAGGAGCAGGCCTCGGGCACGGAGCTGCTGCGCCACTACAAGACGAGCGGGCGCCCGGCCAACGTCGGCTCGCAGCGGCTCCTCGACATCGCCGAACGCGGCGAGGTCCACGACCGCTGCCTGTGGACGGCCCCGGCCGTGGCGACGAACGCCGCGGGCGCCTCGACCGCACTGGTCGGCTCCCCCGAGACCGTTGCCCAGGCGCTGCTCGACTACGTCGACATCGGCTGCGACCTGCTGTCGATCCGGGGCTACGACCCGCTCAACGACGCGATCGACTACGCCCGTTACGTCCTCCCGCTGGTCCGGCAGGAACTCGCCCACCGCGCCGCCACCTCCCAGGCCGCCTGAACCCATGGAGCTTCCGTGTTCGCTCGCACCCCCAAGCGCGTCCTGCGCACGACCGCCGCCGCGCTGCTCCTCGCGCTGACCGCCGCCTGCGGAACCCAGGCGCAGGCCGAGTCGTCGTCCGACGTTTCCACGGTCACCCTGCGCGTCGGCGCCACCGGCTGGAAGAACGAGGAGGCGATCCTCAAGTTCGCCCACCTCGACGACACCCCGTACAAGGTCAAGTGGAGCCTCTTCCAGGGCGGTGACCAGCAGCTCCAGGCCATCCGGGCCGGAGCGCTCGACCTCGCCTCCTCCAGCGAGATCCCGCCGGTCTTCGCGGCGGCGGACGGCAGACCCAACTTCAAGGTGGTCGCCGTACAGCGCGGTTCGACACTCAATCAGGAGGTCGTCGTCCCCAAGGGCTCCGAGGTGACCGACATCGCGGGCCTGAAGGGCAAGAAGGTCGGCTACGTCCAGAACACCACCGCGCACTACTTCCTGTACGAGCTGCTGAAGCAGGCCGGCCTCAAGTGGTCCGACATCGACGCCAAGCCCCTCCTGCCCAACGACGGGCTCGCGGCTCTGAACGGCGGCGGCATCGACGCCTTCGCCTCCTACGGCACCTCGATCATCACCGCCCACCAGCAGGGCGCCACCACAGTCGGCTCGGGCAAGGACATCCTGTCCGGCAACTTCCTCTGGTCGGCGCGCGACAGCGTCCTGGACAACTCCGCCCAGAGCGCCGCCGCGGCCGATCTCATCGCCCGGATCACCCAGGCGTACGCGTACGTCCGTGACGGGCGCGAGACCGAATACGCCAAGGTGATCGCGGACGCCACCCACCAGCCCGAGGCCCAGGCGGAGAGCGACTTCCGCGCCCAGCAGGCGCAGCGCCCGACGCAGGCCAGGACGGTCGGCGACGACACGATCGCCTCCCAGCAGAAGGTGGCGGACGTCTTCACCGAACTGGGCGCCCTGAAGTCGCACTTGGACGTCGAGTCCTTCTGGTCCACCGAGCTGAACTCCGACCTGAAGAAGGCCCTGTGACCTCGCGGGTGACGGCACGGCTAGCCGAACTGGCCCCGGAATACGACCAGTCGGCCGCCTTCCCGGCCGAGTCCCTCCAGGCCGTCCACGAAGCCGGACTGCTCACCGCCACCGTCGGCGAACGCTACGGCGGCCAGGGCGGCAAGGTCGCCGAGACCGCGCGCATCCTGCACACCCTCGGCCAGGGCGACCCCTCCGTCGCCCTGATCACGGCGATGACCCTCAACACCCACGCCCGCCAAACCGTCCAGCCGCACTGGCCCGACGAGCTGTACGCGCGCGTACTCAAAGAGTCCGAGGAGCGGCCCGTTCTCATCAACCACGCGCGCGTGGAGCCCGATCTGGGCTCCCCCGCGCGGGGCGGACTGCCCGCCACCCTCGCGCGCCGCACCGCCGACGGCTGGTCGGTCAGCGGCACCAAACGGTTCGTGACGGGGGCGGACGGCCTCGACTGGTTCCTGGTGTGGGCCACGACGGACGAACCCGAGCCCCGCGTGGGCACCTTCCTGGTCCCCGGCGGCTCCCCCGGCATCGAAATCAGCGGCCGCTGGGACCAGTTGGGGCTGCGGGCCAGCGGCAGCCACGACGTGACCTTCCACGAGGTGGAGATCCCGCACGAGCATGTCGTGGGCCTCGGCCCGCACGGCCCCGCCTCCGAGCAGGACAACCGGGCGGGAGCGGCGCTCCATCTCCCGCTGGCCGCCCTCTACTTGGGCGTCGCCCGGGCGGCGCAGGCCTTCTTCCACACCTTCGCGCACACACGGGTGCCCGCCAACCTCGGTCATCCGGTGGCCCGTACGGAACGCTTCCGGCGGACGGCCGGGGAGATCGAGGTGCTGCTCGCCGGCGCCGAGCAGCTGGTGTTCGGCGGTGCCGACCGGGTCGACGCGGGTGATTCCTCGTACACCCCGGAACAGGCACTCGGCGCGCGCGTGCTGGCCGACCGGCACGGCGTACGGGCCGTGGAGCTGGCCGTGCGGCTGCTCGGCAATCCGGGCCTGGCCCGTGGCAACCCCCTGGAACGGCACTTCCGCGACATCCAGTGCGCGCCCGTGCACGCGCCTCAGGAGGACATCTCCCTGCTCGCGATCGGAACGAAGGCGTTGAGCAGGGCGACGGAATCCAAGGCAGCGACGGAACCCGACGAAACGAAGGCACCGAACCCGTGACAGCACCAGCGACCACCACGTCGGCCCAGCTCCTTGGCCTGCTCGCCCGTGATCTGGCCCCCGACCGGCTGACCACCGACCCGGCCACGCTGACCGCGCACGCCACCGACCGCTCCGGCACGCGTCCCGACGGCAGCCCGCTCGCCGTGGTCCATGCCCGGCGGACCGAGGACGTGACGGTCACCCTCCGGCACGCGCACGCGCTGCGCGTGCCGGTGGTTCCGCGCGGTGCGGGCACCGGGCTGTCGGGCGGGGCGACGGCAGGCGAGGGCGCGCTCGTCCTCGATCTGTCCGGGATGAACCGCATCCTCGAACTGTCGCCGGACGACCAGCTCGCCGTCGTCGAACCCGGTGTGATCACGGCCGAGTTGGACCGGGCGGCCGGCGCCCACGCCCTGCGCTACGCGCCCGATCCGGCGAGCGCGGCCATCTCCACGATCGGCGGGAACATCGCGACCAACGCGGGAGGTCTGCGCTGCGCCAAGTACGGCGTCACGCGGGACAGCGTGCTCGGTCTTGAGGCGGTGCTCGCGGACGGCACCGTCGTGCGCACCGGCCGCCGTACGGTCAAGGGCGTCACCGGCTACGACCTCACGGCGCTGCTCACCGGCTCCGAGGGCACCCTCGCGGTGATCACGTCGGCGACGCTGCGGCTGCGCCCCGTCCCGGTGGCGACGGCCACGCTCGCCGCGTACTTCGCCTCCTTCGAGGAGGCAGCCGAGGCCTCGTACGCGATCGGGCGGGCCGGAGTCGAGCCCGCGCTTGCGGAACTGGTCGACGGGCCGGTGCTGGGCGCCATCGACCCGGCGCTGCGGGAGCGCGGCGCCGCCCTGCTGCTGGTGCAGTGCGACGGCGCGGGAGCGGCGATCGAGGCGGCGACCGTCGCCCGGCTCCTGTCACCGCTGGCGACGACGGTCGAGACGACGACGGACCCGGCCGAGGCCGACGCGCTGCTGGCCGCCCGCCGTCTCGCGCTGCCGGCGCTGGAGCGCCTGGGCCGTCCGCTGATCGAGGACATCGCGGTACCCCGCTCCCGCCTCGCGGAGGCGGCCCGTGAGATCCGCGCCATCTCCGCACGCCATGACGTGCCCGTATTCACGATCGCGCACGCCGCCGACGGGAACCTCCACCCGATCATCGTGGTGGACCCGTCGCTGCCCGTCCTCCCGGACGCCGCCTGGGAGGCGGCAGGAGAGATCTTCGCGCTGGCCCTGCGCCTCGGCGGCACCCTGACGGGCGAGCACGGAGTGGGGGTCCTGAAGCGGCAGTGGGTGGCGGACGAGCTCGGGCCCGCGGCCCACGCACTGCAGCGGCGTCTCAAGGACGCCTTCGACCCGCGCGGGATCCTCAATCCCGGCAAGAGTCTCTAGGCGCCCTACCCCAGCGGCCTGGCCAGCAGGGTGCGTACGCCCTCCGAGGTGAGGGTCAGACCGTGTGCCGAACTGGCGTCGATCGAGAGCGCCAGGTCACTGGCCGGCCACTGGGAGGCCAGCGCGCCCAGCGGCACCATGCGGTAGCGGGAGACGGACGGGAGCAGCTCTGCCATCTCCAGCTCCGAGGTGAAGACCGGCACGACCTGCTCACCGCCGGGCGCCTCCAGGACGGGCAGCGCCACGGCCGAGGGGTCGGCCACGTCCTCCTCGCTGACGTCGTCCGGCACGGGGACCAGCACGTCGCTGCCGGCGAGGGTGGCCAGGGCCTCGGCGTCCTCGGTGTTCACGGCGAGCGTGTCCAACGCTTCCTGGGCGGGTGTCGCGGGCGCGGTGTGGTTGTTCGAGGGGGTGTCCATGGCAAATCCCGGGGTAGT
Source organism: Streptomyces sp. NBC_00554 (assembly GCF_041431135.1). Lineage (NCBI taxonomy): Bacteria > Bacillati > Actinomycetota > Actinomycetes > Kitasatosporales > Streptomycetaceae > Streptomyces > Streptomyces sp. NBC_00554. The sequence continues at coordinate 9,457,889 of NZ_CP107799.1, read as the reverse complement.
ACGGACGGGCCGCCCGGGACGGGGACCGCCCCGGGCACACCCTCGTCGCGTACCCATCCGGGGCGGAGGCAACCCTCGTGCTTTCCATCAGGGAATTCGCTCAGCGGCTTCCCTCGGCGGCTTCGCTCGACGTCTTCACTCAGGGCAGCAGCGGGATGTCGTCCGAGGGCAGGCCGAGGCGGTCGCGGCCGACCCGCCGGTACAGCGGCTCGGCCATGGTGGGCCCGACATGCGTCCAGCACGTGGCCGCGTCCCGGAAGTACCGCTGCATCCGCTCGCCGTCGCGGGCGTACCGGGAACCAGCCGTGCGGAAGAGGATGCCCTGCAGTACGTCCCACGCCATCCGCCCGGCGGTGAGGAAGACGAGCGCGAGCCGGTTGTCCTCGGCGCTGGTGAACGGGGCCTCGCCCGAGACATTGCGGCGGCAGACCTCCATCCAGTCCTCCGCGTTGCGCAGCAGCGCCGCCTCGGCCGTGTGGATCGCGCCCAGCGCTTCTCCCAAATGCCGTTGGTAGTCGTGGAGTTCGGAGCGCGTACGGGTGGGGTCCGCGATCAGCGGGCGTTCGGCGATGATCCGGGCGTACTCGTCGGCGGCCGCGTACGCGGTGCCGATCATGATGGCGGCCAGCTCACCGTGGTAGAAGCTCGGCGAGCGCCCCGCGTACATGGCGTTGCCGTGCAGTTTCGAGCCGGGGGTACCGCCCTCGACGGGCAGGTCGAGCAGGCTCATCTCCCGGGTGAAGTACGTGGGGACGCGACCCTCGTCGATGCGGATGCTGTTGGATCCGCTGCCGCGCAGGCCGAGAGCGCCGTGCCAGTCGTCGACCACCGTCCAGATCGCGCGCGGCGCGAGGAACAGGACGAAGGGTCCTGGCGGGTCGCCTGGTTTCTCCGGTGCGCGCAGGGTCTGGCCGAGGTAGTGCGTGGAGTAGGGCGCGCCGGACGAGTACGGCCAGGTCCCGTCGAGTACGACGTGACCGTCGCCGTCGGGCCGGGCGACGCCGATCGGCACGACCGTGGACGCGGCCCGGAACTCGCCGTCGTCGCCGAAGATCTCGTCCTGCGCCTTCTCGTCGAAGAGGCCGGCGACCTGGAGGACGTGGGCGGCGGTGAGCGACAGGGCCCAGCCGGTGGAGGGGCAGCCGCGCGCGGTCTCGGTCACCACGCGGTAGAAGGTCGGCAGACCGAACTCGTAGCCGCCGTACCGGCGCGGTTGCAGCACCCGGTAGAAGCCGGCCCGCAGGAAGTCGTCGTGGGTGTCCTTGGGGTAGTGCGTCAACCGCTCGGTCTCCGGCTGGCGTTCGAGCAGTGCGGGTCGTAACTCCACGGCGCGCTCGATCAGTTCACGTTCGGTGAGCGCGGGTTCGGGAACGGCGATCACGGTGCCTCCTAGTGGGCGAGTCCGTCAGCGCGCGGCGGTACTGGCGATTGAACACGGCGAGGGGCGCCCGGGTACCGACCGGATACCGCCAACCAGGCGCATCCGAGTGAATCGGCGGTGGTGCGGAGGCACTTCGTGGCGGGACGTGCTTCGCACGCCGTCCGAAGGCGTCATTCGTCGCGGCCGATCACGGGTAGCTGTAGGCGCGGAGCGTGACAGTCCGGATGCGTTCTGTCACCCACGCAACAGGAGAGAAGGAACCCATGTCGGTCGAGAGCGATACGGCGCCCGCGGAGGGCGCCGAGGAGCGGGAGCAACAGAGCCTCGGAACCGCCGCGGCACGGAACCTGACGACGACGACCAAGTCCGAGCCCCAGATGCAGGGCATCAGCTCACGGTGGCTGACGCGCATGCTGCCGTGGGTGGACGTGCCGGGCGGCACGTACCGCGTGAACCGTCGGCTGTCGTACACGGTCGGCGACGGGCGGGTGACGTTCGTGAAGACCGGCGCGCGGGTCAGGATCATCCCCGCGGAACTCGCCGAACTTCCGCTGCTGCGCGGGTTCTCGGACGGCGACACGCTGGGCGTGCTGGCGGAGCAGTTCGTACAGCGCGAGTACGAGCCCGGCCAGCTCGTGGTGGAGGCCGGCGGCCCGGCCGACCATGGCTTCCTCATCGTGCACGGCAAGGTGGAGCAGGTCGGCGCGGGACCCTACGGGGACGAGACGATCACCGGTCTGCTGGCCGACGGTGACACGTTCGGCGGTGAGGTCCTCGCCGGCGCGGACGGCACCTGGGACTTCACGGCGCGCGGCGACGGCCCCCACGGTCCTGGCGCTGCCGCACGCGGCGTACCGGGCGGTGGCGGAGCGGTACGAGGGGCTGCGGGCGCATGTCGAGAGGATCGGCTCCGACGGACACCGGCCGAGCAACCGGTCGGGCGAGGCCGACATCGCGCTCAGCTCGGGGCATGTGGGCGAGGCGGAGCTCCCTGGCACGTTCGTGGACTACGAACCGGGGCCGCGCGAGTACGAGTCGGAGGTGGCCACGGGATCGAGGAGGCGTTCCTGACCGCGTACAAGGAAGGAAGCTTCCACTATCTGGTGATCGCGGCGGAACGCATCTGACGGGGCGTGGGGCCCGGACCTTTCAAGTCCGGGCCCCACACGGCTACTTGAGGTACGGCCCGTCGCTCCCGATCTTCCCGGGACCGTTCAGCACGTACACCCGGAGGTTGCCCTTGCCGGGAGCCGTGACGGACAGCGTGCCGTTCGAGACGGTCTTCACATCACCGGTGACGGCGTCCGTGTAGGTGCCGTTCGGGATGCCGGTGTACGTCGCGGCGCCGGTGACCGTGACGAGCGCGAAGCTGTCCGTCGAGCCGCTGGTGTAGCGGCGCTTGAAGGCCATCGAGCCGCTGATGCCGTCGGTGGAGTACTGGCCCATCTGCAGGGCGGGGATCGCCCGGCGGATCTGGTTGAGCCGCTGGATGTGCTTGACCAGTGGCTGGGCCAGCGTCGTGGCGACCTGGCCGCTCGCCGTGTCGGCCTTGCCGAACTCGGAGGCCGTGACGCTTCCGGCGAGCTGGTCGCCGTAGTAGGCGCGGCCGGTGGACGCCAGTGGGCAGGTCGGACCGCAGTCGATCTGCTTGCCGGCCTGGAACTCGGTCTCCGAGCCGTAGTAGAGGGTCGGGATACCGCGGAAGGTCCACATCAGCGCCATGTTCTCGGCCCACGCCTCGGTGCCGCCGCTGTAGCGTGTGCTCGACTTGTTGGGGCCGTAGTCGTGGCTGTCGACGTAGACGACGTTGTACGTGGCGTCGTTGACGGAGTCGTCGGAGTCCTTGCCGTTGTTGTAGGCGTTCTGCGCGTCACCGAAGTTCATGTGCATACGCATGTCGATGATGTTCATTCCGGAGAACTGGCTGCGGTCCGGCGTGTGGTAACTGTTGCCGCTCAGGAAGGCGTTGGTGGACGTCGGCTGATTGCCCGTGCCGAGGTTGTTCTCGTAGGTGAACTGCTCGATGGCCGCGGTCTCGTCGTCGGCGCTGTACTCCTTGCGTTCCTTCCAGGTGTAGAACTGCGCGGAGTGGTTGACCGAGCCGCGGTTCCACTTGTCGTTGACGAAGGCGGTGACCTCGCCGAAGACGAAGAAGTTCTGCGCGGCGGTCGTACCGAACTTCTGGGTCACGCGGTCGTAGATGGCGGGCAGGAAACGGCGGTTCCAGGTGACGCGCGGGATGTGTACGGCGGTGTCGACGCGGAAGCCGTCGACGCCCATGTCGATGTACTTGTCGTAGGCGCCGATCAAGTAGTTCTGGACGGCGGTGTTCTCGGTGTTGAAGTCGGCCAGGTCCTCGTGCAGCCAGCAGGAGCGCGCGTCCTCGCCCTCCCAGTTCCCGATCCAGCACTGGTGGTAGTACGCCTTCGGGAACATGCCGGAAGTGGGGCTGGGCCACTGGCAGTTGTAGAGCGTGTAGCCCTCGGAGCTCTTGCCGCCGGTCGCCTTGCCCCAGTTGACGCAGGTGTTCCCAGAAGGCTCGGCGGTCGACCACAGGTCGCCGTTGTAGTACGACTTCCCGGACTTGGGATCGACCGTCAGGCCGTCGTACTCGAAGCCCTCGTTCTTCTCGTCGTAGTACCAGCTCCACTCCGAGTCGCGGACGCCGTAGACGGTCGGGGTGAACAGGCCCTTGGCTCCCCAGCGGGAGCTGTGGTTGTAGACCACGTCCTGGTAGATCTTCATGCCCTTGGCGTGCGCCGCGTTGATCAGGTCCTGGTAGGAGGCGCCGGCGGACTCCAGACGCGGGTCGACCTTGTAGAAGTCGTAGCCGTGATAGCCGTGGTAGTCGTAGTCCGAGCGGTTGAGGACGACCGGTGTGACCCAGACCGCCGAGAAGCCGAGCGCCTTGATGTAGTCGAGCTTGTCGACCAGGCCCTTGAAGTCGCCGCGGAACATGGGGTCGTTGTTGGCCGCGTTCCCGGACTTGACGTGCTGGCTGCCGCCGCGGTTGTTGGAGCTGTCGCCGTCGTAGAAGCGGGCGGTGAGGACGAAGTAGATCGGGTCCTTGCGCGGGTCGGTGCCCAGCGGGGTGCCGGAGGCCGGTTCGGGTGCCTCCTCGCCGGTCGTCGCGGTGGCCGCGGCGGAGGCGGGCGAGGTGTTGTCGGCCGCGTCGACGGCCTTCACCGTGTACGTGTAGCCGGTCAGCTCCTCAAGTCCCGTGTCGGAGTACACCGTTGAGCCCACGTCGGTGACGACCGTGCCCTTGGTGCCGCCCGTGCGCGTGATCTGATACTTCGTCACCGCTGTGTTGTCGGTGGACGCCTCCCAGGAGATCACGATCGAGGTGTTGGTGGCGCTCGCGGTGACATTGGTCGGGGCGGTCGGTGCCTCGGTGTCCGGTTCCTCGGCGGCGCACGGGTCCTCGGCGTCCGTGGTGATCGTTCTGTCCTGCACGGTCGTGGTGCCGGTGGGGAGGGTGTAGTCGGCGCTGTTGTTGTTGTCCCAGACGCCGTTGCCGTTGTTGAAGGCGGCTTTCAGCGAGGTCGCGGTCCCGATGTCGAGGGTCTTTTTCCACCAGCCCGTGCAGGCCGTCTCCATGCCGACGCCGGGGACCGTCGTCCAGGAGCCGCCGGTGGGCGCGTAGTGGATGTTGGCGGTGGTCCAGCCGGAGGTGGCCGTCGAGTAGTAGACGGTCGCCTCGTTGCCCTCGACCGGATCGGTGCCGGCGCACGGGTCGCTGTGGGCGATCACGCCGTCCTTGACGGTGATGTCGCCGGTGCCCAGCGCATAGTTGGCGCCGCCGTTGTTGTCCCAGGTGCCGTTGCCGTTGTTGAAGGTGGCCTGCAGACCGGCGGCCGAGCCGAGGTCGACGGTCTCCTTCACCCAGTCCGTGCAGGCCGCCTCCATCTGCACGCCCGGCACGGTGGTCCAGGAGCCGCCGTCCGGTGCGTAGTGGAGATAGGTGGCCGGCCAGTTCTTGGTCTTCGTGTAGTAGAAGACGGTCGCGGTGTTCGTCGCCTCGGCTGCCGTCCTGCCCATGGGCGGGGAGCCGACGTCCGGCGGGATCCCTCCGACCAGCAGGGTCGCCGCCGCGAGCGCCACGATCGGGAACGGGGACGTGCGTCTCATGAGCGACTCCAATGCGGCCCGGCGGGTGGGGAGTTGCACTGCAAGAAGAACCGGAAAGTTCCTGAAATCTCTTGCAGCGCGGAAGCTACAGGGACATGACAGGCACGTAAAGGGATCGCACAAGGTTCGGGGCGCAGGGTGAGAATCGACCAGTAGTGGTGACCGGCGCCCACGCGCGGGCCGCGCACCCGCGCCTAGCGTGGCCGCATGCCGATGCAACCCTGGTTCTCCGATGCCAAGCTGGGCATCTTCATCCACTACGGCGTGTACGCCGTGGACGGATGGGCCGAGTCCTGGTCCTTCTACACGGGCGAGGTCACGCACGAGCAGTACATGAAACAGCTCGACCGCTTTACCGCTTCGCATTACGACCCGGCGGCCTGGGCGGCGCTGTTCGCCCGTGTCGGCGCCAAGTACGCGGTGCTGACCACCAAGCACCACGACGGCGTCGCCCTGTGGGACACCGACCACCGGAACCTGGACGTGGTCCGGGATACACCGGCCGGCCGGGACCTGGTCACCGGCTTCGTCGACGCCCTGCGCGAGCGTGACCTCAAGGTCGGCCTCTACTACTCGCACTCCGACTGGAACCACCCCGACTACCCGAGCGTCCGGCACGTCAGGCCGGGCGAGTCCCCCAGCCCCTTCTCCCATGCCGAGCCGGGCAAGGAGGACCCGGCAGCCTGGCAGCGCTACCTCGCCTACCGCGACGGTCAGGTCGGTGAACTCGTCGACCGCTTCCGCCCCGACCTGCTCTGGTTCGACGGCGAGTGGGAGCGTACGGAGGAGCAGTGGCGGATGCGCGAGCTGGCCGAGCTGATCCTCGCGGGCAACCCGGACGCGATTCTCAACGCCCGCATGCTCAGTCACGGCGACTACGCGACCCCCGAGCAGGGCGTCCCGCTCCAGGCCCCGGACGGTCCCTGGGAGCTGTGCCTGACGATCAACGACTCATGGAGCTACCGGCCCACCGACCACGACTACAAGTCGGTACGCCAGCTGGTGCGCTACTTCACCGAGACGATCGGCATGGGCGGCAACCTGCTGCTCGACGTCGGCCCCATGGAGGACGGGACGATCCCGGCGGAACAGGTCGAACGCCTGGAAGGCCTGGGCGCGTGGATCTCGCGACACGCCGACGCCGTGTACGGGACGGTCGCCGGGCTGCCGCCCGGCCACCACTACGGCCCCAGCACCCTGTCCGCCGACCGTCGCACGCTGTACCTGACCTGCTTCGACGTGCCGCGCGAGGCCGTTTCGATCCGCGGGCTGCGCAACGCGGTGCGCCGGGTGTCCGTGCTTGGCACGGGTGCCGAGCTGGGTCACCACGTCACCGGTGGCCTGGACGCGGTACCCGGCGTGACCTGGATCGACGCCCCCGCCGCGGCCGACCTCGACGAGTACGCCACCGTGCTGGCCGTCGAACTCGACGGTGAGCTGGACCTCTACCGGGGTACCGGGCGCGACTGACGGAGGAACTCGTCGAGCGCGTGTGCGTCGGGCGCGGTGGCGGGCCCGGACCGGGTGACCGCCACCGCGGCGGCCGCGTTGGCGCGGAGCGCGGCGTCGGACGGGGTCAGCCCCTTGGCCAGCGCGGCCATGAAGACGCCGGTGTGCGCGTCGCCCGCGCCGTTGAGGTCGACGGCCCCGACGGTGAAGCCGGGCACCGCGGAGAGAGTGCCTTCGTGGTGCAGGAGACAGCCGTCCGGGCCGGTACGGATCAGGGCCGAGCCGTGCTTCAGACGTGACCGGACGGCCACGGCCGCGGCGGAGGGGTCGTCGATCCCGGTGAGAAGCAGGGCCTCCCGGGCATTGCAGGTCCACCAGTCGGCGCGCGCCAGGAACAACTCCAGGGCGGCCGAGGGGATTTCGTCCACCAGCGGCCCAGGATCGACGATCACGGTGACGTGCTGGTCGAGGCGAGGCACCCATTGGGTGAGGGCACCACGGTTAGCCTCGTGCAGCAGGCTGTATCCGGAGATGTAGACGAAGTCGTCTGGTCCTGGCCGCAGTTCGGCTAGATCGTCGACGGTCAGCGTGGCCTCGGCACCGGGGCTCGTGACGAAGGTGCGCTCACCTTCGGCGTCGACGAGGCAGACGACGAAACCGGTGTCGAGGTCCGCGCGGGGTGCCGACAGGACATCGATGCCCTCCGCGCGGAGCGCGCTCCGGGCACGGTCGCCGAACGGGCCCGTGCCGTGGGCTCCCGCGTAGGTGACGGGCAGGCCCTGGCGGGCCGCCGCCGCCAGGACGTTGAAGCCGCCGCCCGGCGTCCGCTCGGTCCGGGTGGCGAGAACGTCGCCGCCGCGTTCGGGCAGGGCGGGAACCTCCAGGACCAGGTCCATGACCACATTGCCGAGGTGCAGGAGGCGGGTCACGGTCGCCCCCGCAGGGTCAGGAGCGCGGCGGCGGTCGCGTCCAGGTCCAGCTGCGGATTCACTCGTACCAAGGTCGCCCGCGCCTCGGCCGGGAAGGCGTCCACGCCGTGGCAGGCGCCGCCGACGGCGCCCGCGATCGCGGCGATGGTGTCGCAGTCGCCGCCGACGGACGCGCCGAGCAGCACTGCCTGCCACGGGTCGTCCGGGCAGGCCGCCAGGACGGCGAACGCGGCGGGCACGGACTCCTGGGTCGCGAGACTGGTGCCCACCAACGCGTAGACCCGGTCGCAGACTTGGGCCGCGTCGAGGCCTCGCACCAGCTCGGTGGCCCACACGATCCGCTCGGCCACATCGGCCGCGGCCACCCAGTGGCCACGATCCGCCGCCGACCGCGCGGCCCGCACGGCGACTTCGACCGCCTCCGGAACCGACGCACCGTCAAGTCCCGCGCTGACCGCGGCGGCCACGGCTGCGGCGCCCGCGAGCGCGACCCCCGTGTTGTGGGTCAGCCTGCTGGCCTCCACGACCCGGTCCACCAGCGCGACCGGATCCGTCGAGGCCACGGCGATCCCCACGGGTGCGATCCGCATCGCCGCGCCGTTGGTGGTGCCGTACCGCCCGACCTCGTCCACGGGCGTGCCCGCCAGGACCTGTTCCACAGCGCGCTTGGTGGAGGGGCCGAGCAGGTCGAGGGAGCCACGGGCCCGCATGCCCTCCTCCCAGGCCACCAGGCGCCGCGCCAGCTCCGCCGGGTCGACACTTCCCTTGCCGTCGAGCAGCAACCGGGCGAGCAGGAGGGCCTGTTCGGTGTCATCGGTGATCGCCCCGGCCGGCATCCCGGCGGCCAGCGGGTGGTCGGGGGCGGCGGGGTGGAAGCCGGTCAGCATCGGTCCGTACCGGGCGACGATCTGCGGGCGCGACAGCATCTGGGTCGGCATGCCGAGGGCGTCACCGAGGGCGAGCCCGTACAGGGCTCCGGCGGCGCGGTTCTGGAGGGTCATGGGTACTTTCCGTAGGGAGTCGGCCGAAGGGAGGGGTCAGCCGAACTCGAGGGACAGCTGGAAGTGGTCGGGGTCGAGCAGGCTCTCGACGTGTTCGACGAACGCGCCGTCGACCGCGCGGCTGGTGCGCCGCGTGTCGAGGAACCAGTCGCCCGGTTCACGGCGCAGCAACTCCGCCTCCCGGACGTCGATCCGCCGCCCGGCCAGCCGCTGTTCACCGTGGTCGGGCCGCAGTCCGGCCCGCAGCAGCACCTCGGTGAGGGAGAGCTCGCCGAGGCCCTGCCCCGGCAGTTCCCTGACACCGGGAACGGGCGGCAGACAGCTGCGTTCGTACGAGATCACCGAGCCGTCCGCGACGAGTTCCCGGATCCGCTCCACCCGTATGAACGTCTGTGTGTCCAGGGCGAGTCGACCGGCGAGCTCCTTGTCGTGGACCTCCCGTACTGCGAGGGTCCGCACGCGCGTGTCGATGCCCTGGACGGCCAGGGCGTGCGCCCAGCCGAGCCGGTCGTCGAGCGGGCGGCCGTCGAAGAGCACGTAGGAACCCTTGCCGGTGCGGGTGGCGATCAGGCCCGCGTCGTTCAGCTCGGCGAGTGCGGCGCGCACCGTGGTGCGGCTGACGCCGAAACGCTGGGCCAGGGCGTGCTCGCCCGGCAGTTGCTCCCCCGTCGGCCGGTCCCCGCTGCGGATCTCCTTGGCGAGTACTTCGGTGATCTGCTGGTGCTTGAGGCGGACTCCGGTCATGCCGCGCCCCCGGCGAGCACCTCGTCGACGGTGACGACGCGGATCAACGGCCGGTACAGGTCCAGCACATGGAGGGCCTTGGCGTGCGAGTCGTCGTCGACACCCGCGCAGGCGTCGGCCACCACCAGCACCTCCACTCCGGCATCCGCGGCCGCGAGGGCGGTGGACAGGACGCAGCAATCGGTGCTGACTCCGGCCAGGACCATCCGCCCGTCGGTGCCGACGCGTGCGGCGAGCTCGGGGGTCCACTTGCCGAAGGTGGTGGCGTTCACGAAGTGCCGTGCCTGTTCGGCGAATTCGTCCGCCAGCTCCCACAGCCGGGCGTCGGGTGGCTGCAGCGCGAAGGGCCACTGGTCGTAGTACGCACGCCAGGCGCCGACGGGTTTCTCGGGCGCGAGGAAGCGGGTGAAGGTGACGCGGTCGCCGAAGGCCGGCAGCAATCGGCGTACGCCTTCGGCGGCTTCGTCGAAACGGGGCGTCGCCCAGGGGCTGTCCGGTTCGGCGAAGACGCGCTGCATGTCGATGACGGTGAGCTGACCGTGAACCTGTTCGTCACTCATGCTGCGCTGAGCACCTCCTCGCTGGGCTTCTGCTGCTCCTGGGCGCGCACCCGGCCGCGGCCGAGGGCCAGCGTGCCGAGGAATCCGACGGCGAGGGCCAGCAGGACGCCCAGGTTGGCGTAGGCCCAGGCGCCCGTCTTGCCGCCGAGTCCGAACGGGTCGAGCAGATAGCCCTGCCACTCCAGCCAGCTCGCGGCCGAGTTGGTGACCAGGCCCCAGCCCAGGGCGGTGGCGGCAACGGTGAGCAGCAGCGGCTGGAGCGGGACATCGCCGTACCGGCCGCTGGTGCGGAACAGGTCACGCTCGTCGTAGTCACGGCGGCGCATCACCAGGTCGGCCAGCATGACCCCGCACCAGGCCGCGACGGGGACGCCCAGCGTGGTGAGGAAGCCGATGAACTGGCCCAGGAAGTTGTCGCTGAAGAAGACGATGTAGACCGAACCCGCGATCATCAGGACTCCGTCGACGAGCGCCGCCAGATAGCGCGGCACGCGCAGACCGGCGGAGAGCAGCGCCAGGCCGGACGAGTAGATGTCCAGGACCGCTCCGCCGACCATGCCGAGCACGGCGACGACCGCGAAGGGGATCAGGAACCAGGTGGGCAGGATGGTGGTCAGCGCGCCGATCGGGTCGATGGCGATGGCCTGGCTGAGGTCCGCGGAGGAGCCCGCGAGGAGCAGGCCGAAGAGCAGCAGGAGCAGCGGCGCCACCGAGCCGCCGACGGTGGTCCAGCCGATGACGCCCCGACCGGAGGAACCGCGCGGCAGATAGCGCGAGTAGTCTGCGGCGGCGTTGACCCAGCCGAGTCCGAAGCCGGTCATCATGAAGACCAGCGCGCCGATGAACTCCTGTCCGGAGCCCGCCGGTACGGCGCTGACGGTGCTCCAGTGGATGTGGTCGGCGACCAGCGCGATGTAGACGACCGTGAGCACCCCTGTGACAACGGTGATCACCGTCTGCAGGCGCATGATGACGTCGAAGCCCATCACGCCCCCGATCACGATCAGCGCGCCGACCAGGATCAGGGCGATCACCTTGGTCTCGGTGCCGCCGCCCCAGCCGAGCCGGCCGAAGACGGTCGCGGTGGCCATCGTCGCGAGCGCGCAGAGCACGGTCTCCCAGCCCACGGTCAGCACCCAGGAGATCACCGAGGGCAGCCGGTTCCCACGGACGCCGTAGGCGGCGCGGCTGAGCACCATGGTCGGCGCGGATCCGCGCTTGCCCGCCACGGCGACGAAGCCGCAGAGCAGGAAGGAGAACACGATGCCGATCGATCCGGCGATCAGCGCCTGCCAGAAGGAGATGCCGAAGCCGAGCGCGAACGCTCCGTAACTCAGGCCGAGAGCACCGACGTTGGCTCCGAACCAGGGCCAGAACAGTGTCCGGGGAGTGCCCTTCCGTTCGGCGTCGCCGATCACGTCGAGGCCGTGTGTCTCCACTTGGAGCTGTCGGCCCGCGGATCTGTTGTCCGGGGATTCGCGGGTGTCGTGGGATTCCGTCATCGTCGACCTACCTGTCTAGACGTGTTCAGTGGAGGTTAGGTCGACCGCCATGAGGCGTCAAGGGGCGCGAGCGAATGGGAAGCCTGCCCGCGGACGTTGCACCTCACGGTGAGAAGCTGTGCCGGAACCGGCGTACTGAAGGTGGAGGGGCATTCAGCCACCGAGCCCTTCCTTACCGGAGGTACCTCACCCGTGACCATCACCAAGGCGGTCCCGCCCCCGGTCGAGCACCGCGACGCGGGCGATCGGCAGGGCCGGCGGGGCTGGCACCTCAGCTCCCCCCTCGTTCTGACCATGCTGCTGCTTGTGCTGGTCACGCTGCAGGGTTCGATCCGGCAGGCGCTGTCCGCGCCGGTGATGCAGAGCTGGATGACCGTGTTCGTCGCGGTGATCATCCAGGCCCTGCCTTTCCTCGTCCTCGGTGTGCTCCTGTCGGCGGTCATCGCGGTGTTCGTCCCGCCCTCGTTCTTCGCCCGCGCCCTGCCGAGCCGGCCCGCCCTGGCGGTGCCGGTCGCCGGGATGGCCGGGGCGGTCCTGCCCGGCTGCGAGTGCGCCTCCGTGCCGGTGGCCGGGGCACTGGTGCGCCGGGGCGTCGCACCCGCGGCGGCGCTGGCGTTCCTGCTGTCCGCGCCGGCGATCAACCCGATCGTGCTGACCGCCACCGCCGTCGCGTTCCCGCGCAATCCGGAGATGGTCCTCGCCCGGTTCGTGGCCAGCCTGCTCGTGGCGTGCGCGATGGGCTGGCTGTGGCAGCGGCTGGGGCGCGCGGACTGGCTGCGCCCGCCGGCCCGCCCGGCGCACGACGGCCTCGGCAGGGGTGCGGCGTTCTGGGGGTCCGTACGGCACGACGTGATGCACGCGGGCGGCTTCCTCGTCGTCGGCGCGATGGCCGCGGCCACGCTCAAGGCCGTCGTACCGGAGAGCTGGCTGCAAGCCGCGGCGGGCAACTTCCTGGTGTCGGTCCTCGCCCTGGCGGTCCTCGCGGTCCTCCTTTCGATCTGCTCCGAGGCCGACGCGTTCGTGGTCGCCTCGCTGACCCAGTTCTCGCTCACCGCCCGCCTTGCGTTCCTCGTCGTCGGGCCGATGATCGACCTGAAGCTGTTTGCCATGCAGGTCGGCACCTTCGGCCGCGGGTTCGCGCTGCGGTTCGCCCCCGCCACCTTCACCCTGGCGATCCTCATGTCGCTCCTCGTCGGGGCGGTGCTGCTGTGAACCGGCAGGCGCAGGCCGCGGTCCTGTTTCTCGTCGGCGCGGCGGTTCTCAAGGCCGGCTCCAGCGACCTCTATCTGCGGTACGTCAAGGCCGGGTTGCGCCCGTTGCTGCTGGGAGCCGGCGTCGTTCTGATCGTCACCGCCGCCGCGACCGTGTGGTACGAGCTGCGGCAGGGGCGCGCGCCCGAACAGGACCATGACGACGAGGAACACGGCCACGCGCCCGAACAGGACCACGACGACGAGGAACACGGCCACTCCCACCGCGAACCCCGCATCGCCTGGCTCCTGGTCCTCCCCCTTCTCGCCCTCATCCTGGTCGCGCCACCCGCCCTGGGCTCCTACAGCGCGATGCGCACCGGTACGGCCTTGCAAGCCCCCTTCGGCTACGCCGCCCTGCCCGCCGGCGACCCGATTCCGCTCAGTCTGGTCGACTACGCCGGCCGCGCGGCCTACGACCACGGGCGCACCCTCGGCGACCGCCAGGTCAAGGTCACCGGCTTCGTCGCCCTGGACCACGACGGGACCCCCTACCTCGTCCGCATGGCCCTCAACTGCTGCGCCGCCGACGCCCAACCAGTCAAGATCGGCCTGACCGGGCGGATTCCCCCCGTCCTGCAACCCGACTCCTGGCTCGAGGTCACCGGTACCTACACCAGCGAGCGGACCAAGGACCCGGTGAACGACGGTGTCATCCCCTTCATCAAGGTCGGCGAGGCCAAGCCGGTCGCGGCCCCACGCGACCCGTACGACGAGAGCTGGAACAACTGAGCGCTTCTCCGGCGAACGGCGGGCCGACCGGCCGTTCCATGGGGAGTTCCCCGATGCCGTACGGCGGAGGACCGGGCTAAGCAGAGAGCAGCCCGTTTTCTCCCCAGCCTCGCCTTCGGGATGGTGCTCATGGACACCCACGGTTTCAACGAGGACATGTACGAGCGAGTGCAGGCCGCCCGGCAGCAGCATGACGACGCGGCAGCCGACCGATACACCGACGCGCTCCCGCAACGTGAGGAAGCCGAGCGGCTGGCCGAGCAGGGGGTGTCCCTGCCGGACACCGAACCCCAGCTCCAGGCCCGCGCGGAACACCTGATCAGCGGGGGCGCGCTGCCCATGGAGACGGTGATGTCCCTCGTCTCGCAGGAAGGGCCGGGACGGCGGCTGCTTGAGCGCATCATCGGTGCCTCCAAGGACCTCCAGGCGGTCAACTTCCTCTCGCGCGGCTCGCGTGCCGCCGCGACCGTGGGCCGCATCTCGGTGTCCGACAACGGCCGCATTCTGCCGCTGGGAACGGGCTTCCTCGTCTCCCCGGATCTGCTGATGACCAATCACCATGTGCTGCCGGACGCGGACATGGCCGCACAGGTCGTCGTGGAGTTCGCCGCCGAGACCGGAATCGACAACGCCCCGGCCCAGCCGGCCCTGTACCGGCTGGTCGCGGACTTCGGTCCCATCACCGACGCGGGTCTTGACTTCTCCCTCGTGCGCGTCGCGGCGGGGGCGGACGGGCGCCCGCCGGGTTCGCAGTTCGGCTGGAACCGGCTCATCGAGGCGCAGGGGAAGCTGGTGGTCGGCGAGTCCGTCAACATCGTGGGGCACCCGAGCGGCCGGCTCAAGGAGATCGCCATCCGCCGCAACGAACTGCGGGTCCAGCTCGACGACTTCCTGCAGTACGACACGGACACCGAGCCCGGGAACTCCGGTTCGCCCGTGTTCAACGACCAGTGGGAAGTGGTCGCGCTGCACCATGCCGGTGTCCCCCGCAAGGACGCCCAGGGCAGGGAACTGCGGCGCGACGGCACCCTCGTACAGCCCGGCGACCCGGACGACCTGGTGGACTGGGCCGCCAACGAGGGCGCTCGGGTCAGCCGCATCGTGGCGAGCCTGCGTGCCTCACTGGCCGGGACCGCACGCGAGCAGGTGCTCGGGGACCTGAGCCTGCTCCCCGCCACCGCCCCCACAACCGTGCCCGCCACCGAGGCACTCCGGGCGGGAGCCGCCGCGGCCGCTCCGCTGCGCCGGGGGCTCAGGGGCCGAACGGGAGCGTTCGCGGGGCGCAACAACCTGCTGTTCCTGCATGGACGGGGCCAGGAGAAGGCGGACCCGGAGGGCATGCGTCGCTCCTGGACGGCAGGGCTCAACCGGGGGCTCACCCTCGCCGGTCTGCCGACGGTGGATCCGGTCGACGTATGGCTCCCGTTCTACGGCAACCGCACCGCCGGTACGTCGGGCCGCGAGGCGCTGCTCGGCGACGAGTCGACGCTCGGGTACGCCTCGGCCGCCCCGCCGGTCGACCCCACGGCCCGGGTGCTCTACGAGCAACTGGTCCGGGAGGCCGCGGTGAAGGCCGGTATGCCGGAGGAACTGCTCACGGCACAGGAGGGGTTCAGCCTGCCGGGCGGCGCGTCCGGCGTGCTGCGACGCTCGTTGGCATGGCTGGCCGCACGCACGGATCTGGACGCCTTGTTCGTGTCGGCCGTCCTGGGCGATGTAGCCCGCTACCTCGACAACCGGGAGACCCGGCAGGCGGTCCTTGACGCCGTGCTCGAGAGCGTGCCCGACTCGGGCGGACTGACCATCGTCGCGCACAGCCTCGGAACCGTCGTGGCCATGGATCTGCTGACGCAGCTGGACACCGCGGTCGACGTACGGCTCCTCGTCACGGCCGGCAGTCCGCTCGGTCTGGACACCGTGTACGAGCGGCTGCTCGCCCCGAAGCTGCGGCGTCCGGAGAGGGTGGGGCGCTGGGACAACGTCTGGAGCCCGGCCGACCCGGTCACGATCGGATGCCCGCTGCGTCCCCGGTGGGGTACCGACATCCATGAGTCCGTCGTCACGAACCCGCGCGAGCAGGCGCACGACATCGACGAGTACCTGGCGCATCCGGACGTGGCCGGGGCGGTGGTGCGGGGACTACGCCCGTGAACTCCCCCGTCGACAGCTCCGGTTGACCGGACCGCTCCCGTGACCCCGGCCGGGGTCACGGGAGTCGCGTCGCAGGTCAGCGCACCACGTCCGCGTGTACCAGGTACCCAGCCAGTTCGGACCGCGACCGCACGCCGAGTTTCCGGTAGACGCGGGTCAGATGGGCCTCGACGGTCTTGCGCGACACGAACAGGGCGGCGGCCGCCTCACCGTTGCTCAGCCCGTCTCCGACGGCCAGCGCCACCTGCAGTTCCTGGGCTGTGAGCCTGTCGATCCGCGGTTCCGGTGCCCTTGTGTCGGCGGCCCGGTGTCCGGCCGCGGCGAGTTCCACGGCCGCCCGGGACCGCCAGGAGCTCGCGCCGAGGCCGGCGAAGGCCAGCTGGGAGGCGAGGAGCAGCCCCCGGGCCGCCTTGGGCCGCCGGAAACGGCGCAGCAGCTCTCCGCACACCAGCTGGGTCCGCGCCAGCTCGAAGGTCATCTCCTCGCGCACATGGACGCGTTCAGCAGTCCTGAGCCATCCCTCCGCCTCGTCCGCGGACTCGGAGAGCATGATCCTGCAATGCGCGTGGGCGGCCGCCGGCCAGGCGAGTCCCGTGGACCGGGCCAGGCCCTCGATCCAGCCGGCGAGCCGGACCGCGCTGTCCCGCTCCCCGGTGCGGACGTACGCCTCGGCGAGCTCGGTCAGGAACGGCATCAGGTTGGGGTTGCCGAGTCCCATCTCGTCCGCGAGCGACAGGGCTCGTTCCAGGTGCCCGGCAGCCGCCTGCGGCTCCCCTCCGGTGAGCGCCGCCGAGCCCAGTGCCGCCTGGGCGAAGAGTTCAAGGCCGCGCACCTTGCCGCAGTGCCGCTCGTAGGCCGTAATACGGTCCTCACAGCCCGCCCGGTCGCCGCGCAGCCCGTCGAGCCGCGCCAGCAGGAGCAGCGCGTACCCGGTCATCGCCCGGTGCCCGAGTTCCTGGGCCCAGCGCAGGGCTTCGGCCCCGGCGGCTCTGGCCATCGGCCAGCGACTCCACGACATCGCCTCGCACCGACCGACCAGGGCGTACGGCAGCAGGGCGGGAACCCCGTCGCGCCTGGCGCCGTCGATGACCGCGTCGAGCACCGCCGTCGCCGCCTCCCTTTCGTCGACCCAGGAGAGCGCCTGGCCGATCTGCACAGCCAACTGCTGCTCCTCCAAAGGCCAGTTGCCGTGCAGTGCCGCCCGTCCGGCAAGCAAAAGGCCGCGGCCTTCGGGCACCTTCCCGGCGAGTGCCAGCGCACAGCCCCGCATCACGTTGGAGAGGTGCCGGGACGAGCGTGCACTCGACTCCGCACCGGCCTCTTCTTCGAGTAGGTCGGCCAGGGCGGCGGCGCGCGCCGAGGTGTCCACCGCCCGGCCGATCCGGCCGTCCATCGTCGCGGGCAGGGTGGCCGCCCCGTACAGGGCGCAGGCTCGGAAGCGGTCCACCGGCTCCACGGCCTCGGCCGCGGCCACCAGGGAACGGTGGGCCCGGCCGGGATCGCCGAGCCAGCCGCAGGCCTGGCCGCGCAACAGCTCGATGTCGGCGGTCAGCCGTACGTCCTCGCTCCAGCGCAGGGCCTGTTCGCACCAGTCGACGGCATCGCGGGAGGCCCCTCCGTAGAAGGCGTCCCGCGCCGCGTTGAGCAGGCGCTCCGCCCTGTCGGCGGCCGAGGGCGACAGTTCCGCGGCGCGGTGCCAGGCGTGCGCCGCAGCACCGAGTGCGCCGCGGCGACGGGATCGTTCGGCCGCGTCCGCCAGTGCCGAGGCCACCGTCTCGTCCGGACCGGCCGCGGCGGACGCGAGGTACCACGTCCTCACCTCCCCGGCCGAGAGATCCGCCAACGTCCGGTACGCGCGCAGCCGTTGGGCGACCGAGCAGTGCCTGAACACCAGGGGCCTGAGCACCGGATGCCGCAGTTCGTAGCCGCGCTCCCGGGCACGGATCAGCCCGCTCTCCTCGGCCTCGTCGAGGGCACCGAGTGACAGCCCGTTCACCGCCAACGCCCTTTCCAGCAGGGAGAGTTCGGGGACACGGCAGGCGGCGACGTACAGGAGGGCGGTGCGCGTGTCAGGTGACAGGTTCCGCATCCGCCCCCACCAGGCCCGTTCGACCATCGGCCCCGGCATCTCCCAGGCCGTGTCGGCCAGTTCGTCGCCGCGTTTCCTCGCGTCCTCGAGGGCCGCCGCGTACTCCACCAGGACCAGCGGATTCCCCGAGCTGAGCCGGACCAGGCGGGTGACCGCGGGCTCCTCGGGGTCGACTCCGCCACGCTCCAGCAGTCGCAGGCAGTCGTCCTCCTCCAGGGGCGCGATGGTCAGCCTGGGCACGTCCTCCCAGGTGACGTCGTCGTCGGAAGCCGGCCGTGCGGCCATCACCAGGGCCACTCGCTCTGTGGCGAGACGGCGTGCGACGAACTGGAGGGCCCGTCTCGACGAAGGGTCCGACCAATGCAGGTCGTCCACGAGGAGCACCAGCGGCTCGGCCTCCCCCGCGGCGGCGAGTACACCGAGCGTCCCGACGCACACGGCGTACGGATTCGGCTCATCGGCCTCCATCAGCGCGAAGCACGTCTCCAGCGCTCTGCGCTGGGTCGACGGCAGTTCGGCGAAGTGCGACCGCAGCGGCAGCAGGAGGTCGGCGAGCACGGTGTAGGGCAGCACCGCCTCCGACTCGACCCCGCGAGTCCGCAGGACCCGTATCGCCTGCAACACGGCCCCGCACGCGGGCTGGGTCCGTACCGGCTCCGACTCGATCCCGCGCTCAGGCCGGGCCCGTACCGGCTCCGACTCGGTCCAGCGCTCAGGCTGAGCCCGTAAGGCCCCTGCCCCGCCCCCGCGTTCAGGCAGGTTCCTGCCGCGTGCCCGCCAGGCGACATAGTCGAGCATGTTGGTCTTCCCGATGCCGGGGTCACCCCGCAGCAGCAGCGCGGCCCCCCGGTCGGGCAGCGAATCCAGCAACCCGTCCAGCAGCGCACACTCCCGTTCGCGCCCGACCGGTACCCGCACCCCGTAGCCGTCCGCGACCCACTCTTCGCGGAGACCACCTCGCAGCGTCGGCTCGTTCATGATTCCCCCGTATGCGCGCCACCGCCGCGGCTGCGCGCCCGACCAGAATGCTCCCCTCGCGTCGGTCACCGGGAGTCACCGGCAGCCGTTCATCCCGCTCTACGCCATCCGGCGGATGCGCTTGTCCCGCACGGAAGTTGGGGACTTCCCCGATGCGCGGTGGCCCGAGCACGCGGTCAGCTGTCGGAAGGTGCGTGCTCTCCGGAGGAGGCGTCTTGGTGGTTGCTCAAGGCCGGCTGGACGTCGTCGAGCTCAAGGTGACCGTGTCCCCGGAGCAGGCGCGTCGCGCGGGGATCTGGGATGCGGTCCTGGGGCGGGGCCTGGACCGGCGCATCTGGTTCTGCGAGCAGTCCGACGCCTGTCCCGCCCGGCTGCCGATGCTGGACTCCGGCGTCATCCTGCGCCTGCGTGAGACACGGGCGCGGCCCGACGACACCACCGTGCGGCTGCGCCCGTGCCGTCCCTCCCTGCTGACCGCTGACTGGGTCGCGCCGAGGGACACCGGAATCGACCGGCTGGACTTCACATCGGACTGGTCCGGCGAGGGACGGATGCTCTCCGTGTCCGTCAACGCCCGCCACCCGGCAGGTACGGTGGCACGCGCCTTGGCCCAAGGTCCTCCTCCGGAGGCCCTGTTCACCGACGCCCAGCGGAGCTTTCTCGCCGACTGCGCGAACGGTCCGGTGCCGCTCGGCCACCTGACAGTCCTGGGCCCGGTCGAGGCGCGCTGGTGGCCCTCCGTCATCTGGTCCCATATGCCGCTCGCCGTCGAGCGCTGGGTGGCGACTTCCGCGTCGGGGGCCCGCCTGGACGTCGTCGAGCTCTCCCGCCGTGTCGGACGTCAGGGCGCGGAGATAGCCCAACTCGCCCTGGAGAGCGGTCTGCGCCGACGCGGCGTCGACCCGGCGGACTGCGAGCCGGGGTCCAAGACCAGACGCGTCCTCGAACTACTCACGGCGACACCGTAGGGGATTCCCCCAAGTCCACACCCGCTCGCGCAAGGCCCGCTGATGGGTGGACCTTGTCAGCCCCTGCGCCGCAGTCGCGCCGACAGATGGTGCTGCAACGGCTGACCTACCGCCTCGAGGTCGTGGTCGAACGTGAGCGTGCCCTCGTCGGTCAGCGTGTAGCGGCGGCGCGTGGCGCCGACCTTCTTGGCGGTGGGGGCGACGGCCACCTCGTGGGTGGAGAGGTCGACCGTGTTGTCGGTCGCGCGCCCGACCATGATTTCCGCGATGCCGGTGGGCTGGGTGATCAATGCCTCCACCCGGCCGTCGGGCTGAAGTCGCCACCAGCCGCTCTCCCGAGCCGACGGACGCAGCGGCGCGCCATCGGCGTCCAGCAGCCAGGCCCGGGCCTCGTAGTGCAGGAAGGGGCGGCCGTCGTGACTGAAGGTGACCTCCTGCGCGTACGAGAAGTCCCCAGTCAGAGTCGGGTACCCGCCCTGGCCCCGGCCGTGCCAGAAACCCAGCAGGCCGAGCACGGGCTCCAGCAGTGCGTGCGGTGCGGGCGCCTCGTCCGGTCGGTGACTGTCGAGGTACGGGTACTCCGGTGCGGGGTCGAACACGCTGTGCGCTCCTGGGGTCGGTGCGGGGCCCTTGGGCTGGGGGCCGGGTGGCAGCCTAAGCTGCCGATCGGAAACTCAGGGTGTTCAACCTTCCGCGCCGAAGTGGCTGCCGGTGATTTCTCCGTCCTCCGTGCTCGCCGCGGCGACACACCGGAAGATCCTCAGACCGTCCGCCCACTGCTCGGCGCTCGGCGGAATTATGTCGGCCCGCCACTCCGCGGTCACCTCCCGGCCCTCGCCCGACCTGGACTCGAGCATGACGTCCTGCGAGCACAGCGACCGGACGTCGGGGTGCTTGATCAAGTCCCGGGCGTTGTTCGTCATTCCGTCTTCGGGCAGCGGGGCGATGGCGAAGGTCTCCCAGACGTGTTTCACCTGGCAGTCCTCGCGGCTGACGGTGATGGTCCCCGAGATGTCCGTGATGCCGCTCCAGCACTCGGGGGTCGTGACACACCGGCCGCCCAGTGCCTCGACCGCTGCGGCCGGGCAGTTCTGCGTGCTGGTCGACACCCCACCGAAACCCGCGTTCCCTGCGGTGCTCGCGCCCGTGGACGGAGTCGCGGTCGGGGAGGTCGCAGGGGGGCCCGAGGACCCGCCCTGGTAGTTGATCACAGTGACCGACACGCTCACCGAGACCGCCACCACCGCCAGCACGGCGATCAGCCGGGGGCGGTTTCTGTTCGGCTTCGGGCCGCCCGACCCCGTCACCGTGGCCGTCGGTCCCTCCCCGTCCGGTCGATCCGGCAGTCCGGGAGCCACCGTTGGGGGCACGGAGTCCTGCAGGGCGTAGTGCGACGGCACGGCGTCCCGGTCGGCGGGGACTGTGGCCGTCGCGGGGGGCGCCTGCGCGAACCCGCTCCGCTGGACGGTGCCCGTGTTCACGGCGGCCAGGGCGTCACGCAGCACGCCGGCGTCGGAGATCCGGTACGCCGGGTCCACCGCCAGGGCGTGTCTGAGGACCTCGTTGAGCCCAGGCGGCACTCCGGGCAGGTCGGGGTAGGGCCAGGTGTGACGCACGATCAGCTCGGCGAGACTGAGCTGACTGCCGTCCTCGGGGAAGTGCGGAGGGCGACCGAGGAGCAGGGCGTAGACCGTCGCGGCGAGTGAGTACACATCGCCGGCCTGGGCCGGTTCGGCCATGTGGAAGGCCTCGGGTGGCGCGTACGCCGGCGTCAACGCCTCCCGGGTGACCGAGAGTTCCCGGTCGGGCCGGGGCATGGCGGCCAGTCCGAAGTCGGTGAGGGCGACCCCGCCGTACCGGTTGATCATGATGTTGCCCGGTTTGATGTCGCGGTGGAGCACCCCGGCGGCATGGGCCGCGGCCACCGCGTCGGCTATGCCCACGCCGATGTCGCAGGCCTCCTTGACGGACAGCGGTCCGTAGCGGTGCAGCCGGTCGCCCAGCGAGCCGCCGGGACACAACTCCAGCACCATGTACGGGCGGTTGTCGCCGAGTACCCCCGCGTCGTACACGGGCACCACATGCGGGTGCCCGGACAACTGGCCGGCCGCGGTGACCTCCCGCATGAAGCGCTGCCGGTCCCGGGGCGAGGCCAGCATTCTGCTGTCGACCTTGAGCGCCACCTCGCGGCCCACGGCAAGTTGGGACGCCCGGTACACCGTGGCGAAACCGCCCTGACCCAGGACCTCCTGGATCTCGTAGCCGGACAGTTCCAGTCGTTCGAACCCCATCGTGCCGTCATCCCCCAGCGCGAAACCACCCGCGGCAGAGTGTCTGACCGGGGACGCGCCGACTCTAGCGGAGGCCTCCTGCACCGGTGTTCTTCATAGCTTGCACAGTGCGCCGCAACACCGGTCCCGCACGACTCTCGCCGCTGTGGGCACCATCTGCTAGCGTCTCGCTAAATCGTTCTAGTTGCGCCCCGTCGGTGAGCAACGGGATGACCCCAGAGAGTCGACAGCGCCGTCGAGTGGGAGTTGGGAATGAACAGGCTTGCGCAGCAGCGCAGTACATACGAAGCGGCCCTCCGGCTGAACGAGGCACCGTTCATCACGGAGAGGCCGGCCCTGTTCAGCCCGGCCGCCGCCGCCCAGGACGCGGCCAACACACGGGGCACCTTCGGCCGCTTCGCGCAGATCCTGCTCCCGGAGGAGTACACGGGGTGGGGCGAGGAGAGCACCGCCCACGTCGAGTCCTGCTACATCGGCGACTGGACCTCGCTCCACAAGGTGCGCCTCATCGGCCCGAAGGCTCTCGACTTCCTCGGCTGGCTGGGCATGCGGGATCTGTCGCGCTTCGAGACGGGGCAGATCAAGCACCACGTCCAGCTCGACGAGAACGGCTGGGTCGCCTCCGAGGGTGTCCTGTGCCGGGTCGGCGAACAGGAGTTCGTCTACACCGCCGGGAGCTGCGACTGGCTGCTGTGGCAACTCGGCCAGGGCGGCTGGGACGTGGCGGCGACCGACATCAGCCCCGATCAGTTCATCTTCGGCATCCAGGGCCCGGCGTCGCTGTTCACGCTCGAGAAGCTCACGGGAGAGAGCCTGCGCGACATCGACTTCGGCCGCAGCAGGATGTCGCAGGTCGGCGGGATCCCGGTGCGGGTGCTGCGTACCGGGATCTCCGGTGAACTCGGGTACGAACTGCACGGGTCGACCGAGCACGCCAACGAGATCTGGTCGGCGGTCGTGGCGACCGGGCAGGGGTTCGGCATCCGGCAACTCGGCTTCCGGGCACAGCCCGTGCAACACATCGAGGCCGGTATCGCGACGAACGGGCTCGACTATCTGCCGGCGTCGATCCTGACGCCGGGCGCACCGAGGCAGTTCCGGAGGGGGACGCCCGGCGGCAGCTTCGTCCCCGTCAACGGCGTGACCGACTACTTCCGCAAGCCGGGCGAACTCGGCTGGGGTTTCCGTCACGGCGTCCCCGACCGTGACTTCCTCGGCCGTGACGCGCTGGCCGCGGACGCCGCGAAGGGCGCTCCCGCGCGGGAGTTGGTCGGTCTGCTGTGGAACAGTCAGGACGTCGCGGGCGTCTTGACGTCACTCGTGGGCGACGGCGAAGTACCCGAGCAGATGGAGATCCCGCGCCGCCGCGGTCCGAGCTTCGACCAGGTCCTGATCTCCGGTCACCCGGTCGGGGTTTCCACCGGCCGGACACTGAGCCCGAACCTGCGCGCCACGATCTCCCTCTGCGTGATCGACCCCGCGTCCGCGACACCCGGCACGGAGGTCCTCGTACTCTGGGGCAGACCGGGAACACCACAGCGCGAGATCCGGGCGACGGTCACCGCGCTTCCCTTCAAGCCGGACAACCGCCGGACCGACGTCAACAAGCTGTGACGGGTCCCGCCTTCGCGTCAGCCGCGGGAAGAACGCGGCTGCTCACTGACGAACCGTCAGCGAGCAGCCGTACTCCTCAAGCCGAGTCCCGGGCGAGCACTCGCCCGGGCACCTGGGTGATGTCCCCGGCGTCGAGGCCGAGGGCCGCGCGCGCGGCGCGCCGTCCGTGGGCTTCGGCGTCGATGTGGACGGTGGTGAGCGCCGGTGTGACAAGGGCGCCATACTCCGTGTCGTCGTATCCGATGACGGCCCAGTCGTCAGGCGCCGTCAGCCCGAGGTCGTGCAACGCCGTCAGGGTGCGCAGGGCGACGTCGTCGTCGAAGGCAGCGACCGCCGTCACTTCGCTGTGCGCGACTCTGAACGCCTCAACGGCCTTGGTACCGGCCGCCCTTGGGCGCGGGACGACGAAGGGTGAGAGCGGAGGGAGTCCCAGCGTGCTCGCGGTCTCGTTGGCGAAGCGCAGCCGCAGGCCGGTCAGTGGGGATTCATCGTCCGGCAGTGCCATGGCGATGTTCGTATGGCCCCGGTCGGCGAGGTAGCGGATCTGCAGGGCCGCGTGCCCGGCGAAGCCGTTCTTCCAGTCCTCGGCGCTGGGCTCGTGACCGGCCAAGTAGGGCTCGGCGAACCACAGTACGGCCCGTGGCGTGATGCTATCGAGCACTTGCTGGGTGGCCTCAGGCGCGGAGTGTCCGTGCCGGACGAACAGAACGTGGCCGTGCGCGGCGAGTTCCTCGTCCAGACCCCGGACGTAGCTGCGCGAGTAGTTGCCCTCAAGACCCCAGTCCACGTTGAGCACAACGATCCGGGACGATCCCTCGCGCAGCGCCCTCGCGATCCCGTGCGGAACGTAGCCGAGTTCGCTCGCGGCCTGTCGTACGCGCTCACGCGTGGCCGGCGAAATCGTCTGGTTGGGGTCGTCGTTGAGTACGAAGCTCACGGTGGCCCGCGACACACCGCTCGCCGCGGCCACGTCGTTGAGCGTCACGCGCCCTGAACCAGCCATCACCACGCTCCGGATCAATGTGCCGCACCACTGCCGGGCCGGGGCCGACGCGCAACCCGATCCAGCCCCGTCGAGTTCCTGCAGAGAGATCATTGCACGACTCTCGCCAACGCCGTACCCCTCTGCTAGCGTCCAACTAGATCGATTTAGCTAACTGCGCCTGCCACTGAGGTAGATCGATTCAGCTGGTTCCTACGGCGCCAGTTGGACCGATCCACCGAGTCGCCCCAGGCAGGCGGTGATGAGAGGAGCCGCATGGCAGCCCCCAGTCTTCAGGACGGCATCGACAAGGCGGGATCGCCCGTCAAACTGCTGTGGAAGCCGAATGCCGCACCCTGGCTCCCGGAGGTCGTCGAGCGCGAGTACACCGGCTGGCGTCAGGAACAGGCCGCGTGGCACGAGAGCGTCGCGATCCTCAACCTCTCCCACCACATGTTCGACATGTTCATCGAGGGACCCGACGCCACTCGTCTGCTCGCGGACGTGGGCGCGAACAACTTCGAGAACTTCGCCGTCGGACAGGCCAAGCAGTACATCCCCGTCACGAAGGACGGGAACATCGTCACGGACGGAATCCTGTCCCGCGACGGCGAGAACAAGTACACCCTCAGCGGCGTACCCGCCGCGCAGCACTGGGTGCAGTACCACGGGGAGAAGGGCGGGTACGACGTCACCTACGCCACCGACCCGTCGTCGGCCTTCCGCAAGGGCGCCGACCCGAAGCTCTTCCGGTACCAGATCCAGGGGCCCCTGGCGAGCGATCTCGTCGAGCGCGCCTTCGGCGGACCGCTGCCTCCCACCAAGTTCTTCCACTCCTCCCCCGTGACGCTGGACGGCATGGACTTCCACGCCCTGCGCCACGGCATGGCCGGACAGGCCGGTTACGAGTTCATCGGCCCCTGGCAGCACGCCGAAGCGGTGAAGGAAGCTCTGCTGCGGGCCGGCGAACCGCTCGGCCTCGTCCAGGTGGGCGCGTTCGCGTACGCCACGCCGAGCGTGGAGAGCGGCTGGATCCCCTCACCGGTGCCCGGCATCTACACCGACCCGGACCTGCTCGACTACCGCAAGCACATCGCCCTGTATGGCGTGGAGGGGCAACGGCCCCTGGGCGGCAGCTTCTTCTCGGAGAACATCGAGGACTACTACTGCTCCCCGTACGAGCTCGGCTACGGAAAAATGATCTCGTTCAACCACGATTTCATCGGCCGTGACGCCCTCCAGAAGGCCAAGGACAACGTCTCGCGCAAAAAGGTCACGCTCATGTTCAACACCGACGACGTGCGCAAGGCCTTGGGGGACGACCCCGGATTCGTGCTCAGCTACTCGCGCAACCGGGTGGAGTCGGGCTCCGCACTCGTCGGCATGACGTGCCAGACCGCCAGTCTGGACCCGGTGGGCACGATTCTGTCGCTCACCCTGATCGACAAGGAGTACGCCGAGCCGGGCACCGAAGTGTCGGTCGTGTGGGGCGAGCACCCCGGACCCGGGACGGCCCCCGACGCGGACCTCGGCTTCCCGCGCATCCGCGCCATCGTCCAGCCCGCACCGTTCAACCAGCACGCGCGCACGCTGTACCGCCGTAACGCCTGAGTCCGGCTGCTTCGACCGGACTTGCCCAGCGGCCGTGGCGGCGGGGGAGTCAAGCGGTCGGAGGCCGCGCCCGGACGGCAACGGGCATCCGGATATGCGCCTGGCCGCCGCGCGCGGGCGGTCAGGCGGTTCGGGTTCGCCCGGGCGCCAGTGACGTACCCGCCAAGCAGGTCGAGTGTCTCCACGCGCAACCATTCACGTCCCACGCCACGACACAGTCGAGTCACCGCGGCGACGGACGCGAAGGCACCAACGGAACGCGGAGGAACACGACTTGAGTGGACTTGCTCCTCTCGCCCGCTTCGGTGGACTCGTCGCGACCGGTCTCCTCGATGTGACCTGCGACCCCTCCGCCCTGGACTCCACCGGCTTCTGGGCGGTCTCCGCCGACTTCGAGGGACGCCTCGTCTGCGCCCGCTTCCGCGACATACGCAAGGAACCCGTACCCGCACCGGTCCCCGGACAGTGGCAGGGACCCGCGACCGGCGACTGGACGTCATCACTCGACCACGCCGCGTACACCGCAGGCGTACGCCGCATCCGCGCGCACATAGCAGCCGGCGAGGTCTACCAGGCCAACCTCTGCCGCATCCTGTCCGCACCCCTCGCCCCCGACGCCGATGTCGACGCCCTCACCGCCCTCCTCGCCCGCGGCAACCCGGCACCGTACGCCGGAACGATCCGCCTGCCCGACCACGGCGTCGAAACAGCCACCGCCTCCCCCGAACTCTTCCTGCGCCGCGACGGCCGGACCGTCGAATCCGGCCCCATCAAGGGCACCGGACGCACTGAGGCCGACCTCCTGGACAAGGACTACGCCGAGAACGTCATGATCGTGGACCTGGTCCGCAACGACCTCGGCAAGGTCTGCGCCACCGGCACCGTCACCGTCCCCGACCTGTGCGCCGTCGAGAAACACCCCGGCCTCGTCCACCTCGTCTCCACCGTCCACGGCCAACTCCGCGAGGACGCCGGCTGGCCCGAACTCCTCGCCGCCGCCTTCCCGCCCGGCTCCGTCACCGGCGCCCCCAAAACCAGCGCCCTGCACATCATCAACACCCTGGAGACCGCACCCCGCGGCCCCTACTGCGGAGCCATCGGCTGGGTCGACGCCGACCACCACACCGCGGAACTCGCCGTCGGCATCCGCACCTTCTGGACCGACCGACAGGCAGGAATGCTGCGATTCGGCACCGGCGCCGGCATCACCTGGGGCTCCGACCCCGACGGAGAATGGCGCGAGACCGAACTCAAGGCCGCCAGACTGCTGGGCCTCGCTTCCGGCGCGAACCTGAACGCAATTACTCACGACGACCACTAGAACGATTTAGTCGGCACTGTTAAGCTTCTCGCTAGATCGATTTAGTCGCATTCTGTCGACTGTCGGATCAAGGCGCCCTACGGCCGCAACGCCTGAACGGAACACCCGAGAGTGAGCTACGGGCCGCGCCCCTCATGGGCCGGCGCGACGGGCCCATGCGCCCTCACCCGAGCCTCTCGGAGAACACACGCAGCACGGAGAACGATGTGAACAAGGAGCACCATGGATTCCGTCTCCACGGCCTCAGTGTCGGCCGTTGCCTCTCTGCTGGAGGACTTCTCCCTTGAGATGACGGGCAAGGACATCGCGAAGCTGGAAGAGGCCCGCGACACGATCCCGCCCGGCACCCGTATCAACGTGACGTTCCTCGGCAACGAGGATCTGGGCATGCGGCTGGACGCCGCGAGGGCGGTCAAGCGGCTCGGGTTCGTCCCCGTACCGCACATCTCGGCCCGCCGTCTGCCGTCACAGACAGCGCTGGAAGAGTTCCTGGCCGCACTCCAGGCGGACGGCACCGCCGACAACGTCTTCGTCGTCGGCGGCGATCCCGCCAAACCCCAAGGCCCGTACGACGATTCCCTCGCCGTGATCCGTGGCGGACTGCTCCAGAAGTACGGCGTCCAGCATGTTGGCGTCAGCGGCTACCCCGAGGGCCACCCCGCCATAACGGGCCCAGCGCTCTGGTCGGCCATCGAAGGCAAGGCCGCCGCCTTCAGGGAACAGCGGCTGCCCGGCAACGTCATCACGCAGTTCGGCTTCGACGTGGACCCCGTCCTCACCTGGGTCGAGTCCCTTCGCACCCGGGGCATCGACCTGCCCGTCCGGATCGGCGTGCCCGGACCCGCAGGAGTCAGACGCCTGATGACCTATGCCGCCCGTTTCGGCGTCGGGGCGAGCGCGGGGATCGCGAAGAAGTACGGGTTCTCGATCACCAACCTGATGGGCACAGCCGGCCCCGACCGGTTCCTCCGGGCCCTGGCCGAGAACTACGACCCCCGCCGGCACGGCGAACTCAAGCTGCACTTCTACACATTCGGCGGCCTGAAGACCACCTCCGAGTGGGTCGCCGATTTCCGCACCGCCGACTTCCGCAACAAGGAGAACTGACGTGACACTCACGCAGGAGACGTCGGCGCGCACCATCACGCGCAAGCCCGTTCCCCACCACGCTTCGCTGATCGTCAAGGGCAGGGACCGGACGGGCATCGTCGCCGCCGTCGGTGCGTTGCTCAGCCGCCACGGCGCGAACATCGTCTCCCTCGACCAGTACTCCGACAACCCGCAGGGCGGTGCCTTCTTCCAACGCACCGTTTTCAGCCTCGACAACCTGCAGGCGGTACTGCCCGCCATCGAGCACGACCTGCAGGAACGTCTTCCCGGAGATTTCGAGCTGGAGTTCACACTCCGGGACCTGTCGGTGCCCAAACGCGTCGCCATCTTCGCCTCGAAGTCCGACCACTGCCTGCTCGACCTGCTGTGGCGCCACCGGCGCGGCCAACTCCCCGTCAACGTCTCGATGGTGATCTCCAACCATCCCGACACGGCGGAAGAGGTACGGGGTTTCGGCATCCCCTTCTTCCATGTGCCGTCGATGGGCCCTGACAAGTCCGCCGCCGAGGCCGAGCACCTGCGACTGCTGCGGGGCAACGTCGACTTCATCGTCCTCGCCCGCTACATGCAGATCATCTCGGGAGACTTCATCGAGCAGGTCGGCGTGCCGATCATCAACATCCACCACTCGTTCCTGCCCGCCTTCATCGGAGCCGGGCCCTACGCCAAGGCGAAGGAACGCGGCGTCAAACTCATCGGCGCGACGGCCCATTACGTCACCGAGGACCTCGACGAGGGGCCGATCATCGAGCAGGACGTCGTCCGCGTCACCCATGCCGAGACCGCCGCCGACCTCCAGCGCCGCGGCGCCGACGTGGAACGGGCCGTGCTCTCGCGCGCGGTGGAGTGGCACAGCCAGGACCGGGTCATCCGCCACGGCAACCACACCATCGTCTTCGCCTGACCGGCATGCCGGAGCCCGAACAGAAGGTGACTGCACCGCAATGACAACAAAGATCGACGGCAAGAAGATCGCCCAGGAGATCCGGTCGAGAGTCGCCGAGGAGGTCGCTGTCGTCACCGACGGCGGCGTGCCGGGTCTGGCGACCGTCCTCGTCGGCGACGATCCCGCCAGTGCCGTGTACGTCGCCAACAAGCGACGCGCGATCCGGGAGGCGGGGATGCGGGACTTCCACAAGTCGTTGCCCCGGCACTCCACACAGGACGAGGTCGCCGCGGTGATCGACGAGCTGGCAGCCGACCCGGACGTCTCAGGCATCCTGCTTCAACTCCCCCTGCCCCAGGGGCTCGACGCCTCCTCGTTGATCAACCGCATTCCGGTGGGCAAGGACGTCGACGGTCTGACCACCTTGAGCGCCGGCCTGCTGGCCCGCGGCGAGTACGGTCTCCGCCCGTGCACCCCCAGCGGGGTGATCGAACTTCTCGACGCGGAAGGGGTCGCGATCAAGGGCGCTCACGCGGTCGTGGTCGGACGCTCCGAACTCGTCGGCCGCCCCATGGCCCAACTGCTTCTCCAGCGTGACGCCACGGTCGTCGTCGCCCACCGGCACACGACCGACCTCGCCGCCGTGACCCGCGCCGCCGACATCCTCGTCGTCGCCGCCGGCGTCCCCGGGCTCATCGGCCCCGAGCACGTCAAACCCGGGGCCACGATCATCGACGTCGGCATCCACAAGACCGACTCCGGACTCACCGGCGACGTACGCGCGAGCGAACTCCACGACATCGCCGCCCGCATCACCCCCGTACCGGGCGGAGTCGGCCCCATGACGATCGCCATGCTCATGGTCAACACCCTGCGCGCCTACGCATGGGCAAGGCGTTCCGCTTGAGCGACCGGCTCACGTTCGCGTTGCGCGACGCGGACGTGGGTGAAACACGCACACTCGGCCCCGGAACTATGTTGTCCCACCACATGTGCCGTTGACGTGCTGCTTTCTACGTTGTGCCGGTACGTACACGTCCCCGCCCAACGCCTGGAAGTGGTGCACATGGCCTCCGCAGCAACCGCTCCCCCACCACCGGCCAGCCTCAAGCGCATCGTCGCCGCGAGCCTGATCGGCACCACCATCGAGTGGTACGACTTCTTCCTCTACGGCTCGGCAGCCGCGCTCGTCTTCAACAAGCTGTTCTTCCCCGGCTCCGACCCGCTCGTCGGCACATTGCTGTCCTTCCTGACGTACGCCGTGGGGTTCGCGGCCCGGCCGCTGGGCGCGCTTGTCTTCGGGCACTTCGGCGACCGGCTCGGCCGTAAGAAGCTGCTGGTGCTGAGCCTGCTGCTGATGGGCGGGGCCACCTTCGCGATCGGTCTGCTGCCCACGCACGCGACCATCGGCGCGGCGGCGCCGGTGCTGCTCACCGTTCTGCGGCTGGTGCAGGGCTTCGCGCTCGGCGGGGAGTGGGGCGGCGCCGTCCTGCTGGTGTCCGAGCACGGTGACGCGAAGCGGCGCGGATTCTGGGCCTCATGGCCGCAGACGGGGGCGCCCGCCGGACAGCTTCTGGCGACCGGCGTGCTCTCGCTGCTGACCGCCACGCTGTCGGACGCCGCCTTCGTCTCCTGGGGCTGGCGCATTCCGTTCCTGCTCTCCGGCGTCCTGGTGATCGTCGGTTTGTGGATACGTCTGTCTGTCGATGAATCCCCCGTTTTCAAGCAGGCGTTGGCACAGGCCCAGGCTCGCAGGGCGGAGCAGCCGGCCGACGTGGAGAAGCTGCCGCTGGTCTCCGTGCTGCGTCATCACTGGCGTGATGTGCTGGTCGCGATGGGCGCCCGCATGGCGGAGAACATCAGCTACTACGTGATCACCGCCTTCATCCTCGTGTACGCCACCACGTCGGCCGGCGTGTCCAAGCAGACGGCCCTCAACGCCGTACTCATCGCGTCCGCGGTGCACTTCGCGGTCATCCCGGCCTGGGGCGCGCTCTCGGACCGGGTCGGCCGCAGGCCCGTCTATCTGCTGGGCGCCGCCGGAATCGGCCTGTGGATGTTCCCGTTCTTCTCCCTCATCGACACCGGCGGTTTCGGGAACATGGTCCTCGCCGTCACCGTGGGCCTGGTGCTGCACGGCGCCATGTACGCGCCCCAGGCCGCCTTCTTCTCCGAGATGTTCGCGACGCGGATGCGCTACTCCGGAGCCTCCATCGGCGCCCAGTTCGCCTCCGTCGCGGCGGGCGCGCCCGCACCGCTCATCGCGACCGCGCTGCTGTCCGACTACGGCAGCTCCACCCCGATCTCCCTGTACGTGATCGGGGCGGTCGTGGTGACACTGATCGCGGTGGGAGTCGCCAAGGAGACACGGCACCGCGATCTGTCGGACATGGAGCCCTCCGCCGCGGAGTTGCCGACGACGGCCCCGGCAGTTGACGCGCGTACGGCGTGATCCCCGCCCCAACCGACCCCCGTCGCCCATGTGCGTGCGGGGGTCGAGGCCGTGCGGCTCAGTGTGGTGCGGTGGACGACAACCGGTGCAGCCGCAGGGCGAGTTGGACCTCCAGGGCGCGGGCCGGGCTCTGCCAGTCGTCCCCGAGCAGCCGGCCCACGCGCTCCAGCCGCTGCGCGACCGTGTTCACGTGCACATGCAGGTCGTCCTTGGTCCGTGCCGGACTCATGCCGCACGCAAAGTACGCGTCGAGGGTGCGCAGCAGGTCGGTACCACGTCGTTCGTCGTACGCGACGACCTGGCCGACGGTGCGGTCGACGAAGCCGGAGATGTCGCGGTCGCCGGCGAGCAGCAGCCCCAGGAATCCGAAGTCTTCGGCGGCGGCGCCGTCTCCGGCGCGGCCGAGCAGGCGCAGAGCGTCCAGGCAGCGCTGTCCCTCCGCATAGGCCGCGGCCACGGCGCCCGGGCGGGTGGCGAGTTGCTGGACGAGCTGCTCGACGGGCGCGGAGGCGCCGACAGTGACCTTCTCGTGCACGGCGGTGCCCAGGTGCTTGGCCGTGCGACGGGCCAGGTCCGTCGCGGTGTCGCCGGGGCGGAGGGGCAGCAGCAGGACGGTGCCGCCGTCGCGGGCCGCGGCGAGTCCGTGCCGGGTGGTGGCCAGATGGGAGGCGGCGGACCACAGGCGTCTGCGGGCGGCCGCCTCCTGGTCGGCGTCGGCGGCCGGTGCCTCGAGCCGGGCGGCCAGCACCACATGGGTGCCGTCGAGATCGGCGCGCAGTCGGGCGGCACGCTCGCGCAACAGGCGCGGGTCGCGGTCGCGGGCGTCCAGGAGGTCGTCCAACAGCTCGCCGCGGACGCGCTGTTCGGCCTCCGAGGCCGAGCGTCTTGCGAGCAGCAGGAGTGAGGTGACCATCGCGGCGCGTTCCAGGGTGCGTTGGTCGACGGGGTCGAGTCCCGGATGGCCGCGCAGCACCAGGGCGCCGAGCAGCTCGCCTCCGGCCGCCACGGCGGCGACCCAGTCGTACCCGTGTCGCACCGCGTGGCCCTCGGCCCGGGATGTCTCCAGAGCGGCGGCGGGTGCGGCGCCGGACTCGGTGAACTCGACCGTGCCGTCGAGGACTTCGGACACCGCGGCGGCCACGTCATGGACTCCGCCGCCGCGCAGCACGAGTTCGGCGAGCCGGTCGTGGACGTCGGACGCGCGCTCGATCACTCCGCTGCGGTCGCGGATGATCTCGTTGGCGCGGCCCAGCCGGTCGAGGGCCGAGCGGGTCTCCGTGAGCCAGTTCGCCGTGTCGATGGCCGCGGCGGCGAGGGCCGCGAACGAACCGAGGAGGGCGATCTGCTCCCGCTCGAAGACCCGTGCGCGGCGGTCCGCGGCGAACAGCACGCCGATGACCTGGGGCCCGATCATCAGAGGCACACCGAGGATCGCGACCAGGCCTTCGTCCCGTACGCCCGCGTCGATGGTCCGGGTGTGCTGGAACCGCTCGTCCTTGAAGTAGTCGTCGGTGACATAGGGGCGGGCTGTCTGCGCGACGAGCCCGCCGAGCCCTTCGCCCATGCCGAGCCGCAACTGCTGGAAGCGCGCGGCGACGGAGCCCTCGGTGACTCTCATATAGGTGTCGCCCCTGCCCTCGTCGTTCAGGCTGAGATACGCGACGTCGGTGCCGAGCAGTGACCGGGCCCGCTGCACGATCGCCTGCAGCACGGCGTCGAGGTCGCGCAGGCCCGCCAGATCGTGGGCGGTCTCGAAGAGCGCGGAGAGCTCCGCCTCGCGGCGGCGCCGTCCCTCCATCTCCGAGCGCACGCGCAGCGCGAGCAGTTTTGCCTGTTCGAGGGCGGCGACGCGCTCGGGCGGGCGGCCCTCGGCGCGGGCGAGCAGCACGGGCTGCTCGTACGCGTCGGCGGACGCGCCTCTGGCCAGCAGCTCCAGAAACGGCGCCTCGGCGCTGTCGGCTGCGGGCTCGGCGGGCTCGGCGGACTGCGTGTGATCGCGGGACATGCTCCCAGGATCACCCATCGGCGGATCGGCGCCGCCGGCCTGTGGATAACTCACGATAGGCACCCGTCGCACCCGCTCAGTGAGCGGTCCAGCCGCCGTCCAGCGCCAACGAGGTACCGGTGATGAACGACGCCTGCGGACCGCACAGATACGCGACCGCCTCGGCGACCTCCTCCGGTTCGATGAGGCGCTTGACCGCGCTGTCCTGGAGCAGTACTTCGGCGAGTACCCGCTCCTCCGGGATCCCGTGCGCTGCTGCCTGGTCGGCGAGCTGCTTCTCGACCAGGGGGGTACGCACATAGGCGGGGTTCACACAGTTCGAGGTGACTCCATGGGGGGCGCCTTCCAGGGCGGCGGTCTTGGAGAGCCCTTCCAGGCCATGTTTTGCGGCTACATACGCCGACTTGAACGCCGATGCGCGCAGCCCATGCACGGACGACACATTGACGATGCGGCCCCAGCCCTGCCCGTACATATGCGGCAGCGCGCCGCGGATGAGCCGGAACGGTGCCTCCAGCATCACGGTGAGCACGGTGTGGAAGACGTCGGGCGGGAACTCCTCGATGGGGCGGACCAGTTGCAGCCCGGCGTTGTTCACGAGGATGTCGGTGCCCTCGGCGGCCTGCTCCGCCGCGTCGAGGTCGGTGAGGTCGAGGACGTGCGGCTCGACGGTGCCCGCGAGACCCTGGGCCAGGTCGGCGAGCGTGTGCAGACCCGCGGCGTCCCGGTCGACCGCTCGCACCTTGGCCCCGGCGGCGGCGAGCCGCAGCGCGCAGGCACGGCCGATACCGCCGGCGGCACCGGTGACGAGCGCGGTACGGCCACCGTGGTCGAGTGCGGAGGCTGGGGTTCCCGGGTGGGGGCTGGGCGAGGTCATGTC
This sequence comes from Streptomyces sp. NBC_00554, assembly GCF_041431135.1. NCBI lineage: Bacteria > Bacillati > Actinomycetota > Actinomycetes > Kitasatosporales > Streptomycetaceae > Streptomyces > Streptomyces sp. NBC_00554. The sequence goes on along the minus strand of NZ_CP107799.1, from coordinate 9,422,872 downwards.
TCGACCCTAAGCAGCGCCCGGGCCCCAACCGATGTGGTCATCCCACACACTTCACACTCAGGTCGTAGGGTCAAACCATGTGGGTGCGTCGGACAGTGCCTGCTTGATCCGAAGCTGGCAGAACTCGTTCAGCTCCGGCAGTGCGTCCACGTCGAACCAGCCGACGTCCAGCGACTCGTCGTCGTTGACACGCGCCTCACCGCCGACAGCCCGGCACCGGAACGTGATGTCCATGTACTGACAGATGTCGCCGTTCCCGTAGGTCACCGGCGCAAGGGCCTGGACGAGCACGACCCGCTCGACGACGCATCGCACCGCCGTCTCCTCGAAGACCTCCCGCACCGCTGCGGCAGCGGGCTGCTCCCCCGGGTCGGGGATGCCACCGATCACCGACCACTTGCGTGTGTCGGAGCGGCGCCCCAGCAGCACTCTGCCCGCGTCGTCGAAGACGATGGCGGTGACTCCGGGCAGCCAGAGCAGCTGGTGACCGGCGGTGGCCCGGATCGTGTGGATGAAGTCAGGAGTAGCCATGCACCGACCCTAACGGCCCTGTTCCGCAGCTCCGTTGCGGTCCGGGAACGCCACGCTAAACACTGTTGTCGCGTCGTCCGCGCACCGTCGTCGCCACCGCCCAGCCGAGCCCGCCCGCCGCGATCAGCACCAGGAGCATCTCGGGAAGGATCCCGAGCCGCGTGGCAGGGGTCTCCGAGGAGCGCAGCGGCACCTTCTGGACGAGCGAGTCCGCCACGAACATCCCGGTCTTCTGGGTGATCTTCCCGTCCGGCATGATGATGGCGCTGACGCCGCTGGTCACCGGCACCGTGACGGTGCGGCTGTGCTCCACGGCGCGGACGCGGGACATGGCGAGCTGCTGGTAGGTCATCTCGCTGCGGTCGAAGGTCGCGTTGTTGCTGGGCACCGAGATCATCTGGGCGCCGTCCGTGACGGTGTCCCGCACGGCCCAGTCGAAGGCGGCCTCGTAGCAGGTGGCGAGGCCGACCTTGGTGCCGTCCATCGTGAACACGCCCGCCTTGGTGCCGCGGCTGAAGTCCTGGCTGACCATGGACGTCCAGTTGCTGTTGATGGCCCCGATGAGCGAACGCAGCGGGAGGTACTCGCCGAAGGGCTGGACCTGCCGCTTGTCGTAGGTGTCGACCGCGCCCTTGTCCGGGTCCCAGAGGATCTGCTCGTTGTAGAGCTTGCCGTCCCGCTCGACGACACCGCCGACCGAGATGGGGGCGTCGATCGCCTTGGCCGCGGCGTCGATCACGACGCGCGCGTCGGGGTTGGTGAACGGGTCGATGTCCGAGGAGTTCTCCGGCCACAGCACGAAGTCGGGCTGGGCGACCTTGCCCGCCTTGACCTCGGCGGCAAGCCGCTCGGTCTCCCGCGCGTGGTAGTCGAGCACGGCACGTCGCTGGGCGTTGAACTCCAGCCCCGCACGCGGCACATTGCCCTGGATGACCGCGACGGTCGCCGTGCCGTCCTCGGCCTTGTCACTCACCAGCGACCGCGCTGCGAGCGCTCCGGCCACGGGGACGACGATGCTGAGCAGTGCCACCGCGGCGGCACCGCGCCGCACTACCCGGGTGCGGCGGCCCTCGAGAACCAGGCGCACGACGTCGTACAGCCCGAAGCCACAGAGCACGACCGCGAAGCCGAGCACCGGCGTGCCGCCCACCGCGGCGAGCGGAAGGAAGACACCGTCCGCCTGCCCGAAGGCGATCTTTCCCCAGGGGAACCCGCCGAACGGCACGCGCGCGCGTGCCGCCTCGCCCGCGATCCACAGCGTCGCCGCCCACAGGGGCCAGCCCGGCAGCCGGGAGACGGCGGTGATACCGGCGGCGACAAGTGCGACGAACACCGATTCCGCGATGACGAGAGCGATCCACGGCCCGGGGCCGACCTCGACACCGGTCCACACCAGCAGCGGCAGCAGGAACCCCAGACCGAACAGATAGCCGAGCCCGAGACCCGCCTTCCAGGTTCGTCCGCGCAGCGTCCAGGCGAAGACCGCGAAGGCCGGAAGGGCCAGCCACCACAGAGTGCGCGGCGGGAAGCTGACGTACAGCAGCACGCCGGAGAGCACCGCGGAGGCGGCCGGAACGAGACGGCGGGCGAGTCTGGCCCCACGCGATTCGGGCGCGGCCTGGGGTTCGAGCTGCTCCGGCTCGTCTACGGATGTCGCGGTGGCGGTCACTCCGGGAGTGTACGGCGCGTGACCTGGGCACCGACAGCGCGGTCCATCCCGTGGGAGCCGACAGCCCGGCGGAAAACCGCGGCCCGGCGGAGCGCTCCCCCCTCGCATCTGCCGCAACGTTCCTGCGCAACTTGTCCACAAACTGGCGCATCACCCGTTACGGTGTGCCCGAGCCTCTGACGTGCGGCCGGAAGCGGCCTCGACGGCCGGGGCCCGTCACAGTCGGGGGGCGACGGGGTGGGGTCCACGAGGATGACTTCTGCGGCCGATCCCGCGGCCGCGGGCGACAGACGCAACGCATCCGACGTCGCGGGCGTGATCGTGCTCGCGGCGTGCGCGATCTGGTCCTTGGTCACGGCGGGCGCGCACGACGGCCGGCCCGAGGGCGTACTCCTGGCGATACTCGCCGTGGCAGCCGGTTACGCCTCCGGACGGATCCTCGGGGCTCTGCTGCCGGTCGCAGCGCCCTGCGCGGGCGCGCTCGCCGGACTCGGCCTCGCGGTCACCGCCCCGCACACCACTCCCGGCCCGCAGATCACCTCGCCGCTCGGACACAGTGGCGCCACGGCCGCGCTGCTGATCCTCTCCGCCGGAGCCGCCTGCTGCGCGGCCTGGGCCGCCCGCCCGCTGGTGCTGCGCTTCGCACTGCGGCTGCTGGCCGCCGGGATCGTGGTGACCGCGGCGGTGCTGGGGTCGACCACGGGAGTCGTCTTGTGCACGGGGGTGCTGTTGTGCTCCCTCGCCGCCGCCCGCATGCGCCGCCGCGCCCTGGGACTGGCCGGCCTCGCGCTCACCACCGCCCTGGTGACGGGAACGACCTGGGCGATCGCCGAGAACGTGCTGCCGGACGGCCTGACCGCCGCTTTGGAAGGGCCACTCACCCAGCACCGGGTCCTGCTCTGGCGCGACGCGCTGCACCTGGCCCGCGAGTATCCGGCTCTTGGCGCCGGCCCCGGGCGCTACGGGGAACTCGGCCCGACGGTCACGCAGTCGCTGTTGCCCGATGGCAAGCCCCACTCCGCGCCTCTGCAGCAGGCGGCCGAGCAGGGCGTGATCGGCGTGGCACTCCTCGCGGCGGTGTTCTGCTGGGTCCTGTACGCGCTGTGGCGCACGCGGCGTCCCACACCGATCGCACTCACGGCGGGCGCGGCCCTGACCGCTCTGGCCGTCGTCGCGTCGGTCGGCAACGCCCTGAGCTTCACCACGGTGACGGCCGGCGCGGGCCTGCTGGCCGGCTTCGCCACGTCACGACCGCTGTCCGAGGAGGTGCCGGAACTCATCGTCGACACGGGTGGTGTGCCCCCGGCAACCGCCTTCAGCCGCGACGCAGGGGACTGATCAGCCGTAGGACAGGCGGCTGGGTCAGAGCGCCGTGCCTGGCGTGGTCGCGCGCAGGTGGTCGCGGATGATCCGTACGGCCGCCTCCGCGTTGTCCACCGTGATCGTGAACGTATGGCCGTCCCCGAGGAGGAGCACCACGCCCTCGCCACGCCGGACGATGACCGCGGTCCCCATCTCGGGCCGCCAGCGGTAGCCCCAGCCGCCCCACTGGCGGGGGGTGACCGAGGGCGCGAAATCGGCGCCGACGACATTCGAGAGCGGGATGCGGCGACGCGGCAGCCCTATGTGGCCGCAGCGCACTTCGAGGGAGTCCTTGTCGACCTTCACGGCGACATGCACGAATGCGAGCGTGCCGAAAAGGATCAGCAGTCCTGCCGCGATGCAGCCGACGACGGACATGACTAGCGGGGCACTGCCCGACGTCCACGCGGAGTCGACGGCCAGCTCGATGCCGAGCGCGATGCACGCGGCCCCGCCGAGCGCGGGCAGCCACTGGACACGGTTGGTCGCGCGCCCTGTCCAGATGGCCGGGTGCGAGGTCTTTTTGCCGTGGGGGTGGTCCCTCATGGCAATGAGACTACTCAGGTTCCGCACTACGGGCACTGGGTTGCGGAGCGTTACTGCTCCGGGTGGACATTCTTCGTACGCAAGGCGTCCGTTTCGTGACCGAGGGTGTCCGAACGGAGGGTGTTCACCGGTGACCGACGGTCAGTGCGCGGGGGTGACCGCGGACAGGAGGCGGCCTTCCTCGTAGGCCAGCGCGGCAGTGGGAAGCGCGCCCTCGTGGCCGCTGAGGAGCACGGTGAGAGAACCGACGGCGGGGGCCTCCGGGTCCGCGACCTCGCCGATCCGGCGCAGCGCCTGGGCGGCGACCGCTCCGGCGGAGGCGTGCAGGACGAGCGGCGGCAGGCCGGGCTGCTGCACGGCGTCGCGGATGCGGTCGGCGACCAGCTCGTAATGGGTGCAGCCCAAGACAACGGCCCTTACATCGTCGGGGGTGCGAGCGGCGGCCGCGGCGATCGCGGCGTCGACGGCCTCCTGGTCCGCGTGCTCCACGGCTTCGGCGAGACCGGGGCAGGCCACCTCGGTGACGTCCACTCCGTCCGCGAACTCGCGGATGAGACCCCGCTGGTAGGGGCTGCCGGTGGTGAGGGGCGTGGCCCAGATCGCGACGGGTCCGCCGCCTGCCGCGGCCGGTTTGATCGCCGGGACGGTGCCGATGACGGGCACCCCCGGCTCCAGACGGGCGCGCAGCGCGGGCAGGGCGCGCACGGAGGCGGTGTTGCAGGCGACGATCAGCGCGTCCGGGTGGTGCTGCGCGGCGGCCTCGGCGACGGCGAGGGCCCGTGCGGTGACGTCTTCCGCTGTGCGAGGTCCCCAGGGCATGCTGCCGGGGTCCGAGGAGAGGATGAGATCGGCGTCGGGCCGCAGGCGGCGTACCGCGGCAGCGGCGGCGAGCAGTCCCGTACCGGAGTCCATGAGCGCGATCTTCACCCGGTCACCATAGACGATCCGCCTCAACGGGCCGCTGGGGTGGGGCAGACTGCGGCGGGTGAGCGCCGTTGTGTGGACCGCTGTCGGATCACTGGCCGCCTGGCTGTGGCTGCTGCTCGGCCAGGGCTTCTTCTGGCGTACGGATGTGAGACTGCCGCCGCGCGAGGAGCCTGACGACTGGCCCTCCGTCTGTGTCGTCGTACCGGCGCGTGACGAGGCCGCCGTGCTGCCGGACAGCCTGCCCTCGCTCCTCGCACAGGACTATCCGGGGCGGGCCGAAATCTTCCTCGTGGACGACGGCAGCTCGGACGGCACCGGGGAGCTGGCCCGTGAGCTGGCGCGGCTGCACGGCGGGCTGCCGCTCACCGTCGGCTCGCCCGGGGAACCGCCCGCGGGCTGGACGGGCAAGCTCTGGGCGGTGCGCCACGGCATCGGTCTGGCACGCGCGCGTGCACCCGAATATCTGCTGCTGACGGACGCCGACATCGCCCATGCGCCGGACAGCCTGCGGGAGTTGGTGGCGGCGGCGCGCACCGGTGGCTTCGACCTGGTCTCGCAGATGGCCCGGCTGCGGGTGGAAAGCGTGTGGGAGCGGCTCGTCGTACCCGCCTTCGTCTACTTCTTCGCCCAGCTCTATCCCTTCCGCCGGATCGCCGTACGGGGCTCACGCACGGCTGCCGCGGCGGGCGGCTGCGTCCTGCTGCGTGCGGACGCGGCCGAGCGGGCGCGGATTCCGGACGCCATCCGCCATGCCGTCATCGACGACGTCGCGCTCGCGAGGGCGGTCAAGGGGGGTGGCGGCCACATCTGGCTGGGGCTGGCGGAGCGAGTGGACAGCGTCCGCCCGTATCCGCGCCTGCACGACCTGTGGCGGATGGTCTCGCGCAGCGCGTACGCCCAGCTGCGGCACAATCCGCTGCTGCTCGCCGGGACGGTCGCCGGCCTCGCCGTCGTCTACCTGGTGCCACCGATCGCGCTCTTCGTGGGCCTCGCCACGGGGAGTGTGTGGGCGGCGACGGCCGGGGGGCTCGCCTGGCTGCTGATGACGGCGACGTATCTGCCGATGCTGCGCTACTACCGGCAGCCCCTGTGGTTGGCTCCGCTGCTGCCCGTCACGGCGTTCCTGTATCTCCTCATGACGGTCGATTCCGCGGTGCAGCACTACAGGGGGCGAGGCGCCGCCTGGAAGGGCCGCACCTACGCCCGTCCCGACACCGCCCTGGACGAGAGCTGACCGCTCACTTCCTGCCGGGGGTCCAGTTCATGCCCCACCCGTAGGCGTAGTCGACGGTGCGCTGGGGGCTCACTCCGCGCTCGGGGACCAGGAACCGGGCCTCACGCTGGACGATCAGATCGCCGCCGTTGCTGGTGATGAGGGCGAGGGCGCAGACGGTCGAGGGCACTGTGCACTCACCGAGCGAGAAGTCGATCGGCGCACCGTTCAGCGGCTGGAGGGTGACCGTGGCGTTCAGGTCGGCGAAGGAACGTGCTCCTTCGTAGATGGTCACGAAGATGAGGATGCGCCGGAAGCTCTGCTTGTGGTCGAGGTTGATGGACAGGTTCTCGCCGCTCGCCGACGCACCGGTGCGGTCGTCGCCGTCGAGATGGATGTACGGCGGCTGGTGCAGCGCTCCGTAGGCGTTGCCGAGCGCCTGGACGACTCCCTTGCGGCCGTCGGACAGCTCGTACAGCGCGCAGAGGTCGAGGTCGAGATCCGCGTGCATCGCGACGGCCCGGCCCAGCTTGCTGCCCCACCCCGAGAACTGCTTGCGCACCTCCCAGTTGAGGTTCACGCGCATGGCGCCGGACGTGCCGCCCTGCTTGCTCAGCGAGACCGACGGGGCCTCCTTGGTGAGCGTGACCTTGGTCAGGCGCACCGGGGTCGGAGGTGCCGTCGGCGGGACGGGCGGCGGCGTGGGGACGGGCTGGGCAGCGGGCCGCGCCATGGTCACCGGCGGAGCCGCGGGCGGTGCCGCGGGCGGTGCCGCGTGCTGCGGTTCGTCCACCGTGATCCCGTAATCCGTGGCCAGCCCTTCCAGACCGCTGCTGTACCCCTGTCCGACGGCGCGGAACTTCCAGGCGCCCTGGCGCCGGTAGAACTCGCCGAGCACGAACGCGGTCTCGACGGTCGCGTCGGCGCTGTCGAAACGGGCGACCTCGGTGCCGCGCTGCGCGTCGAGCACCCGGACGTACAGTCCGGGCACCTGCCCGAAGGGGCCGCCGTCCGTGGAGGCGGCCAGCACCACGGTCTCGATCGTGGGCTCCACGCGCGCGAGGTCGACGAGCAGTGTGTCGGTCACCTGGCCGCCCGCGTCCCGCTTGCCCTCGTGCCGCACGGCGCCGGAGGAATGCTCCGGCTGGTTGTAGAAGACGAAATCGCCGTCAGAACGGACCCTTCCGGAGACCAGCAGCAGCGCGGAGGCATCCGCGTCGGGCACTCCTGGTCCTGAACGCCATCCCAATTCGACGCGCAAGGCGGTCGTCGGCACGGGAACATTCGATCCCTTAGGCATTGACATGTACGCCCCCATCACATGCTCTCCGCGCCGGGCCGCGCCTCGGGCAGTCCGCCGACTCCACTCCCGCCAAACCTAATCCCCCGCGTACCGAACTCCCATGATCCGCACCGGAAGATCGGTGGTCAACCGCCGGTAACCTCCCAGGCACTCGGCCTTTACACGATCTGAACGCGCTTCGGTGCCCTTTTTTGCCGAGTTCGCTCGCATTGGGGATCCCGCGTCACTGCCGACACGGAAAACAACCCTCTTATCGGTCTCCCCAACCAGCACATCGTGGGCTTAACTTATGTGCCATGACCTCCCCCCGCTCCACCTATGGCGGCGGTTACTACTCCGCGCCGTCCTTCCCGGACACCCCGATCTACGACTCGCTCGTCGCCGAGCGGGGGACTCCCCAGATCGCCCCGATCCGGGTCCCCGCCGCCTACGACACGGGCAACCACCTGCCCGCGCTTCCTTCGGCACTTCCCGCCCTGCCGGCCGGACCCTCGTATCAGGCCCAGGCCCCGATGTACGGCTACCCGCAGGCCCAGCAGCCCGCACCGCTGCAGCAGGCCCCCGCGCCCTACATTCCGCAACAGGCCGGTGCCCCGCGCGGCTACCCGGGCGCCCAGCCCCAGCAGCAGCGCCCGATGGCGCCCGGCACGGGCTACGAGGCGATGCGCCCCGCAGCCCCCCGTCCCACTCCGGCTCCTTACCAGGATCCGTACAACGGCCAGCAGTACCGCGGGTACTGAGGCTTTCGCACCGGATTGTCGGTGCCTGCTGGCAAGATTGCGTCATGGGGAACGCGGAGCTGCACTCGATTCATGTCCATCCGGTCAAGGCGTTCAGGGGCCAGGAGCCCCGGGAAGCCCTGGTGGAGCCCTGGGGGCTGGCCGGAGACCGACGCTGGGTGCTGATCGACGACGGGGGAAAGGTCGTCACGCAACGCCAGCAGCCTCGTCTGGCGCTGGCCGCCGCCGAGCTTCTGCCCGGCGGCGGCGTTCGTCTGTCCGCATCGGGCCGTGAGCCGGTGACCGTCCCCTTGCCGGAGCCGATGGGCACGACGACGCTGAACATTTTCGGGACCAAGGTGGAAGCGGTCCTCGCCAACGACACCGCGCACGACTGGTGCAGCGACTATCTGGGCGCGGACGTGCGCCTCCTGCACATGGACGACCCCGCCACCCGCCGCCCCATCGACGACCCTCCGCACGCCTTGCCGGGCGAGACCGTCAGTCTCGCCGACGGCTACCCGCTGCTGCTCACCACGCTGGCCTCGCTCGACGCCCTCAACTCCCTCATCGCCCAGGGCGATCACGCGGACGAGGGTCCGCTGCCCATGAACCGTTTCCGGCCGAACGTGGTCGTGGCGGGCACGGCGGCCTGGGCCGAGGACGACTGGTCGCGGATCGCCATAGGCGCGGTCAACTTCCGGGTCGCCAAGATGTGCGGAAGGTGCGTCGTCACCACTACCGACCAGGGCACCGCCCAGCGCGGCAAGGAGCCGCTGCGGACCCTCGGGCGCCACCGCCGCTTCGGGGACCGGCTGGTCTTCGGGCAGAACCTGGTGCCGGAGTCCGTGGGCACGGTGCGGATCGGCGACGCGGTCACCGTCCTCGAATAACCCGCCCGGCCAAGTTCCGTGAATAGGCCACGCACATCGGGAACCCGGCTCCCAGGCACGGTCGTTGAGACTTCGTGAGAAGTTCATAAAAGGCCCAGGGCGGGGTGATTTCGCTCTCTCTTCCCCGGACTCGACGAGCGAACGACTCCGCGGTGGGTTATCACGGAAGCGGAAGGGGGTGCGGAACGGTGCGAGCAATCGGCGGACTCTGGCGTTGGCGGCACAACCCGCTGCGCCGCAGGACCGATCTGGTCGAGGCCTGGCTGGCCCTGGCCGCCATCGTGCTGATCCTGGCTGTCGCCCCTCTCGTCGGAGCCGCTGTCGGAGCCTCCGCCCAGAGCGCCCTGCAGCAGTCCGTACAGGACCAGCGCGAGGCCCGCCACGAAGTGGTGGCCACAGTCGTCAAGAAGGCGGCCCGCAACCCGCTGCTCGACCCGGACCCCGAGACAGCCTCGGGACGGGACTCCCACAGCCGTGTAGTGGCCAACTGGACGGCACCGGACGGCACCGCACAGCACGGCACGGTGACGGCCGCCATCAAGTCCCCAGCACCCGGGGACCACTTCACGATCTGGACCGACCCGCACGGCCGAATAGTGGGCCGCCCGCTGGACGGTGCCACCGCGACGACACACGCCGTGCTGGCCGGGTTCGGCGCGGCCGTGCTGGCCGTGGGACTCGTCGAGGGCGGCAGGCGGCTGATCGTCTGGCGCATGGTCCTTCGCCGGTACGCCCGTTGGGACCGTGCCTGGGACAAGGCGGGGCCCGACTGGGGCAGGACCGGCGCGGGCAGCTGACAGCCTTCCCACTCCGGTCAACCCGGTGTCCCCGCGCACGCTACGGTGGACCGGCGGAGGTCTTCGGCACCGTCGTGAGAGGCTTTCCGTCATGCCGACGGGCTTTCCGGTCGGCCTCGCAGGACCCGCGTATGACGAGGTGGGGACAGAACAGCGCCATGGCACAGGGCACGGTCCAGGTGACGCACACCGGCACCTCGCGGTGGCGGCGCCGCACGGGTGAGTACGCATCGCTGGCCGCCGCCCTGGAGGCGGCGGGCGACGGTGACGTTCTCACTGTCGCTCCGGGCACCTACCGCGAGAATCTGGTGGTCGAGCGCGCGGTGACGTTGCGCGGCCCCGAAGGCTCCCCCGGTTCCGTGCGCATCGCGCCGGTCGACGGAGTGCCGCTGACCGTGCGCGCCTCCGCCGTGGTCCAGGACCTGCATGTGGAGGGCCAGGACTCCGCCTCGCCCGCGCTGCTCGTCGAGGAGGGCACCCCCGAACTGCTCGACGTGCGGATCGTCACGCGCTCCGCCGCCGGGATCGAGGTGCGCGGCGGTGCCCGCCCGACCGTGCGCCGCTGCACGGTCGATAATCCGGCCGGTATCGGCATCGCCGTACTGGACGGCGGTGGTGGGGTGTTCGAGGAGTGCGAGGTCGTCGCGGCAGGCCAGTCGGGCGTGGCGGTCCGCGGAGGCGGCCGTCCGCGTCTGGAGCGCTGCCGGGTGCACCACGCCTCCGGAGCGGGCCTGTCGGCGACCGGCGAGGGCTCCTCGCTGGAGGCCGTCGGCTGCGAGGTGTACGAGGTCAAGGGCTCCGGAGTGCAGATCACCGGGCGCGCCACGGCACATCTCACCGACTGCGATGTGCACCGTACGACCGGGGACGGCATCACCCTCGACACGGACGCGGTCCTCACGCTCGCCGACTGCCGCATCCACGACATCCCGGAGAACGCGGTCGACCTGCGCTCACGCTCGGTCCTCACGCTGACGCGCACCACCGTGCGGCAGTTCGGGCGCAACGGCCTGTCGGTCTGGGACCCGGGCACGCGTGTGGACGCCAACCAGTGCGAGATCTTCGACAGCACGGGCGACTACCCCGCGGTGTGGATCAGCGACGGTGCCACGGCCGTGCTCGACTCGTGCCGGGTGCACGACGTGCCGGACGCCCTGTTCGTCCTCGACCGCGGTTCACGCGCGGACGTCGTCGACTGCGACCTGTCGCAGGTGCGGAACACGGCCGTGTCGGTGAGTGACGGCGCGACGGCGCAGCTCGACGACTGCCGTATCCGGGACGCCGCGACGGGCGCCTGGTTCCGCGACCACGGCAGCGGCGGCACCCTGTCCGGCTGCACCGTGGACGGCACCCAGACCGGCGTGATCGTCACCAAGGGCGCCGATCCGACCATCGAGCGCTGCACGGTCACCTCACCCGCCGAGGCGGGCTTCTATGTGTCGGCGGGCGGCCGGGGCAGCTTCCTCAACTGCCGGGTGACGGACAGCGGGGGTTACGGCTTCCATGTGATCGACGGCTGCCGCGCGACCCTGAAGAAGTGCCGCACCGAGCGGTGCGCGCGCGGGGGTTTCGACTTCGCCGACGCCGGCACCGCACCGGGCGCGGGCGACGGACCGGTCGTGGAGGACTGTACGAGCGACGAGAGCGCGGGACTGCGGTCCCCGGCGCACGAGACCGCCGTACAGACGTCGAGCGCCTCCGCGGGACTGCTGGGCGCGATCCCGGGCCAGCGCACCACCGAGCAGGAGCCCCTCGTCGCCGCGCAGGAGCCCGAGCAGCCGACGCGTTCACCGAAGGCCGTCCTCGGTGAACTCGACGCGCTGGTGGGCCTGGAGAGCGTCAAGCGCGAGGTGCGGGCCCTGACCGACATGATCGAGGTGGGCCGCCGCCGCCAGCTGGCGGGCCTCAAGGCGGCCTCCGCCCGGCGGCATCTGGTCTTCACCGGCTCCCCCGGCACCGGCAAGACCACGGTCGGACGGCTGTACGGCGAGATCCTCGCCTCGCTCGGTGTCCTGGAGAAGGGACATCTCGTCGAGGTGTCCCGCGTGGACCTGGTAGGCGAGCACATCGGTTCCACGGCGATCCGTACGCAGGAGGCGTTCGACAAGGCGCGCGGCGGGGTCCTGTTCATCGACGAGGCGTACGCGCTGTCGCCGGAGGACTCGGGCCGCGACTTCGGGCGTGAGGCCATCGACACGCTGGTCAAGCTGATGGAGGACCACCGGGAGGCGGTGGTCGTGATCGTGGCGGGCTACACCGCCGAGATGGAGCGGTTCCTCACCGTCAACCCCGGTGTGGCGTCCCGCTTCTCACGGACCATCACCTTCAGCGACTACGACCCCGACGAGCTGCTGCGGATCGTGGAGCAGCAGGCCGAGGAGCACGAGTACCAACTGGCCCCGGGGGCACCCGAGGCGCTGCTGAAGTACTTCACGGCGATCCCCAAGGGGCCGGCTTTCGGCAACGGCCGCACCGCGCGGCAGACGTTCGAGTCGATGGTCGAGCAGCACGCGGGGCGGGTCGCCCAGCTGGAGGAGCCGAGCAAGGACGACCTCACCCTGCTCTACTCGGAGGATCTGCCGGACCTGCCCTGAGGCGCGCCGTCGTCCCCCGCGCGCGGGACCGGCACGTCCGGCGTCAGCCGCGCCAGCAGTTGACCCCGCTCCTCGGCGAACGCCGGGTCCGCCTGGTAGTCGGAGTGGCCCAGGATCGGCGCGGGCAGCGGGTGCTGAGCGGTGCGTCCATAGGCGAGCGGATCCTTGAGGGGCTCGCGGTCGACCTGGGGACCGCAGTCGCCGGGCAGCTGGACGCCGCCGCCGATGGGGTCGGTCGGCCGGTAGAGATTGCGCCAGCAGGCGACCTCGCGGTGCAGGGAACTGAGGGCGGCCGGGCCGAAGTGGGCCGGGAACCAGCGCCCGTACAGGCGTTCCAGCGGTGAGCCGTAGGTGAGGAGCGCGACCCGTTTGCGTACGGACGGCTTCAGCTGCCAGGCCGCCGCGGCGGCCAGCACGCTGCCCTGGGAGTGCCCGGAGATCACGAGCCGCCCGCCGGTGGCGCGGGTCCAGGTCGCCATGCGCCAGGTCAGGTCGGGCACGGCGCGCTCGGCGTAGCAGGGCGGCGCGAAGGGGTGGGCGGCGCGCGGCCAGAAGGTGCCGACATCCCAGAGGATGCCGATGGTGCGGCGGGCCGCCGGGTCCTTGTAGGCGCGGCGGCCCCAGGTGACGAACAGTATGAAGCCGAGGCCGATCAGCCAGGAGCCGAGCGCCTGCGCGGTCTCCGCGGCGCCCTGGACGAAGGCGTACGTCCCTCGCGCGGCCTCGCTCGGCGGGTCCTCGGTCGCCAGCGCGCCCGCGAGAGCACCGGCGCCGAGCAGCCACGTCACGGACGCGATGACGGCGACCATGAGGGGCGCTCTGTCGGTGAGGGAGGCCATCGCGCGTGTGTTCGCGATGCGGCGCGTACGGGCGGGGTCCTTGGCCGCCCCCTCGTAGTCGAGCTCCACGCCGCCCATCTCCCGGTTTCGCAGCTGCCAGGTGCGCCAGGCCAACCAGCCGATGAGAAACGCGAGCACGACGAGCACCGCGGGGATCGTGGAGGCCTGCCAGGTCAGCAGGACGGGTGGGCCCGGGATCGAGCTCCGGGTGCCGTCCAGCCAGTCGGCGACACGCTGGGCCACCCCGCCGGACATCACACCGCCCAGCGCGCAGGCCAGCATCGCGACGGCGGGGCCGGCCAGACCACGCATCGCGGTGCGCGTGTCGGGTCGCGCGCGGAACAGGATGTGGGCCACCACGCCGAGCGCGATGACGAGTACGCCCTCAAAGAGCGCGATGCCGCCGAAGGTCATGTCGCCGGGCAGCCGCCCCTCCGAGTGCCAGCCGGGCCGCGACCAACCGGCGTACAGCAGGGTCAGGACCAGCAGGATGACGGAGCCCATGGGCAGCAGGCGCACCAGTGACCGGTCGAGTTCCTTGTCGAGACGGTTCTCGCTGCGGCCCCTGCGGCACACCACCCACAGCACGACGGCGAAGCCCGCGACGAGGGTCACTTCCAGGAGCCGGCCCAGAGTGTCCAGCACGGCGGGGCCGCCCGACGCGTGGTCGTAGCGCGCCGCGGAGGTGCCGACCGCCGCCGCGACCGTCAGCAGGCCCGCGGCGGTGTGTGCGGCGCGCAGCCGGGCCACCAGGCGGCGCCCGTACCAGAACCCGGGCCGGCCGAGCCCCGTCCGGCCGGTCTCCTCGTCGGGCTCGGCCTTGCGGGACATCGGCTGCTGCGACTCGTACGCGCTCCAGGTGCGGTGGGACAGGTACCAGAGGAGGCCGGTCAGCGCGGTGGGCACCAGGCAGGCCAGGACGAGGCGGCGGCCCGGTTGGCTCCACCAGCCGTCGTCGGACGCGTCCGGTGAGAGGAACGCCAGCCAGGAGTGCTCCTCGGCGCACGCGCGCGTGCCCGCGCACTGCCAGGCGGCCAGGTCTAGGGCGACCTCGCAGGCGGCGGCGACCAGGAGCACCGTGAGGGTGAGTCCGGCCAGGCGGACGAGCAGGCCGTACAGGCGGACCGTGCGCTTGCGGCCGCGGGTGGTGGGGCGCATCCAGTGCGCGAGGTTGACCACCATGAAGGGCAGCAGTAACAGCCACAGGGCGCGGGAGCCGTTGCCGGACGTGAGGTTGCACCACACGTAGGCCTCGGGCACCGGTTGGCCGCGGTCGGCGTCTGGACGCTGCTCCGCGTCGGCGTCCGCGATGCGCCGGTAGACGGCCGCCGTGTCGTCGCCGGTGACACGGACTGTCCGGGGGTCGTCGAGCATCTCCTCCGGTGAGGCGCCGCCGACTCCGTGAACCAGGAGTTCAAGGGCTGTCGCAGCCGCTTCGGGCCGCTGTGCGGGGCTGCCGAGCTCCCCCGTCGAACCGTTTTCCCGTGCACGTTCCACTGTTCCGCACTTCCCCCGTGCCACGTCTTTCCCCTGTGTCATGTGCAGGCACAAGGATCTCGCCCAAGGGCCGTACGCACACCTGTAGTCACGGAATCTCCCCGATTCGTGTGACAGCTCCTCGACGGGAGTCCGTACGGGCAGTGGCGCGCCTGTCTGTGACCCGTGCGAGGATGAGGCGTCCTCCAGACCTAGGACAGGGAGAATGTCCACGTGGGAGTGGGTTCGGACGCAGTGTCGGGCAGGCTGAGGCGAAAGGACCGGAGCGGACGTGAGTGAGAATCAGAACCTCCTCGCAGAGCAGCGTCGCGCCCTGATCATCGACGAAGTACGACGGCGCGGTGGCGTCCGTGTGAACGAACTGACCCGCAGGCTCGGCGTCTCCGACATGACGGTCCGCCGCGACCTGGACGCCCTGGCCCGCCAGGGTGTGCTGGAGAAGGTGCACGGCGGCGCGGTGCCGGTGGCCGAGGCGAGCACGCACGAGCCGGGCTTCGAGGCCAAGTCGGGTCTGGAGCTGACCGCCAAGGAGGACATCGCGCGCGCCGCGGCCGAGTTCGTCGCGCCGGGCACGGCGATCGCGCTCTCGGGCGGTACGACGACGTACGCGCTGGCCCAGCATCTCCTGGACGTCCCGGACCTGACCGTGGTCACCAACTCGGTGCGTGTGGCGGACGTGTTCCACTCGGCGCAGCGCGTCTCGGGTCAGCGGCAGGGCGCCGCCACGGTCGTCCTGACCGGCGGGGTGCGCACACCGTCCGACTCCCTCGTGGGACCGGTGGCCGACCAGGCCATCGCGGCGCTCCACTTCGACGTGCTGTTCCTGGGGGTGCACGGGATATCGGTCGAGGCGGGCCTGTCGACGCCGAACCTGGCGGAGGCCGAGACGAACAGGCGGCTGGTGCAGTCCGCTCGACGTGTCGTCGTGGTCGCCGACCACACCAAGTGGGGCACGGTGGGCCTGAGTTCCTTCGCCGCGCTCGAGCAGGTCGACACGCTGGTCACCGACGCGGGGCTGCCTGCCGAGGCCCGCGCGGAGATCTCGGAACACCTCAGGCGCCTGGTGGTGGCCGGTGAACCGGGAGACGGTACAGACATCTGACGGTCCGCCAGTTAGGGTGACGCTGCCCCCGGGCCGCGTCCCGCGGTGCGGGCGCTCTCTGTCATCGACCGTGTCCCCACAGGGGGTTTCGCACATGGCACGCCGACTGCGCCCGGTAGGACCCGACTTCATCAAGACCGCTCCGGTGCGCCTGGTGTTCGCCAGAGACGTGACGGCCTCCCCGGATGCGGTCTTCCGCGCGCTCGCCGAGGACGTCCCGGGCTGGGCCGAGTGGTTCTCGGCGGTGACGCGGGCCCGGCCGACCGAGGACGGCGGCGGGCGCGAGATCCGGCTCAGGGGCGGCATTCGTTTCCAGGAGACGGTCCTCGTGGCCACGGCCCCTGAGGTGTACGCGTATCGGGTGGACGTCACGAACGCGCCTGGTCCCCGCGCCCTGGTCGAGGAGTGGCGGCTCACACCCGCCGGAACGGGCACGCGGGTGCAGTGGACCTTCGCCACGGACGGCCCGGCCCCCTTCCGGCTGGCCCTGAAGCTGGCCCGGGCGGGCCTGGGGCGAACGTTCCGCGACGCGGTCACGGCGCTGGACCGGCGGCTGACGTCGACAAAGGTCTGACCGCCGCCTCACCGAGGTCTCAACGGAGTTCTCAACGCGTTCAGTCGGGCCAGATGCCCGTCTCCAGCAGCGAGGCGATCGCCGCCGTGTACGGCGCGATGTCCAGCCCCTGTTCGGCCAGCCACGCGTCCGAGTAGTACTTGTCCAGATAGCGGTCCCCCGGGTCGCACAGGAGCGTCACCACACTCCCCGTACGCCCCTCCGCCACCATCTCGGCAATGATCTTCAGCGCGCTCCACAGTCCGGTGCCGGTCGAGCCGCCCGCCTTACGGCCGATGGCCTGTTCCAGGGCTCGTACTGCGGCCACGCTCGCGGCGTCCGGAACCTTCATCATCCGGTCGATGGCCCCGGGCACGAAGCTCGGCTCCATGCGCGGTCTGCCGATGCCCTCGATGCGCGAGCCGCAGTCGCAGGTG
Organism: Streptomyces sp. NBC_00554; assembly: GCF_041431135.1. Classification (NCBI taxonomy): domain Bacteria; kingdom Bacillati; phylum Actinomycetota; class Actinomycetes; order Kitasatosporales; family Streptomycetaceae; genus Streptomyces; species Streptomyces sp. NBC_00554. The sequence continues at coordinate 9,405,890 of NZ_CP107799.1, read as the reverse complement.
ACATCCGGATCGCCGGTGGTCCAGCCCTCGAAGAAGCACGAGTTCTCCGGATCGGCGACACAGATGCGGGTGTCGTGCTGCATGTAGTGGACGTAGCGCGCGAGGGTCGCCGAGGTGCCGCCGGTGCCGGCCGTGGCGACGATCCACGCGGGCTCCGGGAACCGCTCCAACTCCAGTTGCCGGAAGATGGATTCGGCGATGTTGTTGTTGCCTCGCCAGTCCGTGGCCCGTTCCGCGTAGGTGAACTGGTCCATGTAGTGGCCGCCGCTCTCTACCGCGAGGGCGGCGGACTCCTCGTACAGCTTGCGGGAGTCGTCCACGAAGTGGCACTGCCCGCCGTGGAACTCGATGAGGCGGCACTTCTCCGGGCTCGTCGTGCGGGGCATGACCGCGATGAAGGGCACTCCGATGAGCTTGGCGAAGTAGGCCTCGGAGACGGCTGTCGAGCCGCTGGACGCCTCGATGACCGGGCGGCCGGGCCGGATCCAGCCATTGCACAGGCCGTAGAGGAACAGTGAGCGGGCGAGGCGGTGCTTGAGGCTGCCGGTGGGGTGCGTCGACTCGTCCTTCAGGTACAGATCGATGCCCCAGTGCTCGGGGAGCGGAAAGCGCAGCAGGTGTGTGTCGGCCGAGCGGTTGGCGTCGGCCTGGACCTTGCGTACGGCTTCTTTGAGCCAGCTCCGGTACTCCGCGTCGCTGTGGTCCACGTCGAGGGTTTCGCCGGTCCTGGTCTGCTGCGGGGTGCTCACGGCGGGGCTCCTTCGGATCGTGCCGACGCCGGATCGCGAGGTCGGACACCTCGATCATAGGCACCTTCCGCACGCTTCTCACCTGCATAAACATACCTTTGAGCACCTCAAAGGCACCCCTGGAGCAAGAGTGTGCACAACGGTGGGGGCGCATCCCGGCGAGTGCTCCCGCCCCCGCCGTGACCTCGTCGTGCGCACTGGTGCTCGACGCCGGGTGCGGGCAGACTGCACCGCGGGACCGGGGTCCGGCAGGACGGCGCTCCTCGAGGACGACCCGGACTCTCCCTGCGGGATGCACACTGGATCGCGGCACAGGCACAGCCGAAGCGCACAAGGGGGCGGGGCATCATGGCGGAGCCGGAGTTCACGGCCACGGGCGTGCGGATCGGGAAGAGGCTTCGTTCGCTCACCCGGGCCGGACAGGTCCGGATCAGCGACGGCAGGCTGGAGTTGCTCACCAGTTACGGGAGCGAGATCGACAGCGCGCCCGTGCAGGCGGTGCGCGCGTCGAAGCCGTGGTTCGCGCACGAGGACCGGGCGTTGGCGGACGTCAACGGCACGCGGTACTCCCTCACGCTGGGCGAGCACGACCCCGCGCCCGGCAAGCCGGGGCCACCGTCGGCACGCCGGTTCATCGAGGCCGTACGCAAGGCCGCGGGACGCAACCGCTGACCCCACGGCGACGGCGTCCGCAGGGGCGAAAGCGCCGCGAGTTGCACGACCGCACCCCCTGAGTCACTCTGTTCTCACATCACTACTCTGGGTTTACCGGCGATAACGCTGCGAACCAGCCCGCCGGCCACGTCGGCAGGCGGCCGTTCCACTCAGCCACTCTGCCGGCCCGAACTCCGTCTTCTTCCGGACCTCAATTCGGGGAGTCGCAGCCGTGATCAGCCAGCCAAGCAGGCATTGCACGGTGGAGCTCCAAGCCCTGCCGTCGCGGATCGGCCAGGTCCGCAGAATCGTATCTGCGCAGTTGCGCTACTGGCATCTGGATCCCTTGATAGACCCGGCCGCGCTCGGTGTGACCGAGCTGCTGACCAACGTGCACCGGCATGCCCAGCCCGACAAGCTGTGCACCGTGGAGATCGAGCTGCTGCTCGACCGGCTCACGGTCTCGGTGCACGACCACGACCCCCGCCTTCCCGAGGTGCGGGAAGCGGACCTCACCGCCACCTGCGGACGCGGCCTCGCCATGGTTGCCGCGGTCAGCGAGAGCTGGGGAGTGCGTCCCGACGGCGAGTCGGGCAAGGTCGTGTGGTTCACGCTGCCGGCACCTGCGCCCGCCGTGGCGGTGCCCGTCCGGCCTCCGTACGACACGGCCCGCGAGACCACACGCCGGCACAGTGTCGACGGTCGCAGGCCCGAACACGCTCCCGCCCGGTCCGCCGTTGCCGGCTGACCGGGCGGTGACACCCTCCTCGTACGTCATTCGGTGGCGATGGCGCGCAACACGTCCAGGCGTGCCGCCCGACGTGCAGGACGCAGGCCCGCGAGCGCTCCTGCGGCGATGCCGACCAGGGCCACCACGACGAGTTGCACGGGTGGCATCGCGAAGGCGAAGGCACTGTCGCTCGCGCCGTCGGAGGCCTTGACGAGCACCCAGCCGAGGAAGGCGCCGAGGGCGAGTCCGCCCGCCGTGCCGAAGGCGGCGACCAGGATTGACTCCCAGCGGACCATGGCGCGCAGTTGCGCCCGGGTCTGTCCGACGGCACGCAGCAGGCCGAGTTCGCGGGTGCGCTCGTGGATCGCGAGCGTCAGCGTGTTGGCGATGCCGAGCAGTGCGATGAGCACCGCCAGGGCGAGCAGCGCGTAGACCAGGGTCAGCATCATGTCGATGCCGCCGGCCGAGGACTGCGCGTACTCGTCACGGGTCTGCACCTCGGGATTTCCGTACTGGTCCGCCACCTTCTGCACCGCGGCCTTGCCGTCGGCCGTGCTCACGCCGTCCTTGAAGGAGACGGCGACGAGCGTGTCGGAGTCCTGGGTGCGGTGCGGGTTCCAGGCGGCGCGGGTGATGACGTACTCGCCCGCGAGTTCCGACCGGCCGTAGACCGCGCGGACGGTGAACGTCTCCTTCTCGCCGTCGGTGAAGGCGAGTTGGGTGGTGTCGCCGACCTCGAGGTGCTGCTTGTCGGCCTCGCCCTCGGTGATGGCGATGCCGTCGGTGCCCAGGCCGTCGAGTGAACCGCGCACGTCGCCGAGGTCGAAGACCTTGCCGAGGGTGACCGGGTCGGTGACGGTCAACGCGCGTCCCTTGCCGTTGACTTCGGCCACTCCGCGCCCCAGGCCGACGGCGTTCTCGACCGTGGGCTGCTCAGCGATCGCGGGAGCCAGCTTCGGGCTCAGGCCGCTGCCGCCCGCGCCGAACGACGGGGTGCTGACGGCGACATCGCCCGCGAAGGACCGGGAGACCGTCTGGTCCATGGTGGCCTTGAGCGAGGCGCCGAAGACCGTGAACAGCGAGACGACGGCGACGCCGATCATCAGGGCGCTCGCGGTTGCGGCGGTCCGCTTCGGGCTGCGCAGGGCGTTGCGCCGGGCGAGTCCGCCCGTGACACCGCGCAGCCTGTCGAGGGGCATACCGAGGACACGTACGGCCGTCGAAGAGGCGACGGGGCCGAGGACCACGAAGGCGGCGAGGGCCAGGACGGCGCCCAGGCCCGCGAGCCACAGGGACGGACTGGCCAGTACGCCGAGCAGGGTGATGCCGATCGCGAGCGCGGCCAGACCGCCGCCGGCCACGGCGCGGGTGCGGGAGGCCCCGGACTGGTCGACGGCCGTCTCGCGCAGCGCGGCCAGCGGTGCGGTGCGTCCCGCACGCACGGCGGGCAGCAGAGCGGAGCCGAGGCAGACGACGATGCCGACCGCGAGCGGCAGCGCCATGGACAGCCCGCTGATCACCAAGTCGCCCTCGGGGAACGGGAATCCGATGGCCGGGAACAGCGCTTGCAGTCCGGCCGCGATGCCGATACCGGCGACGAGACCCGCGGCCGACGCGGCCACGGCGACCACGCTCGCCTCGATGAGCGTCGAGACGGTCACCTGGCGGCGGGACGCGCCGAGGGCACGCAACAGGGCGTTCTCGCGGGTGCGTTGGGCGACGACGATCGCGAAGGTGTTGTGGATGGAGAAGGTCGCCACGAGCAGCGCGATGCCGGAGAACACCAGGAGGAGGGTGGTGAAGATGCTCAGGAACTGGCTGGAGATCATGTCGGTGTTCTCCTGGGCCGACTCCTGGCCGGTGATCGCCTCGACTCCCTTCGGCAGTACGGGAGTCAGGGCCGAGACCAGTTCCTCCTGGCTCACACCGGGGCCGGCCCGCACGCGGATGCTCGCGGCCTCGCCGGGCCTGGCGGTGAGGTACTTCTCGGCGTCGGCCTGCGTCATACCGGTGAACGTCACCTGAGCCATGCCGTCCTCGCCGCCGAAGGTCGCGAGGCCCACGATCGTCACCTCGACGGGATCGGGCGTGCGCAGCGTGGTCGTGTCACCGATCTTCAGGTCGCCCTTGTCGGCGGTGCCCCGGTTGACGACGACCTCGCCGGACTTCGACGGGGCGCGGCCTTCGGCGAGTTGGTAGGCGTTGAGCTCGGGGTCGTCGATCCAGTTGCCCGCGAGGGTGGGCGGGCCCTGGCCGCCGATGGGCTTGCCGTTCGCGCCGACGAGCTGGCCCGCGCCCTGGATGTCGGGCACGGCTGCCGCGACACCCGGGGTCTTCTCGATCGTCTCCACCAGGTAGGTGTCGACGGGTTGGCGCACACCCTCGCTCTCATCGGGGGTCGTGATGGTGTCGGCGCTGCGGACGACGGCGTCGGTGCCGCTGGTGGCGTTGCCGAACATCGTGTCGAAGCTGGCGCGCAGGGTGTCGCCCATGACGAGCGTGCCGGCCAGGAAGGCGACACCGAGGAGCACCGCGAGGAAGGTACCGGCGAAGCGTCGCTTGTGGGCGCGCAGGGAGGAGACGCTGATGCGCACTGAGGCGTTCATGACGGAGCCCCCTTGCTGTCGAAGGCCTTCAGGCGGTCGAGGACCTTGTCCGCCGTCGGGGATTCCATCCGGTCCACGAGGCGGCCGTCGGCGAGGAAGACGACCTCGTCGGCGTGTGCGGCGGCGACCGGGTCGTGCGTGACCATGACGACCGTGCGGTCCATCTGGCGCACCGCGCGGCCGAGGAGGCCGAGCACCTCCTCGCCGGAGCGGGAGTCGAGGTTGCCGGTCGGTTCGTCGGCGAAGACTACGTCGGGCCGACCGGCGAACGCCCTTGCCACGGCAACGCGTTGCTGCTGCCCGCCGGATAGCTCGCTCGGGCGGTGGTGGAGCCGGTCGCGCAGGCCGACGACGTCGACGAGGGCGTCGATCCACTCACGGGAACCCTTCGCCCCCGCGAGGTCCAGGGGCAGGGTGATGTTCTCCGCGACGGTCAGCGTCGGGACCAGGTTGAACGCCTGGAAGACGAAGCCGACGCGGTCGCGGCGCAGGAGGGTGAGCCGGCGGTCGTCGAGCGTGCTCAGCTCGGTGTCGCCGATGAAGGCCGCGCCGGAGGTGAGGGTGTCCAGGCCGGCCGCGCAGTGCATCAGGGTGGACTTGCCGGAGCCCGAGGGCCCCATGATCGCGGTGAAGCGTCCGGCGGGAAAGCCGACGCTCACCCCGTCCAGGGCCCGCACGGCGGTGTCTCCGCTCCCGTACACCTTGACGGCGTCGGTGACACCGGCCGCCGCCTTCGTGACCGTCGCGGTGGTCATGCCGCACCGCCCTTGCCCGTACGCCCGAACTGCTCGTCCAGGACGGAGATCCGGCGCCAGTACTCGTCCTCGTCGATCTCGCCGGAGGCGAAGCGGCGGCCGAGCACCGCGATCGGCGAGTCACCCGTCGGGCGGGAGTCGGCCATCGCGTTCCACGGGCCGCGACGGCCGCGCCAGGCGGTGCGGCGCAGGACGGTCACGACGCCGATCACGACGGCCGCCCAGATGATCGGGAAGAAGAGGATCCACGGGCCGGGTCCGCCGTCCCAGTTCGCCAGGGTGTGCATCTCAAGTCATCTCCTCTGCGGGATCGTTTCCGATCCGCTGCGGGATCTTTTTCCGATGCCTTGAGACTCGCTCCGGGAAGGGGTCCCAGTCGTCGTACGGCCAGCGGCTGTGTGCCTACCTCCGCGGGAGTACGAGCGCTCGCCTCGGCTGCTTCCTCAACCCTTAGACTTCTGTACCTACTAGTATGTACAGTGCTGTGATGAGCACTCCGGAGCGGCTGATCGAGTCCACGCGCGAGCTGTTGTGGGAGCGCGGTTACGTGGGGACCAGCCCCAAGGCGATCCTGGAACGCGCAGGCGCGGGGCAGGGCAGCATGTACCACCACTTCAAGGGCAAGCCCGATCTGGCGCTCGCGGCGATCCGCCGCACCGCCGAGGAGCTGCGCGCTACTGCCGAGGGCGTACTGAGCGCGCCCGGATCACCGTACGAGCGCATCGAGGCGTATCTGCGCCGCGAACGTGACGTCCTGCGCGGCTGCCCGGTCGGGCGGCTGACGATGGACCCGGACGTGATCGCCAGCGACGAGCTGCGTGCCCCGGTCGACGAGACGATCGACTGGCTGCGTGAGCGGCTGGCGGGAATCGTCGAAGAGGGCCAGGAGCAGGGCCAGTTCGCGCCCTCGCTCGATGCGGAGGAGATCGCCGCCACGATCGTCGCGACCGTGCAGGGCGGCTATGTGCTGGCGCGTGCCTCCGGTTCACCGGCCGCGTTCGACACGGGAGTTCGCGGCCTGCTCTCCCTGCTCGGGTCGGCAGGTACCGCCGATTCGACGCCCCGCTGAGCCCTCAGGAGACACCCGATGCACGCCATGCAGTACGAACTCACCCTGCCCGCCGACTACGACATGGACATCATCCGCGCCCGGGCAACGGGCAAGGGGCCGCTGCTCGACGACTTCCCCGGCCTCGGCCTCAAGGCGTATCTGATGCGCGAGCGCGGGGTCGACGGGTCGCCGGTCAACCAGTACGGGCCGTTCTATCTGTGGAACACCCCCGAGGGCATGAACTCCTTTCTCTGGGGCCCGGGTTTCCAGGGGCTCGTCGACGACTTCGGGCGGCCGGAGGTGCGGCACTGGACCTGCCTCTCGTACGAGGAGGGGGTCGCAGCCGGTTCCCCGGCCAGGGTCGCCGTGCGTGGGCGGCAGAGCGTGCCCGAGGGGGTGCGGCTCTCCGAGGTGATGGCGGGGGCCGTGCGGGAGGCCGAGCGGCTGGCCTCGCTCGACGGTGCGGTCTGCGCGGCCGCCGTCGTCGATCCGCGTCACTGGGAGCTCGTGCACTTCTCGCTCTGGGACCACGACGCGCCGAGGGTCCCGGGTGAGGTGTTCCAAGTGCTGTACGTCAACACGCCGGAGCGCGACCGGATTCCGCGTGGCCGGCAGTGGTGAGCATGGTCCGTACGGTTCTCGGGGACACGCTCCCCGAGGACTTGGGGGTGTGCGACGCGCACGACCACCTCTTCCTGAGCAGCCCCCTACTCTCAGGCCAGGAACTCGACGACACCTCCGCGGTGCGGGCCGAGCTGACCGCGTTCCGCGAGGCGGGCGGCGGGAGCGTCGCGCAGTGGACGCCGTACGGCATGGGCCGACGCGCCGCCGATCTGCCGCTGCTCTCCCGCGACACCGGCGTCCACGTGATCGCCGCGACCGGACTGCACCAAGCGGCGCACTACGCACCGGAGTTGCTCACCGAGCTGCGCGGCAGACTGGCCGAGGTCTTCGTCTCCGAGCTGACGTCAGGCATCGGCGCGTCGGGTGTCCGGGCCGGACTGATCAAGGTCGCGGGCGGCTTTCACGCCCTCGACGCACACGCCCGCTGGACGATGGCCGCCGCGGCCGAGGCCCACCACGCCACGGGTGCGCCCATCGGCGTGCATCTGGAGCTGGGCACCGGCGCGCTCGACGTACTCGACCTGCTGTGCGGGGAGTTGGACGTGCCACCGCACCGGGTGATCCTGGGTCACCTCAACCGCTCACCGGACTTCGTGACCCAGCGTCAGGCCGCCGAGTCGGGCGCCTACCTGGCCTTCGACGGCCCCTCCCGCGCCAACCACGCCACCGACTGGCGCATGCCCGACGCCGTACACGCCCTCGCCGACGCCGGTCACGGCGACCGCCTGCTCCTCGGCGGCGACACGACGACCGCCGCGGCACGCTCGGCCAACGGCGGTCCGGGGATGCCGTATCTGCTGCGCCGGGTACGCCCGAGGCTCGAACTCGCCCTGGGTGAGGGCTTGGTGGAGCAGATGCTCACTGCCAACCCTGGGCGCGCCTTCGCCGTGGACTGGCGTTAGGTCACGGAGTGCGCTCACCGCCGCCTAGGCGGCCAGCGCCCCCAGCGGATCGTCCAGCACCGGCTGCCAAGCCAACTCGGCCGCACCCACCAGGCTGTTGTGGTCCAGCGTGCAGGGGAGGATCGGTACGCCGCCGCTCTGGCCCCACAGGCTGCGGTCGGCGACGACGGCGCGGAGGCGGTCCGGGTCGGCGTCGAGCAGGGTGCGGTGCAGGCCGCCGAGGATGATGCGGTCCGGGTTGAGGATGTTGACCAGGCCGGCGAGGCCGAGGCCGAGGCGGTCGATCAGCGCTTCGGTGGCCATGCGGACGGCCGGGTCGGCGTACTGGTCGCGGATCAGGTCGTTGGCCTGCTGGAGCAGCGAGACCTCGGGGCCGGGGTCGAGGCCGGCCGCGGTGAGGAAGGCCAGCGGGTCCGCTTCCACGTCGAGGCAGCCGCGGCTGCCGCAGTAGCAGGGGCGGCCCTCGGGGTTGACGGTGAGGTGGCCGACTTCGAGGGCGAGCCCCGAACTGCCCGTGTGGAGGCGGCCGTCGAGGACGAGGGCGCCGCCGACGCCCCGGTGTCCGGTGGCCACGCACAGCAGGTCGCGGGCGCCGCGGCCCGCGCCGTGGCGGTGTTCGGCGAGGGCGGCGAGGTTGACGTCGTTGGCGGCGAACGCGGGCCCCTGGATTCCGGCCGCGCGCACCTTCTCGGCGAAGATCTGGCGTACCGGGGAGCCCGCGGGCCAGGCCAGGTGCAGTGGATTGAGGGCGAGCCCTTCGGGTTCGGCGACGGCGGACGGGACGGCGAGTCCGGCGCCCACGCAGCGCAGCCCGGTCTCGCGGAGCAGTGCGGCGCCGGCCTCGACGACGGAGCCGAGCACCTTCGCGGGATCGGCGTCGACCGTCTCGCAGCCGGGCGCGGTCGCGACCAGACGCCCGCCGAGGCCCACCAGCGCGGCGCGGAACCCGTCGGCGTGCACCTGCGCGGCGAGCGCGACGGGCCCGTCCTCGGCGACCTCCAGGCGGTGCGAGGGCCGCCCCTGCGAACCTGCCGCCGCGCCGGGCCGTGCGTCGACCCGGATCAGCCCCAGCGCCTCCAGCTCCGCGGCCACGGCGCCCGCGGTCGCCCTGGTGACCCCCAGCTCGGCGGTGAGCACGGCACGCGTCGGCGCACGTCCGGTGTGCACGAGTTCCAGCGCGGGACCGAGCGCCCCGCGCCCCCGGTCCAGCCGCGCACGCGTGTTCCCTTCCCCCGCCGCCCGGGGGCCCGCCTTGCCGTTCATGAGGCCGAGTCTCCCATGATCCGCTCGTACGGTGGCCCCACCTGTCGTCCAGGGCCTATCCGCCGGACAGGTCCTGGAGGCCGCTCACCCGCAGCGTGACGTTCAGCCGCCCGGTGAGCCCCAACTCGGGCGGCGCCGTGCCCGCGTACACCCGCGGCACCCCGTGGTACGCGAGCCGGGACGCCCCGCCGAACACGAACAGGTCGCCGCTGCGCAGTTCGACATCCGTGTACGGCCGTGTCCGCGTCCCGGTGTTCCCGAACCGGAAGACGCAGGTGTCGCCGAGGCTCAGCGACACCACCGGCGCGTCCGACTTCTCGTCGCTGTCGCGGTGCATGCCCATGCGGGCGTCGGCGTCGTAGAAGTTGATCAGTGCGATGTCGTACGGGGCTGTCGCGGCCCCGGCGCCGAGGGCCTCCGTGACCGCGTCACGGCCCAGGTCGGCCAGCCACCCCGGGAACGGCTTCACGGGGGTGCCGTCGCCGTCGACGACCGTGCGGGCGTACCCGTACGGATACCAGTGCCAGCCGAGGCAGACCTGCCGGGCGGTCATCGTGCCGCCGCCGGGTGTGTGGACCGTGCGCAGGCCGGACGGCGAGAGGGCCCATGCGCGGCACGCCTCAAGGAGGCGCCGTTGCTGGTCGGCGTCCAGCCAGTCGGGCACATGGACCGCGTCCGGCGCGATCTCCGTCCGGTCCCGGGGGAACAACATCGACATCGCCCTGTCCTCGCGCACCTCGCTGAGCTGCGGCTCCGTTAGCCTTGACCCACGATGACCGACTCTATGGCTACACCCTTCGGCGAGTACGCACTCGCCCGTTTCCCCGAGGCCGCCCGCGACCAGCTGCGTGCATGGGACGCCGCCGACACGTATCTGCTGCGGCATCTCGCGGAGAGCGGGACCCCGCTGTCGGGGTCGGTGGTGGTGGTCGGTGACCGGTGGGGCGCCCTGGCCACGGCGCTGTCCGCGCACCGGCCGACGCAGATCACCGATTCGTTCCTCGCCCGTGAGGCGACGCGGGCGAATCTGGCGCGGGCCGGTGTGGAGGAGGCCGCGATAGGTCTTCTCACCACGCAGGACGCGCCTCCGGACCGTATCGACGTGCTCCTCGTAAGGGTGCCGAGGAGCCTCGGGCTCCTCGAGGACCAGCTGCACCGGCTGGCGCCCGGCGTCCACGAGGGGACGGTCGTCATCGGCACGGGCATGGTCAAGGAGATCCACACCTCGACGCTGCACCTCTTCGAGCGGATCCTCGGCCCGACCCGCACCTCGCTGGCCGACAAGAAGGCCCGGCTGATCTTCTGCACGCCGTTCCCGGGGATCGCCCGGAACTCCAACCCGTGGCCGTACAGCTACGAGCTCCCGGACGGCGTCGGTACGGTCTCCGGCCGGACAGTCATCAATCACGCGGGCGTGTTCTGCGCCGACCGTCTCGACATCGGCACCCGGTTCCTCCTCCAGCACCTGCCGCGCAGCCGCGGTCCCGAGCGCATCGCGGATCTGGGCTGCGGCAATGGGGTCGTCGGTACGGCGGCCGCACTGGCCAATCCCGAGGCCGAGGTGCTGTTCGTCGACGAGTCGTACCAGGCGGTGGCCTCGGCACGGGCGACGTACGCGGCGAACGTCGAGGGCACGAGGGCGGAGTTCCGCGTCGGTGACGGGCTGGCGGGCATCGACGACGGCAGCGTCGATCTCGTACTCAACAATCCGCCGTTCCACTCGCACCAGGCGACGACGGACGCCACGGCCTGGCGGATGTTCACGGAAGCGCGCCGTGCGCTGCGGCCGGGCGGCGAGCTGTGGGTGATCGGCAACCGCCACCTCGGGTATCACCTGAAGCTGCGCCGGCTCTTCGGCAACAGTGAACTCATGGCCAGTGACGCGAAGTTCGTGGTGCTCAGGGCGGTCAGGAAGTAGCTCCCCGCAGGGTGCGGGGCGACGCCCCGAGTTCTCTGCGGCATGCCTTGTTGAAGGCCTGCAGGTCCGGGATGCCGACGGACGCCGCTACCGCCGGGATGGAGAGGGTCGAGGCGCGCAGCAGGTGGTGGGCGCGCTCCAGTCTGCGGCGGCGGATGTAGGCGACCACTGTGGTGCCCGTCTCGGTACGGAAGAGCCGGGTGAGGTGGTTGTGGGAGATCCCTGCGGCACGGGCGATCTCCGGGATGGTCAGCGGGGCCGCCAGGTGCGCTTCGATGTGGGCGATCGCCGTGCTCACCGCGGGGTGGGGTCCGGGGCTCGTGGTGGTGGCCGGGGTCAGGTGGGCGATGCGCCAGAGCGCGGTCCAGAGCTCGGCCCGGGTGTGCGCGGGTGCGCCCGGTGCCGCCGTCATCGCATGGAGCAACAGCCCGGAGAGTGTGGGGAGTTCGGGGCCTGCGTCCTGCATGACGGGGACGGTGTGCGGCGGGCCGGCCGGGGCGATGCGCAGGTGGGCGTAGAGGTGTTCGGAGCGGCCCTGGTAGCGGTAGCGGACCGTGGTGCCGGGGGGTACGAGGCTCACGCGGCCGGGGCGGATGACGTGGGCGGTGCCGTCGACAATGAGTTCGGCGTCGTACTGGTAGAGGTGCAGCTGCCACAGCTCGGGCAGCCGGAAGACGTCCGTGGGGCTCGCGACACCGTGCACGCCGACGCCGATGTTGACGACGGCGGGCGGCTCGCCGAGGTGGATCACCGTCTCCCGCATGGTGAAAACGTACCAGTAGTGGTGAGTGGGACCCACGCGCCCGCGAGGACGCCCCTCCTACGTTGGAGGGCATGACCAACACCCAGCTACTGAGTTCGGTGCGGATGGCGCACTTCGTCGCCCACGGCTCACTGCGCCTCGACGCGGTGGTGCCGCCGGAGATGAACGCCGAGGGGATCGAGGTCCTGCGCGAGGGCGTGCCCGGCGTGCCCTACGGCAGTGCTGTCGCGGACGCCTATCCGGAGGGTTCCTTCGTCCGCCGACTCGTGGAACTCCCTGCTGTGGCAGGTGCGTTGCGCAGTCTTGTGGGGCCCGGGCCGACCGTGGACCATCACGCCGTGCACGTCCGCGAGCCCCACCAGGGGCAGGCGCAGCCGTTGCACGGTGACGCGATCATCGATGTGCGGACCGATGCCTTCGACGTCCAGTTGATGTACTACCCGCAGGACGTCACGCTCGACATGGGCGGCACCCTCAGCGTGCCGGGCAGTCATCTGCGGCGCACGAACGAGTCGGACACCGGGCGCTACCAGAACCTGCGCGGGCAGAGCCGCCTTGTCTGTCCGGCCGGCACCGTGGTGTTTCTGCACCATGGCCTGTGGCACGGCGGGCGGCGCAACGACAGCGACGCGGTGCGCTACATGTTCAAGATCCGCTTCAATCCGACCGTGCGGCAGCAGCGACTGTGGGACACCTCGGACCTCGGGGATCCGCGGGTCTCCGAGGAACTCGCCATGACGTTCCCGTGGTACGAGCCCGCCACCGGCCGCCTCGAGGTCTACAACCGGGTCCTGTGGTGGCGTGCGCTCACCGGGGACGACTCCTTCGACCTGGACCACTGGGTGACCAGGGTCTCCAACCGCCCCCAGGGAGCCGCCGCATGACCATCCGTCAGCAGGTTCTGGTGCTCTACCTGGCGACCTCCGCGCTGGACGCGGACGTGGTGGGCTGGTCGGTCTACGACGGTACCGGCCGTACGTCCCCGACGACCGGGGACAGTGACGAACCGCCGTACACGTCGGGCGTGCACGCCCTGGAGGACGGCTGGCGGCTGTTCCAGGCGGCGCAGCTGATCCCGCCGTATCCAGGGCGCGAGTACGACGTGTCGTTCCTCAAGCACGAGTTCTTCTTCGAGAAGTTGGTGCAGATCGACGCTTCCTGAGCTCGCGCTCAGGTCACCCGCGCAGTACGCCGATGAGCCGCGCCACCGTCCGCGCCATCGCCTCCCGTCCTTCGCCGAGGTACTTGCGCGAGTCCAGGGCCTCGGGATGGGCGGTGAGGAACTCCCTTATGGCGCCCGTCATCGCGAGGTTCAGCGCCGTACCGATGTTGACCTTGGCGATGCCGCCCGCGACGGCCGCCGCCAGTTCGTCGTCCGGGACTCCGGAGGAGCCGTGCAGGACGATCGGTACGTCGAGCGCCGCGGCCAGGCGCTTGAGCAGGCCGTGATCGAGGGCGGCAGTGCGGGTGGTCATCGCGTGCGAGCTGCCGATCGCGACGGCCAGGGCGTCCACGCCCGAGTCGGCCACGAAGGCGCGGGCCTCGGCGGGGTCGGTACGGGCGCCGGGCGCGTGCGCGTCGAGCGGGGGCGCGCCGTTCTTGCCGCCGACCTGCCCCAACTCGGCCTCGATCCACAGCCCTTGGGCATGCGCCCAGTCGGCGGCGGCCCGGGTGGCGGCGAGGTTCTCCTCGTACGACAGCCGGGCGGCGTCGTACATCACGGAGCTGAAGCCGGCGTCGGCCGCCTGCCGCAGCAGACCGTCGTTCTGGACGTGGTCGAGGTGCAACGCGACGGGTACGGAGGCGCGTTCGGCCGCGGCGGTCGCGGCGCGGGCCAGCGGGAGCAGCCGTCCGTAGCGGAACCTGACCGCGTTCTCGCTGACTTGGAGGACGACCGGCGCGTCCATGGACTCGGCGCCCGCGATGACCGCTTCGACGTGTTCCAGGGTGATGACGTTGAACGCGGCGACCGCGGTCCGGGCCCCGACGGCCGCGTGAACCAGTTCACCGGTTGCTGCGAGTGGCACAACTCCTCCTTCTCAGTGGGTGGTTGAGCCGACTCAGCGGGATGTCCGGGCGAGGATCACGGAGCGGGTGAGGTGACGCGGCTGGTCCGGGTCCAGTCCGCGGGACGCGGCGACCGCGACGGCGAGGCGCTGGGCGCGGACGAGTTCGGCAAGCGGGTCGAGACCGCCGGCCACCCACAACCCGCCGGTGGCCCGCACCTGTTCGGCCAGGCCTTCGGGCGCCTCGCCGAGCATCCAGGTGGCGGTCCCGTGCGTGGTGACGCTGATGGGGCCGTGCCGGTACTCCATCGCCGGGTAGGCCTCAGTCCAGGCCAGCGCGGCCTCGCGCATCTTGAGGCCGGCCTCGTTGGCGAGTCCGACGGTCCAGCCGCGGCCGAGGAAGGTGAACTGCGCGCAGTCGACGAGCCCTTCGGGCAGGGGTGTTTCGAGTGCGGTACGCGCGTCGGCGACGACGGCGTCGGTGTGCAGACCGAGGTGGGCGCGCAGCAGTGTGAGCGCGGTGGTCGCGAACCGGGTCTGCACGACGGACTGTTCGTCCGCGAAGTCCAGGACCACGACGTCGTCCGCCGAGTCCATGACGGGCGTGTGCGGGTCGGCGGTGATGGCCGTGGTGCGCGTACGGCCCTTGAGGTTGCCCAGGAGTTCGAGCACCTCGGTGGTGGTGCCGGACCGGGTGAGGGCGATCACGCGGTCGTACGAGCGGGTGTCCGGGAACTCCGACGCGGCGAAGGCGTCCGTCTCGCCCTGGCCCGACCGTTCGCGCAGCGCGGCGACGGCCTGCGCCATGAAGTACGAGGTCCCGCACCCCACGATCGCCACCCGCTCCCCCGCCGCAGGCAGTGCGGCACCGTGCGCCGCGGCCTGCTCGGCGGCGCGTATCCAGCACTCGGGCTGACTGTTGAGCTCGTTCTCGACATGGGTCATGCCGTACCCCTCCCACAGATGATTGTTTGTGCAAGATATAGCGAGGTTTCGAGCACAATCAAGCATTTGAGAGCCAGAAAGGTGCGCTAAGGTCGCGGAAGATCGAGGATTGGAGAGTGCGGATGTCGCGCGACGCCCGCTGGAAGGCGCTGCTGGAACTGCTCGTGGAGCGTGGCCGGCTGGACGTCGAGGAGGTCGCGACCGAGCTGGAGGTGTCGGCCGCGACGATCCGGCGTGACTTCGACCAGCTCGCCGAGCAGCAGATGCTCGTGCGCACCCGGGGCGGCGCGGTCGTGCACGGCGTCTCCTATGAACTGCCGCTGCGCTACAAGACCGCCCGCCATGTCACCGAGAAGCAGCGCATCGCGAAGGCGGTGGCCGCTCTCGTCACGCCCGGCGAGGCGGTCGGTCTGACCGGTGGCACGACCACCACGGAGGTGGCGCGCGCCCTGGCCGTGCGCCCCGACCTCGCGTCCGGTTCGCCCGCGCTGACCGTGGTCACCAACGCGCTCAACATCGCCAACGAGCTGGCCGTGCGCCCCCAGTTCAAGATCGTGGTGACCGGCGGGGTCGCCCGCCCGCAGTCGTACGAACTCGTCGGACCGCTCGCCGACGGCGTCCTCGGCCAGATCACCGTCGACGTGGCCGTGCTCGGCGTGGTCGCCTTCGACGCCACCCACGGCGCGGCCGCCCACGACGAGGCGGAGGCCGCGATCAACCGGCTGCTCTGCGAGCGCGCCGAACGCGTGATCGTCGCCGCCGACTCCAGCAAGCTGGGCCGACGCGCCTTCGCCCGGATCTGCGCTGCCGAGTCGGTGGACACTCTGGTGACGGACGCGGCGGTGAGCGAGGAGACCGTTCGGGAGTTCGAGGAGGCGGGGGTCGGAGTCGTCGTCGTCTGACACGGGCAGGGCCACGGCTGCCGGTGTCCAATGTCAGGGTGTCCGACAAACCGAAGGAGACCGGACCATGAGTGCACTCCCCCACGCGCGATCGGTACGGACCACCCCGGAGGGCCTCCTGTGGGAGCCCAGCGACCGCTGGGTGCGGGGACGGAAAGGCGACGTCACCGTCGTCGACAGCCGGCACCCCCTCCTCGTGTGGGAGCCCGCGCTGCCCGTCCCGACGTACGCCTTCCCCCGCGAGGAGGTCCGCGAGGACCTGCTCCGTCCGGCGCGGAACCCCCGGACGGGCAGCCACACGGGATCGCGGATCTTCTACGACCTCGAGGTCGACGGCGAGGTGGTGGAGAACGCGGCCTGGACGTTCCCCGCCGACGACCTGGCCGGCCACATCGCCTTCGAGTGGTTCCTGCGCAGCGGCCGGGGGCTCGACCACTGGTACGAGGAGGAGGAAGAGATCTTCATCCATCCCCGGGACCCGCACAAGCGGGTGGACGCCCTGCCGAGCAGCCGACATGTCCAGGTCGAGATCGACGGCACGGTCGTCGCGGACACCCGGCGTCCCGTGCTGCTCTTCGAGACCGGCCTTCCGGTGCGGTACTACGTGCCACGCGAGGACGTCCGCCTCGATCTCCTCGTTCCCACCGACCACAGCACCGGGTGCCCCTACAAGGGAACCGCCGAGTACTGGTCGTGGCGAGGCGACGCCGATGTCCCGGCGAACCTCGTCTGGAGCTACCCGGACCCGCTGCCCGCGGTGGCCACTGTCACAGGACTCATCGCTTTCTACAACGAGGCGGTGGACCTTACCGTGGACGGAGAGCGCGTGGAGCGCCCCGTCACTCCGTTCAGCAAAACGTTGTCGACGAGCTGACCGCCGGTCACCCAACCGGCCGGATCCACACACGTCGAGCCGCGCCCGGACGGAGATGTCGCGTGCCATACCTGGTGCCGCCGTCGGCAACACTGCCGCCGTTCACTGCGCGCGGGCATGCATCCGGCATGCGCTGCTGCCTCTCCGCTCCCCTCGCGGCCCTGTCCGCCCTGGCGGCCCTGCCCGCTCCCTCCGAAGTCCTGCGATCCGGCGCCCTCCTCGCCCCCGCACTGCTGAGGGCCTTGGCCGGTGCCGTGCACGACACCGCACGCACCAGCCGTCTCCTCCACCCCGACACCATCAAGGCCGTCCACCTGGAACTGGTCACCCTGACCGAGGACAGCGCCGTCATCACCTGGCACACCGGAATACCCGGCACCGATGACGGCACGGGCCACATGCTCCCCGCGGTCACGGAGGGCGAGGTGGTCTACGGCACCCACCCCACGCGCCTGAACCGCACCGCGGGGGAAACCCGGCCCACGGCGCACCACCACGTGGAGCTCACGGGCCTGGAACCGGGCCAGACGTACTACTACCAGGCCCGCTCACGGGGTGTGACCGCCGCTCCCACCTCGCTGCACCTCGTCCGCGGTAACGCCGTCGGCACCAACCGCTACGGATTCGGGACGCGCGGAGGCCCGTACTCCTTCACCACCCCGCAGCCGCCCCCGGGGCGCCATCTGCTGTCCATCGCCCTCTGCAACGACCTGCATGTCGGGGAGACCACCGCCGGCCTCGTCGGCGGCGTGCCGCTGTTCCGCGGGGTGTCGCAGGAGGCGGGGCTGTCGCCGTACCCGGAGATCATGAGCCGGGCGGTGGTGGAGGAGGCTCGGCGGCGCGGGGCGGACGTGCTGCTGGCCGCAGGGGACATCTCGGCCGGCGGCGGGCCGCGCGATCTGGCCGAGGCCAAGCGGATCCTGGACGGGTTCGGTGCCCACGGGCGGGACTACTTCGTCGTACGGGGGAACCACGACAGGCCCCGGCACGGCCATGCGGACGGAGACGCCTTCCGCGACGGGTTCCTCGGCGGCGGGGGTCCCTCGTACTTCGCGCGCGACCTCGGCGGGCTGCGGATCGTCGGGCTCGACACGTACGAGAAGCATGGCCACGGCGCCGACGCGGGCGGGCTCGGCGCGGAGCAACTGGCCTGGTTCCGGGCCCGGTTGAACGAGAGCAGGGACCAGCCAACCGTCGTGTTCGGCCACCATCCGCTGACCGTACGGGATTCGGTCTTCCCCGTGTCCAGGGGGCAGCAGCTCGGCCGCCGCCAGGCACGCGCCATTCTCGACGCCTACGCCGACGCCCCGGGCGTCTTCCTCCACCACGCGGGCCACACCCACCGCAACAAGCGGACGGTCCTGCCGCAGGCCCCGCACGTCACCTTGCAGGAGGTCAGCGCCGTCAAGGACTATCCCGGCGGTTTCTGTCTGCTCCGGATCCACTCCGGCGGATTCGCTCTCAACCACTACAAGTCCAGCAGTGCCCCGGCCCGTGAATGGGGCGAGCGCAGTCGCCGGGTGGCGGCGGGACTGTGGCCGCACCATGCGCTCGGCCGCTCGGTCGCCGACCGCAACAGTGTCGCCGCCCACGACCTGTCCGGCGTCATCCGCCCGGTACCACGAACGGCCTTCCAGGACAGCCCTGGTGAGCCTGTGGCCGGCTGAGCAGGTCTCTGCGCCGGGTGCGGGACGCCGCGTGGGCGGCGCCCCCGTTCTCCTCGGCGGACGGTCTCAGCCGAACACCTTGACCGCCTGGTAGTAGGTCCACGCCGTACCGTCGCAGGACGTCTTCGTCGCGCCGCTGTATTTGAGACAGACGCGCTTGAGGTCCTCGTAGAAGGCGCTGTCGAGGCGCGACTTGTTGGTGCTGAAGGTGCCCGCGGCCTTGTAGTTGCGGTAGCCGAAGTCGTGGCGGGCGCATGAGGTGGCGAAGGGGAAGCCGAACGGGTTGTCCGGCGAGGAGGAGCAGTAGTCGGTGGACCAGTCGAACGCGTACGCGGACCACGCGGCCTGGTTCGCGCGGGCGGCGTTCCAGGTGTTGTAGCTCGACGCGCTGGTCTGGGTCCAGTTCGAGAGGACCTGGGGCTTGTCGGCGGGAGCCGCGTCGGCCGCTGTGGCGGTACCGACGACGGTGATCAGGGCCAGAGTTGAGGCGGCAAGGCCGGCGGCGAGTCTGCGGTGCATCCCACACCTCCATGAGGCTGCGGCCCGCCCATCGGGCAGCAGGTTCATGACAAGAGGATCGCCATCACCGCGAGGTCTTTACACCTCGGATTCCCCAATGCCCCATTAACTCTCGGCTGTGCCAGAAGAGGGGAACGTGAACCGGCGGGAGAGACGCGGACGTTGACCCGGCGAAGGACCGGACTGGTTCTCGACTCGGACGAAAACGGTGGGGTGCGGAAGAGCAACTTCCGCACCCCACCGCGTACTTCCGGTCGCGGCTACGAAACGGCCACCGGGCTGCCCGCGGCGGGCAGTGCCGGAAGCACCGGAATCGGCGGAAGCGCCGAGGTCACGCCGCCGAGGACCCCCGTGATCAGACCGAGCACCGGCGACAGCAGGCCCGTGACCGCACCGATGACCGCGCCGAGGTCGAGCGAGGTCAGCGCCTTGAGGAGTCCGTCGACCGCCGACTGGAGCTGGGCCACCAGATCGGTGACCGGGTCGGCGGCGGCGACACCGGCGCGGTCCGCCGTGACGCCGGCCCGCTCCTTAAGCTGCTGCTGGAGAGAGGCGTTCGCCGTCTCCACTGCCCTCGTGAGTTCTGCCGCCTCGACCGCGTCGAGGGTGCCGGACTCGCGCTCGGCGAGGGTGGACAGCTCGTCCAGCAGGGGGTCGAGCGCGAGGTCGTCGTGGTCCGCCCTCTCCAGTACGCCGAGTTGTTCCAGTACCGCGTCGGTATCGGCGGAGGACCATGCCGCGGCGGCACTGCCCGAGGCCACCCGGGGTACGTCGACGGCGGCAACGGCGGTGCCGAGCGGACCGAAGACCAGAGCGGCGCAGACCAGGGGTGACAGGAGGAGTCCGCGGGAAACAAGGGCACGCATGCACAGTCCTTTCGAGAATTGCAGTTCTTGGGGCCACCGTGAGAACCACCGCCCCTCGCCGCAACCGATCACGCGCCCGCTCCACGGCCCCACGCTTCGCCGATACGGCGCTGACCTGCACCTTCCGCCCGCATGACCCAGCTGTCCATGCCTCAGCGGCATTCGGCTGTCAGGGGACGGTCTCATCGGCATGCGGGCCGTTCAGTCGACGAACAGCCCTCGCGCCGCCGCCCGCGCGTCGAACTCCTCGAGGCGGACCTGTGCGTCCGGCAGGCCGTCGCACATCACCTCCAGGAGAACCTGTCCCAGCAGCATGGGGGCGCTCACCGTGTCGAAGACCAGGCCGGTGCCCACGGCGGCCGGGAGGAGCAGATCGCTGTGGGCGGCCACCGGGGCGAACGTGCCGTCGGCGATCGTCACCACGGTCAGCCCCTTGTCACGGGCGTGGCCGAGCGCGTCGAGGAGCTCGCGCGGGTGACGCGGCAGCGCGAAGCACAGGAGTGCGCTCGCCCCGGCGTGCCGGGCGGCGTCGATGCGGTCGGCGAGCAGCGAGCCGCCCTCGTCGAGCAGGCGTACGTCGGGATGTACCTTCGCGGCGAAGTAGGCGAAGCCGCGTGCCTGGGCGGCGGAGGCGCGCAGCCCGAGCACCGGCAGCGGCCGGGAGGCGGCGAGCAGCCGGCCCGCGCGTTCCACGGGCCCCGCGTCGGCGAGCAGCGACGCCAGGTGCCGCAGGTTGTCGATCTCGGCCTGTACCGCTTGCTGGTACTGGTTGCTGGGCCGCCCGTCCTCGGCGCCGGCGGCGGGTGCGACATCCCGCAGATGTCTGCGCAGCGCCGGGTATCCGTCGAAGCCGAGGGCGACCGCGAAGCGGGTCACCGACGGCTGGCTCACCCCGGCCAGCTGGGCCAGCTCCACGCTCGACAGGAACGGCACGGCCGCGGATTGCCGGACCAGGCAGTGCGCGATGCGGCGCTGCGTCGGGGTCAGCCGGCGCCCCTCGAAGAGCTGGTGCAGGCGTGCGGACGCGCCGGGGGTGCCGGCGTCGGGGGCGCCTGTGCCGGGGGCGCTTGTGCCCGGTACGCCGGTCCCGCGTGCGCCCGTCTCAGGCGCGCCTGCGTCGCGTGTACCGGCGTCCCGGGTGCCGACGTCGGCTCCGTCGCTCTCGCTCATCCCGATCCCCCAGCCGGTCGCACTCATCCCCTCGCTCCTGCCTGGTGAGACTCACGGCCCGGCGGGCGGTGACGGCGTGGCCGAACCCACCGCCGGCACCGCCCGCCCCGGATCGGACGACCCGGGAATGATCCGGTGACACCCGGTCAGCTGACGAGGCCGGCCTCCGTCAGCCAGTCCTTGGCCACGGTGCTGGCGTCCTCCTTGTCGTTGACGAGCCTCTTCATCATGTCCAGCAGGTCCTCGGTGGTGAGCTTGGCCGAGACGCCGTTGAGCGCCGCCTTGGCCGTGTCGTTGACCGCGGACTTGTAGACCAGCGGCGTGACGTTCTGCGAGGAGAAGAGGTTCTTCGGGTCCTCGAGGACCACCAGCTTGTCCTCGACGATGGCAGGGTCGGTGGTGTAAAGGTTCGCGGCCTGGACCGTGTTCTTCTTCAGCAGTTCGAGCAGGGTGCTCTGGGCGCCCGCGTCGAGCGGCTGGAACTTCCCGAACTCCACGCCGTAGATGGTCTTCAGACCGACCAGGCCCTGCGTACGGGTCTTGAACTCCGAGCCGGCGCCGATCGACATGTCGCCCGCGACCGGCTTGAGGTCGGCGAGGGTCTTGAGGTTGTACTTGGCGGCGGTCTCGGCGGTGACCGTGACCGAGTCCTTGTCCTCGGCCGCGGCGGAGTCGAGTATCTCCACCGACGACGGGAGCTTCGCCTTCAGCTCGGCGTTGATGTCCTCGCTGCTGGTAGCCGTGCTCTTCTCGTCGACAGCGACCGCCAGCAGGGCGCCGTTGTACTCCGGGAAGACGCTGATGCCGCCCTTGACGATCTGGTCGTAGTAGACCTCACGGGCCCCGATGTCGAACTTGCGGGTCACCTTCAGGTCCTTGGCCTCCAGGGCCTGCGCGTAGATCTCGGCGAGCAGCTGGTTCTCCGGGAAGTTCGCCGAGCCGACGACGAGGGCCTTGCCGTCGCTGTCGCCGCTGCTCCCCGTCAGCGGATTGTCGTCGCTGCTGTCGCTGCCGCCGCAGGCGCTCAGCGACAGTGCGGCGATCAGGCCGAAAGCGGCGCCACGGATCATGCTTCTCATGGGTTTTTCCTCTCTTCTGAGCCCTGGAGCTCAGAAACTCATGACTTTGCTGCCGGGCCCTGAAGTCCCGGCGAGACGATGACGCGCCGCAGCGCGGTGAAGAGAACCTGGACTGCGAGGGCCAGCACGACGACGACGGTGGAGCCGCCGATGACCAGTTCGTAGTCGTTGCGGGCGAGCCCGTCGACGATGAAGCGGCCGAGGCCCCCGAGACCGGGATAGGCGGCGATGGTCGCGGTGGCCACGACCTGGATCGCGGCGACCCGCAGCCCGAGCAGGATCAGCGGCAGCGCCATCGGCACCTCCACCCGCACCAGCACCTCCCACTCCGTCATGCCGACCCCGCGTGCGGCATCCCGGGTGCCGGCGTCCACACCTCGGACGCCTTCGAAGGTGTTGATGAGGATCGGCGGGACCGCGAGCGCGACCAGGGCGACCAGGACGGGCGTGGTGCTGAGCCCGGCGAGCGTGACGACGAGCACCACCAGGCCGAAGGTGGGGATCGCCCGCGCAAGGTTGGCCACGCTGGCGACGGCGAACGCCCCGCGGCCGGTGTGTCCGACCAGCAGCCCGAAGGTGAGCCCGATCAGGGTGGCGAACAGCAGCGAGATGCCGCTGTAGGTGAGGTGCTCCAGGAGCCGCTGGGGGATCCCCTCGTCGCCGTGCCACTGCTGTGAGGACGTCAACCAGTCCCCTACCAGCTCGAGTTGGTTCAGCAGGTCGTTCATGCCCTCGCCCCCTTGCCCCGGGCCCACGGGGTGAGCAGCCGCTGCGCGAGGACCAGCACCGCGTCGGTGGCGAGCGCGAGCAGCATGATCAGCACGATCGCGGTGATGATCGGGGTCGGGAAGTCGAGCTGAAGGCCCCGGGTGATGTAGAAGCCGAGACCGCCCTGCCCGATCAGCTGTCCCACGGCGACGAGGCTGATGGAGGAGACGGCGGCGACGCGTACGCCGGCCACGACGACGGGTACGGCGATCGGCAGTTCGACCTGGACGACACGGCGCACCGTGCCGAAGCCCATCGCGGTGGCCGCCTGCCGGACCGGTTCCGGGACCGAAGCCAGGCCGTCCACGACATTGGGCACCAGGACCGACAGGGTGTAGAGCGTGAGCGGGATCATCACGGTCTGCTGGGTGAGCCCGGTATAGCGGACGAAGATCATGAACATGGCCAGTGACGGGATGGCGTACAGCACGTTGGTCACGGTCAGAACCGGTGGGTACAGCCATCGCCAACGATGGCAGAGGATGCCGAGCGGCACCGAGATGATCAGGCCGAACAGCACCGGCAGCAGGCCCAGTTGCAGATGGACGCCGGTGTAGTGGCCCAGCTCGCCGAGATGGTCTCCGACCCAGTCCCAGCGGACGAGTGGCTCTCCGTCGTTCATCGTTCACCACCGCCCGCGCCGTCGGCGCCCTTCTCGGCCGTGGCTTCGTCCTTGGCGGTCTCGGGCTTGGCGGTCTCGGGCTTGGCGGTCTCGGCCACAAGCGCTTCGCCGTCGGACACCTCGTCCTCGGGCGCCTCGTCACGGGCCATCGCGGCGGACAGCTCGTACGCGTCCGCGACACCGATGACTGCGCCTTCCCCGTCCACGCCCACCGCGAGCCGGGAGGGCGACAGGAGCGCCGCGTCGAGGGCGGCCCGCGCGGAGTCGCCGACGAGGCTGAACGTGTGGCCGAGCGGTGTCAGCGCCGCGTCCGCGAGCGTGCCGCCCTCCGGGAGCTCGGCGACCGCGGTCCAGCCGAGCGGACGCCGGTCGCCGTCTACGACGAGCACCCACGGATCCTTCACCGCCCTGGCCAGCGCCACGGAAGAGGTCGCCGGCAGCACCGGCCCGTCGCGCAGCGGCAGGTCGGCCGCCTTGACGAAGGACAGTCGGCGGATACCGCGGTCCTGGCCCACGAAGTCGGCCACGAAATCGTCGGCGGGGTGGGCAAGCAGCCGCTCGGGGGTGTCGAACTGGGCGAGCTTGCCGCCGGTTCGGAACACCGCGATGTTGTCGCCGAGTTTGATCGCCTCGTCGATGTCATGGGTGACGAAGACGATCGTCTTGTGCAGTTCCTTCTGCAGCCGGATGAACTCCGCCTGCAGCTCACCGCGGACGATCGGGTCGACCGCACTGAACGGCTCGTCCATCAACAGCACCGGCGGGTCGGCGCCCAGCGCCCTGGCCACCCCGACACGCTGCTGCTGCCCGCCGGAGAGCTGGTACGGGTAGCGCTTGCCCATCTCGCCCGGCAGCCCGACGAGTTCCAGCAGCTCGGATGCCCGTGCCCGCGCCTTCTTCCGGCTCCAGCCGAGCAGCAGCGGCACCGTGGCTATGTTGTCGAGGATGGTGCGGTGCGGGAACAGCCCGGCGTGCTGGATCACGTAGCCGATGCCGCGGCGCAGTTCGGGGGCGTGGATCTCCCGGATGTCCTGGCCCCGCAGCCGCACCGTCCCGGCCGTCGGCTCCACCATGCGGTTGACCATGCGCAGGGTCGTGGTCTTGCCGCAGCCGGAGGGACCCACCAGGACCGTGATGCCGCCCTCGGCCAGTTCCAGGGACAGCTCGTCCACGGCTGTCGTGCCGTTTGGATAGTTTTTGCTTACCGCGTCGAACCTGATCAAGGCTGCCCCTTACCCCGACTGCATATGGTCATGCAGAGTTGCCGGTGACTGAATGGCAGTCAATGCCCTTTCGTAAACGGCGCGTTACGTTCCTGCGAAGGCGAGGCCGATGCGCCGGTTATCTGCGCATTTGCTACGCAATGCGCCTTTCCATGTAAACCCCAGGCGCCTGACAGTTGCCCTCGACGGTCACGTTTCGGCCACGCCGCCGGCGTCGCACCATTCGCCACCCCACACGCAGGGAGCCACCGCCATGGAACCGGTCCGGTTCACTTTCCTGAACGGCTCGGACATCGAGCAGCTCGAGCTGTCCGACGCCGAGGTGCTCGACGCCGTCGAGCAGGGGCTACGTGCCCAGGGCCGCGGCGAGACGGTCATCGAACCGCGCGTCCACCTCATGCCCGATCCGGCGTTCAACGGCCACTTCAATGTTCTGCGCGGCTATGTCGCTCCGCTCGGGCTGGCCGGAGTCAAGATCGTGGGCGACTACGTGGACAACTACAAGGCTGGGCTGCCCTCCGAGATGGCGCTGCTCAACCTCTTCGACCCGCGCACCGGCATGCCGGTGGCCATACTCGACGCCACCGCCATCACCGAGATGCGCACCGGCGCCGTCACCGCGCTGGGAGCACGCCATCTGGCCCGCCCGGACGCCAAGGTGCTCGGTCACATCGGGGCCCGCGCCACCTCGTACTGGAACGTCCGCCTGCTGGACCGGATCTTCGACCTCACCGAGATACGAGTCCATTCGCGCCGTCCCGAGAGCCGCAAGGCCTTCGCCGAGCGCCTGGAGCGCGACCTCGGCAAGCCCGTCATCGTGACCGAGGACTGGCAGTCCTGTGTCGAAGGCGCGGACATCGTGGTGGAGGCGTCCCGGCTCGAGCGCCCGGAGCCGCTGCTGAAGACCGAGTGGATCACCCCGGGAGCCCTTGTCGTACCGTACGGAACGATGAGCGCGGTCGAACTCTCCCTCACGGATGTCATGGACAAGATCGTCGTCGACGACTGGGGCCAGTGCCGGTCCGGGCCCTTCGGTGCGCTGCGCGCCCACGTCGAGTCCGGCAGGCTCAGCGAGACGACCCTGCACGCCGAACTGTGCGAGATCGTCGTCGGCGACAAGCCCGGCCGCGAACGCGCCGACGAGACGACGCTCTTCTGGCATCGCGGACTCTCACTCTCCGACATCGCGCTGGGCGCCGCCATGCTGGCGAAGGCCGAGGAGCGCGGCCTCGGCCAGAAGCTGCGGTTCTCATGACGAGCGGACTCTCCGGTGACTCGGGCGTCGACGGGGGGACGACCTCAGGTGGCTCAGGCATCGACGGACGGACGCCTCCCGATGACTCGGGCGTCGACGGGCCGACGCCCCACGGTGACTCGGTTGCCGATGCGCGATCGCCCCACGGTGACTCGGCCGCCGGCGCGCGAACGGCCCACGGCAGCCCGGCCGTCGTCGACGGGCGGACGCCTTCCGGTGACCCGGCCGTTGACGGGCAGACGCCCTTCGGCGACTCGGCCGTCGACAGGCAGACAGCCTCCGGTGACTCGGGCGTCGCCGACGGACGTACGCCCTCCCGTGACCCGGTCGTCGACAGGCAGACGCCCTTCGGCGACTCGGGCGTCGACGGCCAGACAGCCTCCAGTGACTCCGCCATCACCGACGGACGTACGCCCTCCCGTCACCCCGTCGTCGTCGACGGGCGGTCGCTCTCCTGCGACGACGTCGTCGCCGTGGCCCACCACGGTGCCCAAGTCGCCCTGGCCTCGGACGTGTTGCCCAGGCTGGCCCGCGACCGTGCCGTCGTCGACGATGTCGTCGACCGCCAGGTGCCGACGTACGGCCTGACCACGGGGCTGGGCAGCCGGTCGTCGTACGCACTGCCGCGCGACGAGCTCGCGGAGTTCAGCGTCCGTACGGTCCGGGGCCGGGCCAACGCGGTCGGCGATCCGCTGCCGGTCCCCGTCGTACGCGCTGCCGTCCTCGCCCGGGTGAACGGCATCGCGAGCGGCGGCAGCGGAGTGCGGCCGGAGATCCTGAGCCGGCTCGTGGCCCTGCTCAACTCCCGTGTGCACCCGGTGGTACCCGAGATCGGGTCGATCGGCGCCTCCGATCTGTGCCAGATGGCCCATGTCGGCCTGGTCGTCATCGGCGAAGGCCGCGCCGAATTCGGCGGTGAGGTGCTCGACGGCGCCACGGCGCTGCGTCGGGCCGGTCTCACCCCGGCCGAGCTGGGTCCGAAGGACGGCCATGTGCTGTGCAGCGCAAGCCCGTTGGCGGCAGGCCAGGGCGCCCTCGCCCTGCACGAGGCGGGCGCCGTCCTCATGCTGGCCCAGACGGTCACGGCGCTGACCTTCGAGGGATTCCGGGCGAACACCAGCCCGTTGGACGCCCGCGTGCTGGATCTGCGTCCGGCGCCGGGACAGTTCCGGGCGGCGCGCGAGCTGCTCGCCCTGCTCGACGGCGGCGAGTTGGGCGATCCCCGGCACGCGCGGCGGGTCCAGGACCCGGTCAGCCTGCGCTGCGCGGCCCAGGTGCACGGCGCGCTGCACGCCGCGCTGGACTTCGCCACCGCCGCACTGGAACCGGAGCTCAACGGCTGCGGCGACAACCCGGTGGTGCTGGCCGACACCGGCGAGATCCTCTCGTCCGGCAATTTCCACACCCCGGCCCTGGCCCTTGCCTTCGACACCCTCGCGCTGGCCCTGACACAGACCGCTGCCATCTCCGCCGAACGCATGCGGCGGCTGCTCAACCCGGCCGTCAGCGGACTGTCCGCGAACCTCTCGCCGTACGGTCCGGAGCGCTCGGGTTTCGCACCGCTGGCGAAGACGGCGCAGGCGCTCGTCGCCGAGATCCGCATGCTGTCCGCACCGGTGTGCACCGACCCCCGGCACGGCGCGGACGCCGTCGAGGACGACTCGACCAACGCGGCGCTCGGCGCACGGCGGTTGACGACGATGCTCGTCCGGCTGCGCCAACTGCTCGCCGTGGAGGCCCTGGTGGCCGCCCAGGCCGTGGACCTGGCCGCACCGTCCGCCCTGGGACGGGGCCCCGCGCTCCTGCACCGCGCGATCCGCGAGCTCGTCCCCCCGCTGGACGACGACCGGCCCTGCGGAGCGGACGTGGAACGGGTGCGCTGCGACGTGCTGGAGTCCGACGACGTACAAAACGCCCTGCGCGCCATCGTGGAAGGAGCGTCGTGACCAACATCGACGTGCACCAGCACCTGTGGGGTGCCGCGTTCGTGGCGGCACTGCGGGCCCGCGACAAACCACCGTTCCTCGACGGATGGACCCTGTACGTCGACGGCGAGCCACCCTACCAAGTCCCTCCCGCCGACCACGACTTGGCCCGGCGTACGGAAATCGCCGTCGCCGACGGCCTCGGTCTGGCGCTCGTCTCCCTGTCCGCACCACTCGGCGTGGAGTGGATGCCCGCCGAGGAGGCACGGCCCTTGCTCGACGCCCACCACGAGGACGCGGCCGGGCTGCCCGAGCCGTTCGGGGCCTGGGCCGCCGCCTGCGTCCGGGATGTCGACGCCGGTGCGACGGCCGCCGTACTCGACCGGGGATTCGCCGGACTCCAGCTGCCGGCGAACGCCCTTGCCGACGCGGCCGGTTACGCGCGGTGCGCCCCGTTGCTCGACCTGCTCGAGGCGCGCGGCCTCCCGCTGTTCGTCCACCCGGGGCCGGCGGCCGGCGAGTCCCCGACACCCGGCTGGTGGCCCGCGCTGGTCCCGTACGTCCAGCAGATGCACGCCGCCTGGTTCGCCTTCCGGGCCTCCGGCCGGCCCCGCCATCCCCGGCTTCGCGTGTGCTTCGCGCTACTGGCCGGGCTCGCCCCACTGCACGGCGAGCGCTTCGCCGCCCGGGGCGGCGGCCTGGACGAGGTGGACCGGGACGTGTTCGTGGAGACGTCCTCGTACGGGCCACGCGCCGTCGACGCGATCGTCCGTGCCCTCGGTGCCGATGTCGTCGTCCAGGGCACGGACCGGCCCTACGCGGAGCCGCCGCGGCATCCGGGGTTCGGACTGGGCGAAGGCCCGGAACACGCCTTCCGGGTCGCCAATCCTCGGCGGCTGCTCACCGGAAGAAACTGACCGTGCCCAGATCGAGGCCGCTCTCCCGGGCCTTCCGGATGGCCTCTTCGTATCCCGCGTCCGCGTAACGGGCCACGCCCAGCGCCGGGTCGGTCCAGAACACCCGGCGGATCTTGCGCTCCGCGAGTTCGCTGCCGTCCGCAACCACGGTGAGGCCGGTGTGGATGCTCCGGCCCACCCCGACGCCGCCGCCGTTGCCGACGGACACCCAGGTCGCGCCCTGTGCGGCGTTGAGCAGCGCGGCAAGGACGGGCCAGTCGGCGATCGCGTCGCTGCCGTCGAGCATCCCCTCGGTCTCCCGGGACGGCGAGGCGACGGCGGCGGGGTCCATGTGGTCCCGGCCCAGGGCCAGCGGGCCGATCTCGCCGCGCCCGACAAGGTCGTTGAGGCGCAGGCCGACCTCGTGCCGTTCGCCGAGGCCGAGCCAGCAGATGCGGGCCGGTAGCCCCTGCGGTGCGACGCGGGCCCGGGCCAGTGTGAACCACCGCTCCAGAGAAGGGGAGTTGACCACCTCCAGTACGGCTTCCTCACTGCGGCGCAGGTCCTCGGGGTCACCGCTGAGGCAGATCCAGCGGTACGGCCCCACTCCGCGCGCGAAGATCGGGCGTACGTACTCGGCCACGAATCCCGGGAGTTCGCCCGTACGGGGAGCTCCGGCCGCCACTGCCTGGGCGCGCAGGTTGTTGCCGTACTCGAAGACGACCGTCCCGCGCTCGCGAAGTGCCAGCAGGGCGGCCGCGTGCGCACGCAACGAGGCCTGTACGGCGGCACGGTAGGCGGGATCGGCCACGCGTGCCTGGTCGGGCGTGTATCCGACGGGCACGTACCCGTGGTCGAGGTCGTGCGCGGCCGTCTGGTCGGTCGCTATGTCGATGGCGACTCCGTCGGCCACCAGGCGGGGCAGGATCTCGGCAACGTTGCCGACGAGCGCGATGGCCGCGGGGTCGGACGAACCGGTGAGGTCGGCGACCGCCGTTTCGTAGTCCGGCGCGATGCGGTCGACCCAGCCCGCTTCGAGCCTGCGCCGCGCGCGCTCGGGGTCGACCTCGACGATCAGGCCGCGGCCGCCCAGGTTCGCGATGGCGAGACCCTGCGCGCCGCCCATGCCGCCGAGCCCGGCCGTGACCACCCGCCTTCCGGCCAGCGTGCCGCCGAAGTGGCGGTGGGCGATGGCGGAGAGGGTCTCGTGGGTGAAGCCCAGGACCCCCTGAGTGCCGATGTAGAACCAGGACGCTGCCGTCATCTGCCCGTACATGGTGAGTCCGGCGTCCTCCAGGCGACGGAACTCCGCCTCGCCCGACCAGGCGGGCACGACCATCGCCGTCGAGATCAGCACGCGCGGCGCGTCGGGGTGGCTCGGCAGCACCGCCACGGGTTTGCCCGACTGCACCATCAACGTCTCGTCGGGGCCCAGCCGTTCGAGGGCGGCGACGATCGCGTCGTACGCCTCCCAGGAGCGGGCCGCCCGGCCGCGGCCGCCGTATACGACGAGCCGGGCCGAGTCCTCGGCGACGGCGGGATCGAGCGTGTTGAGGAAGCAGCGGAGTACGCCCTCCTGCTCCCAGCCCCGACAGCGGAGTTGGGCACCTGTCGGCGCCGGAACGCCGAGCCTTCCGTCAAGTTGGGCATTGATTGGATCCATGGATCCAATCTAGTATCCGGGCATGTGCCCGCCACCACCCTCCGCTCAAGGTGAGACGCTCGCCGTCGCGAGCCTCGCCGACGAGATCGCCTACCGGCTGCGCGCCGACATCCTCGACGGGCGGCTGCCGTTCGGCGCCCGGCTCCAACACGAGGAACTGGCAGCGCGTTTCGGCGTCAGCCGTACGCCGATCCGTGAGGCCCTGCGCCAGTTGCAGGCGCTCAATCTCGTGGAACTGGCGCCCAATCGTGGCGCGACGGTGCGCACGCCGTCCCGGGCGGAACTCGTCGAGGTCTACGAACTCCGTGCGGAGATGGAGGGTTTCGCGTGCGCGCTGGCCTGCGACCGCGCCTCCACCGAGGACTTGGACCATCTGGAGCGGACTCAGGAACGCCTCACCGCGGCCGTCACCTCGGCCGGGCGCGTCGACGACGCGGAACTCGACGCGGCCGTGACGGAGGCGAACACCGCCTTTCACGATCTGATCCACCGGGCCGCAGCCAACCGGCGTCTGACCGAGTCCATCCAGTCGCTGCAGAGCGTCTTTCCCCGCGACTCGGTATGGCGGGTCATCGCCCATGACGAGACAGCGATGACGACCATGAACGTGACCGAGCACCAGGCGATCTCCGCCGCGCTCCGCGCCCGGACACCGGAGGCCGCGCGCAAGGTGATGCGCGACCATGTGCGCGCCGCCGGTGAGATCCTGCTCGCTCACCTCGACGACCAGAGATTCTGGGGATGAGCGCGCACTTCGGCCGGGTGCTGGTCATCGGTGGCGGCGCCATGGGCACCGGTATCGCCGCCCGCCTCTCCGCCGCGGGCATCGAGACGGTCGTCCTCGTCCGCCGCCCCGAGGCCGCCGCGACCACACGGGACGAGATCTCCCGGCGGGTCGAGCACCTCGTCGAACCCGGCGCGGCGTCGCCCGGATCCGTGCGGGCGGCGACGGTCCTGGTCGGCGAGGCACCCGGGCCGTTCGCGCTGGCCGTCGAATCGATCGCCGAGGACCTGGCGGCGAAGCGTGTCGCCCTGGCATTGGCCGAGTCGCTCGTCCCGGACGACGGAATCGTGGCCACCAACACCTCCTCGCTCCGGCTCGCGGATCTCGCAGACGGCCTGAGGCGTCCCGAACTCTTCGCCGGCTGGCACTGGTTCAACCCGGCCGAACTCGTCCCGCTCGTGGAGGTGACGGGCGGCCCCCGCACGGCGCCGGGGACCTTGGAGCGGCTCGCCGCGCTCTCGCGGGCCGTCGGCAAGGAGCCGATCACGCTGCGGCGCGACCATGCGGGTTTCGTGGCCAACCGGCTGCAGTACGCGTTGCTGCGGGAGGCCTACGCGCTGGTCGAGGAGGGCGTCTGTGCGGTGGCGGACGTGGACCGCGCCGTCGTCGCCGGCCTCGGTGCGCGCTGGGCGGCGATCGGCCCGTTCGCGTCGATGGACGCGGCGGGACTCGATGTCCACGAAGCGGTCGCCGAGCAACTGTTCCCGCAGCTCTCCCGCTCGACCGAGGTCCCGGCCCTGCTGCGCGAGGCGCGTCGAAGCGGCGCCACCGGCATGAAGGGCGGCCGGGGCCTGCTGGGCGACTACCCGCCCGGCGCCGCGCGCGAGATCGCCGCGCGACGCGACACAGTGCTCGCCCTGCTGGCCGAAGACCGGCGGGAGGCCGAGCTATGACGTCCATCGCGGAACCTGTGGCCGCCGGGGAGGAATCGTTCGACGGCGCGGTCGTCCTGGGCGACCAGCCGCTGCGTCCGGCCGACGTGGTGGCGGTGGCACGTGGCCGTCGTGTGGTCCTCGGACATGCCGCCCGGACGCGGATGGGCGCCTCACGCCTCGCACTTGAGGGCGTACTGGCCCGTGGCGACACCGTGTACGGACTCAACACCGGTGTCGGTGCGATCAAGACCCAGGCGATCACGGCCGACCGGCAGGCCGCCTTCCAGACCCTGCTGCTGCGCGCGCACCGCGTGGGGCACGGGCAGTCGGCTCCCCGGGAGTTCGTCAGGGCGGCCATGGTCATACGGGCCGCGGGCCTCGCCGTCGGTGTCGCAGGTGTCCGGGCAGAGGTCGCCGACGCGTACTGCAGGGCCCTCGACACCGGCGTGACCCCGCGCGTCCACCTGCTCGGTTCGATCGGGCAGGCCGATCTGAGCCAACTCGCCGAGATCGGCCTGGCCCTCATCGGCCACGGTGCCGACGGCGCCGCCCTGATCGCCCACGGCTACACCCCGATCGAGCTCGGCCCGCGCGAGGCAGGGGCCGTCGTCAACAGCAACGCGTTCTCGGTCGGTATCGCCTGCCTGGCCCTGGAACGGGCGACCCGCGCCATCCGGGCGCTCGACGTGTCGGCGGCACTGTCGCTGGAGGGACTGACAGGGAACGTCGACGCCATCCACCCGGCCGTCGCCGGAGTACGCCCGTACACGGGCGCCCACGAGACGATCGGCCGACTGCGTGCACTGCTGTCGGGCGGCGCCCTGCTGACCGGCGCCCGGCCGGCCCGCGCCATCCAGGATCCGCTGGCGTTCAAGGTGGTGCCGCAGACCCACGGGGCGGCCCGTCAGGCGCTCGCGCACTGCGACCACGCCGTCGGGATCGAGCTCTCCTCCTCCGGCGACAGCCCGATCATGCTCGTCGACGAGGACCGTGCCATCTCGACCGGCAACCACGACATCGCCCCCGTCGCCATCGCGCTCGACTACGCGCGACTCGGGCTCGCCCAGGCGGTCACGATCGCGGGCGAGCGGGTGCAGAAGCTGCTGGACTCGGCCTTCACCGGTCTGCCGAACGGGCTCCGAGCCGATCCCACCGCGCCCGACGACGGCCTGGCGATCCTCGCCAACGGCGCGGCGAGCCTGGCCGGGGAGGCCCGCCTGCTCGCGCAACCCGTCACGCTGGAACAGCCCACGAGCGGAATCGCGGCCGGCATCGAGGACCGGATCACGATGGCGCCCACCGCGGCCCGCCGACTCCATGAAATGGCCGGCCTGGCACTGCGGTTGGCCGCCGTCGAGCTCATGTGCGGCGCCCAGGCGGTCGACCTGCGCGGGCACGCCGGTGACCTCGGCGAAGGGACGCAACGCGCCTACGCGGCAATTCGCCGGTCGGTCCCCTTCGTCGGCGCGGGCGAGGCGCCGGACGGGGACATCGACGCGCTGGAGGACTGGCTCGCCGGCGACGAACTCCCCTAGCAAGCCCACCACTTCCGTACACACGCACCCGGCACAAGGGGATGACCATGAACCCGACCCCGATCGACACCACCGCCCTCGCCGAACTCGGCGTGTCCGACCGCCCGTTCAGGCCCGAGGAGTGCGCGGACCGCGCCCGTCGCGCGGCGGCCTTCGTCGACACCGCCGCACTCGACCGCTCCGGGCCCGGTTCGTACCTGCTGCTGTGGCGGAACGACAACTCCGAGGCGTGGCTGAATACTTGGTGGGAGTCGCGCGACACCGGCTACCACGACCACCAGGGTTCCTGCGTCGGCGTGCACGTGATCGAAGGCGTCGCCTGGCAGGAGGGGTTGCCGGTGGGCGGGCCGCGCCGCGCCCACCGGTACGGGCCCGGCGAGTCCTTCTCGTTCCCCGGATCAGGCGTCCACCGCATGGACCACGACGCCGGCGCCATCACCATCCACGTCTACTCGCCGCCCATCCAGGCCATCGGCCACTACGAGATCATCGACGGCGAACTCCATCGCACTCCGGGTGACCCGGACGAGGGCTCGCCCGCGAGTCCTCGACTACTCGACGCGCTCAATGCGATCGGCCCGTGATCGTGGATGGGCCACTTCGACCCGGTCGAGACCCCCTGCCGGTCGTCAGTGACCGGAAGGGCACCGGCCGCTGAACCCATCCTGCACTCCCCCGTCCTGGCCCTGACGCCGCGGCCGCGCGTGCGCAGCCGCGGCGCTCAGTCCCGGTAAGCGGCCGTGGCGATCTGCACGAACGAGCGGATCAGCGGGTTCGCGTCGCCCTCGTTCCACGCCACCACCACGCGGCTCGGCGCCATGTCAGTCAGCGGGACCACCGCCAGCTGCTCGAACGGCTCGTGCCCGAGCGGGGTCATCCCGACCGTGCCGTTCCAGAGCACGGCCTGCAGGCACTCCTGTACGGCACGCACCACCGGGCCCTCGCGCGGCTCGCCGCCGTTCCAGTACGACCGCCAGACCGGGTCGGTGCCCTCCGGGAACTGGAACCAGCGGCGATCGGCCAGGTCAGCCAGTTGCAGGTGGTCACGGCCGGCCAGCGGATCGTCGGCGCGCAGCACCGCGCCCACCGGGTCGGCGCGCAACTCGTGCACCGTCAGGCCGGTCTCGTCGAACGGCCCCCGGGTGAGGGCGACATCGACAAGTCCGGCTCGCAGCCCGCAGGTCGGATCGGTCAGGTCGGTGTCGCGGATGCGGACCTCGACGCCTGGATGCCGCCGACGGTAGGCGGCGGCCAGCCGCGTCGCGCCCGGGTCGGTGCTGTCGCCCAGGATCCCGACGGTGATGGCCGATGCGCCGGCCGCCGCGGCCACCCGTACGCGTGCCTGTTCGGCCTGGTCGAGCAGGGTGCGCGCCTCGTCCAGCAGCGCCGCCCCGGCCGCGGTGAGCGTGACGCCCGCGGCAGAGCGGTGCAGCAGAGTGGCACCGACGTCGGTCTCCAACTGCTTGATTGCGCGGCTCAGTGGCGGCTGGCTCATGTGCAGCCGGGTGGCGGCCCGGCCGAAGTGCAGTTCCTCGGCGACGGCCACGAAATAGCGCAGTGTGCGCAGCTCCATGACCGGCGACGATACCCGTGCGGTATCGGCCCCACCCAACCGGTCTTGGACGGCCGCGGTACTCGGACGGTGGAATCGGAGCATGGCCGACGAACCGATGACCAACGGGGCGATGGCCGAGTCCGCCGTACCCGTGGTCGGCCCGGACGGCGACGAGCTGTTCGGCCGGGCACCCCGCCCAACTGCCAACCCTGGATGGGAATCATGCACGTCGCGTACTGGATCGTCGCCGCCATGCTCGCTCTCTTCTACCTCTACGGGGGCGGGATAAAGGTGATCCGGACCCGCGAGCAGCTCCAGCCGATGATGGCGTGGGTGGACCGCACTCCGATGCCGGCCGTCAGGACCATCGGGGTGCTCGAAGTGCTCGGCGCGATCGGGCTGATCCTGCCGCCGCTGACGGGCATCGCACCCGGCCTGGCCCTGGCCGCGTCCATCGGGTTCGTGCTCCTGCAGTTCGGCGCGACCGGAGTCCACCTGAACCGGGGAGACCGCCGGATCGCCCTGAACATCGCGCTCATCCTCGCCGCGGCCGTGACCGTATGGCTGGCCACGACTTGGCTGTGACCGGCGCTTGAGGAGCATGCGGCGGGGGCAGGTCGTCCCCTTTTCGACATCGCATGGCGTCACAGTCGCCCAGGTGGGTGCCACTATGTTTTCGCAGGTCAGGGCCACGAAGGAGACGGACCCGCCGTACCCCGTGCATGCCCATCAGGCTGCTACTCGCCGACGGCCTTCGGCTCGCTCATCCGGCGGGCGGCCTCGACGACCGCCGAGCGGTGCTGGGCCAGCCGCTCCGACGACCAGGACCGGCTGACCTCTTCGGGGTCGACACCCTCGGCGGCCCAGAACCACGCCTGAGCCGCGGCGAGAACCATGGTCAGGAGGTCGGCAGGCACCATCTCCCGGGCGACCTCTCCACGCTGCTGCGCGGCGGCCACTTCGGCGGCTTTGCGGCGGAAGGCGTCCGGTTCGAGTCCGGTTGCGGCAGGACGCTCCAGCAGTTTCCATAGGCGTAGGCGCATCAGGGCCGGCCGGGCGACGAGATGGTCGAAGATCGCGGCGGCATATCCGGGCAGGTCATCGACATCGAACGGCACCGACTCGGCGCCGGCCGTCATCGCGCGTTGCAGTACCTCGTCGAACAACTGCTCCTTGTTGCCGAAGTACGCGTAGATCAGCCGCTTGTTCGCCTCCGCGGCCTCCGCGATCCGGTCCACTCGGGCACCGGCGATGCCGTAGGCGGCGAATTCGTTGAAGGCCGCGTCGAGCAGCCGGGCCTTTGTGGCGCTTGAGTCCCGTGGCATGCGGGTCACCTTAGCAAGTAACTATCTAGTTATTGACATAGGCGGTGCACAGGTCTACGGTAACGTATCTATCCAGTTAGTTACGGAACGAGGAACCCTCATGGAACAGCGCACACTCGGCGGCCAGGGCCTGACCGTCGGCGTCCAAGGACTCGGCTGCATGGGTATGAGCGCGTTCTACGGCGCCGCCGACGAGACGGAGTCGCTGGCCACCATCGACCGCGCGCTGGAACTCGGCGTCACCCTGCTGGACACGGCCGAGAGCTACGGCCCCTTCGTCAATGAGCAGCTTCTCGGCAAGGCGCTGGCAGGGCGCCGGGAATCCGCCGTGGTCGCGACCAAGACCGGTGTCGAGATCACCGACGACGGCCAGGTACGCGATCTCAACGGCCGACCCGAGTACGTCCGGCACGCCCTCGATCGCTCGCTGCGGCACCTGGGCACGGACCACGTCGACCTGTACTACCTGCACCGCATCGACCCCAAGGTGCCCATCGAGGAGACCGTCGGAGCCCTGGCCGAGATCGTCGCGGAGGGCAAGATCCGCGACATCGGCCTGAGCGAGGCGTCTGCGGAGACGATCCGACGGGCCCACGCCGTCCACCCGCTCGCCGCCGTCCAGACGGAGTACTCGCTCTTCGAGCGCGGCATCGAGCACGACGGAGTCCTCGACACTCTGCGGGAGCTGGGGATCGGACTGGTCGCCTACTCCCCGCTGGGGCGCGGCTTCCTGTCCGGCGCCATCACCAGCCCAGACGACTTCACCGAGGACGACTGGCGCCGGACCGACCCCCGGTTCCAGGGCAAGAACTTCGACCGCAATCTCGACGTCGTACGCGAGGTCCGCCGCCTCGCCGACGACAAGAACGTCACGCCCTCCCAGCTGGCGCTCGCCTGGGTCCAGTACCAGGGCGCGGTCGCCATCCCCGGTACAAAGCGCCGCCGCTACCTCGAGGAGAACGTCGCCGCGACCGAGGTCACCCTGACCGCCGACGACATCGCCGCCATCGAGGCGGTCGCCCCGCACGGCGTGGTCACCGGCGACCGCTACGCACCCGAGTTCATGGGCACGCTCAACGGCTGACAGCCGACCGGCGCCTCACAAGATCCCCTCGCGGGGCCACATCCACGTCAGGAGACTCACCTCATGTCCACACCTCAGACTCCCCACACCTTCGGGGCGAGCACAACCGCCGCCGAGGTAACCGACGGCGTCGACCTGCACGGCCGCAGGGCCGTGGTGACCGGAGCCAGTTCCGGGATCGGAGTGGAGACCGTCCGGGCGCTCGCCGCCGCGGGCGCCGACGTCACCCTGGCCGTACGGGACACCGACGCAGGTGCCGGAGTGGTGGCGCGCCTGGAGAAGGAACTGCCGCCTGAGTCAGGACAGTTGACCGTGGGACGGCTCGACCTGGCCGACCGGTCGACGGTCGCGGAGTTCGTGGCGGCCTGGCAGGGCCCGCTGCACATCCTGGTCAACAACGCCGGTGTGATGGCCACGCCGGAGCTCACCCGCACATCCGACGGCCGGGAATGGCAGTTCGGCGTCAATCACCTGGGCCACTTCGCCCTCGCCACCGGCCTGCACCCGGCACTCGCGGCGGCGGACGGCGCACGGGTCGTCTCGGTGAGCTCGATCGGCCACCTCTTCTCACCGGTCGTCTTCGACGACCTGGACTACCGCTTCCGGCCCTACGACCCGTGGACCTCCTACGGACAGTCGAAGACGGCCAACGCCCTGTTCGCCGTCGGTGCCGCCGAACGCTGGGCCGACGACGGCATCACCGCCAACGCTCTGATGCCGGGCAACATCGCGGACACCTCCCTGGCCCGGCACATGGACATGGAGCAGGTGGCCGCCTTCCTCGCCTCGGGCGAACTGGCGCTGCCGCCGGGGAAGACGGTGGAGCAGGGCGCCGCGACCTCGGTGCTGCTGGCCGCCTCACCGACGGTGGAGGGCGTCACCGGCCGCTATTTCGAGGACTGTGCCGAGGCCAAGCCCGTCGCCGAGCGAGCCGGTGCCGTCGCCGGCGTCGCGCCGTACGCCCTGGACCGGGAGAACGCGGCACGCCTGTGGGCCGTGTCCAAGGCTCTCGTCAACTAGCGATCCGGGCTCCGGACATGACTCCGCGACACGAGCAGTGGGCCCGGCTGCGCAGCCAGCTCTGGCGGCCGCCGCGCGCCCATGGTGAGCAGCCGCGCGAACGGGTGGTCGGCCCGCTCGAACTCTTCTACGACCTGGTCGTGGTCGTCCTGGTCGCCCAGGCCGCTCACCACTTGGCCGCACACCTGACCTGGCGCGGGCTCGGCGAGTTCGCCGCGGTGTTCGCGCTGGTGTGGATCGCCTGGCTCAACGGCAGCCTCCACCACGAACTGCACGGACACGACGATGCCCGCGGCCGGAGCCTGTTCCTGCTGCAGATCCTGGTGCTCGTGCCGCTGGGTGCGTTCATCCCCGAGGCGGGCGGCGCACGCGGAGTCGCGTTCGCCGTGGACGCGGGGGTGCTGTTCGCGGTCCT
Source organism: Streptomyces sp. NBC_00554 (assembly GCF_041431135.1). NCBI lineage: Bacteria > Bacillati > Actinomycetota > Actinomycetes > Kitasatosporales > Streptomycetaceae > Streptomyces > Streptomyces sp. NBC_00554. Next base: position 9,366,902 of record NZ_CP107799.1, on the reverse strand, counting down.
AGCGGTGCTGTGGCTGCTCGCCGCGCGTGGTGACAGTCCCGAATTCCGCCGTCCCAGCAGGCTGTTCGTGAGCGGGACGGCGGTCTGCGCGATCGTCCTGGCCGCGAGTGCCGCCCTGCCCGCCGGTGTCCGCGTGCTGACGTGGGGTCTGTTGGCCGTCGTCTATCTGGCGGGGTTCGCGGTCGTGATCGGTACGGCCACCCCGGTGCAGTCGGTCGCGCTCAGCGTGACCCACGCGCTCACCGAACGGTTCGGCCTGTTCATCATCATCGTGCTCGGCGAGACCGTGACCGCGGTGGTCGACGGGCTGGCCCATGAACCGACCAACGCGCTCACCCTCGCCGTCGGGCTCGTCGCCGTCGTCGTCGGCTTCGGTGCCTGGTGGACGTACTTCGACTTCGCCGGCCACCGGCTACCGAGGCCCACACGCGTGAGCACCGTGCAGTGGATGCTGGTTCACCTGCCGCTCACTGCCACGGTGGCCGCCATGGGCGCCGCGATGGTCGGCCTCGTCGAACACGCCCACGACGGCCGTACCCCCGCCGCCACGGCTTGGGTGCTCTGCGGGGGCGCGGCCGTCGTGCTCTGCACGACGATGGTGCTCGCGAGCTCCCTGCGGGTCTGGCATCTGGACCGCGGCCTCTACCGGCCGCTGGCCCGCACCTGCGTCGCCGTGGCCGTCGTGTGTGTGGGAGTCGGAGCCGCCCGCCCGGCTCCCCTCGTCCTCGGCCTCACCCTCGTCATCCTCTTGGGTGTCCCCTGGGGACTCGCCGTGGCGTACCGCCTGTCCCACGAAGAGAAGACCGCCGCTGAGGAAGGGGCAGCGGTTCCGGAACCTCAGGACGACAACCGCCGCTAAGCCTTTCACTCGTATCGGCGCGCTGCCGTTTCAGGCCGCCGAACCCGCGGACCCGGCCCGGTCGTCGCGCGCTTCGCGCAGCGCGACATGGGTCGGGCCGTCGGGAACGTCCGCGGGCCGGTTCCTGGCAAACTCCTTGCGCAGGACCGGGACCACCTCTTCGCCGAGCATGTCGAGCTGTTCCAGCACGGTCTTCAGCGGTACGCCCACACCGTCGACGTTGAACAACTGGCGCTGATAGTCCCCGAAGTGCTCGCGGAAGGTCAGCGTCTTGTCGATGACCTCCTGGGGGCTGCCCACGATCAGCGGGGTCTGCTCCATGTACTGCTCCAACGAAGGGCCGCCGCCCATCTGGGGTGAGTGGTCGAAGAACGGCCGGTACTCCCGTACGGCGTCCTGGGAGTTGCGGCGCATGAAGATGTGGCCGCCGACGCCGACGATGGCCTGCTCCGGTGTGCCGTGGCCGTAGTGCGCGTACCGCTCCCGGTAGAGGCCTATGAGCCGCTGGAAGTGTTCCTTGGGCCAGAAGATGTTGTTGGCGAAGAAGCCGTCGCCGTAATAGGCGGCCTGCTCGGCGATCTCCGGGGAGCGGATCGATCCGTGCCAGACGAACGGCGGTACGTCGTCCAGAGGCCGGGGGGTGGAAGTGAAGCTCTGCAGCGGCGTGCGGAACCTGCCCTCCCAGTCGACGACGTCCTCGCGCCACAAACGGTGCAGCAGGGCGTAGTTCTCGATGGCGAGGTTGATGCCCTGGCGGATGTCCTTGCCGAACCAGGGGTAGACGGGGCCGGTGTTGCCGCGGCCCATCATCAGGTCCACGCGCCCGTCGGCCAGGTGGTGAAGCATGGCGAAGTCCTCGGCGATCTTCACCGGGTCGTTGGTGGTGATCAGCGTGGTGGCCGTGGACAGGATGATCCGGTTGGTGCGCGCCGCGATCCAGCCGAGCATGGTCGTGGGGGACGACGGTACGAAGGGCGGGTTGTGGTGCTCGCCGGTCGCGAACACGTCCAGGCCGACCTCCTCGGCCTTCTGCGCGATGGCGACCATCGCCTTGATCCGCTCGTGCTCGGTCGGCGTCCGGCCCGTGGTCGGATCGGCGGTGACATCACCGACGGTGAAGATCCCGATCTGCATCGCGCTCACCCTCTTTCATATAGTTGACACATCAACCATATGATGAACATGCAACGCCCCGCCTCTATTCCGACAAGGGGTGACACCTCAGATCAGCGGGGTCGCCGCGCCCCGTACCGCTCAATCACAGGCAGTCTTTGCCCAGCCCTTCGAGGAGCCGGTTGGAGATCTGGTCGAGCATGGCAAGCTCTGCCGGGCCGAGCGGATCGATGAACAGGCGACGGACCGCTTCGACATGACGAGGGGCCGCGGCGGCGATGGCTTCGCGGCCGGCAGGGGTGACGGCAATGAACGCCACCCGTCCATCAGTGGGGCAGTCCTCCCGGACGACCAGACCGCGCTTGGCCATCCGATTGACATGGTGGGACATCCGGCTCTTCTCCCACTCCACCGCCTTGGCCAACGCCAGTACAGGCAGTCGCCCCTCCGGCACCTCGGTGAGGTGCACAAGGACGCCGTAGTCGGCGCCGGACAGACCCGAATCGGCCTGCACCTCGCGGGCCAGCCGACCGACGAGTTTCTCCTGCAGGCTGACGAAGCTGCGCCAGGCGTGTTGCTCGGTTTCGGTGAGCCAGCGCGTCGCCTCAGTCATACGCTCCAGCGTAAACGATTTGTTGACGCGTCATCTTGCGGTACTCCATCCTGCTCTAGTTGATGCATCAACTAGAATCGCCCAGAGGGACACACGCGCACTCGGCGCCAGCCATCAGTGACGGCACTCAAGGAGGAGCGATGGGAACCCTGGTTGCAGACAATCCGGATCAGTCGCGTTTCGAAATCTTCGAAGCGGAGGAGAGGGTCGGGTTCGCCGAATATCACCGGTTCAAGGACGAGATCGCCTTCATCCACACCGAGATCGACCCCCGCTTCGAGGGACGCGGCCTGGCGGGGAAACTCGCTCGGGCAGCCCTCGACTCGGCCAGGGAGCAGGGGCTCGCCGTGCTTCCGTTCTGCGCGTACATCCGCGGCTGGATCTCCAAGCACCCTGAGTACGTCGACCTGGTGCCCGAGGGGCAGCGCGCCCGGTTCGGGCTGTGAGCCGGTTGATCCCTGAGAATGCGGTCCGGATCACCCGGGCGCATCGCTGACGGAAGGGGCGAAGGCCCATGAGCAATCTCGAAATCCACCCACCGACCCGCCTGTGCGGCGGGCGATCCGACGTCTCCGCCCACCCGGTCCGCGAACTCCTCAGCCCCCGGGAGGCACAGATCGGCAGCTCGACCGTGGTCCGCCGGTTGCTGCCCAATCTCGGGCGCCGGATGGTCGGCGCCTGGTGCTTCGTGGACCACTACGGTCCCGACGACATCGCGGACGAGCCCGGCATGCGGGTCCCGCCGCACCCGCACACCGGTTTGCAGACGGTCAGCTGGCTGCACGCCGGCGAAGTACTGCACCGCGACAGCATCGGCAGTGAGTCGACCATCCGGCCCCGCGAACTCGGCCTGATGACAGCCGGCCGAGCCATCGCCCACGCCGAGCAGAGCACTCAGTCCCATCCCCGCTTCCTACACGGCGCTCAACTGTGGGTCGCCCTGCCCGATGCCCACCGCGACGTCACACCCGCCTTTGAGCACCACGCCGACCTGCCCGTAGTCACGGCCTCGGGCCTCACCGCCACCGTCATCCTGGGCGAGTTGGACCACACGGCCTCGCCGGGCACCACGTACTCCCCGCTGGTCGGCGCCGATCTCACGATCGCCGAGGGTACCAACGTACGACTGCCGGTAAATCCCGACTTCGAGTACGCCGTGCTGACGATGTCGGGAGCCACCGAGGTCGACGGAGTGCGTCTGGACCCGGGATCGATGCTCTATCTGGGTTGCGGGCGGACCGAACTCCCGCTGCGTGCCCTCAGCGACAGCGGACTGCTGCTGCTCGGTGGTGAACCCTTCGAGGAGAAGATCGTCATGTGGTGGAACTTCGTCGGGCGTTCCCAGGAGGACATCGCACAGGCCCGCTCCGAGTGGATGACCGGCACCCGCTTCGGCGAAGTGAAGGGGTACGACGGGTCACCGCTGCCCGCCCCCGAACTGCCGCCGGTGCCACTGAAAGCACGGGGAAGGGTCCGCTGACGTGAGCACATGAGCACGGGTGCGTCACCCGAAGTCGCTCCGGCCCTGCTGTCCGCCCGCGAGCCGTCATCCGCCGCCCGTGGACTGCGAGTTCACCGACCGCGTTGAGCCGAGATCGTGCACTCCATCGCCCGCGCGAGAGCGATGAACGTCTCGCGGGACGCCTCGTCGAGGGACTCCACGGTGGCTTGCTCCAGCCTCGCCATCATCTGGGCGAGCGGCTCACGAGTCGCCTTCCCCTTCTCCGTCAGGGACACGATCATGACCCTGCGGTCACGGTCCGCCGGCTTGCGGGTCACGAACCCGGCCTCCTGCATCCGGCGAAGGGACCGCGACACCGTGGAATGCTCCATACCCAAGGCCTTGAGAAGCTCGGACTGGCTCTGGTGATCGCGTTCCAGAAGCTGCATCAGGATCAGCTCCTGGCCTACGTGGAGACCGAGACCGCGCAACAGTTCGCCGGCGTACCCGCCGTGCACTCGCGCCAGAGCGATGATCGCGTAACTAACCGGTCCGCCATCCGCGGTTCCCGGACGCACAAGGACGCCCTCCGAAGTCGTGTCCGCCCTGTGTTCTGCCATCCGCCGCATCCTCCACTCGCACCCGCGAGGGAGTCTAACCGGGCGAGCGGACACACGCCTGACCAGCGGTCTGGGAGTGCCTCCGGCCCGTGCGCCGGCATCGGCCGGCCCCGCCCGCATGGGGTGGGGTCGGCCGACACTGCTCAGGGTCCGGCCACTTGTCCCGATCCTCGCCCTCTAGAACTCCGAGCCGCTCATGGCCGCCAGGAAGGCCTGCGGGTTCCAGTATTCGCGGTAGTTGACGATCTGACCGTCGCGGATCGTCACGAAGGTGGCATAGCTCATCTCGTAGGGGTTCCCGTTGGTCAGGACCGTGCCGGAGGCGCTCCATTCCGCGACGGCCAGATTCGGGTCGTCGGTCGCATGGATCCGCACCGAGGGGAGCGTGCGTACGTCGATGACGTCGGGATAGTTGCGCAGGTACTCGTAGACGGCATCGCGGCCTTCCAGCCTCGTCGGAGTGCCCTCAGGAGCGAAGGGGAACTCGGCGACGACGTCGTCGGCGCACAGGTCCGCCCAACCCTTCATGTCCTTGGCGAGGAACTTGTCCAGGCTGCGCCGCAGCAGGTCAACGGCAGTGAGGGAGGTACTCATCATTTACTCCGATTCATTGATGACAAACGGGCGATATCGATGGCGAACCGCCGGAAGTGGCATGGGCGGCCGCCGGAACGACGAACGCGCCGTCGCTGGAAAGGCCGGAAACAGTTCGGCAGGGGCGACGCACCGGCGTTGCCGGACGTCGGTGAGCCCGCCGCGGAGGCTGGAGACGGGGGCAGCGATGCAGAGGGCTACCGCAGACAGCTCAGTGACAGCAGGTTGAGGCCGTCCACCGCAGCTGGTGCACCGTCGGCCGAAGCCGACCCCGGGACCAGGTGTCGCACGTGCCGATGATCCACAGACGACCCAACCGGGGCATGCGAACCACCTTCACTAAAGTGCTTCCTGCGCAGGTCAACCAGGGAAAGCGTGATCCGGCGCCAGAAGAACTTGTCTAGCTACATAATTACGTGTCTAGCCACACAATGTCAAGCAATCGCACCCTGATTTCGGGAGGACCGTCCATGGCAGATGCTCCGGAGGGGATGATCCGCCGACCCGCCCTGATAGCCACCGCACCCGTGAGCTTCGGGCTGTTCGCGCTGGCCCGGGCCCTACACGGCTACGGCGCCGAGTTGCTCTCCGACATCGGTCTGCACCCAGGGCAGGAGCTCATCCTCATGCAGCTCTTCGAGAGGAACGGCCAGACCCAGGCCGAGCTCCAGCAGGCCGTGGGTCTTGACCACTCGACGGTGTCGCGTTCGATCAGACGGATGGTGGATGCCGGCCTGCTCACCCGTGAGCCGTCCGCCAGCGACCGCAGAGCCATGATCGTCTCGCTCTCCGAGAACGGAGAAGCGATGCGCAAGCCAATCACCGCTGTGTGGATGACACTTGAGCAGCTCGCTGTGGAAGCGATCCAGAAGACCGGGCAGGAAGGCTTCATGACCGCGGCGGCGGAACTGGAGCGCGCCTACACAGCCGCCCGCCGCACCTGAGCCGCCGCGGGCTCATTCCTGTCGGTGCTACTCCGGCGGAGTCGGTGCTCCTGTGACGGAGTCGATGCTCCTCCGACGGGACCGGTCAAGCCCGATCATTTGGCGGCCGGGAAGTACCTGGCCAACTCCTCGCGGGAGGCATCGTCGAGTTCGACGCCGGCGGCGTGGAGGTTCTCGGTCAGGTGCGTGCGGGTGCTGGTTCCGGGGATGAGCAGAATGTTCGGTGCGAGGTCGAGAAGCCACGCGAGGGCGATCTGCGCCGGGGAGGCCTGCAACCTGGATCCCAGCGCCGCGAGTACAGGGCTGGTGAGGATCTTTTTCTGGGTGGCGCGCGGCCACCCGAGCGGGCAGAACGGAACGAAGGCGATACCGCGTAGCGTGCACTCGGTCAGGACGTCCGCAGAACTCTGGTCCGCCAGGTTGAACAGGTTCTGCACGCAGACGATCTCGGTCTGGTCGACGGCTCGCAACAGGTGCTGCCGCGAGATGTTGCTCAGGCCGATCCCGTCGATGAGGCCCTCGTCGCGGGCTCGGATCAGGCTCGCCAGTTGGGCGTCGAACCGTTTGCCGGGCGGGGAGTGGTCCATGATGCGCAGGTTCACGGCCGCCAGGCGGCTGGTGCCCAGGGTGGCCAGGTTGTCTTCGATGCCCTGGCGCAGTTGGTCCGGCTCGTCGAACCGCAGCACGGCGCCGTCGGCGTCACGGCGGGCGGCCACCTTGCTCACGATCGCCAAGTCGGCCGGGTAGGGGTGCAGCGCCTCGCGGATGAGGTCGTTCACCACTCCCGGTCCGTAGAACTGGGCGGTGTCGATGTGGTTGACCCCGCTCTCGACCACGGCACGCAGCACACGCAGGGCTTCGTCGCGGTCGCGGGGCGGCCCGAAGACGTTGGCACCGGCCAGCTGCATCGCGCCGTAACCGACTCTGCGTACGCGCCAGTTGCCGAGTGCGAATGACCCGGCCTGTTCGAGATCGTGTACGGAACCTGACACGACGTTTCTCCTTTGCCGAGGCCGCTCGGCCGTGAAGTGCACGGTGGTGTACGTGTGTTGATGGGCTGATTGCCGGACGGCTGGATCGAGGACCAGGTGTGGCAGGTCCCCGCCGCTCCCCCACAGCGGCAGGGACCTGGTCTTGCCATGTCTTGCCATGCTCAGGCGTGGACCTGGGAGCCGTAGCCGAGGTCGAGGCGGATGGACTCGAGGATGGTGAAGGCGTGGCTGGCGGTGTAGACGTCGGCGGCGGCCAGGACGCCGGTGTACTTCTTGATGACCGGGGCGGCGGCGTACTCGGCCTGGGCGTCCTGGTAGGTCTTGACGCCTGCCCAGGTGTTGTTGCCGTACTTGGTGAAGAACGGGGTCGGGTCGACGTTGGCCATCGCCTTCTTGACCCCGTCGACGATGTCGTCGACGTACTGCTGGTGGACGGTCATGTCGCGACGGGTGCCGAGGCGCCCCATGTGCCCGCCGATGTAGTGGGTCCACGGGTACTCGAGGGCCTTGCCCGGCGCGGCGATGGCCCCCTGGACGTCCTCGTTGATGTTGAGGTTCTGGAACGGCACCCAGCCGGGCAGGACGATGTCGACGAGCATGAGGGCGTCGTGGTCCGGGAAGTGGATGTAGATGTTGTCGGCGCTGTGGTTGGTGCCCTTGTGGAACAGTTCGATGCGCTCCCCGCCGACGCGCAGGGTCTTGTGGCGCTCGAAGGTGACGTTGGGTGCCGGGCGCGTCGGGTCGTTGTCGCGCAGCAGCAGCCGGCGGTTCTCAACGTGGCCGATCCGCTCCACGTGACGGCCGAACAGGGACGAGGCCCCGAGATGGTCGGCGTGGTGGTGGGAGTAGACGATGTGGGTGACCTTGTTGGAGGTGCCGTTGGCGGCGGCGATCTCGTTGATGGCGCGCTGCAGGTTGTGCCCGATGGTCGGAGGCGCGTCGAACAGTACGACGCCTTCCTTGGTCGTCAGGAACGCGGCCTGGTAGGTGGAGTCGGTGACCCAGTACAGGTTCCGCTTGATCCGGCCGACGTAATAGCCCTGGGCGTTGACCGCGGGGCCGAGTGCCGAGGCGGGGATCGGGGCGTAGTCCGGCAGTTCGGTGGAGGCCGCGGCGGCCGGCTCGGCGAGGACACCGCCGGCCACGGCGGCGAGCGCCGGTACGGCCGCGATCTTCGCTGACCTGGCCAGGAACGAACGACGGTTCGTGGAGGAATCGAGCTCAGACATGTCGCTACTGCCTTTCACAATCAATTGATTTGGCTGGTCTGGTAATTGATTCGGCTGGTCTGGTAGCAAATGGTTCCGATCAGGCGCCCGGCGCGCTTCGGGGCGGAAGCGCGGGATGGTTCGCGGGCGGGTCGAAGTCAGTAGTTGCGGGTGTAGCCGCCGTCGGCGGCGATGAACTTGGCGGTGACGAACTCGGCGTCGTCGCCGGTGAGGAACAGCACCGTGCCGACCATGTCCTCGGGCACGGCTGGGCGCTTGATCGCCTGCTCGTCGGCGAGGAGGGTGTTGATGTCGGGCGGCATGGCCCCCTCGGCGACCGTTTCGTCGATCAGCGGGGTGCGGGTGAACGCCGGAGACACGGCGTTGACCGTGATGCCGTCGGCGGCGAGGTCGTTCGCCAGGCCACTGGTCAGGCCGAGGATCCCGGCCTTGCTGGCCATGTACGGCGTCATGTTCCTGGTCGTGGTGTAGATCGACGAGGAACTCATGTTGACGATCCGTCCCCAGCCGCGCTCCCGCATGTCCCCGGCGAATGCCATGGCCATCAGGAACTGGGAGTCGAGGTTGGTCGACAACACGCGGCGCCAATGGGCGAAGTCGACGTCGGCCAGCGGTGCCACGCCGGCGATCCCGGCGTTGTTGACCAGGATGTCGGTCGGCCCGCAGACGGCGCGCACGGCTGCGTGCAGTGCCTGTACGGCGGCCGGGTCGGACACATCGGCGATCAGTGGGACACACGTGCCGCCGGCCTTCTCGATCTCTTCCTGGGTCTGCTCGGCGGTCGTGAGATCGACAGCGGCGACGGTCGCGCCGCGGCGCGCCAGCCCACGGGCGATGGCGGCGCCGAGGCCGCGGGCCGCGCCGGTGACGACCGCGACGCGGCCCGCGTGGGTGGCCGCCGGTGCGGTCCGGGCGGAAACACTGCTCTCTGGCATGGGGTTTCTCCTTGCGGCGCCTTGCCGCGGTAAGCACCTGCCGCGGTGGCCGGGGTCAGCCGCCGTAGGTCGGCAGAATCGCTCCGCTGATCGGTGCGGCGGCATCACTCACGAGGAAGGCGATCACTTTCGCGATCGCTTCCGGGGAAACCGCGTGCGCCAGCTGGTCCTCGCTGAGGAAGCCGCGGTTCTTGGGGGTGTCGATCAGCTGCGGGGCTACCGCGTTCACCCGGACGCCGCTGGGACGCAGTTCGAGGTCGAGGATGCGGACGAGGTGCGCGAGCGCGGCCTTGCTGACGCCGTAGGCCGTCATGCCCGCGGTCGGTTCGAGCCCCGGCCGCGCGGAGACGTGCACGATGGCTCCGGACCCACGCGTTCGCATGTGGACCCCGGCCGCCTGGCTCAGCCACAGGGCCGCACCCAGGTTCACGTCGACCATGAGGCGCAGCGCTTCGGGCGTCGTGGTGAACGTGTCGGAGAGATCGAACGCACCCAGGGCGTTCACCAGCACGTCCGGAGGACCGGCCTCAGCGGCGATCCGGTCGACGAGAGCCCTGGCCACGTCCGGATCGCTTGCGTCGCCGACTTCGCGGCCGATGGTGTCGGGCAACTCCTTGAGCGCGTGCGCGTTGCGGTCGACGGCCACAACCGTGAAGCCGTCGGCGGCAAGGGCCAAGGCGGTCGCACGGCCAAGGGCACCACCGGCGCCGACCACGATCGCCACGCTGCCGCTCACCGCGCCACCACCTTGCTGACAGGCGGTACGTGCGTGCCGAACTCGGGCAGGGACAGGCCTAGTTCAGGGGTCATGTCGCTTCTCCTTGATGGGTGCGCCGAGGGGGATCCGGGGCGGCCATCGACGGTCACGGACGGAGGTATTCATTTGCTTGCGTCGGCAACAAGACTCTCCTTCTGCCCCCCGCTTGTCAAGCAACTCCGGAGAGGAGCATCAACTCGGCGGCGGCCTCGGCTTCGGGTCACTGGTCACTGGCCACTGGCCACTGGCCACTGGCCACTGGCCACTGGCCACTGGCCACTGGCCACTGGCCACTGGCCACTGGCCACTGGCCACTGGCCACTGGCCACTGGCCAACCCTACCCAGTACACAGGTCACCTGCCGTTACTGGCGGGCTGCCGGCAGACCTTTACAACTATTTGCGCCGTCAAGCACATAGCAGAACCGCACTGTCGGGCGGCGTTCGCTCGAAGAGCTCGGCCGGCACCCTGACTTCGCGATGCCGACCGACCAGTACCGGAGGGTCCATGACTTCCCTCCGCAACCGGACATCGCCGTGGTCTCACTCGCCACGGCCTTCGACCTGTTCAGCATCGTCCACGGCATCTCGGCGACCTTCGCTTCGTCCGGGGAGCGGCGCGCGCGGAAGGGTGCGAAGCGACTGCGGCCGGTCGCCGCCCGAGCGGGACCGACCGGGCGCCTTTTCCGTCACGGGGCCACGGCCTGGGGCTTGTTGAAGCGTGCGGCGCTCGTTCTCGGACAAGCCGCCCCAGACTCCGTACGGTTCACGACTGCTCAACGCGGTCCACGCGCAAGCTTCGATCACGCTGCAGCGCCTGCAGATTTCCCGGGCCTTCTCCTCCCGCGCCTGCTTCTCAATACCGCGTTCGGCGTGCGGCGAGAAGAAGAGGGCACTGTCCATGCCGCGGCAGAGCGCTCGCATCTGCCAATCCCAGTGCGCAAGCAGAGGGCGGTGTCGGTTGATCACGATGATTCCTCCCGGAGTCAGCGGTCCGGTTGAGGACCCAGCGTCGCCGCGGAGGGAACGTCACGTCATCGGTCGTCTGACTGCACAGCAGGCCACATCGCGCACAGAGGCGGCGGCACCTGCAGCACTCGCTCTCACCTCTCCCGCACCCTTTTTATTGCTTGACAAAGCACATAGTGACCCAGGCATACTCGATGGCGATCGATCCAGCGGTTCGCACGACGGAAGGCCGGCATGAACCTCGGCATCGCCATCGCGGATTTCACCCAGCCCGGGGGCCCGACAGGCATCGCACGTCACGTGGGCCGTCTCGCCCGCACCGCGGAGGAGTACGGCTTCACACGCATCGCCGTCATGGATCACCTCTTCCAGATCGGGATCGTCGGCGCCTCCGAGCAGGAGATGCTGGAGGCGTACACCACACTGGGCTACCTGGCGGCGTCCACCGAACGCGCGGAGCTTCTCGCCCTGGTGACCTCGGTCGGCTACCGCGAACCCGGGCTGCTGGCCAAGATGATCACCACGCTCGACGTCCTATCCGAGGGCCGCGCCGCACTGGGTATCGGCGTCGGAGCCGGCTTCAACATCGCCGAGGCGCGCGGACTCGGCCTGCCGTTCCCTCCGGTGTCGGAGCGGTTCGAGCGACTCGAGGAGACGCTTCGGATCTGCCTGCAGATGTGGAGCGACGACGAGAAGCCCTTCGATGGCCGCTACTACCGACTCGAGCGCACCCTCAACTCCCCCAGGACCGTACGGCAACCCCGCCCACCGATCCTGATCGGCGGATCCGGCGAGCGGAAAACCCTGCGACTCGTCGCGGAGTACGCGGACGCCTGCAACCTCTTCCACGGCCCCGACCTCCAGCACAAACTCGACGTGCTCCGCAGACACTGCGATCAGGCCGGGCGCGACTACGACGAGATCGAGAAGACGGTCCTGCTCCCCCTCGACCCCGGCGCACAGGGCGAGAACATCCCGGTCCTGCTCGCGGAACTGCGCCGACTGGATCACATCGGCATCGACCACGTCATCGGACCGATCCGCGGCGCCGATCAGCATGCCGCGCTGCGACTGCTGGGCGAGCGCCTCGTACCGGAAGCACTGCACATCTGACCGAGCACACCGCACAGTCGACGATCACCATTTTAATTGCTTGCGGAAGCATATAAATAGGGAGACGCAGATGAGCACCCCAAGCGAACAACCTGGACACTCCGCCGATGTCGTCATCATCGGCGGAGGTTCCGCCGGCGCCGCGCTCGCCGCCAGGATCAGCGAGGATCCGCGGCGCACGGTCCTGCTGATCGAGGCAGGCCCGGACTACCCCGCCGACCGGCTCCCCGAAGGACTGCTGGCCCCGCACCTACTGGCCGACCCCGACCACGACTGGGGCTACACCGCGCGCGCCACCGACCGCGCCCCGAGCATCCCCGCACCTCGCGGCCGGGCCATGGGCGGCAGTTCGTCGGTCAACGCGGGTGCGGCGATCCGGGCACGCGCGGCGGACTTCGCCGCCTGGGGAGACCGCTACGGGATCAAAGGGTGGTCGTACGAGGAGGTCCTCCCGGCCTTCAGGGACATGGAGAACACGCCGGCCGGTGACGACGCCTACCACGGCCGCACCGGCCCCTTTCCCATCCGGCAGTGGACGTACGAGGAACTCACGTCCCCTCTGCGGGCGTTCGTGGACAGCGCGGCCGACCTGGGGTTCCGGCGGAACGACGACTTCAACGGCGCCCGGCAGGACGGCACCGGCGGCTACCCTGTCAACATCGTCGACGGGATGCGCCAGAACACCGCCCTGGTGTACCTGACGCCGAAGGTGCGGCGCCGCCCGAATCTGACGGTGCTGAGCGACATCACGATCGACAAGGTACTCATCGAGCACGGCGTGGCGCGAGGCGTCGTGAGCGCGTCGGGCACGGTCTTCCGGGCCGCCGAGGTGGTGCTGTCGGCGGGCAGTTACGGCAGCCCGGCCATCCTGCTGCGCTCCGGTGTCGGCCCGGCCGAGGATCTGCGGGCCCTGGGCATTGACGTGGTCGCCGACCTCCCGGTCGGCCGAAGGCTGCAGGATCACCCGTTCTTCCACTCGCTGTTCGCCCTCGCACCCGAGCACCAGACCATGACGTCCGCCTTCCAGGCCCATCTGTGGCTCGCCTCGCGCGAGGCACACGTCGGCGAACTGGACCTCAGCGTCGTCGCCACGCATCTGCTGGACGGCTCCTTCAGCCCCACCGGCGGGGCGATCCTCCTCGCCGCGGCCGTCACCCGGCCGGAGTCGCGTGGCTCGGTGCGGCTGGCCAGTCGTGATCCCCACGACGCTCCGGTCATCGACAACAACTACTTCGCGACGGCCAGGGACCGCAGTCGCATGCTGGAGGGCGTGAAGCTCGTACGACGTCTGGCGAGCGCCCCGCCCTTCGCCGGTGCGGTGGCCGCCGAACTCGTACCGGGTGACGCGGTGCGCAGCGACGAGGAGCTGGAGGCGGCGATCGCGGCAGGAATCTCCACCTACGGACACCCGACGTCGACCGTGCCCATGGGAGGGCCCTGGGACGAGTGGGCCGTCGTCGACGAGTCGGGGGCGGTGAAGGGACTGGCGGGTCTGCGCGTGGTCGACGCATCGATCATGCCCGAGGTCCCGTCGACCGTGACCAACGCGACCACCATCATGATCGCGGAGCACATCGCCCGGCGGGCGTACGGGAGTTGACGGGACTCGGCGGCGGCTCCTACGGACGAGCGGACGTGTCCGTGGCGACGGCGTCGACCGCCCACCAGGCGGGAGCGCAGGCCACGGACGCGTCGACCATGTCGTCCTTCGTGACCGACGGGTCGTTGAGCCAGGCCCGGATGGCGCCGGCGAAGCCGTGGGCCATGAACTGCGCGATCACCTGACGGTTGGCTTCGGGAAGCCCCGGGTGGTGGCCACGGTTCATGAACGCCAGGGCGTAGTCGCCGAAGTGACGTACGAGCGCCTCGTACACCCCGCTGTCCGCCGGATCAGCTAGGGAGTGCCGGTACACCGCGACGAACCGCTCCACGTGGTCGGCCACCTCCGTCGTGGCCAGGCGAAGCAGCTCGCGGGCCGAGTGCCCGCCTTGTGCACGCCGCTCTTCCTCCAGGCGGTGGCCTCGCTCCAGGTCCGCGTGGAGGACCTGGATGAGCAGGTCGAGGGGAGTGCGGTAGCGGTTGTAGAACGTCGCACGGGTGACCCCGGCCCGGTCGGCGAGTTCGGCGACGGTAATCCGGGAGACGGGCCGCTGCGCGGCGAGGTCCACGATGGCCTGCTCGAAGGCCTGGGTCGTGCGGGTGATGCGTGGATCGATCCGGTCGTTCAGCATTCCGCCCTCCCTGCTGTTCACGTTGCACCCTGCCATGAGCAGTGATTTTATACATCTGTAAAATAGTGTGCCGAAAGGAACCGTCTTGGCCTCCCACACTTCGATCTCGCCCCAGGAAGCCGCCGACCGGCTGGCCATCCGTGAGCTGGTGGACGCCTACGCGCACTGCGCGGACCGGCGGGACGCCAAGGGTCAGATGGCCCTGTTCACCGAGGACAGCCGCTTCCTGGTGTTCATGGACGCCACGGTGGCAGAGCCGACACAGGAACTGCACGGCCGCGAGTCCCTCGCCCCGGTGTTCGAGAACCTCAATGTCTACCGGGCCACAACGCACTTCAACGGCCAGAGCACGATCACTCTGGACGGGAACCGGGCGACGGGCGAGAGCTACTGCCTGGCCCACCATGTCTCGGTCGACGAGTCCGGGCAGCGCACCCTCATGATCGCGTCGATTCGCTATCTCGACGAATTCACCAAGGAGGACGGCGGCTGGTTCTTCGCCGAGCGCCGCCTGATGGTCGACTGGACCGAGACACGCCCCTCCACGCCCTGAGGGGGTCGGAGGGCGGTGCGAAGCACTACCCCGGCACGCGGAAGGTCCCGGACACGAAGAGCGTGTCCGGGACCTTCCGCGTTCGCGATGACGACGACGGATCTCAGTCGAGCTTCTCGACCACCGCTGCGTGGAACTCAGTCGAGCTTTTCAACCACCGCTCCGAACTGCCTCACCATGGCCGGCAGGGACCGACCGTCGAGATGGTCCATGACCCGCTTGCGGGCGCTCGCCAGGTGTACCGGATATGCCGCCTGAAGTCGTTTCAGCCCTTCCGGGGTGAGGGTCGCGACGTTCCCCCGGGCGTCCCCCTCGTAGCGCCGCTTGACGACCTGGCCGCGGCTCTGCAGCGCGTCCACCACGCGGGTGATACGACTCGCCGACAGCGCGGTCGCCGAGGCGAGATCCGCCATCCGGAGCTCCTGGTTCTCGGCCTCGGAGAGGTTCATCAGCACGACGTACTCAGTGAGCGTCAGCCCTGTCGACCGCAGCAGATCTTCATCCAGCGAACGCGGCAGCGCGACGATGATGCGCATCAAGGCGCGCCAGAAACGCTCTTCCTCGGCTGTCAGGGGATCTTCGGCGGTCATCCTTTCAGGTTAGCGTGCTCAAGCAAGGAACCTCAACATGCGGCGGCCCGCTTCACCCACTGCTGGTCGACGCACAGCCTCCATGAACTCGTCATGGGTCTCCGCGTCGACCAGCAGTCGGGGGCCGGTTTTCTAGGCCTGCTCGACGATCTCCGCGATGAGGTCGAAGGGGCTGTACTGGGCGTACTGGCCCTGGATCTCGCCCGCACGCTTTCGGTACCGCGGGTCGTCGAGCACCTCGTCGACGGCGACGCGGACGGCGGCCGCCTGTGGGCGGGCGGTGCGCAGATTGACGCCGGTACCGGACCACTCGACACGGGCGGCGACCTCGGGCTTGTCCTCGGTCTCACCGCCGACGACGAGCGGGACACCGTGGCTCAAGGCGGTCTGGACACCGCCGTAGCCGGCGTTGGTGACCAGGACGTCGGCGAGCGGCAGCAGCTGTTCGAAGGGTATGAATCCGGCGAGGTGGACGTTGTCGGGGACCTGGCCGCCCATCTCCTTCCGTACCGCGTCAGGGCCGTCGGCGCGTGCGGTGGCGGCGACGACGGTGACGTCCGCGTCCGCCAGCGCGCGGAGCGCGGGGACGACGAGTTGGGACAGGTCGGTGTTCTCCAAAGTGCCCTGGGTGACGATGACGACCGGTCGGCCGGAGGACAAGTCCGCCCACCAGTCGGGGCGTTCGAAGTCGCTGCCCGGGTCGGCCGGGAGGTGGCCGACGAAGCGGAAGCCCGGCGGCGCGTCGCTTCGCGGGTACTCGAAGGCGGGGACGGTCAGTTGGAGCAGGTGATCCGGGACTGTGGCCATGGCGTTGAAGAGCGGGCCGGGGAGCGTGACGCCCATCGAGGTGAAGACGCCCTCCACATACTGTTGCGCATCGGCGAACATCGCCCCCGTCTGGACGCGCATCTCGGTGTAGCGAGCGCGTTCTTCGTCGGTGGTGGGCGGGAGCAGCCCCGGCCCGAAGGGTGCGATGTCCACGCTGTCGAAGGTGGGCGGCGTGATGCCGATGCTCACCACCAGCGGGCGCCGGCCCCGAGGGGCACGCAGTGCCGTCGGCATCGTTCCGAAGGACGTGTGCTCGCTGATCACCACGGTCGCGGGGAACTCGGCGAGCAGATCCTGAAGGTGCTTGTCGTGGACCGGCGCGGGGTCGGCGCCGAAGTGCTTGATGTCGAAGGCGATGCGTTCGACGGGGGCGAGCTTCTCGCGATCGAGGAAGACGGCGTTGAAGGCGCCGCTGCTGGGGTCGACCTCCGCGGGGTACGGGACGAAGCGCGCCCCTGTCCTGCGGACCTGCTCTTTGAACTGGGCGCCCGTGTAGAAGAGCACCTCGTGCCCTCGTGCCGTCAGGTTGGCCGCGATCGCCGCGAGAGGCAGGACATGGCCGGGTAACGGGCTCGCTGTGACAATGATCTTTGCCATGGTCTCGTTCTCTGGATAGGCCGGACTGTGCTCCGGGTTTGACTGATGCGGATTTGCGCAGATTTCAGGCGGATCAATCCATGTGCGCCGAGACTCTCGTCGGCGTCACCACACCTGCTGGTCGTCCTGGAGCCGCACGGCGACGAACTTCGTCTGCGTGTAGTGGTGCAGCGCCTCGAGCCCCTTCTCCCGGCCGTACCCGCTGTTCTTGTAGCCGCCGAAAGGCCCCTCGACCATCAGGCCGGGCGGATAGGCGTTGACGTAGACCTGGCCGGCCTCAAGCCGGGCGGCCACGCGATGGGCTCGGGTCACGTCGCTGGTCCAGACGGCGGCGACCAAGCCGTAGTCGGAGTCGTTGGCGATGGCCACCGCCTCGTCCTCGTCCGTGAAGCGCAGGACGGCGAGCACCGGCCCGAAGATCTCCTCGCGGGCGATACGCATCTCCGGGGTCACGTCCGTGTAGACCGTCGGCTCGACGACCCAGCCGTTCCCGGTCGGCCCGCCACCGGTCACGAGGGTGGCGCCGTCCTGCTCCGCGACCTTGAAGTACTCGTTGACCTTGTCGAACTGGGCGCGGGTGATCTGCGGCCCGTAGGTCTCCCCCGGGGTCACGTGCGTCAGAACGGTGCGCACCGCTTCCAGGAACTGGTCATGGATCTTCGCGTCGACCAGCAGCCGGGTGCCGGCCATGCAGGACTGGCCCGCGTTGGGCAGGAACGCCTCGACCGCTGCTTGGGCCGCCGCGGCGAGGTCGGCGTCCGCGAAGACGATGTTGGGGGACTTGCCGCCCAACTCCAGCGTGAGCGGGATGATGCGGTCCGCGGCGATACGGCCGATCTCGCGCCCGGCACGGACCGAGCCCGTGAACGCCACCTTCCGGACCTTCGGGTGCCGGACGATCGCATCGCCCACGGTGCCACCCGTGCCCGTGACGACATTGAGGACGCCGTCGGGCAGGCCGCATTCGGTGGCGATGCGGGCCAGTTCGAGCGTGGTCGCCGAGGTGAACTCGGAAGGCTTGGCCACCACGGCGTTGCCGGCCGCGAGTGCCGGAGCGATGGCGCGCGCCGCCTGGTTGAGGGGCGCGTTCCAAGGGGTGATGACAGCGACGACACCGAGCGGCTCGCGCCGGGTGTACGCATGGAAGCCCGGCCCTATGTTCACCACTTCGCCGCCGGGCAGGTTCACCAGGCCGGCGTAGAACTCGAAGTACTTGGCCGCACCCTCCACCTCCAGCGGGGACTGCCAGGCGGGCTTGCCCGTCTCGGCCGACTCCAGCTCCGCAAGGCCGGCGACCTCCTCGCGCAGACGCGCGGCAATGGCCGCCAGGACGCGACCGCGCTCGATCGGCTGACGGTTCCACCAGCCGTCGACCGCCCCGGCCGCCGCCACGACGGCACGATCCGCGTCGGTGGTGTCGCCGAGGGCGATCTCATGCACGACCCCGTCGCCTCCGGGGGACCTGGACGGCAGCCAACTGTCCGATGCCGGTTCGACTTCCACGCCTGCGATCCAGTGCCCGTAACGCCTCATCGGCACACTCCATTTTCATGAGTGAGTGGGTGAATGAATTTTCATTCACGCCGCACCCTACCCCCTCCGCTTGACAGGATCGAGGCACTGAACGAAGTTTCACTCGTGCCCATGCCTCCCTCTGTGACGAGCGACGAGACCCCCCTGCGCAGGAAGGTGATGGACGCTGCGCTGGACCTGTTCGACGAGCGCACCTGGGACGGCACCAACGTGCCGGAGATCGCCACGCGGGCCGGGGTCGCGGTGGGCACGATCTACCGCTACTTCCCCAACAAGCAGGCGCTGGGCGAGGCGGTCTTCACTGAGGCGAAGGCGGCTTTCGCCGACGCCGTGATCACCGATGACGTACGCGGGGCCGATCCCGTGACGGCCATCGGACTGGTCTGGCGGCATCAGGTCGACTTCGCCATCGCCCATCCCCAGGCGTTCTCTTTCCTCGAACACCAGGTGCACGGGTCGTATCTGCGCCCGCAGGCATTCGAGGTCGCCGATCGCCTCAACGCCGAGTTGGTGGGCATCCTGCGGGAGGCGCAGGCGATCGGCGCTGTCCGTCCTGCTGACCCTCAGGTCCTGCTCTCGATGGCGTTCGGTGCGTTCGTCGGCGTCACGAAGCACTCGCGCGCCTCGGGGGTCCCGCTGGGCGAGTACGACCTGGACGCCGTCAAGCAGGCCGTGCTGAGCCTGATCGGGCTGAAGGTCCCCGACTCCCCCGCTTCTTAGGAGGAGAGGTGCCGCACCACGTTGGTGTGGGCCAGTTCGAGGAGTTCGTCGCCCCGTCCCGACAACACCGTGCGGGCCGCGTAGAGCGCGAATCCCTTGACCTGCTCGAACTTGATCGTCGGCGGAATGGTCAGCTCCTGCTGGGCGGTCATCACTTCCACCAGTGCCGGCCCGGGATGGGCGAACGCATCGCGCAGGACGTCGGCCAGGTCGTGCGGGCGCTCCACCCGGCGGCCGTGGATGCCCAGCGCCGTGGCGACGTCGGCGAAGTTCGGGTTGTCGAGGTCGGTGCCGAAGTTCACCATGCCCTCGGCCTTCATCTCCAGCTCCACGAAGCTGAGGGCCCCGTTGTTGAAGACCACGATCTTCACCGGGTGGCGCTGTTGCTTCAGCGTGATCAGGTCGCCGAGCATCATGGCCAGTCCGCCGTCCCCGGACAGCGCGACGACCTGCCGGTCCGCGAACGCGGCCTGAGCGCCGATCGCCTGCGGAAGCGCGTTCGCCATGCTGCCGTGGTTGAACGAGCCGATCAGCCTGCGCCGGCCGTTCATGGTCAGGTAGCGCGCGGCCCAGATCACCGGCGAGCCCACGTCCGGGATGAACACCGCGTCGTCCGAGGCAAGTTCGTCGACGACCTTGGCCACGTACTGCGGATGGATCGGCGTGCGGTTCCGGTCGTCGACGGCGAGCCGGTCCAGGGTGGCGCGGGCACTGACGTAGTGGTCGCGCATCTTGTCCAGGTGCCGGGACCCGCTCCTCGGCGCGAGCTTGGGGAGCAGAGCCTCGGCGGTGTCCCGTACGGTGCCGACCAACGCCAGATCCACCCGGGTGCGCCGTCCTATCTGCTCGCCGCGCAGATCCACTTGCACGGTGGTGGCGTGCTCGGGCAGGAACTACCGGTACGGGAAGTCCGTGCCGAGCATCAGCAGCGTGTCACACTGCTCCATCGCCCGGTAGCCGGAGGTGAACCCCAACAGCCCGGTCATGCCGACGTCGTATTCGGGAAGCCCCGCACCCACCCGCGGGCCATGGCCAGGTCGTTGTCACCGGCGTAGTGCCACGGCGGACCAAGGGCGAGGTTCGCTTCTCCGCGCGGTGACGGCGGGTAGGTGTAACCCTGCAGCATGGGTGCCTCCACAGAACGAAGGTCAGCCGGAGCGAGGCGCCGAGGGGGTCGGTCCTCGTCCACCGACTGTCGGCCGGGGCACCCACCATGCTTTGCGCGGGAGGCCCGATCCGGCTTGGGTCAAATGACCACTTCGCCGTACACGGAACTCGACTCGCAGGGGTCGGGGCTCGCCTGGCACCGCGAGAGGAGCGGATCGGCCACCGCCTGGAGCTCCTGGGCGAGCTGGTGGACCAGGGTGGGATCGAGCTGGTCCATTACTCGTCGGCGGGCACTGGCCAGATGAGCCGGATAGGCGCCCGCGAGTTGCAGCAGGCCGGCCTCCGTGAGCACGGCCATGCTCCCCCGGGCGTCCGTCGAGTGAGGTCGCTTGACCACCAGGCCCTGGACTCGCAGGGTCTCCACGAGCCGGGTGATACGGCTCGCGGACAAGGCTGTGGCGGCGGCCAGGTCGGTCATGCGCAGATGGTTTCCCTCCGCCTCGGAGAGATGCGCCAGGACGATGTACTGCGTGAGCGACAGGCCCGTGGAGCGCAGGAGATCCTCGTCGAGCGCCCGGGGCAGCGCCACCAGCAGTTTCTGCAGTGAGCGCCAAAGGCGTTCCTCCGCACTGTTCAGGGGTTCTGAGGCCACTGGGCTCGCGAGGTTCTGCGGCTGCTGCGTCGGCATCGCCTCCCCCTCCCTTCCGAAGCTCCCGTTAAGAACACTCAAGCACATCACTTACTTGCTTGACAAAGCATTTCGAGCGGAGGGAAGATACTTGCCCA
The DNA here is from genome assembly GCF_041431135.1 of Streptomyces sp. NBC_00554. Taxonomy (NCBI): domain Bacteria; kingdom Bacillati; phylum Actinomycetota; class Actinomycetes; order Kitasatosporales; family Streptomycetaceae; genus Streptomyces; species Streptomyces sp. NBC_00554. The sequence continues at coordinate 9,345,779 of NZ_CP107799.1, read as the reverse complement.
AGCAAGCAACAGCGCCGCTGCGGACCGTACCGCGCGACGCCAAGCGAGAGGCCAGAAGGGCATGAGCGTTCAATTGCCCCCCGCGGGGACCTACGAGGTCGATCCAGCACGGTCGTCCCTCACCTTCACCACGCGGCACATGTTCGGCCTGGGCAAGGTGACCGGCACCTTCCAGCTGGAATCGGGGACCGTCACGGTCGCCGAGCCGGTCACCCGCTCGACCGCACAGGCCGTCATCGAGGCGGGCAGTTTCCGGACAGGCACGCCCCGCCGTGACGATCATGTGCGCTCCCCCGCCTTCCTTCACACGGACCGCTACCCCGAGATCGGATTCGAGTCGGCCACGGTGGCGCGCGGTGAGGCCGGCGCTTGGATCGTCCAGGGTTTCCTCACCGTCCGCGGGGACCGAGCACCGGTCGACCTGACGGTGGACTCCCTTTCCGTCGAGAACGGATCGCTGCGGATTTCGGTGTCGGCGACCGTCGACCGCTACCGCCATGGACTGACCGCCTCGAAGGGACTCGCGGCGCGTCGGCTTCGGCTCTCCCTGGCCGTCATCGCCACCCCCACCACGCATCCCGACCCCGAAACGGCGGCCCCTGCCGTCGAGATCACAGAAGAGCGAGAGGAATTCCCGATGTCTCCCAAGATCGCAGTTATCTACTACTCGTCGACAGGCACCGTTCACGAGCTGGCGGAGTCCGTGGCGGAGGGCGCCCGCAAGGAGGGTGCGGAAGTACGACTCCTGCGTGTGTCCGAACTCGCGCCCGAGGAGGCGATCGCCGCCAACGACGCGTGGTCGGCGCACGCCACGGCCACGAAGGACATCCCGGTGGCGACAGGGGCCGACATCGAATGGGCCGACGCCGTCATATTCGGCAGCCCCACCCGGTTCGGCAACATCGCCAGCCAGCTGAAGCAGTTCATCGACACGCTCGGCGGGCTGTGGGCGCAGGGCAAGCTGGCCGACAAGATCTACAGCGGCTTCACGGCGACGGCCACCGCACACGGCGGGCAGGAGTCCACGCTGCTCGCTCTCTACAACTCCGTGCACCACTTCGGCGGAATCATCGTCACCCCGGGCTACACCGACCCGGTGAAGTTCGCCGACGGCAACCCCTACGGCACCAGCCACGTCAACGGCCAGGGAGCGATCCCCGTCGACGACACCGCCCGAGCCGCCGCCCTGTACCAGGGCAAGCGCGTGGCCACCGTCACCGCGCAGTTCAAGGGCGCGTAGCAGCGGGGCAGTTGTGTGCCGGCGGCTGATTCGGGGGTGTCGCCGGCACACGCATGGACGGGCGTTCCGGCCCTCATCGAATGGGGGGGCCGGGATCGCGCACGGCAGCGGCGGAAAGGCGGCAAGGGCCGTGATGCAAGCGGTGGTTCTCAACGCGCAACGGGAGATCGTGCTCGAGTCGAGGCCCGAGCCCGAACTCCGTTCCGACCAGGTGATCGTGGAGGTCGACCTGTGCGGAATCTGCGGCACCGACCTTCACGCCCCACGGATGGCGCAGGTCTACCGCGGCGGTTTCGTCATGGGACACGAACCGTCGGGACGGATCAGCCGCGTGGGCGACGCGGTCCAGGGATGGGAAGTGGGACAGCGCGTCGCCGTCAATCCGAACGGCAACGTGTGCGGTCGATGCGTGTACTGCCTCTCGGGCCGACCCAACTTCTGCCACCAGGCGACGATGGAGACAGCGCTGGGGCTCCAGATGGACGGAGCCCTCGCACAGCGGATGGCCGCTTTCCCGGGCACCTTGCGGGCACTGCCAGCGTCGATGGGCCGACTGGAGGCTGCCTGGGTCGAACCCACGGCCACGGCACTGCGTGCGGCGGTACTGGCCGGTGACCTCAAGGGCGCCGTGGTGGCGGTCTTCGGCGGAGGTCCGATCGGGCAGCTGGCCTGTCGTATCGCCGCTCAGCGGGGTACGGCCCAGGTCATCCTGGTGGAGCCGGCTCCGGAGCGCCGCCACTTCGGCCCGGCCTCAGGCGCCGATCTGACCCTGAGTCCCGCCCAGGCCGGCGGCCAACTCGACGCGTCCACGGTGGATGTGGTCTTCGAGTGCTCCGGCAGCGCGGCGGCCCGAGCGGAGGCCCTCCGGCTGCTGACGCCCGGTGGTGTGCTGGTCAACGTGGGTGCGGGGCCCGGCGGCGGATTCGACCCCGACGTCGTTCTGCTCAAAGAGATCACCATCCGCGGGTCGTTCGTCTACGGCTCCGAGTTCGACGGCGCCATCGAACTGCTCGCCCGCGGCGACATCCGCGTCGACGACCTCACCACGGAGATCGCGCCGGTCGAGGACGCACTGCGAGCGATCGACGCCCTTCGCTCCGCGGAGGTCATGAAGGTGTTCATCGCGCCCAACGGGTGACACCGGGACCACCACGTCGGCCAGGACGACGACGTGCAGATCTTTGCGATGGACCGATCCGAGCCACTGATGGGAGACCGCGATGACGACAAGCAACCTGCCCGGCGGGGATCACGACGAGGCCCGCGAGGGCGGCTCGCTGCGGGCGGTGCTGGAAGGCGCCCCGTTCCAGGCCGATCCGCATGCGGTGCTGCGTCAGTTGACGGATTCCGGAGCCGCGCACCGTTGCGAACCAGACGGTGCACCGCCGCAGTTGCTGGTCACAGGGTACGAAGCGGCCCGTCAAGTGCTCACCGATCCTCGCGTGTCCAAGCGGAGCGAGCGCGCGGGCCTGGAGCCCGGCTGGCTGATGAGCGGTGTCCGGGACGAGGTCGGCGTCGACTACATGCTGACCGTGGACCCGCCCGAACACACCCGGCTCCGCAAGCTAGTGGCGCGCGCTTTCACCTCGCAGAAGATCGATGCTCTTCGGCCCCGTACAAGGGAGATCGCGGGCCGCCTGGCCGACGACGTACTGGCCCAGGAGACACCGGAGTTGGTCGACGGCTTCGCCTCCCGGGTCCCCATCGCCGTGATCTGTGAACTCCTCGGCGTGCCGCTGGGCGACTGGGACAAGTTCCGCTGGGCCTCGGAGCAGATCGTGTCCCCGGTCGCCGGTGGGGACCGGGAAGAGGCCTATGTGTGGATGAGCGGGTACCTGGCGGAGCTGATCGCGGGCAAGCGGGCCGACCCCGGACAGGACCTGCTGAGCGGGTTGGCCACGGACACCGCCGACGACAGGCTCACCGACGCGGAGATGGTCGGCATGGCCTTCCTCCTCCTGATCGCCGGGTACGAGACGACCGCCAATCTCATCGGTGCCGTGCTCCACGGTCTTGCTCGTCAGCCGGAGCTCCTGAAGGCTCTGCGAGCCGACCCCGGCCTCGTGCCCACTGTGGTGGAGGAGTTTCTCCGCCTGGACGGGCCTGTGCTCACGGCAACCGAACGCTTCGCCACCGAGGACATGCAGGTGGGTGATGTTCCCGTGCGCCGAGGCGACATGCTGCTGGTGTCCCTCGCCGCGGCGAACCGGGACCCCGCCCGGTTCGAAGAGCCGGACTCGTTCCGCCCGGGGCGATCGGCAGGCCATGTCGCCTTCGGGTACGGCGTCCACTACTGCCTGGGGGCTCCGCTGGCGAGGATGGAGGCCGAGGTCGCGATCACCACGTTCGTACGGCGTGTCGAGGGTCTGACCCTGGCCGTGGACGAGGCCGACTTGGAGTGGTCTCCGGGCTTGTTGATGCACGGGGTGCGGCGCCTTCCCGTGTCGGCCGTGGTGTCCGGGTCCCCGCACGACCGGTGACTGCTCAGCTGCCTGCTGTGTCCGTGGTGCCGGTCGGCTCCGAGGACGAGGGCTTCGGGGTCTGCCGCACCGCGCGCAGTGCGAGGGAGAGCTCGGTGATACCGCGGGGATCGGTGAGGGAGCGGCTGGTACGTTCGGCGATGCGGCGCAAGCGCGAGCGCACGGTGTTGGGGTGAACGTAGAGGCGCTTGGCGGCCTCGTCGGCCGATCCACCGCAGGCGAACCAGGCGTCGAGTGTGTCCAGCAGCAGTTCGCGATCGCCGACCGGCAGGGCCTGGATCGGACCGAGGACGTTGGCGGCGACGCGGGCCATGACATCGGGTGCGCCGGCGGACGCGACCGCGACCAGGGAGTCGTCGAAGACGGTCACGGCACCGCTCTCCGCGTCGCCGCCGCGCATGGCGACCTTCGCGAAGCGCAAGGCGTCCCCCGTGAGGTGCAGGTCGTCATAGGACGGACTGACGCCCACGCGCTGCTCCGCGTGCTGCCGCAACAGCTCGGCGAGGTCGTCCCGGTCCCGCGAGGTGCGCAGGTACACGATGCCCAGCTGGAGATCGGGGCGCAGCCGCCAGGCGGACCGGATGCCGCGCCGGCTCAGGAGGGCCGCAATCTCCGGCAGGGCCTCCCGGCCGATCTGCGGTACCTCCGCGGCGACCACGGTGAACGGACCTCTGCGCGGCATGTCCAGAACCTCCGCCGCGGACCACACGGCGTCGGTGTCCATGCTCCTGCCCTCCAGCAGCGCCTCCACCAGCGCAGAACGCTCGTGCTCGTCGGCGAGGAGTCGCTGGGCCATTGCGTCGTGGTATCCGGAGACCATGGCCTCGGTGATGCCGTCCTGGAGCACCCACATCGCCGAGGCCGCCTCGACCAGCCTGTCGCTGCCCACCAGGGAGTTCCTGGTGGCCTCGTCGACCACCGCCTCCCAGAAGTACTTCACGCCGATGCGGTAGGCCGTCATCACGGCGGGAAGCGGCACGTTCTGCTGGGCGCGTCGACGGCCGATGCGGGAGGCGGCCTCGGTGTCCAGGGGTACCTGTCCGGTCAGCGCCCGGAGTGCGTTGCCGAGGTGGCTCCGGCAAGCCTCTTCCAGCTCCTCCGCGGGTACCACGTCGTAGTGGTAGTCCCGCGAGCCGGCGCGGATCCGCGCCGCCATCTCCTTCGCCAGCTCCCCGACGCGTTCGAGCAAAGCGGTCGCCAGGGCGTTGACCTCGTCGTCCGCCAATGTCGTCTCCGGCTCACCGGTCAGGGGTCTTCCCTCCACCGTACCGCCGGAGCACCGGGCCGCACCGTGGCGCGGAACCGCCGCCTCGCCGGGCCGGGGCCGGCCGACGACGACCCGAGGCCGGTGGACTAGCCGGCCGGGGGCTCCAGCGACACCTGGTCGTCCCCGCCGGGTGCCATCGCCTCCAGGGCGACGCGGAGCGCGGCGCGTGAGGTGATACCGAGCTTGGGATACATCCGGTGCAGATGGGAGCCGACCGTGCGGTGGGACAGGAACAGCCGCTCGCCGATCTGCTTGTTGGTCAGGCCGGTGGCCGCCAGCTCGGCGATCTGCCCTTCCTGCACGGTCAATACGGCGGTCGCTGCGTCGGGCCCGGCGGTGGTGGCGACGCCAGTCGCGCGCAGCTCATTGCGGGCCCGCTGGGCCATGGCTTCCGCGCCGATCCGGTCGAAGGTTTCGAGGGCGGCGCTCAGGTGCCGGCGGGCGCGCGAGTCGCGGGCGCGGCGCAGCCACTGCCCGTAGGCGAGTTGGATGCGGGCGTGTTCCCACGGCCAGCGGGCCGCCTGGGGCAGGGACAGGGCTGCCTCGAACAGGTGGCCGGCTTCGTTCTCCTCGGCAGCCACGGCCGCGGCTCCGGCGGTGATCATCGCGATGCGGGGGGAGATGCGGTGGATGCCCGCCTCTCGCGCGGCGGCGACGTGGGCGCGCGCCTCGTCCGTGCGGCCGGTGCGGACCGCCGCCTCGACCAGGTCGAGGACCACCCACCGGCCCGGGATACCGGGGCTCGGTGCGCCGGACGGATCGACCCTGCCGATTTGGACGTGGGCCTCCTCGTAGTCGCCCTGGCCGATGGCCGCGAGGTGGCGCGCCGACCGGGCGTAGGCCTCGGTCACCTCGATGCCGCGGGGCGCCGCCCAGTTCGTGGTCTCCTCGCTGCGGGTACGGGCGAGGTCCACGTCGCCGCGAAGAGCCGCGCCCGATGCCAGCAGAGCCCGGATCTGCCGCTCCCAGAAGTGGTAGCCGTAGACCTCTGCCAGGTCCAGCCCCTCCTGTGCCAGGCTCTCGGCCTCGTCCCACTGCCCGTGGCCGTAGGAGTCGTGGCAGAGCAGCATCAGCGCGGGGATGACCATGGCGATCGCGCCGCCGTCACGTTCCCGTTCGATCATGCGGGCGACCAGATACCGGTAGTCGGACAGAGTGTCCATGGCGACGGCGGCGAAGGCCAGAGGGATGAGCTGCCAGGGTGCCGCGTCGGCGGGCAGTGCCGCGAAGGCGTCGGTGAGGCCCTTCCGCAGGGCTTCGGGGGCGCGAGTGGGGTCGACATATGCGTCGTAGCACAGTCTGAACGGAGTTACCGCGGCCGGATCGAACCTGGCCATTGCGGTCTTGAGAAGCTGCCACGGCTCGGGACGCAGCGCATAGAGGCTGACGAGGAGCAGCGCGTACAGGATGCCGTAGCAGCCCCAGTCGTCGCCCTTGGCGGTGTCGGTGTTGTCGTCGAGTGCCCGGGCCAGGAGCCGGTAGGCGGCGTCGACATCGCCCTCGTCGTTGGTGAGGAGGTGGGCGGTGGCGGCGAACACCAGCCCGGTCGACGTGTCGGGTGACTGTCCGGCATCGGCCAACAGCCGTTGCACGTCTTCGAGTTGACCGGTGATGGTCGCGAGGTAGGCGGCCTCGACCAGCCGGCGGGACCGGTCGGCAGGATCCGGGCTGAGCTCACCGGCGCGCATGAGCCAGGCCACCGCGGCGGACGCGGCGACGCGCCGCCGGTCGGAGACGGCTGTCTCGTCCGACGCCCGGGCCGCGGCGCCAGAGGGTGCGCCGCGCCGCCAGATGGCCAGGGCCGCTTCGTCCAGCGCCCGGGCCACCGACTCGTCCGGTCCGGTCGCGGCCTCGGCCAGATGCCACGCCCGACGCTCAGGGGAATCGGCCAGAGCCGCGGCCAGGGAGCGGTGCGCGCCCCGGCGTTCACTCGGGGACGCCAGGTGCACGATCGCGGCGCGGTCCAGCGGATACCGAAACGATATGTGGCCGTCTGCCGCATCGACGTGGACGAGGTCCGCCCGCTGCGCCGGGGCGAGGTCGTCGACGCCCGCGGAGTCCCGCGCGGCCTTCCGTATCGTGGTCAGGCAGGCGTCGGCGTTCAGCGCGGCCACGAGCAGCACCCTTCGGGTCGGCGCGGGCAGCCTTTCGACGGCAGAGGCGAAGGCCGTCTCCAGCCGCCCGGAAAGAGCCAGGAACGCGGGCAGCGGGTCCTGGCCCGAGCGCTGCCGACTGCTCAGCGCCGCCGGCAACTCCTGCAGCGCGAGCGGATTGCCCGCGGCCTCGGCCAGCAACCGCCGCCGTACCGTCGGCGCCAGCCCGGGCCATCGGACGTCCAGCAACTCGGCCGCCGACTGTGCGGCAAGCGGCCCGATCTCCCGTACGGGCAGCTGGAGTTGGTGACTGAGGCCCTCGGTTCCCGTTCGGGCGGCGGCAAGGAAGACGACCGGATCGTCACTGATCCTGCGGACGACGAACCCCAGCACGGTCGCGCTGGCACGGTCGACGCACGGCATGTCGTCGACGATCATCAACAGCGGGCGCTCGACGGCGACCTCGCCGAGCAGGGCGAGTACCGCCGTCGAGGCGGCCGGCGGGTCCGGCGACGGTCCCGGGGCGAGACCGAAGATCCGGTCGAGGACGTCTCGATGGTGACCGGCGAGCTCCTTGGCCTGCCTGCGCAGCGGATAGAGCATCTGGTGCAGCGCCGAGAACTTCATCTCGGCCTCGAACTCCACGCCGGAGGCGCGCAGTACCCGCATTCCGGCGTCCGCGGCCCGTACCGCGGCGGCATCCAGCAGTGCCGTCTTTCCCACCCCCGGAGCGCCGCGCAGCAGCAGGCTGCCGCCGTCCCGACCCTGCCCCGCGAACAGCGAGTCCATCAGTTCCAGCTCGGCCGCGCGCCCGGCCAGGTCCGCTCCGGGCCGTGAATTCACCGGCTTCCCGCCACCGAGCCGCTCGGCGGAGAAATCATGATGGGTTGACAAGAAAGAGCATCCTTTACTATTCCTTCAATCTGCGATGACCAAGACCCCAATGGCACCTGGTTCCAGGCGCACGTGGGCGAACGTCCGATTCACATCGACATCAAGACCATCACTGATCGGGGAACGCGGGTCCATGTTCCCGGCCACAGCATTCGGCACCAACGGCAGTGGCTAGTCACACGGTCGCCGCGTCGGCCCGGCTCTCTTCGGCCAATCGACTCAATGAACGGCGCATGGGTACGCCTTCGGCTTTGTACACAGTCGTTTGACCCAAGGGGGCCACCTGCCCCGCGCCTAGGCTGTCGTGCGTCTCTCGTGAGCAGCCGATCAAGGAGTGGCCATGGCCCCCGAACCCAGTAGGTTTGACGTACGTCTTCCGAATGAGCGGGCCGTTCTCGCGCGGATGCGCGGGACCCAGGACCGGATCGCGGACGCGATCACCACCTTCGCCGGAACGATGCAATTCGTCTATATCCATGCGGCGTGGTTCGCGGTCTGGATTGTCGTCAACGAGGGGCTGTTCGGCGAGTCCGCGATCTGGGACCCGTTCCCTTTCGGACTGCTCACCATGATCGTCAGCCTTGAGGCGATCTTTCTGTCCACCTTCGTGATGGTGAGCCAGAACCGCCAGGCTCTTCGCGAGAAAGTCCGCGCCGATCTGGACTTCGAGACCAATGTCCGCTCCGAGGTGTGGTCGGCCCACATCGGACAAGCCCTCGGAGTCGACGCCAAGCAGGTCGAACAGGCGGTGCAGGTATTCCTCGCGCAGAACCGGGCGAAGATGAACGGCACCGAGCAGTCGTCTCAGAAGACACCGTGAGCCCGCCGCCTTACTCCCCCGCCGGGATCCCCGTACCGCCCGTCACCGCCGCAGGCGTTGCGGCCGAGTCCGAGACGCCGGAGTCTGGGTGAAGGTGCTCCATGGGGAGGGCGTGCGATGACGGAGAACAGTGGCGGGGCGGATCCGGAGCGGCTGCGGCTGGCGGATGCCGACGCGGGGCGGGCGGCGTGGCGGCGTTGGGGGCCGTATCTGAGCGAACGGCAATGGGGCACGGTCCGCGAGGACTACAGCCCCGGCGGTGACGCCTGGTCGTACTTCACCCACGACCAGGCCCGCTCCCGGGCCTACCGCTGGGGCGAGGACGGCATCGCGGGCGTCAGCGACGACAAGCAGCGGCTGTGCTTCGCGCTGGCGCTGTGGAACGGCAACGATCCGATCCTCAAGGAGCGGATGTTCGGCCTGACCAACGCCGAGGGCAATCACGGCGAGGACGTCAAGGAGTACTACTTCCACCTCGACTCGACGCCCACCCACTCGTACATGAAGTACCTCTACAAGTACCCGCAGGGCGCCTTCCCTTACGACGATCTGGTGGCCGTCAACCAGGCCCGGCAGCGGCACGACCCCGAATACGAACTCCTTGATACGGGCGTCTTCGACGAGGACCGCTACTTCGACGTGTTCGTCGAGTACGCCAAGGCAGGCCCCGAGGACCTGCTGATCGAGATCACCGCGCACAACCGGGGTCCCGACGAGGCCACCCTCCACCTGCTGCCGACCCTGTGGTTCCGGCACACCTGGTCGTGGGCGGGCGGCACCGCCGTACCGACCATCCGTCAGGAACCCGGCGGCCCGCTCCGCGCCGACCACGAGGAACTCGGCACGCGACGGCTGTACTTCACCGGCGGAACGGAGACCCTGTTCACCGAGAACGACACCAACAACGAGCGCGTCTTCGGCAGTTCGAACACCGTCCCGTACGTCAAGGACGGCATCGACCGTTGCGTCGTCCACGGCGAGACCGGCGCCGTCAACCCGGGGCGGACCGGCACCAAGGCCGCCGTACACCACGTCCTCACCGTGCCCGCCGGCGACAGCGCCACCGTACGGCTGCGCCTGACCGACGCCGAACTCACGGACCCCTGGGCCGAGTTCAGCCAGCTGTTCGACACGCGACGGACCGAGGCCGACGTGTTCTTCGAGGGCGTCGTCCCCGACGGCATGGCCGAGGACGAGCGGCGTCTGGTGCGGCAGGCGCTCGCCGGGATGCTGTGGAGCAAGCAGTACTACTACCTCGACGTGGAGCGCTGGCTCGCCGAGCACGGCCTCGACCCGCTCGCCGCCGATCCCCGGGTCCGCAACAGCGCCTGGTACCACATGATCAACGACGAGATCATGTCGATGCCGGACACCTGGGAGTACCCCTGGTTCGCCGCCTGGGACCTCGCCTTCCACACCATCGCCCTGTCCATGGTCGACATCGGGTTCGCCAAGTCCCAGCTGGAGTTGCTGCTGCGCCGTCTGTATCTGCATCCCAACGGCCAGATCCCGGCGTACGAATGGAATTTCGGTGACGTCAACCCGCCCGTGCACGCCTGGGCGGTCCTCTTCGTCTACGAGCTGGAGAAGCACCGCACCGGGCAAGGCGACCGCGTCTTCCTGGAGAACGCCTTCCAGAAGCTGATGAAGAACTTCACCTGGTGGCTCAACCGCAAGGACGTCGACGGCAACAACGTCTTCCAGGGCGGCTTCCTCGGTCTCGACAACATCGGTGTCTTCGACCGCAGCGCTCCCCTGCCCACGGGCGGCCACCTCGACCAGGCCGACGGCACCGCCTGGATGGCCCTGTGCTGCCAGAACCTTCTGGAGATCGCCATCGAACTGGCCGTCGACAACCCGGTGTACGTCGAGCACGCGCAGACCCTGTTCGAGCACTTCGCCTGGATCGCGGTGGCGACGAACCGCATCGGCAACGACAACCAGAGCCTGTGGGACGAGGAGGACGGCTTCTTCTACGACGTGCTGCGCCTGCCCGACGGCCGCGCGACCCGGCTCAAGGTCCGTTCCCTGGTCGGGCTGATCCCGCTCGCCGCGACCAGCGTGATCGGCGGCTGGACGGATCAGCGTTTCCCGGAACTGGTCGAGGGAGCAAGGGAGTTCGTGCGCAGGCATCCGGCCGTCGAAGCCCTTGTCTCCTCCCACCATGCCCTCGATACGGGCGAGGCGGGGCGTCATCTGTTCGCCCTGTTCGACGAGGACCGGCTGCGGCGCATCCTGTCCCGCATGCTCGACGAGGACGAGTTCCTCGGTCCGCACGGCATCCGCTCGCTGTCGCGCCATCACGCCGAGCACCCGTACACCTTCGAGGTGCACGACGAGACGTACGGGGTCGGCTATCTGCCCGCCGAGTCGGACTCGGGCATGTTCGGGGGCAACTCCAACTGGCGCGGCCCTGTGTGGTTCCCGGTCAATGTCCTCCTCATCCGCGCCCTGCTGAACCTGCACGCCTACCACGGCGACGAGTTCACCGTGGAATGCCCGACCGGCTCCGGCCGGCGGATGAACCTCTACGAGGTCGCGCGCGAGATCTCCGACCGGCTCACCGCCACCTTCCTGAGCAACGGCGACGGACACCGGCCGGTGCACGGCACCCAGGCCAAGTTCGCCAAGGACCCGAACTGGAAGGACCTGATCCTCTTCTACGAGTACTTCCACGGAGACACCGGCGCCGGCCTCGGCGCCTCCCACCAGACCGGCTGGACAGGCCTGGCCGCGGTCACCGCCACCTTGTTCCATCTCGTCGGCGCCGGTGACTGGGGCGCCCTGCGGGAGGAGCCCCTGTCATGACGGTGATCTACGAGATCAACACCCTGGTCTGGCTGGGTGAGTTGAGCGGCCGGTACGGACGTCGCGTCGTCCTGGGGAACGTGCCCGGCGAGGTCTGGGACGAGGTCGCACGGCCGGGTGTGGACACCGTATGGCTGATGGGTGTGTGGGAGCGCAGTCCGGCGGGACTGGAGATCGCCCTGCGGGACGACGGCTTGGTCGCCTCCTTCCGCGACGCGCTGCCCGACCTCACACCGGCGGACATCGCCGGGTCGCCGTACTGCGTACGGAACTACGTCGTCGACGAGAGCCTCGGCGGTCCCGAGGGACTGGCCGCGGCACGGGCCGAACTCGCCGCGCGGCGTGTACGCCTGATCCTGGACTACGTCCCCAATCACGTGGCCCCGGACCATCCTTGGCTCACCGGGCGCCCGGACTGCCTGGTCCGGGGCACGCCGGACGATCTGGCCCGCGACCCCGATGCCTTCCTGGAGGCCGGCGGGCAGGTGTACGCGCGGGGCCGCGACCCGTACTTCCCGCCGTGGCCGGACGTTGTCCAGCTGAATGCCTTCAGTGACGGTCTGCGGGCGGCGGCGGTGGACACGCTGGCGGCGATCGGCGATCAGGCGGACGGGGTGCGCTGCGACATGGCGATGCTGCTGATGAACGACGTGTTCGCGAAGACCTGGGGAGACCGGGCGGGCCCTGCACCCGCCGAGGACTTCTGGCCGTACGTCATTCCACGCGTCCGCGCTCGCCACCCCGGCCTCCTCTTCGTCGCGGAGGCGTACTGGGACCTCGAATGGGACCTCCAGCAGCAGGGCTTCGACCTCTGCTACGACAAACGGCTCTACGACCGGCTGGTCCACGAGGACGCCGGATCCGTCCGCGGCCACCTCGGCGCCGACCTCGCCTACCAGCGCCGGCTCGTCCGCTTCCTGGAGAACCACGACGAACCCCGGGCCGCCGCCGCTCTGCCCGGAGGACGGGAACGCGCGGCAGCAGTCGCGGTGGCAACCCTGCCCGGCGCGGCTCTGTGGCACGAGGGCCAGTTCGAAGGACGCCGCATACGCCCGCCCGTGTTTCTCTCGCGTCGGCCCCAGGAACCGGCCGACGAGTCCCTGCGCGACTTCTACGGCCGTCTGGTGAGCGCCGTGGCCCCCGTCCGCGAAGGCGACTGGCGGCTGCTGACCTGCACGGGCTGGCCGGACAACGACAGCCACGACAACCTGCTCGCCTGGTCCTGGACCGACGGCCAGGAGCGGTTCCTCGTCGTGATCAACTACTCCGACCGGCCCGCCCAGGGGCAGGTTCCGCTGCCCTGGACCGACTTTCGCGGGCAGTCATGCGAACTCACCGAACTGCTCTCCGGGAACACCTACGAACGGGAGGGCGACGAACTGGTCGACCCGGGACTGTTCGTCGCACTCGACGCCTGGCACTGGCACCTGCTCTCGCTCCGGCGGTAGGCACAAGGGGTGCCGCGTGCGCATCGGCCGCCTCATGACGCGTGCCGCGTCCCCGCGGGCTTCTCGGAGTCGGCGGTGGCGTGGACGTCGTCAGTGGGCGGATGGGCGTCGGTGTGCTCCATCGCCCGGATCGTGCTCGGCTGTCCGGCGAGGAAGCCGGTGCGGACGAAATCGTCTCCCGCCACCGCGTGCAGCAGCCAGTTGGTGGCGACGCGGGTCCTGGCCACGAGCGTGGGCAGCGCCAGCAGGTGGTAGCCGCGCGTGACCAAGTGTGCCGGCAGGCCGCTGAGCGGGATGCCCAGCGGCCTGGCGACGGAACCCAGGCCGCCCAGGTCGACGACCAGACCGAGATCGCGATGCCGGTACGGGCTCGGACTCCGGCCGCGCAACCGCGCGACGACGTTGTTCCCGGCCGTCCTGCCCTGACGCAGTGCGTGCTGCGCGGTGGGCGGGCAGATCGCGTCCCCGCCGGCGGCGAGATCCGGTACCGCGGCGGCGTCGCCGAGGGCGAACACTTCGTCGTGACCCGGCAGGGTCAGCTCCGCGGTGACCGCGAGCCGCCCCCGTACCGTCTTCGCCCCCGTGGCCGCGACCAGCGGGCTTGCCGCGACCCCCGCGGTCCACACCAGGGTGTGGGTGGGAAGCCGCCGCCCGTCGGTGAGTTCGACCCAGCCCGGCCCGGCCGACGCCACGCTCACGCCGAGGGAGACCTCGATGCCGCGCCGCCGCAGCCGGGCCAGCGCCTTGTCGCCCAGACGCGGGCCCAGTTCAGGCATCAGCCGGGGCGAGACATCGACCAGGTGCCACTCGATCGACTCGCGGCTCAGCCCCGGGTAGCGATAGGTCGCCGCGACGGTGAGTCGCTGGAGGTGGGCGGCGGTCTCGGTGCCCGCGTATCCGCCGCCCACGACGACGAACCGCAGCCGCGCCTCCCGCTCCGCCGGGTCCTCGGTCGTGTCGGCCAGGTCGAGTTGGGCGATGACGTGGTCGCGCATGGCCACGGCCTCCCCCAGGTTCTTCATGCCGCGGGCGTGTTCCGGCACACCGGGGATGTCGAACGAGCGCGTCACGCTCCCGGCGGCCAGCACCACGATGTCGTATCCCTCGCGGACCACCTGATCGGTGATCAACCGCACCACGCACTCCCGGGATTCGAGGTCGACGTCCAGGGCGACGCCGGGGACGATCCGGGTGCGGCGCAGCACCCTGCGCAGCGAGACGGCGATCGACTGCGGTGTCAGTACCCCGGCCGCCACCTGCGGCAGCAGCGGCAGGTACAACTCGTAGTCGAGCGGCGTCACCAGGACGATGTCGGCTTCGTCGGCCTTCAGCACCCGTTCCAGCCGCCGGGCGCAGGCGACGCCCGCGAAGCCGCCGCCGACGATCAGGACACGGGGACGGGTCGGGTTGATCGGACTGGTCATCACACTTCCTCCGAGCGCTGAGCGGGCCGGGGGGCCGCGGGCCGCCATCGTGATCCGGGTGGTGAGGCGGGGGCTTCCGTCGGATGACGCAACCGCCTACCGTGCGACGCGAACGGCCCGGACGACCGTCGTACGTCCTGTGGGCAGTCGTCCGACCGAAGCCCGACGGGTCGTCGGCCACCTAGCTTCGGAGTCATGAGACGAACGGAACGAGTGACCTCTCCTGTGACCGTGGCCGTCAAGTCCGGTGATCTCCGGTTTGCTTGTGACATCTCCACCGCCCTGCGTGCGCGGCCACGCGTGCGCCTGCTGCGAGCGGGGCAGGATGCACGCGCGGAGGCGCTGCTCGTCCTGGCCACGGAGCTCGACGAAGCCACGCTCGCGCTCATGCGCGGCGCGTGCGGGGAGCGTGGGCGGCCGCGCATCGTGCTGGTGGCCCAGTACGTGGATCGCGCCCAGCTTTCGCGGGCGGTGCGTCATGGGCTGGTCGACGTGCTACCCCGGCGCACCGGGCTCGACCAGATCGTCCTGGCCCTGTTGCGGGCCCGCGAGGGGCGGATACGCCTGTCGGACTCCGCCCTCGTCGACGGCCTGGACCTGCGTCATCGGGCCCAGGCCGTCAACGGCGCGGCACGCCAAGGCAGTTAGCCGTCCCCCTGTGCCAGAACGTGCGCGAGGGCCCCGTCCCAGTCCATCGAGAGGCCTTCCGTGCCCGAGGGAACGGATCTGAGCGTCTCTTCGAGCCAGGCGCCAAGGGGGGCGACAAGGCCTTCGAGGAGTGCCGCGCCGGTCCGTCCCTGGAGAAGGATCCAGAAGCTGTCCCCATCATGGCGCCGGCACGGCGGCCAGATCCGTACGTCGCCGTCACCGCTCGGTCGGTGCAGGCCCGTCATGAGCAGATCCCGTGAGAGCACCCACGTGACGGCACCGCCGATGTCGTTGAGGAACTCGACGCGCACCTCGAGGGGCTGGGTGTGGTCGTAGCTGAAGCGGGCCTGGATCGGCAGTGACTCTTGCAGGGACACGTGCCGCCACATCCTCAGGGCGAGATCCACGCACTCCTGCTCCGAGGAACGTACGTCCCTGGCTGGTTCGTTGTCCGAGCGGGCCATTGCTTCCCTTTCTGTGCTGATCCGTGCCGGGGCACCTGAACTGCCTCCGGCGCGGCCTCAGGGCGTGCCCCTCATGCCGCGCCGGGTGGTCGGCGCCCCTCGTCAGGCGGCCGGGTTCTTCAGGCTCCGGCGCTGGTGGACGACGATGTAGCCGAGCAGTGCGTAGCCGAACAGGTGGCCTGCGGAGCGGGCGAGCCTGTGGCGCGGAACGTCGCGGAGCCGGTGATGGTCGGAAGGCGTGCGGGAGACCGCGTTCGTGCCGGCGACCACCGCGAGTGCGTCCCGCAGCAGGTTTTCGAGCTCGGTGCCCGGCTCGCGGAACCGGCCGATGCCCTTCTTCGTGGATGGGGTCTTCGTGGATCGAGCCGCGTCGTGCATGGCGTGCTGTGCCTCTCGGTCGGGTTCGGTGGTCCTGAGAATTCGGGTGGTCCTGAGCAATCGGGTGCCCCGGAGAATGAGGAGCGGGCCGGTCCCGCGGGGATTCCCGGAGGACCGGCCCTGGTGCAACTCCTGATGCGGCTCGGTGTCAGCCGGTGATGTACAGGTCGTCGCGTACGTCGTAGACGCTCGGGGCCATCCAGGCGGCCGCGATCACGGCGTCGTGCTCCGCCCACGTGCGGACATGGCCCGTGAGGATCGCCGTGTTGCCATTCGTGGTGACGGCGACTTCGCTGTCGTCGAGGATCAGCGCGTTGCGGTCCAACGCGTCCGACACCAGCAGGATGACGTCGACCGGGTCGGCGTCGTCGGAGATCTCGATCTTGTTCTTGATACCGCGGACTCCCGTGAGACCGACGACCGCCTGCTCCGCGGCCTGCCGCTCCGAGCCGTACCGGACGACGCCGGTCAGCGTCAGGTTGCCGTTGTTCGCGGTCGCCTCGACACCGACCGGCACGGCGATGTTCATCAGCAGCACGCTGTTCGCCGTCTCGGTCAGCGTCGTGTCGTCGCGCTCGTGCGCGGGCGGGAGCACCACCTCCAGGTTGTTGTGGACCTTGGTGACGCCGGACACGCGCTGTGCGGCGGCGGCGGCTTCCAGGTACTGGAGGTAGCTCGGGACGGTGCCCGTGAGCCTGACTTCACCCGCCAGGTTGTGAACGGTGATGTCCGTCGAGTCCACCAGCGGATCGAAGACGAGCTCCGCGTCGACCGACTGGCCAATGTCCTTGGTCTTGCTCATCGGGGGGGTCCTTCCGTTGCGGTGAAAGCTTCCAGCGAAAGCTTCCGGCGAAAGCCTTCGGCGAAATCTTTCGGTGAAGCGGCGGATTTCCGCTCTTCCATCAGTTCACCGCGAAAATCGGTGCCAGTAAAAGCGATGTGAATGATTCTGGTATTGGTCCGCGCCATGGACTCCACGACATGGGTCGGGTAGCGATTCAGGCAGTAATCTTTTCGGCGGTGTCGAAAAGTACCTGCTGCAATTCACGGGGGAGGTCCGCACTCCACACCAGACCGGCGGTGGCGGTCAGCGGGGAGTCCTCGACGCGAACGGCCACCATCTCGTGCCGGCCCGCGTCCGCCGTCGGTCGCGGAGCGGTCCCCACGGTGCGGCACGGTCCCGTCAGGACGGCGCTCGGCCGGCTCCCGGTCGCGGCGAAGGCCAGCGTCATGGGCAGCGACTGCCGGAAGGGCGGGTCGGTGAAGTCGAAGGAAGGGTTCCTGGTCCGCAGCACCGAGCGCCACGCGTCGTACGTTGCGGGGTCGGCGTGCCGAGGACCGTGGATGAGGTGCATGCGGGCGAGTTCGTCGAGGCCGATGGCCCCGTTCACCGCCCCACGGTGCTGTGCCGGAATCCAGAGGTCGGGTTCGAAGGAGCCGATGTCCATCACGTCGAGGGTGTCCGGCAGAGCGTCGTTCGCCGGGCTCATCCAGCCCAGAGCGGCGTCGGCCTCCCGCCGGAGGATCGAGGAGAAGTCGGCGTCCAGAGCCGTCTCCAGCCAGGTCACGTCGACCTCGGGGGCCACCGAGCGCAGTCGCGACACGGTCTCCGCGGCGAGCGTGGGCGGCAGATACGGCTGCACGACGAAACGCAGCCGCGAGCGGCCAAGACCCGCCGCCCGCCGGGTTCGACCGACGCCGTGATCGACCAGGGAGAGAACGGCCCGGGATTCCTCCAGCAGGACCGTGCCGGCTTCGGTCAGCCGAACTCCTTCACGCCGACGCTGCAGCAAAGGCGTGCCGACGAATTCCTCCAGACGCCGAATCTGCTGACTCAATGTCGGCTGGCCGACATACATGCGCTCCGCGGCGTGTGTGAAGGTACCGGCTTCCGCCACTGCCACGAAATAGCGCAGATGGCGCAGTTCGACACCCTGCGGTGCCGAATTCTCCGAATCGAGCGGGGAAATCGATCCGTGTGAAACCGATGTGCGTGAAATCGGTCCGTTCTCGGCTTTTTCCATTCAGTCCCATCCGGCCACTCGAGAGAAGCGGACTCGTGTCATGCTGCCGGAGGTCCCGCTGCCGGGCTTGCGTCATCCGACTGCCGCGATGTCCTCACCGGGGGGTGCCGGGCTCTGCCCTGCCGCGATACATCGCCACAACCGCCGGGCGCAGGCCGAGCCGCTCGGCGATCTCCTCGTCCGGCAGCCGCAGGGCGGAGAGCTCGGTGATCTGCCTCAACCGCTCGGCGGACGACTCGGGCCAGGCGATCGGGGCGCCCGTCGCCCGCAGTTCGAGTCGTGCCTCGTCCCCGCACGGGAGGGCGCCGATCCGGTCGAAGGCGGACTGCGCCGAGGTCAGCATGGACTGCGCCTGACGGATCCGATTCCGGCGGCGCAGCCAGGAGCCGTACGCCAGCTCGACCTTCGCGCGGGCATAGGGCCAGTTGGACAGATCCTGCCGCAGCGCCGCCAGGTAGAAGTCCTCGGCGTCCTCGTCGGCGGCCAGGACGGCGCGGGCGTACGACAGATTGATGTGGTGCATCGGCGACGGCGTCTCGCGTGCGATCAGCTCCAGCTCCGCCAGCAGCCCGCGGGCGTCTTCTCGGTGTCCGGCGCGTACGGCCGCGTCCGCGAGGAACATCAGGCTGATGAACCTCTCGGCCCGGTGGAAGCTGGGATCGGCCAGATCGAACACCGCCCGCAGGATCCGGTAGGCGTCCCGGTTCCGGCCGGCCTCAAGTGCCGCCAGTCCACGGGCGAGTTGAAGCAACGACAGCATCGCGTTCCGGCCGCGGGCCTCGCGCAGTTCCGCCTCGGTGGCCCGTCGCAGTGCCTCCCGCGTATCACCCACGAGCGCCTTCAGCAGTACGTCGCACACCAGCGTCCCGGTTTCCCACAGCGACTGCCCGGTCTCCGCCGCCAGCCGCTTCCCCTCCTCCGCCGCGTCGGCCGCCCGGACCAGGTCCCCGCGCAGCACATGCGTCAGCGCCTGCATGGTCAGCACCTGCGAAAGCAGTCCCAGTCGGCCCTGCCGGCGCAGGATCTCCTCGGAGCGGTCCAGCAGCTCGGTCGCCAGGTCCAGGTGCCCCAGCGCCTGCGCGGCCATGCTCATGACCCGCAGTGCGTCCCCGTCGTCACTGGGAGGCGTCCGGGTCAGAGCCTTGATGACCTGGCGAGCGCGCAGCAGTGGTTCCGCCAGCGCAAGGGTCGCGAGGTGGCGCGGGTCGCCCGCCGTCCCGGGCATCCGGTCGGCGCAGGCAACGACACGCGCACGGGCGGCCGGCCCGGTGTCGGCCATGTAGCAACGGAAGCCGGCCACCAGGAGCATGTCGAGCGCCAGGTCCGGGTCGGCGGGGGCGGACCGAAGGGCGATGTCGCACAACTCGTGCACGCGGCCAGCGTCCCCGGGACTGCCGTGGTCGAACATCTCGCCGAGCCATTCCGTACGCGCCCGGTCCAGGTCGGTCAGATCGGTCCTGGCCGCCGAGCGCAGCAACTCGTCGACGATGTCGTCCCGGCCCATTCCGAAGGCGTGTCCGGCGGCCACCAGCAGCCGGTGCCCGCGCAGCGCCGACCAGCTCGTCAGCTCTGCCGACCGTTCGAGATCGTTGATCGCCGCGATCACCGCGCCCCGGCTCAGCGCCTGCGCGGCATTGGCTTCGAGAGCGTCCGCGATCCGGTCGTCGGGACCGACGATGGACTGCGCGCGGTGCCAGGTCCGCCGGTACACATCGTCCAGAGTCTGCGCCAGCGCCCGGTGGGCCGACTGGTGCCGGGCCACGCTTTCGGCCTGCAGGATTCCCGAACGCATCAGGGGGTGCAGGAAGGCGACCCGGCCCTCTTCCAGGGTCACCAGGCCTACCGCCCGTGCCGGGTCGAACACCTCAGGAGTGACCGGTTCGCCGCGCATCTCCGAGGTCCCGGCGATGACTTCGGCTAGGTCGCCCGCCAGATCGACGGCCGCGACGAGCAAGGCGTCCCGGGTCGCCGGGGGCATGACGGCCCCGCGCCCCGCGAACGTGCGTTCCAGCCGGTCGGACAGGGTCGGCGGACGCAGTCCGCCGGAGGGCAGCGCCGCCATCGTGATCGGCAACTCGCGCAACGCCAGCGGATTGCCCAGCGCCTCTCGCCGGATGCGCCGCTGCTCGGCCGGACTCAGGCCAGGAGCATGAGCGGACAGGATCCGCGCTGCCGCGTCGTCGTCCACCCCGCCCACGGTCAGCTCCGGAAAGCCGGCGTGGAGGAACGGGCCCGTATGGCCACGGCGCATCGCGGCGATAATCACCACGGGTCCCGTCACGCGCCGTGCGACGAACGTCAGCGCCTCGTGCGACTGAGTATCCAGCCACTGCACGTCGTCGGCCAGGACCAGCACCGGCTGGTCGGCCGCCACGGCCGCCAGCAGGTCCACGACCGCCAGATCGATCAGGAACGGCTCCGGAGGCGCACCCTCCACCAGTCCGAACGCCGCCAGCAACGCTTCCCTCTCGTGCCGCGGAAGCAGCGAGACCTGATCGAGCACCGGACCGACCAACTGGTGCAGTCCCTCGAAGGGAAACGCCGCCTCGCACTCGACACCGACCAACCGAAGTATCCGGAAGCCCCGGGCCCGCCCCCTGGACTCCGCCTCGTTCAGCAGCGACGACTTGCCGATACCCGGGTCCCCGAGCATCAGCAACACCGCACCGCTCAGCGGCGTACCTTCCAGGAGCCTCGCCAGCACGGCGATCTCCCGCTCTCTTCCCGCCAGCATCGCCGAACCCATGACTCCCTCCCGGCTCCCTGGAGGTTCCACGCTAATCACGCCGCACCGTCGGTGGCTTGAGTCGTTTGACTGATCCCGCCCACTCATCCGGAGGTGCGCCGAGCGCCGGTTTCAGTGGTCGCTCACGGCCGGTTCCAGCAGGTCCAGCAGCGGTGCAAGCTCACTGCGCGAGGTGATGCCGAGCTTGGGGAAGGCTCGGTACAGATGCGCGGCGACGGTGCGGTGTGACAAATGGAGTCGTTCCGCTATCTCCCGGTTGGACAGCCCTTCCGCGGCCAGCCGGGCGATCACTGTCTCCTGGGCCGACAGCAGCTCCGTAGCGGCTGGAAGCGGGGTGTCCGCTGCGTGAGTCGCTTTGCGGCCCGCCCAGTCGGAGGCTCCGATGAGTTCGAAAGCGGTTCGCGCCGAGAGGAGCATCGTGCGCGACCGGGCGGCCTGTCGATGGCGTCGCAGCCACTGCCCGTACGCGAGTTCCGTCCGCGCCTTGACCAGCGGCCAGCGGATCAGGTCCTGGCCCAACGCGATCATGAACAGTTCCTCGGCCGCCGCGTCGGCGGCGAGCACGGCTCGCGCGTACGGCAGCTGGACATTCAGCAGAGGGGCGGGCGTCACGCGCGCCGCTTCCTCAAGGACGTCGAGTATGTGCGCGGCCTCATCACGGCTGCTGCCACGATCCGCTGCGACGGCGAACGGCATCACAGCGGCGAAGCCCTGCCACCGCAGGCCCGCGGGTGGCTGGTCGAGGAGCGGCCTCAGCTCTTCGTACGCCTCGGTGTACCGTCCCTCACCCAGGCGCGCCACGCCACGGGCCAGCCTCAGCGTCGGGATCAGATCGGTGCGCTGCCACGCCGCCACGGTGTCGGCCAGTTCCTCCGCGCGCACCGCCTGCCCGCGCAGTGCGGCGGCGAGCGCGTCCGTGCCGGTGAGCGCGGCGACCATGGACGGCTGTCGAGTCCCGGCGAGGATCCGGCGTGCTTCTTCGGTGAGTTGAGCGGCACGCCGCCAGTCCCCGAGCAGCAGCAGGTCGGCAGCTTCGGTGAGGAGTGTCTCCGACAGCAGACCGAGTCGGCCCTGTTCGCGAAGGATCGGTTCGGCTCGGCCGAGCAGGTCGACCGCGCGGACCGGGTCGCCGATCGCGTGGGCGGCCATGCCGAACAGCCGGAGGCCGTCGGCGTCAGGGCGATACCACACCGTCCTGTTCGAAGGCAGCCGGTCGGCCACCGCCCGTCCGTGGAGCACGGGTTCGGCCAGCGCCAGGGCTGCGATGTGGCGTGGGTCGCTGGTGCCCGTCAGCCGCTCGGCGGCCGCGACGATGCCGGCCCGCAGAGCGGGGTCGGCACCGGTCCTGTGAGCACGGAGCGCCGTGCTCAGTAGCAGGTCGAGAGCCAGGTCGGGGTCGCCCGCCGACAGTTCGGGGATGTCCCGTACCTGTGTCCGGGCCGGGCCGGGCTGCGGGTCCGCGTCCGAGATGTCCCGCAGCGACCAGGCCTTCGCCCGGTCCGCGTCGCCGAGTTGCTGACGCTTCGCCTCGTCGATCAGCGAGTGGGTCAGGCGTGTGCGGCCGAGTCCGTAGGCATGCTCGGCCGCACACAGCAGCCGGTGTCCTCGGGTGGCCGAGTCCGCGGTGAGCTGCGCCGATCGCTCGAGCGCCCAGATGGCCGCGACGACTCCGTGACGCCGGAGCAAGGAGGTGTGGGCGTCCGCCAGTTCGTCCGCCAGCTCGTCGTCGGGGCCGTTGACGGACTGGGCTCGATGCCATGTGCGCCGGTCCGGGTGCTCGGCCAGCACCTGCGCCATGGCGGCGTTGGCGGCCTGTCGGCGGGCCGGGGTCTCCGCGTCCAACACCGTCGATCGGACCACGGGATGGAGGAAGCGCAGTGTCGTCCTGTCGAGCCGTATCAACGAGGCGGCGGCCGCGCTGTCGAGAAGGTCCACCGTGACGGTTCGCCCCGCCAGGACGGAGGCAGCGGCCAGGATCTCCGCGAGGTCTCCGACATGGTCGACGGCCGCGACCAGCAGGGCGTCCCGGGCCTGCGCCGGCAGCTCGCCGAGCCCGGCCGCGAACGCCGTCGCCAGGGTGGGGCTCACCGGCAGGTGGGTCCACGAACCCGGCGGTCCCGTCGGGCGCCACGCTGCGGGGAGTTCGATCAGCGCGAGCGGGTTGCCGAGGGCTTCCCCGAGTATCCGCTCCCGAACGGCAGGGGGCAGCGTGGCCGCATGACGGGCCAGCAGCCGTCGCGCCGAGGGCTCGTCCAGCACCGGCACGTCCAGTACGGGCGAAACCGGCCGGGTCCGTCCGCTGCGGAGTGCCGCGAGGACGACGATCGGGTTGTCGCTCGCCCTGCGCGCCATGAACGCCAGTACGTCCCGGGTGGGCCTGTCGACCCCCTGTACGTCGTCGGCGATCAGTACCGCGGGCTGCTCGGCCGCGCCGGCGGTGATCAGGTTGAACGCGGCCAGGGCCACCCTCAGTGTCTCCGGGGGTTGCCCGGCACCGGTCTCGAACGCCGATCGCAGGATCTCGACCTGTTCCGCGGGCAGAGCGTCCGCCGTGCCGAGCACCGGCCGCAGCAACTCGCGCAGCCCGCTGAAGGGTGTGTCGTCGGAGTGCCCGGCAACCCACAGCACCTGGCATCCCGCCGTCCGGGCGCGTTCGGTCGCGACCCGCAGCAGCGCGGACTTGCCGACGCCCGGGCCGCCCTGCAGTGCCAGGGCGCCGCCGGCGTCCGGCAGCCTGCCCATCAGTTCCTGCAGGATCCTCAGCTGCTGGTCGCGGCCGAGGAGCCCGGCTTCGTACACGAGTCTCCCCAGTCTTCTCCGTACGTCCCGTGACGTCCCGCGTGTTCTCACTTGGATGGTAGGAGGGACCGCATCGACGGGTCTTGAGTCAAATGACTGTTCCCAGCACCGCAAAGCGGCGGCACCGAGCCGAAGTCACACCTCAGACGTAGCCTCGCCGCTGCACCAGGCTCAGGGCCAGGGCGCCCAGCGGGACGTTCAGCCAGAACGTGAGCAGCCGGTAGACGAGCACCGCCGATGTGGCCGCCCCGGCCGGAACACCGAGCGTCGTCAGACCTGCGATGAGTCCGGCCTCCAGCGCGCCCAGACCGCCGGGCACGGGAGCCGCGTTGGCGATCAGGCGGGCCGCCATGTACGCGGCACCGACCTGGACGAAGGGAAGGTCGGCGCCCAGCGCGTGGAGGCTCATGGCCAGGCCGACGATCTGGACGAGAGGCAGGCCGAGGGCGCCGATGACGCCCACGACGACCTTGGCCGGGTCGGCCGCGATCCCCGCGACGGTCGACCCGGCCGCGCGCAGGAACGGCCAGATCTTCTCGTGCAGGAAGCGCCGGCCGGGCGGGGTGAGAACGAGCAGGCCCCCGGCGGCGAGCGTCAGAGCGACGGCCCACAGCAGATACCGGCTCGGGGGCAGCTCCAGATGCGCTCCGGCGTGGTGCCGTCCCGCCCAGGCGAAGAAGACGGCGGCGACAACGCTGTTGGAGATCGCACCGGTCAGGCTCTGCAGTCCGACGGAGGCCGTGGCGGCCCCGGTCTCGATCCCCGTCTTCTGCAGGTAGCGCAGATTGAGGGCCATGCCGCCCACGTTGCTCGGAGTGATCCGGTTCAGGAACGAACTGGCGAACTGCACTTGGTAGGTGGGGCCGAAGGGCAGCCTGTCCGGGATGGTGCCCCACTGCAGGCAGGTCGAGAACGCCTGCGAGAGGAAGGTGACGGGCAGCACCGCGAGTACCCACCACCAGTTCGCGTCGCGCAGCGCGTCGACGGCCGCCGGGAAGCCGGCCAACTGCGGGAGCACAAGGTGAAGGACCAGAAACGCACCGACCAGGCCCAGGGCGCTCTTCCACGTGAAGCGCGCCAGATGCGCGAGCGGAACCGCTTCTGCGCCGCCGGCCGTTTCGACCTCGGCGGCGAGATCCCGCAGCAGACTGGGGCGACCGCCGGCGCGTAGCGTTCGCCGCCGGGCGCTCCGGCCGGCCGCTCGTGCGCGTGCCTGGTCGTACCGGGCGACCTCATGCCGCGCGGGGCCCATCAGCGCGAGCGGCTGCAGGTACGGCAGCGCGGTCGCCGGCAGATCCGGTCCCAGGCCCGCCAGTGCGCACGCGATGGCACGCTCGGGGCCGACCCGTACCGCTGTCGTGGCCAGCAGCTCGGCGATGTCGCTGCCGAGCACCTCGGGCGGCGCGTTGAGCTGGGCGCGCGCGAAGGCGGAGAGCCGGCTGTCACCGCCCGGTTCGACGAGGACGTGCTCCGGGCGCAGTGCCCCATGTCCCAGCCGGTGCTCTTGAAGGCGTGCCACGGACGTCCACACCCCGATGAGGACGTGGTCGGTCAGCTCCTCGTCGCTCAACGCGGACAGCGCGCGGGCTTCCTTCCTGACGGTCGCCACGAGCGCGCCGTCCCCGTCCACCGGATACGCCATGACAGGTTCGTCCACCCGGGCACCGGTGCGGGCGGCGAAGACGAGCATCAGCAGTTCGTGCTCGGCCGCACCGAGCGGTGACTGGGCGGTCGCGTCGGCCGGGTGGCGCAGGAGCGTCCGCCGGGCAAGCCGGTGGAACAGATCGCGGTTGTGATCCTCGGCGGCGAGCACCCGTACGGCCAACGCGGAGCCGGCGGTGGTCTCGGCTCGGTAGACGGTCCCCTCCCCCGGAATCTGCTCGTCCGGGGGCAGCTCGCGCAGGGTGGCGACCGGGATTCCGCAGGCGACGAGGGCGTCGGCGACCGCCTGCGCCGCAGGGCGGTCGGCCGGAGCCCCGGCCAGCAGCAGCACGGCCGACCCTGCCGCGCCACCCACGGCGAGTGCGGCGACGGCCTCCAGCGGCACGATCCCGGCGGCGGCGACGCTCAGCACGGCACACGCGAAGGTCAGCGACCACAGCGCCCGCCGCCGGCGCGACCCGAGCCATGGGCCGGCGGCGACGGCCGCCGCCGCACAGGCGGCCAGGTACACGGCCGACGGCCAGCCCGCCTGGACCAGACCGTCCCGGCCGGCCGACACCTCCGGCCACTCATCCGGTCTGCTGCGCACCAACGCCAGGTGGGTGAGCGCCCACGCGGCCAGCGCACCCAGCGCCGCCGCGGGCACGACCCGTAGAACCGGGTCGATCCGCCGCCGTACGGACCAGACCGCCAGGGCGGCAACCGGCGCGAGCACGGCGACCACCTGCACCGTTCCCACGAGACCGTCCCGTAGAGCCGGAGGCAGCGCGGTCACCGTGGTGAGCAGTCCCTGCTGCGCCGCACGGGCGAAGTCGCGCGTCGCGACCCCCAGCAGCACCGTCACCACAAGTGCAGCCAGGGACACCAGCAGCCGCCACAGGTCGGCTGCCCGGCGGACGGCCCGTCGAGGCGGAACTTCGGTCACCAAGGAGCCTTCCGATGTACCGGGAACCGCGGCTTCCGAGGCCGACTGGATGCCATGGTCTTCGATCTCCTTGATCACGCGGCTCCTCCCTGCTCGGGCGGCACCGATGCTCTCTCCGGAATCCGGTCCGCGAATCCGTCACATGACTGCATCGCGTCATGTGAAGGTCCGCCGAAACGCGTTCGCGGACCGATCCGCCTGCGGGCGCGAAGCACTGAGGTAGGCAGGGCAGTCGGATGACGGATCACCATCCGGGCCTGCCGTCCCTAGCGTTCGATGGGGAGAAGACGGCCTCGAACAAGGCCGGGCGCACCGGCACGCATGCCTCGCCTCTCCCTCGCTTCCTGCCAGGAACGAGACGACACCCTCACCGTGGGAGATCACCATGCTCAGCTCACCCAACGCACTGCTCTGGCGAGGCCTGCTGGCGATCGCCGTCGGCGTGGTCGCCGTGGCATGGCCCGGCATCACCATCGGCGCTTTCGTCATCCTGTTCGCCGTCTACGCGTTCATCGGCGCGGCGACGGACAGCGCGCGAGCCTTCAGCAGCGACCGGGTGGGCCCGGTCTTCGGATGGCTGCTGCTCGCCCTGCTGTCGGTCGTCGCCGGTGTGGTCGCGCTGGCGTGGCCCGCCATCACGGCCCTTGCTCTGACGATCTGGATCGGCGCGTGGGCGCTGACCACGGGCGCCATGGAGATCGTCCTGGCATTCCAGCGCGGGGAAAGGCCGGGCGAGCGGGCGCTGTTCGTACTGACCGGCCTTGTGTCGGTCGCGCTGGCCTTCGTGCTGCTCGTCCGCCCGGACATCGGCGCGGTCTCTCTGGCCACCGTTTTCGGCCTGTTCAGCATCTTCTACGGCACCGCGGGCACCGTCGCGTCCTTCCAGGAGCGTCGTGTCCTCAAGGACACCGGCAATGCGCAGCTGGCGCACGCATGAACCCACGTCGGAACCTGACGCACCATCATCTGCCGCGTCCCTCAGCCCGGTTGAAGTCCTCCGACCGCACTCCCACCCAGGAAGAACCATCATGAACGACACGCACATCGCCGCCGACGGCATTCTGGACGCCCATCGGCGCGTCACCGTAGTCGGCGCCGGGGTCATCGGATCCTCATGGACCGCCCTGTTCCTCGCCAAAGGCCTGACCGTCACCGTCACCGACCCCTTGCCCAACGCGGATCGACAACTGCACGACCAACTGCGGCAGACCATCCCCACCCTGCGCGCACTCGGACTGCCCACCGCCGACCTCGACCGCAACCTGCGCTTCGAAGCCGACCTCGGCAAGGCGGTCGCGGACGCGGACGTCGTGCAGGAGAACGGCCCCGAACGCCTGGACGTCAAACAGGACCTCTTCGCCCGCATCGAGCAGGCCGCGCGTCCCGACGCCCTGCTGCTCAGCTCCACCTCGGGCATTCGCGCCACCGACATCGCACAGGCGCTGCGACAGCCCGAACGACTCGTCATCGGGCACCCCTTCAACCCGCCGCACCTCATCCCGCTGGTAGAGGTCGTCTCGGGCGAGAAGACCGGCCAGGACGTGGTCGAGCGTGCCGTCGCCTTCTACACGGCGCTCGGCAAGAAGCCGCAGGTCCTGCGCAAGGAGGTGCCGGGATTCGTCGCCAACCGGCTGCAGGCGGCGCTGTTCCGCGAGGCGGTCAACCTTGTCGTGGAGGGCGTGGTGACCGAATCGGAGCTCGACAACATCGTGACCTCCTCCATCGGCCTGCGCTGGGCGGTCGCCGGTCCTTTCCAGAGCTTCCACCTCGGTGGCGGCCCCGGCGGCCTGCCCCACTTCCTCGAGCACCTCGGCCCCGGCCTCGAGAGCCTCTGGCGCGAC
The DNA here is from genome assembly GCF_041431135.1 of Streptomyces sp. NBC_00554. NCBI lineage: Bacteria > Bacillati > Actinomycetota > Actinomycetes > Kitasatosporales > Streptomycetaceae > Streptomyces > Streptomyces sp. NBC_00554. The sequence continues at coordinate 9,317,818 of NZ_CP107799.1, read as the reverse complement.
CTCGGCACCCCGGAACTGGACGAGCCGACGAACCAACTCCTCTCCGGACAGGCCCACTTCGGCGCGAGTGTCGAGGAACTGGAGGCCGCGCGCGACGCGGCGCAGATCAAGGTGTTGCAGGCGGCATCCGCGCCGCTCACCCTCACCACCGAGCCCGCACGGAAGCGGGTGGCATCCGATGACTGAGCAGCCCACCGTCTGACGTCTCAGTCAGCGCGGTACGGCGGTCAGTCACATTGCGGAAGCCCCGGCCGACAGCCTTTGGGCATGGTGCTCTCATCGTTCCGCGCCATCCCGGTTGGTGGTTCTCCTGAAGCAGCCACGGTGGTGCGCTCCCAACAAGCATGAACGGGACTTCCATGACCGATCGCCGACCGCCCCGTCCGTCGTCCCTCGCCATCGCGGCTGATCCGGCCCTCGAACGCCTGCTATGGGGCGACCCGCTCCTTCGTGTGATCTGGACGGACTGCCCGTCCGGGCTGCGGCTCGAAGGAGAAATAGATCTCTGCTCCCGGGATCTGCTGGTCGCGGCTCTGGATGAAGCGGTCCAGTTCTGCCGTGGCGATCTGCACCTCGATCTGACGGACGTCAGGTTCATCGACGTCGCCGGGATCCGCAAGATGACGACCGCCGCGAAGACGCTCAGCCGCGACGGCCGCCGTCTGCTGCTGCACGCCACGCCGCCCGGCGCACGCAAAGTGATCCAGCTCCTGGGCTGGGAAATGACCCCCGGCCTGATGCACTGCCTCGGCGAAATGCCGTAGCGAGCCTGCCAGTTCACCGAGGTATGGGCAGGCCGGCGGTGAAGTAGCGGGAGCAGTCGTACGACGGATCGCAGCGCGGAGCCACGGCTCTAGCGTTCAGCGCGAACGCCACGGCCTCGGGCGAGGTCGGGCACCGAACCATGCATTCCCGCTTCGTGTCGGTAACGAGGCGGCACCCTCGAATGTGGAAGGTCACCATGCTCAGTTCGCCCAACGCACTTCTCTGGCGAGGCCTGTTGGCCGTCGTCATCGGCATAGTCTCCGTCACCTGGCCCGGCATCACCGTCGGCGCCTTCGTCATCGTCTTCGCTGTCTACGCGTTCATGAGCGCGGTGACGGACGGTGGCCGTGCCTTCGCCGGCGACCGGGTGGGGCCTGTCTTCGGCTGGCTGCTGCTCGCCCTGCTCTCGCTGGCGGCCGGCGTGGTCGCGCTGGCGTGGCCCGGCATCACCGCTCTCGCGCTCACGATCTGGATCGCCGCCTGGGCACTGGCGACCGGTGCCATGGAGATCGGCCTGGCCTTCCAGCGCGGCGAGAAGGCGGGCGAGCGGGCCCTGTTCCTGCTGACAGGGCTGGTGTCGATCGCGCTCGCGTTCGTGCTTTTCGTCCGCCCGGACATCGGCGCGGTCTCACTCGCCACCGTCTTCGGCCTGTTCAGCATCTTCTACGGCGTCTCGGCGGTCTTCGCCTCCTTCGAGGAGCGCCGCCGTAGTCCTGACACGAGCCGGTCCGAGCCGGTCGGCGTCTGAAGAACGGCCCCGCTCGGGACGGCGTCGGCGCCGCCCCGAGCGGGGTTCGGACAGGTGATCCATAGGGCTACCGGGTGAGGTAGGCCCGCTCGATCGTCTGCACCAGCGTGTTGCCCTGGCGATCCGTCAGCTTGGCCCGCAGTGAGACGGAGCCGGCCTCGGCCGGGTGCGTCAGCGAGAGGTGCTTACCGCCGATGGCCTTGGTGGGCTGCCAGGTGGTGCCCTCGTCGTACGAGACCTCGAAGGCGAGCTTCTGCGGCCGCTGTCCGGCGGCCGCGCCCACGACGGTGAAGGGCACCTCGAACCGCTGGCCCGCCTTCGCCGTGCTGGACAGGGTCAGTTCCGGGGAGAAGCGGACCACCGACAGCGGCAGTGCGGTCCACTCGTCCTCGGGGGTCGCGCCGGAGCGGAAGGTCCACTCCGCCCTGACACGGGTGCTGACGGGGTACACCGCGGGATCACGGGAGTTGTCGAGGGTCAGCTTGTACGTGCTGCCCCGGGCGGGAACGGTGTACTCGGTGACGCCGTCGGTCGGCGGGAATCCGTAGTCGTCGGGGATTTCCTTGCCGTCGGCCAGGAGCGAGCTCTCCGCCGCGGTGTAGTCGCTGGAGCCCCAGTGCCCGGCGCCGTCGCCGAACAGCGGCAGATAGGCCCTGATGACGTTCCCGGCCCGCACGGCTCCGGGGTATCCCCTCTCCGGTCCGGCATCCGCGGGACCGGGCAGGGACGGGCCGAAGACGCCGACGTTGAAACGCTCGTAGTAGGTCCGGCCCGCCTCCCAGGTCCTGGGCATCCTCATGAGGAAGGACTCCCAGCGCGTCTCGCGGCCCTCGCCGCTGGTCTGCCACATGCGCAGGGACCACGGAACCCCGTTGTCGAGGATGTAGTCGGTGGTGCGCAGCGGCAGAACGCCCCTCAGGTCGTTGTAGCCGAAGGCCAGGTCCCCATCCGGTGTGTGGGGAGAGACCTCGACCTGCACCTTCCGGTCCGCGACAGCCACACCCGCCTGGAGGTCGACCTTGGCAAGCTGCTTCCGCTCGACCTCGGCGGTGAAGCCGCCCAGCCGGCCGGTCCGGTTCCAGGCAAGGTGGTACGTGACCGGCCTGCCCTCCTCGTCCTGGCGTGTCCAGTCGCCGAAGTACTGCGCGAACGCCTGGTCCGCGGGCAGTTCGGAGCCGAGCTGCCCGACCCGCAGGCCCTGGAAGCTCGGGAGAATGTATTCGAGGCTGCCCTTGCGCAGCCCCTCGGCCCGGTCGAAGCCGACCGCGATCACGGCCTCGGTGTTCACGGCCGCCGCATCGGGCACGGTGATCTCCACCGGCTGTGCCTGCCGGGCGTCGATGGTGACGCTGGTGTCCGCGTCCACCCGCAACTTCGGCTGCATCAGCACCGCGTGGGTGGCGGACGAGTAGTAGGGGTGGATCACACCGCTGACGGTGTAGTCGCCCTTGGGCACCCGCACCGTGAGCTCGCCGTCCTGCTCATCGGCGTAGGAGGCATAGAAGTTGCTGTCGAAGCCCGAGAGGGCGGTGGAGGCGTCGCCGGTCGGCTCGCCGTTCTCGTCGATGTGTTTCAACGTCAGGTCGTACGACTCGATCTCGCGCTCCACCCCGACGGCGGTGCGCACACTGATCCGGCCGTCGGCCGAGGCTGCGGACACCGAGCCGCCGATGGTGCCGTCGGTGGTGCCGGCGCGGGTGTCCGCCGTCACGTCGGCGCTCGCCTCGCCGCCTGCCAGGACGGTGAGTTGCCGCGGTGAGACGGCGAACAGGCCCTCGGCTGCGGGCTTTCCGTCCACCGTGAAGGCGTCGACGGAAAGGTCCAGGGTGACCGGCTCCGTACCGAGGTTGCGGTAGGTGAGCTGCTTGGTCACCGGTTCGTCGTCGTTGTGCGGCCACTGCTGTTTGCCGAAGCCGAGCGGTCCCTGCTCGGTGACCACGCTCTGCGCGATCGCCCGGACCAGGTCCGTGCGGCCGGTGCCCTGCTGGAATGAGCTGTACGAGCCGGGGGCGGCGGAGCCGGTGAGTACCGCCTTGATGCGCTCACCGCTCCACTCGGGGTGCTGCTGGGCGAGGATGGCGGCGGCACCGGCGACATGCGGGGTCGCCATGGACGTACCGTCGATGGTGAGGTATCCGGGTATGTCGGAGGGGATTTCGCCCTCCAGGAAGCTGCCGGCCGCCGCGGCGGCGGTGATGGCGACACCGGGCGCGGTCAGGTCGGGCTTGACCCCGCCGTCGCCCACGCGCGGGCCACGGCTGGAGAATGCGGCGAGTTGGTCCGCCTTGTCGACCGCGCCGACGGTGAGCGCGGCTTCGGCGCTGCCGGGCGAGCCGACCGTCTGTTCGCCGAACTCGCCGTCGTTTCCGGCCGCGATGACGAAGAGCGTGTCGGTGTCGGCGGAGAGCTGGTTGACCGCCTCCTCCATCGGGTCGATCCCGGGCATGTCCGTGCCGCCGAGGCTGAGGTTGACGACATCGGCGCCCTCGGCCACCGCCCACTCGAGGCCCGCGATGATGCCGGAGTCCGAGCCGCTGCCGTTGTCGTCCAGGACCTTGCCGTTCAGGATCTTGGCACCCGGTGCGACACCCTTGTACTTGCCGCCGGACTTGGCCCCCGTCCCTGCCGTGGTGGACGCCACGTGGGTGCCGTGCCCGAACTTGTCGCCGGTGCCGGAGGACTCGGAGAAGTCCCGCTCCGCGACCACCTGGCCCGCCAGGTCGGGGTGGTCCTTGTCGACTCCGGTGTCCAGTACGGCGATCTTGACGCCGGTGCCGTCATAGCCGGCGGCCCAGGCGGTCGGAGCGCCGATCTGCGGCACGCTCCTGTCGAGGGTGGCCCGGCGTCTGCCGTCCAGCCACACCTTCTCCACCGCCGTCGAAGCGGTGAACTCGGCCGTTCCCTCGGCATCGCTACGGGCGGCGCCGGTGTCGGTCACAGCGTCCCAGAACTCGGCGCCGCGCGTCTTGACGGGGCGCATCGCCTTGCCGTTGACGACGGGGAGCGCACGGCCGATGCGTGTCCCGGTCCGGGTGAACGGGCTCATCGAGGGTGCCTGGCGACCCCGGAAGGTGACGATCAGCGGCAGGTCGGACCGGCCCGTGTCGTCGTAGCCGTCCGCCACCAACTGGGTGACGTCGAACAGCCGGGCGTCCAGCTTGCCCTGCGCCAGCAGCAACTCCGCGTCGCCTGGCACCACTTGAGTGTGCCCGGCAACCACCCGGACCGAGAACGGCATCCGCTCCCGGCCCTCCGCCCGCTCAACCCCGGTGACCCGGCCGGCGCCGTCCATCTGAACCCGGTCGCCGGTGACCAGCGTCACCGTCTTCACCACCTTGGCCCCACCGGCGCCCTCCGCGCCCTGGGCCATCACCCCCGCATGCCCGCCGACCGACGCGGCCTGGGCCATCCCGCCCGGGACACCGGCCAGCACGAGGACCGTGGAAACCACCCCCGCCGCCACGGCCGTACGCCTTCGTCTCCCGCGTAACTTTCCGCGTAACTCCACCTGAACTCCTGACGATTCGGAATCGGACAGGAGCCGTCTTGCGACCCGGGAACCCCCGGAGCCTCACCCGTACAGCCGACGGCTCGCCCTAGAGACGGACGGGGGTGTCATCGGGTTGTCAAAACTTCGCATTCGTTTCTGACGGGGCATCAGCCAGCTGGGCATCAGTCTCAGCGTCCGTCGACGCGTCGGACTGGACTCGCGAGCGGGGTCAGCGCTTGGCGAACTGGACCCGGGTGGGCTGCACGGCGTCCGGCCGGATCGCGACTCCGTCGACTGTGAGCCGTTCTCCGAAGATGTCGGTGACCCTGATCGCGCCGCCGCACCCGGTGCCGTCTTCGGAGAGGAAGTAGTTGTAGTCGGTACGGGCGAGTTGGCGCCAGCCGCTGCCGGCGCGGACCTCCAGCCGGGCCACCGGATTCCGGTGACCAATGACCTGGATGCCGCACCAATACTGGCTGGACCCGGTCTTGTACCGGACCGACATCGTGCCGACGGTGCTGGGGCTCACCAGCTTCCACGTGATCGCGATCCGGCCGGCCGTCGGGTCGGCGAGCTTCGCGAAAGCCTCTGCGCTGAGGTCGATCTGCCCGGGTGCACATTCCCCTGGGCATTCATTGGTGATGCGGACCGTGATGGCGGTTCCGTTGGCCGCTCGGACGGACACGTACGCGCCGCACGCCTTGGCCGTCTCGTAGTCGGTGGAGTTCATCGCCGCGGTCATGACGTCACCGCTCGGGTCGTACAGGCAGGCGCCTCCGCCGTCCGCGTCGTAGAAGGTGGCGATGCCTCGATAGGTGACGTTGGGCCGTATGCGACCGGCCAACGGCGCGCCGGCGGAAGCCGCTTGCGGGCTGTCCGTCGTCGGCGGTTTCGCCGACGCGCTGGTGGCACTTGCGGAGGGGGAGGCCTGGGTTGTCTTGGCCGACGGCTTCGGCGACGCGGTGGTGGTACTGCCGGAGGGGGACGGGGACTTCGTCGCGGGCGGGACGTTCGCCTGTGTGCTGGCGACGGGCGTGTCCGCGGCGCGCCTGGTGTCGGCCTCGTCGTCGCGGAGGAGCACCACGCCCAAGGAGACGACTATGAGCGCCACGGCCGCCGACAGGAACAGCCACCGCCTGTCCACCGAACCTCCTTGACGCCGCCGCCCCTTGCTGTGAGTGACGGGGCCAGTGATCCTGCCAGACCCGGGAGTACGGCGGCAAGCCCCCTGTTTTGGCGTGCGGTTGAGGCTACGTGCTCATCACGACCGCCCGCCGAAGTACCAGTTGTGGACCTCGACGTCGGCGTACTCGTCCTGGGTCAGCACGGCGCGTGCCGTGTCCGGGTCCGGGGCCCGGAGCAGCACCGCCGTACCCAGCCAGGTGGCGCCGTCGTCGGACAGCAGCGGCCCGTACGCGATCAACTCGTCCCGGTCGCGCGGCACGACCAGATCGACGGCCTCCCCCGAACCGAGGCCGAGCACCAGATACCGGTTGCCACCGGTCCGGCCCCCGGGGAAATCCCACATGGTGCGCCCCAGCAGGTTGCGCCACCGTCGCAACAGCACGTCCCGGTATGCGCCGGCCTGGTAGTTGGGCTCGTCGAAGGCGAACGCGCGGGCGGTGGCGGGATCGGGCAGGTCGAGGATGTGCACGCTGCCGGTGGCCGTTTCACCGTCGTCGGTGAGGGTCGGGCCGCGGGCGATCATCTCCGCCGCGTACCCGTCCATGTAGGACCAGTGGTCCTCCAGCAGTTCGTCGCGCAACTTGCCGGAGTCGGGCCGATCGCGGTGGTAGCAGAAGAACTCCATGCCCGGAGACTCTCGCAACGCACGGGAGCATCTCAACCGGATTTGCGACGATGCCCGCACGCTCCGGACGGGGCAGCGTTCCGTCGGACCGCGGAGCCATCGCGGAAGCGGGCACGACCCGAGCGCACGGCAAGCGCCCGCCCACCGAATTCAGCGCCTGTCAGCGCGGCTCGGTCACCGGCCACGCACGTGGGTAGGGCACGCGCAGCGATCCCGTCGGGACGGGGGTGTGCTCGGCCGCGGCATGAAGGCACCCGTCGCGCGGAACGATGGCCCCGCTGCGGAGCATCGTGCGGGTCAACTCGGCAGCGAGTGCCTCGGGCGTGCGGCCCAGGAGTCGCGCCGCGTCCGTCAGCCACGCCCGGGCGTGCAGATACGGCTCGACCTCGTCGACCGGGATCCCGCCACGGATCATCAGCGCGAAGGCGAAGATCCGCCGCGCGCCGTACCAGACGGCTCCGTCCGGGTCGTCGACGAGGCGCTGGGCGCGGCGCAGTGCGGTGGCGAACGCCGCACCGGGATCCGCCGGGATCGGGCCGTGCGAGGGAAGCAGGACCCGCGGGACGAGGTCGGCCAGCCTGTGCAGGGAGGCGAGCGCGGTGGCGGACGCGTCGGGTCCGTCGAGGGCGAGGTTCACCCAGCCGACGTCGTAGTCCGACAGCGCGTCGCCGACCACGAGGAGCCCCTCGTCCGGCTGCCACAACGCGAGGTGGCCGGGGGTGTGCCCAGGGGTGCGGACGACTTCCCAGTCGGCGTCTCCGAGCCGGAGGACCTGGCCGTCGTCGAGCGGCATGTCGACGGTGTACGGGGGAACCGGCTGGTCGAGGTACTCCGCCGCACAGCAGCCCGGGTCCCGGCGGGTGACGGCCTCGGCTTCCGGTGCTCCGGCCGCGACGAGAGTTCCCCCGGTCTGCAGGAGGGCGTTGCCGCCGACGTGGTCGGAGTGCCAGTGAGTGTTCACGACCAGGTCGATGTGCCCGGTGCGGGCGTGGGCCCAAGCGGCCGTCTGTTCGGCGTGGCCGACGAATCCGCTGTCGACCAGGGCCGGTCGGCGCCCGTGCAGCAGGAGCAGGTTGGCGTCGGGGAACGGCCTTTGCTGCCAGGTCACCCAGTCCGGCACCAGCTCGGGGCTGCTGTCCATCAGCACCCTCCTTCTGGGACTGGGGCACCGTGACCCGGGTGAGTTGTCACTGCTCGGGCCCGTTCAGGCGGATCAGCGTCTGCTGCCCGGTGGCGACGAGCTTTCGCTGCCCGTCCTGGACGCCGAACACCTCCAGCTGACACACGGTCAGCGTGCGTCCGGACTTCAGGACGGTTCCGACCGCCTCGATGTGGTCGCCGACGGCGGGCGCCAAGAGGTTGATCTTGTACTCGACGGTGAGCACCTCGGTGTTCTCGGGAAACAGGGTGAAGGCCGCGTAGCCGCCCGCACTGTCCGCGATGGCGCTGGTGGCACCGGCGTGGAAGTAGCCGTGCTGCTGCGTCACCGCCGGCCGGCTCGGGAGCACGATGTGGACGCGGCCCGGCGCGATGTGGGACACGTGCGCACCAAGGTGGCCCATCAGCCCCTGGCGGTCGAAACTGGCCCGGACGCGCGCCTGCACCTCGGAGCTCGCCTCGTCCTGCTGCACCTGCTCTTCCACGTGCTCTCCTTCGGCGAACATCCCAGCGTGTGAACGGAGTCGGGCGGGTCCGTCAGCCGACCAAGCGTTCCGCCAGCAGGAACCCGCCGATGACGATCATCATGGCACCGGAGGCACGGGTGACCGCCCGGGCCGCCGACGGCCGGGTCTTCAACACCGTGCGTGCCAGGAGGCCGACGGCGAGGTAGGCCACGGTGACGGCGTACGGGAAGGGGTTGGGTGCTGCGAGCATCAGGGCGGCGCTTTCGGTGGGCGGCAGGCTGCTGCCGGTCCGCCGCCAGGTCCGGCAGTACGGCCTGCCAACCACTCAATGCCGATGCACATGCTCCTCGCGGGACTGCCGGAACGTTTCCCGGCGTCCGGAACACAGCCCGACCAAGATCCTCTCCACGGAGCCGGAATCGGCGAATTTCCCATGACCAAGGGGGTGCCACAAGATCACCGTCACCCGTCTCAGTGCCCCTGTCCGCCACCCCAAGTGGACACCCTCGCCGCTTCGGCCGGACGGCCGCGCCCCGCGGATGGAGCCCGGCAAGAGCCCCTTGCCCGGCCTCCGTCGCCCGCCTACCCTGACTTTGTGCCGCTAATAAACAAAACAACTCCGCACAACGTCGTGCCGGACAGCAACCTCACCCGACTCCGCATCGTCCTCACCGTCTTCTTCGCCCTCGACGGCTTCATCTTCGCCGGATGGGTCGTCCGCATCCCCGCCATCAAGGAACAGACCGGCGCCTCCGCCAGCGCGCTCGGACTCGCCCTGCTCGGAGTCTCCGCCGGCGCGGTCATCACGATGGTCCTCACCGGACGTCTGTGCCGCCGCTTCGGCAGCCACCTGGTGACGGTGGTCTGCGGAGTCCTGCTGTCGCTGAGTGTCGCGCTGCCTCCGCTGACACACTCCGCTCCGGCATTGGCCGCGGTGCTGTTGATCTTCGGAGCGGCGTACGGCGGGATCAACGTCGCGTTCAACAGCGCCGCCGTCGACTTGGTGAGGGCCCTTCAGCGGCCCATCATGCCCACCTTCCACGCCGCTTTCAGCCTCGGCGGCATGACCGGCGCCGGACTCGGCGGGCTCGTCGCCGGTGTCCTGTCCCCCACGCAGCACCTGCTCGGCCTCACCACGATCGGTCTGCTCGTCACCGGCCTCGCGGGCCGCGCCCTGCTGCGTCTCCAGCCCCCGACAGCACCGGAGAGCGCCTCGCCCGCGGAGTCCGCGCCGCGCCGCCTGGACACCCGCACCCGCGGTCTCGTGATCACCTTCGGTCTGATCGCCCTGTGCACGGCTTACGGCGAGGGAGCCCTGGCCGACTGGAGCGCACTGCACCTGGAGCAGGACCTGGACTCCACACCAGGCTTCGCGGCGTTCGGCTATTCCTGCTTCGCGCTCGCCATGACCATCGGCCGGCTGACCGGCACGAGGCTGCTCGAACGCCTGGGCCAGACCCGGACCTTGGTGTTCGGCGGCGCCACGGCCGCGGTCGGCATGCTGCTCGCCGCGCTCGCCCCTTCCCTGTGGGCAGCGCTCCTCGGCTTCGTGATCACCGGGCTCGGCCTCGCCAACCTCTTTCCCGTCTCCGTCGAACGCGCCGGCAGGCTGGCCGGCCCGGACGGAGTCGCCATCGCGTCCACGCTCGGCTACGGCGGCATGCTCCTTGGACCACCCGCCATCGGGTTCATGGCGGACTGGTTCTCCCTTCCCATCGCCCTCACCAGCGTGGCGGTACTGGCCGCGACCGCCGCGGTCATCGCGTTCGTCACGCGACGCGCGGCAGCGCACTGATCCCACCGGCTCGCCGAACCGATCCGCAGCCCGGCCTGACGGGCGAGGGGCTGGGGGTGGATGATGGGCGACCATGCCAGGCGATCACGTGACGGACGACGACAGCCGGGGCTCAGGCCCGCGGCCGAGCCGCGCGGGAGCCTGCGTCCGGGCCGGGATGTTCGCACTCGTGGGCAGCGTGCTCGCCGCCTTCGCCCACCACGCGGTCGCCGAGGGCCCGGTGCCGTGGCGTCTCGTGATCGCCTTCGCCGTCGCACAGTTCATCGCCTTCTGGCCCGTCGCCCGCCGCCATCACTCGCTGCCCGTCATCGCGGGCTGCACGCTCACGGCGCAGGGCGCGCTGCACCTCGTACTGACTTTGGCGGGTGGCACCGATCACGCCCAGAGCGGTCACACGGCGCACAGTCATATGGCGATGTCCCAGGGAGACGGACACACCTGGCATCACGCCTCCTCGGCCATGACGGCCGCCCATGTCGTCGCCGCCCTGGCGGTCGCCTGGCTGCTCCACCGGGCCGACGCGGCCGTGACGGCGGCACTGGTCACCGCCCGTACGGTGCGGGGTGCCGCGGTTGCGGTCATGGCCTGGGTGCGGCCGCGGCCCACCGGTGCCGTAATTCTCGAACCGCCCGCCGCCGTACGACTGGTCAGCCGCTTCGAATTCCCGGCAGCGGTAAGGGCAGAACCTCTTGAGCATGCGCTGGTGCGCAGGGGACCACCGGGACGCGAGCACGTCCGGTCGTCGCTTCACCCGGGCCCGGCTTCGGCCTGCCCGGTCCCACCAGCAAGGAGTTCCCGTGTCTCTGTCCACGCACCACTTCGGCCGCGCGACGCGCCGTATCGGGCTCGTCGGCGCCGCCGCGCTCACGGCCACCCTCGCCATGGCCGGAACGGCCTCCGCCCACGCGGAGGTTGAAGCCGACACCCCGCAGGCCCTGGCCGAGAACGTCACCCTCAGCTTCGTCTCCGAGGCGGAGTCGAGTTCCGCGGGCTTCACCGAGCTGCGGATCGTCCTGCCCGACGGCATCGCACCGGCTGACGTCTCGCTCGACGAGGCGCCCAAGGGCTGGACGTTCAAGGCCACCGCCGACGGCTACACCGTCGGCGGCGCCGCCCTCAAGACCGGGGTGGATGCCGAGCACAAGATCAAGGTCAGGCAGCTCCCGGACGCGAAGGAGATCGCGTTCAAGACGGTCGAGACCTACAGCGACGGCGAGGTCTCCCGCTGGATCGAACTGCCCAGCGGCGGTGAGGAGCCCGAACAGCCCGCGCCGCTCCTCGAGTTGAAGGCGGCGGCCCCGGGAGCCAAGCCGGTCGGTACGAGCCCCACGCCGAGCGCGACCCCCAGCGCGACTCCGTCCGCTGCAAGCACCGCCGCCACGGAGCCGGCCGGCACGGCGACCACCAGTAACACTGCCACCGAAGAGGATGACGGCATGTCCTCCGGCGTCGTGGTCGGTGTGATCGTCGTCGCCCTGCTCGTCCTCGGCGGCGGCGCGTGGTGGCTGGTCAAGCGGCGCGCCGCCACTCGCAGCAGCTGACACTCGAACCGGTCGTCCGCGGAGCGGAACACACGCCGCTCCGCGGGAAGTTCAGCCGTCTCCACCGACTGGTGCGGTGGAGGCGGTACCCATCCGCAGATTCCAGCGGTTGCCCCGGCCGGTGAACTGGACGGTGGACAGAGGCGGTACGTCGACGCGCCAGAACGACTGCGGCGGTGCGCCCAGCACGCCGACCACCGCGGCGCGCGCCACGGCCTGTTCGACCACGGCCAACAGGCGTCCGGCGTCTTCCGGCAGCGCATCCAACCAGGCGGAGGCCCGACGACACACGTCCGTCACGGACTCGCCACCGTGCGGGGCGGCGTCCGGGTCCGACATCCAGGCGGCGAGCCCGGCACCGTCACTGGCCGCGACCTCGCCGAGTGACCGGTCGCGCCAACTGCCCATGTCGACGTCCCGCAGGGCCGGTTCCAGGGTTACGGCGTCCCATCCCAGAGCCTTCGCCGTCTGGGTGCACCGCTGCGAGGGCGCCGAATACCGGGTGTCGGCCGTGGGCAGCGTTCGGGCGATCGACCGCGTCTCCCGCAGCGCCCGGTCGTCCAGCGGCGCGTCGGCGAAACGTACGTCGCGTTCCACTGGGGCGGCGGCGCACAACAGGGTCAGCCGGACGGTCATGTGAGTCCCTTCGCAAGGTCGCCGAGGCCGGTTCATCGTAGGTGTCCTACGCCATGTTGGCCGAAGCCCTCATTGCACCTACCATCTGGGACGACAAGGACGACGGCGCTACGGAAGTCCGGTGCAAGCCCGGCACGGTCGCGCCCCTGTGTGCCACCCCTCGCAAGGAGTCGGTGGTGAGTCAGACCCAACGCCGTCGTCGAGTGCTCCACACAATGCGGGACGCGTGTTCCCGAGGAGGTCTCGCCATGGCGCAGTCCACTGCCGCCCCTGCCCCCGTTGCTCCGTCCGCCGCGGCGCCGCTGCCGATCCAGGCCATCCTGCCCTGGGCCGTCTTCTTCGGCGTTCTCATGCTGGTCCTGCTGTACTTCGTCGGCGCTGAGCAGGGTGCCACCGCGCTGATCTCCGGCGAGGGCGTGCACGAGTGGGTCCACGACGGTCGGCACCTGCTCGGCTTCCCCTGCCACTGAGACGGAGACAAACCGATGAACTCCGTCAACGTACGCACCCTGCTGGTCCGCGGCATGCTCGCGGGCCTCGCCGCGGGCGTGCTCGCCTTCGTCTTCGCCTACCTTGTGGGCGAAGGCCCCGTGGATGCGGCCATCGCCTTCGAGTCGGCCAACTCCCATGAGCACGGCGAGGAACTCGTCAGTCGTTCCGTGCAGTCGACAGTGGGGCTCGCCACCGGCGTCCTCGTGTTCGGCGTGGCCATCGGCGGCATCGCGGCGCTCGCGTTCTGCTTCGCGCTCGGCCGGATCGGCCGGTTCGGAGCCAGGGCGACGGCGGCGCTCACCGCCCTCGCCGGGTTCCTCACCGTCTACCTGGTGCCCATCCTCAAGTACCCTGCCAGCCCTCCCGCCGTGGGCAATCCCGACACGATCGGCAAGCGCACCATCCTGTTCGTCCTCATGATCGCGCTGAGCGTGCTCCTGGGCGTCGCCGCGGTCCTCCTTGGCCGGCGGCTGGCTCCGGGATGGGGCAACTGGAACGCCTCCATCGCGGCCGGGGCGGCCTTCATGGCGGCGGTCGGCGTCGCCATGGTCTTCCTTCCGGCCGGGGAGAACACTCCCAAGGGTTTCCCGGCCACGGACCTGTGGGAGTTCCGGCTGGCGTCCATCGGCATCCAGGCCGTGCTGTGGGCCACCTTCGGACTGCTCTTCGGCTACCTCGCCGAACGGCTCCTGGAACCGAGGACCACCGCCGCTGCGACAGGGCGCGTGCCCGAGTTCTCCGCTCAGCCGAACTGAGAACAACCGATTTCGTGTACGAACAGGAGCCGTCGGGGGCGCGCCCGGCGGCTCCTGCCGTCTGTTCGCCGAGGCGCGCCAGGCTGCGTAGGAGAGCGGGACACCTTCAGTGCTCCGGGAGTTACTCCTGCGCCAGCATCCGCGTCAGCACCGCGCGCTGCAACGGCAGCACCTCGCCGTGCAGGTCGCGCCCCTTCGGCGTGAGGCAGACGCGCACACCGCGCCGGTCCTCCGCACACATACCGCGCGTCACGAGACCGTCCCTCTCCAGGCGGGCGATCAGCCGGGACAGCGCGCTCTGGCTCAGATGGACGCGATCGGCGATCTCCTGCACGCGGTAGGACGGGCCGCCGTCCGAGGCGACACCCTCGGCCAGCACGTCGAGCACCTCGAAGTCGCTGGCGCCGAGGCCGTGTCGGTGCAGTTCACGGTCCAGCTCACAGAGAGTGCGCGCATGCACCGCGAGGATGTCGCGCCACTGGTTCACGAGCCCTTGCTCGGCCTTCTTCGCCGCCATGGGCGCACCGTAGCAAACAATCGGCTTTGTTGCATCGGCATTAAATGCATTTGCATTGAATGCATGCGCATGTAGTGTCTCCGGCATGACCTCTCCGCTCACCAACTCCGCGACCGAGGGACGCTGGACCCCTCGCCTGTGGGGCACCCTGCTCGTGCTCTGCGCCGCGATGTTCCTGGACGCGCTCGACGTATCGATGGTCGGCGTCGCACTGCCGTCCATCGGTTCCGAACTAGATCTCTCCACCTCGACGCTCCAATGGATCGTCAGCGGCTACATCCTGGGATACGGCGGACTGCTCCTCCTCGGCGGACGCACCGCCGACCTGCTGGGCCGCCGCCAGGTCTTCCTCGTGGCCCTGGGTGTCTTCGCACTCGCCTCGCTGCTCGGCGGACTCGTCGACTCGGGCCCGCTGCTCATCGCCAGCCGCTTCATCAAGGGCCTCAGCGCGGCGTTCACCGCGCCCGCGGGCCTGTCGATCATCACCACGACCTTCGCCGAGGGCCCGCTGCGCAACCGCGCCCTCTCGATCTACACCACCTGCGCGGCCACCGGCTTCTCGATGGGCCTGGTCCTCTCCGGCCTGCTCACCGAGGCCAGTTGGCGCCTCACCATGCTGCTGCCCGCGCCCATCGCGCTCATCGCCCTGTTCGCCGGCCTGAAGCTCCTCCCGCGCAGCGAGCGCGAGAAGAACCACAACGGCTATGACGTACCCGGCGCCATCCTCGGCACGGCGTCGATGCTGCTGCTGGTGTTCACCGTCGTACAGGCCCCGGAGGCCGGCTGGGCGTCCGCCCGTACGCTGCTGTCCTTCCTCGCCGTCGCCGTCCTGCTCACCGTCTTCGTCCGTGTCGAACAGCACTCGGCAGGTCCCCTGATCCGGCTCGGCGTGCTCCGCTCCGGCAACCAGATCCGGGCCCAGCTCGGCGCGATGGCGTTCTTCGGCTCGTACGTCGGATTCCAGTTCCTGGTGACGCTGTACATGCAGTCGCTGCTCGGCTGGTCGGCGCTGCACACCGCGCTCGCCTTCCTGCCGGCCGGCGCACTGGTGGCACTGTCCTCCACGAAGGTGGGCTCGATCGTCGACCGCTTCGGGACCCCGCGGCTCATCGCGGCGGGCTTCGCGCTGATGGTCGTCGGATACGCGCTGTTCCTGCGCGTCGACCTCGACCCGGTGTACGCGGCGGTCATCCTGCCGAGCATGCTGCTGATCGGCGCGGCCTGCGCGCTGGTCTTCCCCTCGCTCAACATCCAGGCCACCAACGGCGTGGACGACCACGAGCAGGGCATGGTCTCGGGCCTGCTCAACACCTCGGTCCAGGTGGGCGGCGCGATCTTCCTGGCCGTCGTGACGGCGGTCGTGGCCGCGAACTCCTCCGGGGATTCCTCACCTCAGGCCGTCCTCGACAGCTACCGGCCCGGTCTCATGGTGGTGACGGCGATCGCCTTCGTGGGTCTGCTGATCACCCTGCCGGGGCTGCGGACGCGGCGAACCGCGGAGTCGATCGTGGTCGTCAAGTCCGTTCAGGAACAGTCCATCCAGGAGGAGGCGGGCGCGGAGCGCGTGGCGGTCCGCGACTGAGGGGGCGCCTCGGTGGCGTGGGCCCGGCGGACTCACTTGTCCTGCCGGGCCCACGCCTGTTTGACTCGACGGATGGAATTCACCAGGGGGCGGCGCAGTCAGGCCGAGCGTGACGCAATCACCGTCGAGATCGGATACGCGCTGTGCAGCGCGGCGTTCGCGGCGGCCGTCGTGTTCGGGGCCGTGTCCGGTCCCGCCCTGCTCTTCGATCTCCCCGGCGCCGTCGGCAAGGCGCTGCTCGCGTCGGGGATCCTGCTCGCCGCCGCCCTCTTCGCCGTACGCGCGGTCAGCGTGCTGGTCCGCTTCGGCCGCGAGGACGAGGGCACGGGCGACGAGGGCACGGGTGGCGTGGGCACGGGCGGCAAGGGCGAGGGCGCGGGTCAGCCCAGCCAGCCCGGCCGCACCAAGCCCGACTCATAGGCCAGCACGACCAGTTGGGCCCGGTCACGGGCGCCCAGCTTCACCATGGTCCGGCTGACATGCGTCTTCGCCGTGAGCGGGCTGACGACCAGGCGCCGGGCGATCTCGTCGTTGGACAGGCCGATGCCGACCAAGGCCATCACCTCCCGTTCCCGCTCGGTGAGTTCGGCGAGGGACGCGACTTCCGCGGGCTCCTTGGAGCGGGCCGCGAACTCGGCGATCAGCCGGCGCGTCACACCCGGCGAGAGCAGCGCGTCGCCCCCGACCACCGCCCGTACCGCGCGCAGGAGTTCCTCCGGCTCGGTGTCCTTGACCAGGAAGCCGGAGGCACCGGAGCGGATCGCCTCGAAGACGTACTCGTCCAGCTCGAAGGTGGTGAGCATGACCACCTTGACGTCCTCGAGGTCGGTGTCGTCGGTGATGCGGCGGGTCGCGGCGAGGCCGTCGAGCCGGGGCATGCGGATGTCCATCAGGACGACGTCGGGGCGCAGTTCGCGTACCTGGCGCAGCGCCTCCTCGCCGTCGGCGGCCTCCCCGGCCACCTCGATGTCCGACTGCGCGTCGAGCAGCGCCTTGAAGCCTGCCCTCACCAGCAACTGGTCGTCGGCGAGCAGTACGCGGATCACCGTGCCTCCTTGGCCCTCAGCGGCAGTTCGGCCAGTACGCGGAACCCGCCGTCGTCACGCGGGCCCGCCTCGATCGTGCCACCCAGGGCCGCGGCCCGCTCCCGCATCCCGGCCAGCCCGTTGCCGCTGCCGCCCGCGTCCGCGCCGGTCGCGGGCCCGTCGTCGTCGATACGCAGCCGCAGCGCGCCCTCCGTGGAATCGACCAGCACGCGCGCGTGCCGCGATCCCGAATGCCGTACCACATTGGTGAGCGCCTCCTGGACGATGCGGAAGGCGGCGAGGTCGGTGCCCGGCGTGAGCTTCGGGGCCGCACCCTGGATCTCGACCGTCAGGCCCGCGCGCCCCGCCTGTTCGACGAGTTCGGGGAGCCGGTCGAGACCGGGCGCCGGCGTGCGCGGTGCGTCCCCCGGCGCACGCAGCGTGTCGAGCACCTGGCGGACCTCTCCGAGCGCCTCCTTGCTCGCCGCCTTGATGGTGGTGAGCGCCGTGCGCGCCTGTTCCGGGTCGGAGTCCAGGAGCGCAAGTCCCACGCCAGCCTGGACGTTGATCACGGAGATGCTGTGCGCCAGGACGTCGTGCAGCTCGCGCGCCATCCGCAGCCGTTCCTCGTCGGCGCGCCGTCGGGCGGCCTGTGCCCGCTCCGCGCGATCGCGGGCCCACTGCTCACGGCGTACGCGGACCAGCTCCGACAGCGCCACGATCGCCACGATCCAGGTGGCGACGACCACCTCCTGCCCCCAGTCGGCCGGCGTGTCCCCCGACGGCGGCAGCCACCGGTACAGCCAGTGCGCCACCAGCACATGTCCGGCCCAGAGCATCCCGACGGCCGTCCAGGCGGCTCGGCGGTGCCCGGCGACGATCGCGCTGAAGCAGCCCAGGGCGACGGTGAGGAAGACGGGCCCGTACGGATATCCGGCGCCGAGGTAGAGCATGGCTGCCGCCGCGGTGCCGAAGGCGACAAGCACCGGCTGCCGCTGCCGCCACAGCAGCAACCCGCACCCCACGAGCAGCAGCGCCCGTGCGAAGAGGTCCAGGGACGCGCGTTCGCCCTCCTGGGCCTGGCTCGCGAAACTGGAGCCGACGAACACGAAGACGGTGAGCAGCAGCGTCGAGCGCCACGGCCACCGGGCGCGGCGCTCCTCGTCGTCCCTTCGACCCCACCCCGGCGGCCCGTGCCGCCACCACTGGGGTGGTCCGCCCCATGCCGGGGACCTGGGCGTGCGCTGCTCTTCCATGACGTTCACGCTAGACGCGAGAGGCCGCCCACGGCGTCAGCCGGGCGAGGTGATCACACGTACTCCCCAGGGAGTACCGCTTCGCTGATCCCGAACCCCCGATAGAGCCACCGCAGCGGCTTCGGCGCCCACCAGCCGGCACGGCCCGCGGGCCGCATCGTCACAGGCAGCCGCACGACTCGGACGCGGGTGCCGTCGGCGCGGACCCGGGGCCCGCGCTGCGCTCACTGCACACGCGGATCCTCCGTCAGGACCCGGAGCCGCTGGGTCCCTTGACCGCCGTACCGGCGAGCTGAGGGAACACCAGGCCCACACCGTGGGCGAGTTGGCCCGCAGCATGCCGGAAGAACGTCTCACGGTCTTCGACGACCCGGTTGAACTGGCCGAACAGTTCGAAGCCGATCAGTCCGTAGAGCTGCGCCCAGGCGGCCACCAGCGCGGTGACGACCTCGGGCGGGAGGTCGGGCGCGAGGTCGGCGGCCATCCGCTTCGCCTCGGGTTCGAGATCGGCGGGCAGGCGGGAGCGGGCGACACCCTTGCCCTGGTACGCGTCACGGACGATGCCGATCAGGAGCAGGCCCACGCGGGAGGCGGCCGGGATCGTCGTCTCCGGCGCGGTGTACCCGGGCACGGGCGAGCCGTAGATGAGCGCGTACTCGTGCGGATGCTCCAGCGCCCAGCGGCGCGCCGCCACGCAGACCGCGATCCAGCGCTCGCGGGGTGCGGCGCCGGCGATCTGGGCGTGCGCCGACTCGGCGGCCTCGCCAAGGGAGTCGTAGGCGTCGATGATGAGCGCGGTCAACAGGTCGTCGCGGCTGGGGAAGTAGCGGTACAGCGCGGAGGAGACCATGCCGAGCTCGCGGGCCACGGCCCGTAGCGAGAGCTTGGCGGCGCCTTCCGCAGCGAGCTGACTGCGGGCCTCGTCCTTGATGGCCGCGGTGACCTCGATCCTGGCTCGGGCCCGTGCCCCTCGTGCGGTACTCATGCTGGGAAGTGTGCCACGTTTTCAGAGCAGTGCACACAAACGAGAGCGCCGCACAAAAACGAGAGCAGTGCTCTTGCTTTGGATCACCGATCTCGTACACACTGATGTCAAGCGAGAGCAGTGCTCTCCAAAACCAGGAGGAACCATGTCGACGGCCCACTACATCAAGCCCAAGCCCTTCGACCGGGCCATGAACGGCCTCGTCGGCTGGCTCGCGCGCCGCGGCGTCAGCCTCCTCGGCAGCGCCGAGCTCTCCGTGAAGGGGCGCAAGAGCGGCGAGTGGCGGAAGGTTCCCGTCAACCCGCTCCCGTACGAAGGCGGCCCGTACCTGATCTCGGCCCGCGGCCACTCCGAATGGGTGCGCAACATGCGTGCGGCCGGTGGCGGACGGCTCCAGGTCGGGCGCAGGACCCAGGAGTTCACGGCGGTCGAGCTGGCCGACGAGGAGAAGCCGGTGGTCCTGCGCACCTACCTCAAGAAGTGGGGCTGGGAGGTCGGCAGGTTCTTCGGCGACGTCAACGTGAACTCCAGCGACGAGGAGTTGCTCGCCGCCGCGCCCAAGCACCCGGTGTTCCGGATCACGGTCAAGCCGTAACCCCCACCGGGCCCAGGGCACAGGGCACAGGGCCCGGGACCCAGGGCCTACCGGTCGAGCGCGGTCAGGACGCGCCCGATGATCGGGCGGGAGCGGACGACCTCGCCGAGCGAGGTCGACCCGCGGGTGATCCCGGCGAAGGCGTTCCACGCGGGCCTGAAGCCCGTGATCACGGCGTGGAGCACACCCGGACGGCGTTCGAAGGCCGAGAGCATGCTCTTGCCGACGCTCATCTCGACGCCGAGTCCCGCCTTGATCGCGAAGGCGTAGTTCAGGGCCTGGCGCCGCGTGTCGACCGCGTCGTGCGCCTCGGCGATCCGTACCGCCCACTCCCCCGCGAGCCGCCCGGAGCGCAGCGCGAAGGAGATGCCCTCGCGGGTCCAGGGTTCGAGGAGCCCCGCCGCGTCCCCGCACACCAGCACCCGGCCGCGCGACAGCGGCGAGTCGTCGGCGCGGCAGCGCGTCAAGTGACCGGAGGAGATGCTCGGTTCGAAACCGGCGAGCCCCAGCCGGGCGACGAAGTCCTCCAAGTACCGCTTGGTGGCCGCGCCTTCACCGCGCGCGGAGATCACGCCGACGGTGAGCGTGTCGCCCTTGGGGAACACCCAGCCGTAACTGCCGGGAATGGGCCCCCAGTCGATGAGGACCCGCCCCTGCCAGTCCTCAGCGACGGTCTCCGGCACGGGGATCTCCACCTCAAGGCCGAGGTCGACCTGGTCGAGCTTCACCCCGACGTGCGCTCCTATCCGGCTGGCGCTGCCGTCAGCCCCGACGACCGCCCGCGCAAGGACAGTCTCACCGCCCTGCAGGACAACGGCGACGGTACGCCGGTCCGGGACGGCGGAACCATGCTGTTCGACGCGCGAGACCGTGACGCCCGTACGCAGCTCGGCGCCCGCCTTCTGCGCGAACTCGACCAACTGCTGGTCGAACTCGGGACGGTTGATCAGCCCGAACAGCATCTGCCTCGAACGCCTGGTGCGCGTGAACTTCCCGTCCAGCGTGAACGTGACCGCGTGCACCCGGTCCTGGAGCGGCAGTTCGAAACCCGGCGGAAGCGCGTCGCGCGAGGGACCGATGATGCCGCCGCCGCACGTCTTGTAGCGCGGCAGCTCCGCCTTCTCCAGCAGCAGGACGCTGCGTCCCGCGACCGCTGCCGCATAGGCGGCCGAGGCGCCCGCCGGCCCCGCGCCGACCACGACGACGTCCCACACCCGCTGCCCGTCGTCCGCCGAAGAGTTCTCGCTGCTCACGATGGTCTATTGCTCCCAGTCCAGCCGTCTGCCGCACGTTTCTCCCGCATCCTACGGCGGCCATCGCCGCAGGCCACTGTGGGAGGATCGGCAGCGTAGGCGCCCTGCACACCAGGAGACGCTTACACACCGCACGATCACCAGTACACAGAAGTACAACGTCGCACCCACAAGGAGCGTGCCCATGTCGTCGAATCCGGTCGCCGAGACCGTTGCCTCCCTGATGCCCAGGGCGAAGGCGGAGCTCACCGAGCTGGTGGCCTTCAAGTCGGTGGCGGACTTCGATCAATACCCCAAGAGCGAGAGCGAGGGCGCCGCGAACTGGGTCGCCGACGCACTGCGCGCCGAGGGTTTCCAGGACGTGGCGCTGCTCGACACCCCCGACGGCACGCAGTCGGTGTACGGCTTCCTGCCCGGCCCCGAGGGCGCGAAGACCGTTCTGCTGTACGCGCACTACGACGTGCAGCCGCCGCTGGACGAGGCGGCCTGGGTGTCGCCGCCGTTCGAGCTGACGGAGCGCGACGGCCGCTGGTACGGGCGTGGCAGCGCCGACTGCAAGGGCGGCTTCGTGATGCATCTCCTCGCGCTGCGTGCGCTGAAGGCGAACGGCGGCGTGCCCGTGCACGTCAAGGTGATCGTCGAGGGTTCGGAGGAGCAGGGCACGGGCGGTCTGGAGCGGTACGCCGAGGAGCACCCCGAGCTGCTGACCGCCGACACCATCGTGATCGGCGACGCCGGGAACTTCCGGGCCGGTCTGCCGACGGTGACCTCGACACTGCGCGGCATGACCCTCGTACGCCTCCAGGTGGACACCCTCGAAGGGAACCTGCACTCGGGCCAGTTCGGTGGCGCGGCCCCCGACGCGCTGGCCGCGCTGATCCGCGTACTGGACTCGCTGCGGGCCGAGGACGGTTCGACGACCGTCGACGGGCTGGCCGACGACGCCGTGTGGGACGGCCTCCAGTACGAGGAGGAGGCGTTCCGTGCGGACGCCAAGGTGCTCGACGGGGTGGAACTCATCGGCTCCGGAACGGTCGCCGACCGCATCTGGGCGCGTCCGGCGGTCACCGTCCTCGGCATCGACTGCCCGCCGGTCGTCGGCGCGACCCCGTCCGTGCAGGCGGGCGCCCGTGCGCTGATCAGCCTGCGGGTGCCGCCGGGCATGGACGCGGCCGAGGCGACCAAACTTCTTGAGGCCCACGTGCTGGCGCACACGCCGTGGGGCGCGCGAGTGAGCACCGAGCAGATCGGCCAGGGGCAGGCGTTCCGCGCCGACACCTCCACCCCCGCATACGCGTCGATGGCCGAGGCGATGTCGGTCGCGTACGACGGTCAGGAAATGCAGTACGCGGGCATGGGCGGCTCCATCCCGCTCTGCAACACCCTCGCCGCCCTGTACCCGCAGACCGAGATCCTCCTCATCGGCCTCAGCGAGCCGGAGGCACAAATCCACGCGGCGAACGAGAGCGTCTCCCCGGACGAGTTGGAGCGCCTCTCGGTCGCGGAGGCACTCTTCCTGCGGACCTACGCGGCGAGTTGAGCACACGGGCGACGCGCTGAGCCGGGGGCGTCAGCCCATGCCGTGGTCGCGGGCGTAGCGGGTCGCGGCGACGCGGTCGCGTGAGGCGGTCTTGGCGAAGATGCGGTTGATGTGGGTCTTGACCGTGTTGTTGCTCAGGAAGAGCGTCGTCGCGATCTCGGTGTTCGTCAGACCACGGGCGATGAGGGTGAGGATCTCCGCCTCGCGCTGGGTGAGGTGGTCGGGCGGTTCACGGTCGGCGGCGGGGACCGGGACCGTCTCGGGCGCGGCGGCGGCCGGCGGCGGGGTGGTCGCGGCCAGCAGTGTGGCCTGCACCTGGGGGTCGAGGACGGCGAGTCCGCTCGCGGCGCTGCGCAGCGTCTGGGCGATGTGCAGGCGGTCGGCGTCCTTGGTCAGGTAGCTGCGGGCCCCGGCGCGGAGCGTGTCCAGCACCGAGCGGTCGTCGGCGAACGTCGTCAGGACGACGATCGCCACTTCGGGGTGGTCCGCGGTGAGCCGCCGAGTGGTCTCGGTGCCGTCCATGACCGGCATGTGGAGATCGAGGAGGATGGCGTCGGGGCGGTGCTCGGCGACCAGCGCGAGGGCTTCCTCGCCGTTGGCGGCCGAGGCGACGACGTCGATGTCCGGCAACAGTCCGAGCATCAGGACGAGGCCCTCGCGGACGCTGGCCTGGTCGTCGGCGACGATCACCCGCAGCGGTCTCCCGGCGCTCATCGCGGCACCCTCGCGGTCACGGCCCAGCGTCCGCTCTCCGCTCCCGCGGAAAGGGCGCCGCCGAGCAGCAGCAGTCGTTCGCGCATCCCGGTGAGGCCGTAGCCGCCGTCGACGGTGTGGAAGGCCGGTCCGGCCGGGGAGTCGGTGAGCGGGTTGCCGATGGTGAGTGTCACGTCGTCGTCCTGGTAGCTCAGGAGCAGCGTCACCGGCTGGTGGGGCGCGTGCTTGGCGGTGTTGGTGAGCGACTCCTGAGCCGTACGCACCAGGGCCAGCGTCTGCTCCGGGGGCAGCGGGACCGGGTCGCCCTCGACGGTGAACTGTACGTCCGTGCTGTGCCGCTGCCGGTGCTCGGCCGCCATCTTGGCCAGCTCCTCGTCCAGTGGGACGGTGTCGGCGCGCAGGGCGTGCACGGCCCGGCGGGTCTCGGTGAGGCCGTCGGAGGCGATGCGCTGGGCGACGCCGAGGAGACCGGCGGCCCGTTCGATGTCGCCGTGGTCGGTCAGCAGGGCGCGGGCCGCCTGGATCTGGATGCCGAGGGCGCCGAGCGAGTGGGCGAGCACGTCGTGGATCTCGCGGGCGATCCGGGTGCGCTCGTCGAGTACGGCCACCTGGCGCTGCTCGGCGCGGAGTTGCTCGACCTGGGCGAGCATCGCCGCGGCCTGCTCGGCCTGGACCCGGTAGGCACGGCGGTTGCGGCCACTGAGCAGGGCGACCAGCAGGATCAGCGGTGAGCCGAGCACTACGCCGGTGCCGGCCCCGGCGATCAGTGCGCCGATCTCGATGGCGAGCGCCCCGGCACCGGCGACCGCCCATCCCGCGAGCAGGGACGCTTCGCTGCCGGCGTCGAGCACGGCCAGTGCGGCGAGCGCGACCAGCGAGGTGGCGTCGGGCACTCCGGACGCGCCACCCGCGAGGACTGCGATCGCGCCGAGGAGGTAGGGCAGTGCGGGCGACGGCCGCCACCCGGCGTCCTCGCGGCCGCGGAGGTCGAGCACCGCCCAGGCACACATCAGCAGCCCGGTGAGGGCGAACGCGGTGACGGTGACAGGCAGCGCCACCGGCCCGAAGGACGACCAGCCGAAGATTCCCGTGCCCACCAGGACGTAGGCGCCCGCGCGAATGAGCCAGGAGATCTTGCGCAGCACACTCGAATGGTATCCGGACCTCAATTTTGACGCCCGAAGCGATTCCCCATGAAGACCTTGCCGTCCTTCTCCGGCGCGAAGGGCACACCCGAGGACAGCGCGCGCCGAGTGATCACGGCGGCCTGGCCGAGCCGGTTGACGCCCAGCATCAGCAGGATCGCTGCCGAGGATGCCGCGACATGGGCGTGCAGCTCGCTCGCGACGAGTGTGGTCAGCACCCGGGAGGCGATCAGAGCGCCCCACAGCCACAGACCGATGACGGGCAGTTGTCCCCACAGGGCGCCGCCGCGGTTCTCCAGCCGCATGACCGAGCCCTGGCCGGCGCCGATGCCCGCCGCGACCACCGCGCCGGCCACCAGGAGTCCGACGTCGGGCGCGGTGGGGTGCTCGCCGTGCCCGGAGAGCTGGTACACGCCGACGACCGCCAGGATCGCGGGCAGCAGCAGGACCCGCTTGCCGCGCAGCGGTTCGCCCGCGAGCTGGCGTCCGATCACCACCACCACGATGCCGATCACGGCCAGGACCACAAGCACGCTCATGACGACTCCTTCATCGGCTGCATTCGCTTCATCGACCGAGGCCGACGCTACGGAGACCGATCACAAGCGGCGTCACACCACGGCATGACCTGCGGGGTGACACGGGAGGGGCGTCCCCGCGACGGATCACCCCTCGGGTCACCCCCTGCTACGGCGACCCACGACCGGCGCCGGACGAGTGTGGTGACAGCGCGAAGCCACGCCGTACCGACCGGCCGAATCGGCCGCGTCCCGACCCTAGGACCGTGACGCCATGTCCACCCTCAGCCAAGCCATGCTCATCAACGGCCTCGTCCTCTTCGCCGTACTGGAAGCGGATCTGGGCTCGCACCGGAAGGTGGGTGCCTTCCGCATCCTGCGCCCGCTGCTGCTGGCCGCCGCGATCGTTCCGCTGTTCGCGAAGGGGCTGACCACGCACGGCGACGGCCTGACCCTGGAGATCGCCGCGGTCGTCGCGGGCCTGCTCGCCGGGCTGGCCGCCGTAAGCCTCATGCGTGTCTACAGCAGCCCGCGCACCGGCCGCCCGGTCACCCGGGCGGGGTCCGGCTACGCGTCCTTGTGGATCGTCGTGATCGGAGCGCGGGCCGCCTTCTCCTACGGCAGCGAGCACTGGTTCGGGACACAGCTCGGCCACTGGATGATCTCCCACCAGATCACCGTCGACGCCATCACGGACAGCCTGATCCTGATGGCCGTCGCGATGACACTGACCCGAACCCTTGGCCTGGCCACCCGCGCCTTCGGCACCCACCGGCTCGCGTCCGCCGGCGCGGCCCACAACTAGGACCTGTCCGGGCATCCGTCCCTGGACCCCCGCTTCCCGGGGGGTCCAGCGGTGCGTGGGACCCGTTGAGCGGCGAAGGAACTGCGCCGGCTCGGCAACTCCCGGCGCCAAGACGACACATGACGTCACCTCATGTCGACGAGGTCAGCCGACCGGAACCCCTGCCTCCAGGTACAACGCGGCTCCACGCTCCCGCGCCCGCAGCGCCCACCGCAGCCGTTCGTAACGCACCGGTGGCAGCAGATCCGCCGCCTCCTGTTCGCTGACGAAGCGCCAGTCCCGCAGTTCGGGGCCGGGAAGCAGCAGGCGCCGGACCGCCGCGTCGTCGAGCCGGCCGCCGTCGAAGAGAAGGCGCAGGCCGCCGAAGCCGGGCGGCGCGGGCGGCTCCCAGTCGACGACGAGCAGAGCGGGTACGTCGTCCAGTTGCAGGCCGGTCTCCTCGGCGACCTCGCGTATGCCCGCGCGCGCGGGCGCTTCGCCGGACTCGACGACGCCGCCGGGGAATTCCCAGCCCGCCTTGTACGTCGGGTCGACGAGCAGCACACGGTCCTGCTCGTCGAAGAGCAGCACCCCCGCGGCGACGGTCTCCGCGGTGGGTTCGGGGGTCTGCACGATCTCGCAGACGGGCGCGTCCCCGGTGTGTACGGCCTCGGCGATGCGCAGCGCGGCTTCGTACGGGGTGAGCGCGCCGGTGTCCACGGGGTGGGCGTCGGCGAGGAGCCAGGAGGCGAGTGCGGCGCGGTACGGCTCGATGTGGTCGTAGGACCACTGCCGCACCCGTATCTCACCGTCCGGCAGTTCCGGGGGCACCTCACGCCCCGCTATTCGCTTGCGCAGGATCGTTTCCGCCGGGGCGAGGAGCACATGTCGTACGGGGATCCGGCGCGCGGCGAGACCGCCGAAGATCTCATCCCGGTACTCCTGGCGCAGCAGGGTCATCGGAACCACGAGGACGCCGCCGAGTTCGGCGAGCATCGCCGCCGCGGTGTCGACCACCAGGCGCCGCCAGATCGGCAGGTCCCGGAAGTCGCCGACCTCGGCGAGGCGTTTGGGCGGCAGCAGCTGCGGGAGCGTGCCGCCGATGACCTCGGGGTCGAAGAGCGTGCTGTTCGGGATCAGCTCGATCAGTTCCCGTGCGGTGGTGGTCTTCCCCGCACCGAACGCACCGTTGATCCAGACGATCACGGTTCCCCCTCTTCTGTTGGCCCCCTGAGGCTTGCCCGCTTCACCCTGCCACGGAAACCAGCCCCTGATGAGGGGGCCGAAAGCACGGCGCCGGTGTCCCCGCCCAGGGACACCGGCGCCACGGATCGAACCCTCAGCTGTTGTGGCCCGGAGCGCCCTCGTGCGCGGCCAGGCTGTCGCTGCTGACGGTGTGGTCGAGGGTGCTGAGCGTGTCGTTGACGTCCAGGTTGTCCAGTACATCCGTGTCGGCATGGGACGGCGTGACCGCCGCGACGACGAATCCGGCAGCCAGGGAGGCAATGGCAAGCATGCTTCGCTTCTTCATGCCCGGTTCAACTACGAAGCAGGGCATGAGTAACGGGTGGGTCACGCAACGCCATCTCCGCACCATCCGGCACATCTCCAGCACTACCGTCATCCCCCTCGAATCATCCCAGGGGGGACGAGATGACCAACCCGTACACACCACCACCGTCAACCGCACCGGCCCGCATCGCTCCAGGCTGGGCGCGTAAACGTTTCGTCCTGCCGGCGCTCGCTCTGGCGCTCTTCCTCGGCATAGGCATCGGCGGCAGCGGAGACGACAAGGAGTCCGCGTCGGCCGATCCTCAGCCGACCGC
Organism: Streptomyces sp. NBC_00554; assembly: GCF_041431135.1. NCBI lineage: Bacteria > Bacillati > Actinomycetota > Actinomycetes > Kitasatosporales > Streptomycetaceae > Streptomyces > Streptomyces sp. NBC_00554. Next base: position 9,290,421 of record NZ_CP107799.1, on the reverse strand, counting down.
CACGGTCACCGCCACCACGACAGCGACCGCCACCGCCACCGCGACCGAGACCGCAGACGCGAAGCCCGCCGCCACCGTGACGGTCCGGGCGACGACAACCGTGCGAACGACCGTCACCGCACAGCCCGCCGCCGACAGTGGCAACACGGACGACAGCAGTGGCGGGAGCGACGACGTGTACTACGAGAACTGCGCTGCCGCCCGCGCGGCGGGAGCCGCCCCCGTGCGGGCCGGAGATCCCGGCTACGGCCGCCACCTCGACCGTGACGGGGACGGCGTCGGCTGCGAGTGAGGGTGGGATCAGCCCTTCGCCTCCACGCGTCGTTGATGCCGTCGCGGTACCGCGTCCGAGGCGTTGGGCTCCACCGCGACTACGTTCGTGTTTCCGCCGGCCCCCTCGCCGCACGCAAGAGATTTAGCCGGGACATCCGATGTCCTGCCGCATCTTCGGGCAAGACGAGCCCCTACAACGAGGCCTGTGCCGCGCCTTTCTCCACCAGGTAGCAACCAACACAACCGAACGTGAGGGTCGGGCCTCACACCAAATCGGCGCCACGTCAAGGGTTTTGACGAGATATCGAACAACTGCCGTCACCCCGAGCGGGTCTTGCACTCCCTCTTCCAACAGAGTCAAACACGTCCTACCTTAAACGCGCAGCGATGACGCGAACATGACGTCATCCCATCTTTCGCGTGTTCGGAGGACGTAACGATGCGTCACCTTCACACCCGCACGGCCCGCCGAAGAGCGGTCGGAGCGTTCACCGCAGGACTGTTGTGCACGATCGGCCTCGCCGCGCCGGCCCTGGCCGCCCCGGCCGAGGACACCGTCTCCCCCACACTGGCCGAGGGCCTCGCCCTCACTCCGCCCATGGGCTTCAACAACTGGAACTCCACGCACTGCCGCGCCGAGTTCAACGAGGACATGGTCAAGGGGATCGCCGACATCTTCGTCGAGAAGGGCCTCAAGGACGCCGGGTACGAGTACGTCAACCTGGACGACTGCTGGGCCCTGCCTTCGCGCGACGCCAACGACAAGTTGGTGCCCGACCCCGCGCGATTCCCCAATGGGATCAAGGCAGTTGCCGACTACATCCACTCCAAGGGCCTGAAGCTCGGCATCTACACCAGCGCGGGCACGAAGACATGCAACGATGCAGGCTTCCCCGGCGCGCTCGGCCATGAGTACAGCGACGCCCAGCAGTTCGCGGACTGGGGTGTCGACTACCTCAAGTACGACAACTGCAACAACCAAGGCGTGGACGCCAAGTTGCGCTACAACACCATGCGTGACGCTCTCGCAGCCGCCTCCCAGTCAACAGGCCGCCCCATCGTCTACAGCATCTGCGAGTGGGGCGAGAACAAGCCCTGGGAATGGGCTTCGGACGTCGGACAGCTGTGGCGTACGACCGGTGACATCAGCGACAGTTGGGGCTCGATGCTGTCGATCCTCAAGCAGAACCTGCCACTGGCCCAGTACGCCGGTCCCGGGCACTGGAACGACCCGGACATGCTGGAGGTCGGCAACGGCGGCATGACCGACACCGAGTACCGCTCGCACTTCTCGATGTGGTCGATCATGGCCGCACCCCTCCTCATCGGCTCCGACCTGCGTACCGCGTCCGACGCGACCTTCGACATCCTCGACAACAAGGAGGTCATCGCGGTCGACCAGGACCCGCTGGGCAAGCAGGGCGTGGTGCTCTCCTCCGAGGGCGGGCGCTGGGTCGTCGCCAAGGAGATGAAGGACGGCAGCCGGACCGTGGCGCTGTTCAACGAGACCGGCAGCGCGCAGCGCATCGCCACGACCGCGGGGGCCGTGGGCCTGCCGCAGGCGGGCGCGTACACCCTGCGCGATCTGTGGCAGCACAAGAGCTACAACACCGCGGGCACGATCTCGGCGACCGTCCCGGCGCACGGCACGGTGCTCGTACGTGTCTCCACCGACGCCAAGTGGGCCAAGAACCCGCCCGCCGTCGAACTCGGCCTGGAAGGCAGCCTGTTGGCCGAGCCGGACAAATCCGTCGCGCTGACGTCGACGGTCACCGACCTGGGCCGTACGGCCGCCAAGCAGGTCTCCGTGAAGCTGAGCGGGCCCGAGGGATGGAAGGTCAAGGCGGCTTCGCCGACCACCGCGAGCGTCCTGCCGACGGGCCGGTCGCTGCGTACGTCGTGGAAGGTCACCGCGCCGGCGGGCACGGTCGCGGGCTCGTACGACCTGACAATGAAGGCGACTTACCGCTCGCCGACCGGTGTACGCGCCGAGAGTGTGCTTCCGCTGACCGCGTCCGTGGTCGTGGCGCCACCCTCGGGAGTCTCCTCTCTCGGGGACCTGCCATGGCTGTCGACGACCAATGGGTGGGGCCCAGTTGAACGCGACACCAGTAACGGTGAGAACGAGGCGAGAGACGGTAATCCGATCACCATCAACGGTGTCGTGTATGCCAAGGGGCTGGGCGTACACGCGGAGAGCACCGTCGAGTACTACACCGGCAAGGCGTGCGAGACCGTCACCGCGCAGGTGGGCGTCGACGACGAGGAGGGCGCCGACGGTTCCGTCGCGTTCGAGATCTGGGCGGACGGGACGAAGGTGGCCTCCACGGGCGTACTCACCAACGCCCAGGCCGCGCAGGCGATTTCGGCCGACGTGAGCGGTGCCGAGGTGGTGCGTCTCGTCGTCACCGACGGCGGAGACGGGATCACCTCGGACCACGGCGACTGGGCGGACGCGCAGCTCACCTGCTGACGCGCCGCTCAGCTGCTGACGGGTCAGCCACTCACGCCGGCGGCGGTCGTGCTCGCCCTACGGGTGAGCGCGGCCGCCGCCGCGCCGACCAGACCGGCGTCCGTGCCCATCAGCGCGGGCGTCACGGTCAGCCGCTGGACGAAGGACAGCGTCGCGTAGTCGGCCAGCGCCTTGCGCAGCGGTGCGAAGAGGACGTCCCCCGCTTTGCCCACTCCCCCGCCGATGACGGCGATGTCGATCTCGACGAGGGTCGCGGTCGCCGCGATGCCCGCCGCGAGCGCCTGGGCAGCGCGCTCGAAGGAGGCGGTGGCGACGGGGTCACCGGCGCGGGCCGCGGCGGCCACCGCGGCCGCCGAGGCGTCGCCGTCCGGACCGGGCTGCCAGCCGCCCTCCAGTGCGCGGCGGGCGATGTTCGGACCGCTCGCGATGCGCTCGACACAGCCCCGGGAACCGCAGGGGCAGGGGTCGCCGTCGAGGTCCACGCTGATGTGGCCGATGTGGCCCGCGTTGCCGGTGGGCCCCGGGTGCAGTTTTCCGCCCAGGACCAGTCCGCCACCGACTCCCGTCGAAACGACCATGCACAGCGCGTTGTCGTGCCCGCGCGCCGCGCCCTGCCAGTGCTCGGCCGCCGTGATGGCCACACCGTCGCCGATCAGCTCGATGGGCAGCCCGGCCGTGGCCGTACGGACCCGCTCGACCAGGGGGTAGTCGCGCCAGCCCGGCACGTTCACGGGACTCACCGTGCCCTCGGAGGCGTCCACGGGGCCCGCGCTGCCGATACCGACGGCGCCTGCCCTGCCCCACAGCGGGGAGAGGGTCAGCTCGCCGATCACGTCCTCGACGGCCCCCATCACGGTGTCGCCGTCCTCCTGCGCGGGCGTCGCGCGCTGCGCGCGGAGGAGAATCCGGCCGTGGCCGTCCACCAGCGCTCCGGCGATCTTGGTGCCGCCGATGTCGAGCGCGGCCACGAGGTCGGTGTGCATCAGTTTCAGATCTCCCAAGGAGGTGTCGAGTCGGACCCGCCGCGCTGCGGATCCGGATCCCCGGCCGAAAAACTGGACAGGACGACGCGCCCCTGGGGGAAGGCGCAGGCCGGAGAATGCGGTGGACAGTCTCTCCCGCATCTGACAACGTTGTCCAGGCTCTATGCTCGACGCCACATCCTCATACAACCCCATGGACCTGTGCATCCCCATCGACCATTCTCGTGGGCCAGTGCATCCCGTGGACGACAGGACAGGACAGCGCATCGTGGCAGAGACCGCCCGCCGATCCGAGAACCGTTACGGCAACCGTCCCACCATGAAGGACGTCGCGGCGCGTGCGGGGGTCGGCCTGAAGACGGTCTCGCGTGTGGTCAACGGCGAACCGGGGGTCACCCCGGACACCGAGCGCCGGGTCCAGGAGGCCATCGACGCGCTGGGCTTCCGCCGCAACGACAGCGCGCGGGTGCTGCGCAAGGGCAGCACCGCGAGCATCGGTCTCGTCCTGGAGGATCTCGCGGACCCGTTCTACGGGCCCCTGAGCCGGGCGGTCGAAGAGGTCGCCCGGGCGCATGGCGCGCTGCTGATCAACGGCTCCAGCGCCGAGGACCCGGACCGCGAGCAGGAGTTGGTCCTCGCCCTGTGCGCGCGCCGCGTGGACGGGCTCGTCGTGATTCCGGCCGGTGACGACCACCGCTATCTGGAGCCCGAGATAAAGGCGGGCGTCGCCACGGTGTTCGTGGACCGTCCGGCCGGGAAGATCGACGCCGACGCCGTGCTGTCCGACAGCTTCGGCGGGGCCCGCGACGGTGTCGCCCACCTCATCGCGCACGGCCACCGCCGGATCGGCTTCATCGGCGACATGCCCCGCATCCACACCGCCGCCGAGCGGCTGCGCGGCTACCGCGCCGCCATGGAGGACGCGGGGATACCGGTCGAGGACGCGTGGATGTCCCTGGGCGTCACCGATCCGCAGCGGGTGCGCAAGGCGGCCGAGGACATGCTCTCCGGCTCCTCCCCCGTCACCGCGATCTTCACCGGCAACAACCGCGTCACCGTGACGGTCGTCCGCGTCATCGCCGAGCGCGGCCGCCCGGTCGCCCTCGTCGGCTTCGACGACATCGAACTCGCCGACCTCCTCCAGCCCGGCGTCACCGTCGTCGCCCAGGACGCCGCCACCCTCGGCCGCACCGCCGCCGAACGCCTCTTCCGCCAGCTCGACGGCACCCTCATCACTCCGGAACGGATCCAGCTCCCGACCCGGCTGATCACCCGCGGCTCGGGCGAACTGCCGCCCGCGGACTGAGCCATGGCCGGCCCAGACCCTCGTACGCTCGAAGCACTCGGCCTCGCCGAAGCGCCCCGCGACCATCCGCTGAGCTATCCGGGAAAGTGGCCTCAGACGTCCGGACTCCTGGACGGCGACCGGCTGTTGCCCCTGAAGCGCCTGGTGTACGAGGACCGCGTCCCCGTGGTGGCCGTCGGTTCCAATGCCTGCCCCGCCCAACTCCGGCACAAGATGGCGGAGTTCGGGGTGTCCTCCCCGATCCCGATGGTGAAGGCGATGGTCACCGGTATCGGCGTCGGCGTCTCGGCCCACGTGAGCCTGACGGGATATGTGTCGGCGTCGCCGTTCCAAACACCTGGAACGGTGAGCGAGTTGTTCATCACCTGGCTCGACGCGGCCCAGCTCGCGGTCGTCGACGCGAGCGAGGGAGTCACGACGCCGACCGGTGCGTACGACCGTGCCCGGCTCTCCTCGGAGGACTTCCGGATCGAGCTGGAGTCCGGCGAACTCCTCCCCGGCGCGTACGTCTACGTCAACCGCCGCGGCGTCCTCCACGACGGCACCGGGACACCACGCGGGCATCCGGGCGAGCGTCCGCTGCTCACCTCTCTTCTCGCCGAATCACCGCGCCTGCGTGAGCTGTTCGGGGACACACCCGAGGAGTTCTGCGACCGGGCGCGCTTCGACAGGGCGCTCTGCGCGCGGGGCACGCGACTGTTCGCCGAGGAGCGACTCGCGACTGCTTCCGGCCTCGAAGGGTATGTACGGCCTCGCTGACCTCGACGGCCTCAGCAGACCGGAAGGCCCGGGAGCGGTGCGTCGTTGTCGCCGCCCTGGATGTAGACATCGCTGACGAAGACATCGGTGTTGCCGCTGTCGTCGTCGGTCCTGGCCCACCAGACGTTGGTCCACTCGCCGTAGGTCTCCCGGCGGCCCAGGTCCTGCTGGCAGTAGAAGTAGTTGGTGCCAGCGTTGAGGACGCCTGCCTCGGCGCCGGAGGCGGTGTAGGACTTGGCGGTGCGCCAGACCTGGCAGTTGTACTTGCCGCCGCCGATGGGGTCGCAGACCGGGGCGGCAGGGGTGGTCGGACTGCTTGAACCACTCCCGGTGGTACCACCGTCGGTGGAGCCTCCCGAGCCGTCGTCCGATGTGCCGCCGGTGCTACCCCCGTTGGCGGGGGCCTTCGAGGGCTCAGGAGTGGTCTCGGGTATGTAAGTGGGCTTCTTCTCTGGGGCCTTGGACTTCCCGTCTCCCTTTTCGGTCGGCTTGGCGTCGTCCGACAGGTCGACCGAGCCCCGGCTGGTGCCGTCGGAAGGGGCCGTCCCGCCGATGTGGGACGGCGTCGGGAGAGCCGCGGCGCCCGTGTCGTCCGGGCTGTTCAGCAGCGCGACGGTGAAGCCGGTCGCCGCGAGGACGACGATGACGGCCACGGCGGCGAGGAAAGCGCGGCCTCCTCGGCGGCGGGGCGCGGGAGAAGGGGCGACGGCGGCGAGGGCCACCGCCGGCGCGACGGGCACCGGCGGTCCGAATCCCGGCGGTACCGACGGGACACTCCGTTCCGTCGCCTCACGCGGCCGCGGCTCCGGCACCCTCAGTCCCGTCGTCGCGGAGTCCGCCCCGGGCGCTCCGGCGACCGCCTCCAACAGCTCGCGCGCCCGGTCCGCGTCCGGGCGTGCCTCCGGCTGCTTGTTCATGAGCTGCTGCAGGACGGGGCCCAGGGGACCGGCGAGCCGGGGTTCCGGCAGCGGCTCGACCACGATCGCGGTGAGCGTGGACCACGTCGACGTACGGCGGAAGGGGGACGATCCCTCCACGGCGGCGTACAGGGTCGCGCCGAGTGCCCAGACGTCCGACGCGGGGCCCGGGTCGTTCCCCTGGGCCCGCTCGGGCGCCAAGTAGTCCAGGGAGCCGACCAGTTCGCCGCTGCGGGTCAGGTGGGTGGTGGAGCCGTCACCGGGATCGTCCATCGTGGCGATGCCGAAGTCGGTGAGGACGACGCGGCCCGAGCGGTCGAGGAGGATGTTGCCCGGCTTCACGTCACGGTGCAGGACCCCTGCGCGGTGGGCGGCTGCCAGCGCGTCCATGACCTTGGCGCCGATGGAGGCCGCTTCGCGGGGGTCCAGGGTGCCGCGCTCGCGCAGGACGTCGTCCAGCGACGGGCCGTCCACCAGCTCCATGACGATGAGCGGGCGTCCGTCGACCTCCGCCACGTCGTGCACGGCTATGACTCCGGGGTGGCTCACCCGGGCGGCCGCGCGGGCCTCGCGCTGCATCCTCCGGCCCAGGTCGGCCAGTTCGGGCGCGGCGGCGTCGGTGTAGGTGCGGAGTTCCTTGACGGCTACCTCGCGGCCCAGGACTTCGTCCTGGGCTCGCCAGACGATGCCCATGCCGCCGCGGCCGAGTT